>CAYYAR010000030.1:0-42312 GCA_964470065.1 uncultured Verrucomicrobiota bacterium | reverse complement strand
CGATCAGGATACCGGATCGCCATCCTTCACGGTTGACCGACGATGTATCACCCCATACCGCTCTATTTCTCGTCGGGCACCCGGCTGGTGAGACAAATTTCTGATCCCGTTTGATCCGTTCAGCGAAATTTATCGTGTTTCGATTAAGAGCACGGCTCAAACGTCACTGCTTGTCTGTCCCTTCCCCGCCCCTCCCCGTTCGTTGAGGCTTGCGGGGACATACAGACTGTAGTGAATGTTCTAATAGATTGGAATTATACGACTTACAACAGCCACACGTTGTCTGTCCCCACGCCACCCCCCACGCCACCCGTTTGATCCGTTCAACGAAATTTATCGCCTTTCAATTAAGAGCACGGCTCAAACGTCACTGCTTGTCTGTCCCCGCGTCTCTCCGCGTCTCTTGCACGCAACGTAAGCAACACCTTGTCTGTCACCACGCATTTATCCCAGATAGAGATACTGCTGAAACCCGGCAAACACTTGGCCGATTTGGTTCGGCTGGCCGAGGTCGGCCACGGCGTCGGCGATGGAGTTGTGGTACTTGAGCCGGAGGAGCGGGGTGAGCTTTTCCGAGTCCAGCTCTTCCACGCCGACCTCGACATAGTGCTGGAGCACGAAATCGAGAAAGACCTGCTGCTTGGCGCTGAATTTGGTGTTGATGTAGACCCGCGCATTGCCCGCCCGCACTTGCCGCGTGACCGGCACTTTGGCATACGCCACATGCGCCAGCACATCGAAGAGATCGCTCGCCTCGGCATCGATGATCTTCTGCATCTCGGCCAACTGCCCCGCGCCAAATCCGCTATCCGCCAAACCCTGCAATAATTTCCGCCGCGTGTCCGGCGCGCTCCAGATGGCCCGCAACTCCTCCTCGTCATGGAAAAAATCCGGCAGCTTTCCGTACAACAACTCCATGAACTGCTGGGCGCTCATCGGCGTTCCGTCCGGATGCCAGAAACTCGTGCAGGTCATGTGCTGGATGGATCGCTCCTTGCCGTCGGCGAGCGTGATCTTGGTTTTCTGGCGCTTCGGATACTCGGGCCGCGGTTCGCGAATCACCGAGCCGGTCGGCGGGATCTGCGGCCGCTCTTCCGCAGGCTCCGGATCCGCGGGTTCGCCATCCCACTCCGGATCGAGAAAATGCTCATGCGCCTTCACGAAATCAATAATCGTGAAGTATTCCTTGCCGTCAAACAGCCGCGTCCCGCGCCCGATGATCTGCTTGAACTCGATCATCGAATTCACCGGCCGCATCAGGATGATGTTGCGGATGTTCCGCGCATCGACACCGGTCGAGAGCTTTTGCGATGTGGTCAGGATCGTCGGGATGGTCTTTTCGTTGTCCTGGAAATTGCGCAAGTGCTCCTCGCCGATCGCCCCGTCGTTGGTGGTCACGCGATGGCAGTAATCCGGATCCTTGCTCTGCTTCACCTGGTTGATGAGGTCGCGCACCGCCAGCGCATGATCCTGCGTAGCGCAAAAGACCAGCGACTTCTCGTTCTGGTCGATCTGCGCCATGAATATCTCGACGCGCTTTTTCTCCCGCGCCTTGATCTCGATGATCTTGTTGAAGTCCGCCTCGGTGTAGCGGCGCCCCTCCTCGATTTCCCCTTCCACCACGTTGTCATCCGGGGTGTAGACGTATTCGTCGAGCGTGGTGGAAATCTGCTTAACCTTGAACGGCGTGAGGAAGCCGTCGTTGATGCCGTCCTTCAGCGAATAGACATAGACCGGCTCGCCGAAATAGCGGTAGGTGTCGGCGTTCTCCAGCCGCTTGGGCGTGGCGGTCAGGCCGAGCTGCACCGCGGGCGCGAAATATTCCATGATCCCGCGCCAGTTGCTCTCGTCGTTCGCGCCGCCGCGATGGCACTCGTCGATGATGATGAAATCGAAAAAATCCGGCGGATACTCGCCAAACCACGGCGTGGGCTGGCCGTCCTTTTCCGGGCCCGACATGAAGGTCTGGAAGATGGTGAAGAATATGCTGGCGTTCTTGGGGACTTTGCCCTTCTTGCGGATTTCCTCCGGCGTGATGCGCACGAGCGCGTCATCGGCAAACGCGGAGAACGCGTTATACGCCTGATTCGCCAGAATATTCCGGTCGGCCAGAAACAAAATCCGCGGACGCCGCGTCGGCTCCCCGGAAAGATTCCAACGCGACTGGAAAAGCTTCCACGCGATTTGAAACGCGATGAACGTTTTGCCGGTGCCGGTGGCGAGGGTGAGCAAGATGCGTTTTTTCTTCCCCGCGATCGCGCTCAACACCCGCTCGATTGCAATGTCCTGATAATACCGCCCCGGATGTGACCCGCCCTTGTCTTCATACGGCACCGCCGCGAACCGGTCGCGCCACGCATCGGCGGCGCTGAAGGTCATCGCCCAGAGTTCGTCGGGCGTCGGATAGCGCTCCACCTCGCCCTCCTTGCCGGTCTCCAGATCGATGCTGTAAATGCCGCGCCCGTTGGTGGCGTAGACGAAGCGTACGCTGATTTTCTGGCCGTAGTTTTTCGCCTGCCCCACGCCTTCGGTCAGTTCTGCATCCTTCGCCTTCGCCTCGACGACGGAGAGCTTGGTGTTGCGGTATTCGAGGACGAAATCCGCGGTCAGCGGCTTGCCCTTGCGCCCGCGACCCTCGATCCGCCCCGGCGCGATCGGATACTCCCGCCGGATGCGGCTCCCCTCCACCACACCCCACCCCGCCGCCCGCAACGCCGGCTCAATCATCTCCGCTCTGGTCTCGGCTTCGTTCATCTATGCCTTCATCAACCTGAAGCTTACTTGATAGCGATAAAACTCTATGCGAGGCGTCATAGCAAGTGCCCTGCGGATTTTAGCGTCGTCCTCATGGGCGATGATGACGCCGTGAACTGTTTGCCCGTTTTCGGCCAACTCATCCTGAACAAAACTCATGTAGCGCAAGGTTTGACCAACCACCGCATCACTCGCCCGTCCTTTTTTCAGCTCAACCACGAGCAGTCTTTTTTTATCCTTGCTGATGGCCAGAATATCGAGAGGTCCCGTGTCGGTTTGATACTGCTGTGCCTTTTCTCCGTCTTCCTCGTAAATATCATAATCCTTGCCAAATTCCGTGCGTGCCCAGTTTTGAACAAGAAACTCCTCAAGATGCGACTCCAGAGCAAAAGAAGATGCGTTTTCGATCGTCGCATCGGTGGAGATAATCTTGGGTGCCGTGGCGCCGCCCAAAAGACGTTCAAGCTCTTCACGGTGAACGCTAATATTGCTAACCGTGCCGATCGATCCCGCTGAATTTCTCAGGGCCTCGCTCATAGCTGCTCGCTCAATTTCAACGCCGAGCCAGTTGACTGGTCGCCTGTGCGGCAGGATCTTTCCAGTCTCGTAGTAATAGTCACCCGCGATTTCGGCCACTCGGTATTTTCCGGTGCCATCTGGACAAATCGCCAAGTCACCCTTCTTGATTCCCTTGCAAACCGTCCATAAAGACCCGCACGCCAAACCGGCGCCAATCTTGGTCTTGCCAGGATGGAGCTTCAGGTGGATCGGGATAAATTGTTTATTAAACTCGCGCCACTCATCCGGTAATTTATGACTCAAATCCTGATGAATTCCGAAGTCCGCCCCGATAAACCCGCCAGAAAAACATTCTTCAGCAAATACGCTCTTCTGACCCAGCATGACTCGATAATAATTTTTCATATTTTCACAACGCCCCGCTGAACGCCTGATGCAACAACGACTTCTTCAACGCCGCCAGCGCCGCCTGCTTCTGCTCATAAATCTTCGCCAGCCGCTGGGTTTCGGCGGAGAGGGCGTCGAGGTGGGCGGCGATTCGTTCTTGTTCTACAATATCTGATGGGACAAATACTTTCAGCGCACTCCATTTGCTTTTGCTGATGATCGGCAAAGTCGCTTGGCCAGCGTTTAAGCGAACACGATGCTGAAAATCTTTTGTGAGCATCTGATAATAAATGAACAGATGACTGACACCCGAAATGGGCGTTATCGAATTTATTTGTTGGTTGGTCGTCACTTCGCGATCGCAAAAACCACACTTTCCAATCGTCGCGCCAATACAAACCATTAGGACTGAATTCGCCATAACTTTTCGCGAAACGTCCAGACCCTTCTTGCTAAGTCCCTCGTTCTCGTAAACCAACGTGCCGTTATAAGTAAAGTCGCCGGGCTTGATAAATGGAATGAATTTGCCGTAATTCGTTTGGTCGCTTGTTTTTGGCGTTGAGCCGGTTTGGGTTTTTCCAATCTGACCCAACGGCTTCTCCACCCACCCCTCGCCTCTTTTGCTGAACACCGTCTGCAACTGGCTCTCGAAAAGTGCGCGGGCGTTTTGGAGGTTTTTTTCGGCGTTGGCTTGCGCGGTGGCCAGCCCGGCAAACGCTTCGTCGAGCAAGGCCACGATCCGCTTTTGCTCGGCCAGCGGGGGGAACTCAATGACGATTTCTTTCAATTTCGCCTTGTTTAGCGTCATCCCCTTTATTTTTACATCTCCCTCGGCAGCCTTATGCCAATCAAAGAACTGCAAATACCAGAAAAGATATTCTTTAGAAATAGCACGTTCATTTAAGAGAGTGAGTGCAGCAATAGCTTCATTGGTGTATAAGTCACGTCCAGCGAAAGCCAAACGACCTAGCGTCAGTTTGAAGCTGACAAGAAGCGTTCCCTTGGGAACAAGTTTGCAGAGCGAGGCCCCTTTATCTGAAAGGTATTCTTTGCTGTCATTTACAACACCATCTTCAATGTTGAGTAAATCTGCTATTGAGAGCCAGACATTGTTTGTAGCCTTCTTCTCATCCCAAAAAGATGGGGTTGCCCTTGCGGGCGTTTTACCAAGTTCGATGTCGACTATATCCCCAAGTCGTTTTCTCTCCCACCCCTTCTTCACGCCACTTGCTCCTTTCCTTTTCCTGCGGAGGAATGAGAGGAGTGGGAAGAATGGGAATGATGGGGGGCATGGGTGGTGGATGATAAATTCGGATGCTGGCCTTGGCGGTATTCGAGCCTGACTCTGGTCATTTTCTCGCGTAGGCCGCCTTGCTGGATGAAGGCTTTTTCCAACGAGTCGAGATGGCGGTCGATGAGGTAGGTGGCCTGGTTGATGAGGCAGATGGCGATGTTGGCGAGCACTTCCGGCGGGCGGGTTTCCATGAACTCGCGGTACAGCTCATAGGTCTGGGGCTGGCGGCGGCCGAGCTGGCGCACAAAGAGCGCTTCCTTGGAATCTTTGTCCCACTGCCTCAAATCGCGGGCGCGCAGGAAGTCGCCATAGTCATCGCACAATTCATCCAAACTGGCATGGGCCACATTGATAAGCTTGATTTCCATCTCGCGCGAGGTGCGCCCGAGCTTGGCTCCCTCAAGGATGTTCTTCTTGCCCGACCGGGCCGACTGGAGCATTTGGTCGATCGTGCGGTCGCCCCGCTCAAGGAACTTGTGCACAAAACGAAACGTGAAGTCGTAGATGACTTCGGCTTTTTGGAATGACTTGAGCGTCGTGGGGTCGCCGCGATGCGGGATGATGGGGTGGGAATTATGGGAGTTATGGGAATTATGGGTCTTTTTCGTGCGTGGCGTTTTATCATTCCCATGCTTCCCATTATTCCCATTTTTTCGCTCTGCACTCATAACAACCCCCTGATTTTTTGCAGCACCTCCGCGCCCTCCTTATCCAACGCGGCGATCTCCTCCATGATCTCTTGCGGGCTCCGGTGGGCGATGGTTTCGCCGCCGTTGGGGTTTTTGACCGAGAGGTCGCAGGTGGCGGGGTCGACGTCCTTGACGCTCAAGCTCCAGCTCTTGGGCGAGTCAGCGTGGGTTTTTTGGAGCTGCACGAATTCGGCGAGGTCGTGGTCGTTGAGCGGGTTGGTCTTGCCGAGGTTGCGGCCGGGATCGAGCTGGTAGTACCAGACCTTGCGGGTGGCGGTGCCTTTCTCGAAAAACAGCACGACCGTTTTGACCCCCGCGCCCTGGAAGGTGCCGCCGGGACAGTCGAGCACGGTGTGGAGGTTGCAACTTTCGAGCAGGTGTTTGCGCAGGCTGACCGAGGCGTTGTCGGTGTTGGAGAGGAACGTGTTCTTGATGACCACCGCCCCGCGCCCGCCCGCCTTGAGGATTTTGATGAAATGCTGGAGAAACAGAAACGCGGTCTCGCCGGTGCGGATGGGGAAATTCTGCTGCACCTCGGGCCGCTCCTTGCCGCCGAAGGGCGGATTGGCGAGCACGATGTCGAAGCGGTCCTTTTCCTGGATGTCGGAGAGGTTGAACTCGGCGAGGGTGTTGAGGTGGCGGATGTTGGGCGCTTCGATGCCGTGCAGGATCATATTCATGATGCCGATGACGTAGGCGAGCGACTTTTTCTCGATGCCGTAAAAGGTGGATTCCTGCAGCCGTTTGTCCTGCGCAGTGGTGCGCTTCGGGTGTGCCTCACGGAGGTAATCGAAGGCCTCGCACAAGAATCCGCCGGACCCGCAGGCGCCGTCGTAGATGGTTTCGCCGGGTTGCGGGTCGATCGCGCGGATCATGGCGCGGATGAGCGGGCGCGGGGTGTAGTATTCGCCGCCGTTGCGTCCGGCATTGCCCATGCGCTTGATCTTTTCCTCGTAGAGAGCGGACAGCTCGTGCTTCTCGGTTTGGGAGCGGAAGCGGAGCTCGTCGACGTGGTCGATGATCTCGCGGAGGTTATAGCCGCTGGTGATCTTGTTTTTCAGTTCGCCGAAGATTTCACCGATCTTGTATTCGATGGTGTTGGGGCCGGAGGCGCGCTGCTTGAATTTATGAAGGTAAGGGAAAAGCTCCTGATTCACAAAAGCGCAGAGATCGTCGCCGGACAGGGCCCGGTTGTGGTCGATCTGGCCGGACGCATCGCGGGGCGCGGCCCAGGTATCCCAGCGGTAGGGTTTATCGAGGATGTAGGCGTAGTTCTTGCCTTCGAGCTCGGCTTCGGTGGCGCGGTCCTGCTCGAGGCCGTCGAGGTATTTCAGGAAGAGCAGCCAGGAAGTCTGCTCGGCGTAATCCAGTTCCGTGGCGCAACCGGCTTCCTTGCGAAGCGCATCGTCGATATTACGGAATGCTTGTTCAAACATAATTAACTCCGGCTGCTGAATATAAAAGAATAAACCATTACATCATATAACCATATAACACGTATATTCAAATGGTAGCCTCCCATAAACGATCACCCGTCCCGCCTAAACTGCGGTGGTCCGGCGCGAACGGGTCGGGTCTTACGGTTTATGCTCGGTAAATTCGACGTCGATATAATCACGAGGCGGCGGTTTGGCCGCCGGCGGACGGGTGAATTCCTTTTCGATGCGGCGCTTGAACCACCACAGACGAAGAGCGAGGAGGCTGCCCGCGATGACGACCAGGCCGAACACAAAAAGAAAAATAAAGAAGCCGAAGAACGCGGCGGCGGCGAGGGCAAGCACGGATATGATCAGTCCGGCAATCCGGCCCGCGAGTCCGCTCGACGAACCACGCGGGGCGTTCGACCAGGTGTAGATAACCCTCACGCGCCGTCTCCGATACGAAAGTCGAGCACGAGCGGCAAATGGTCCGACAAGGTGACATCCGGCATCCAGAACCGCTCCGCCTTGATCTGCTCACTGCACAGGATGAAATCAAGATGACGCTTGGGCTCCCAACTGGGAAACGAAGGCTTGCCCTCGACATTGACGTTGCGCAGACCGGTGGCGGCCAGGAACAGATCAATTTCCCGCTCGCCCCAGAGCGCATTGAAATCGCCGGCGACAATCAGCGGCTTGCCGGTTTTTTTCACCATCTGGTAGAGGGTCGAGAGTTGTTGATGCCGGATCCGGAAGCCGAGCGAGAGGTGGACGAGAAAGACCACAAGGTTTTCCATTTCCAGTTCGATCACGAGCCGCTTGACCCCGCGCTCAAAGTAATGATAGCGGGCATCGGAGATGGAGTCGCGCGTGATAAAGGCATTGCCCTGCTGGTTCATCACGGGCAGACGGCGGCTGATCCGGCTGTTGACCCGGTACTTGGATCGATAGGTATGGTAATGACCAAGCTCGCGGGCGATCAATTCGGCCTGGTTCTGGCGGCGGGTGCGGTAAGATCCCCCATCCACCTCGACCAATCCGATGATATCGGGTTGCAATGGCTTGATGAAATCGATGATTTCGCCGAGATGACTGGTGGTGCGGGTGAAATACCCGCTCCAGGGAAGCCGGGGCTGGCGGGCGCCGGTGCCGTATCGAATGTTGTAGAGTAAGAATCTCAAGGTTGACGATGATTTAGTGCTTAAATTACCAAATCACGGTGCTAGAGTACCAGCGATGAATTGACAACGGGAGCGCATCGTGGACCGCGAAGCTTTACTGAATGAATATTTTCTGGAAGCCCGTCATCACCTGCTGGAACTCGCGGCATTTATGGACCGCGTAGAGCGGGCCGGGGGCGGACAGGGCGATTTCCGGTGGGAAAGCCTGCGCGAAGCCATCCGGGGTTTGTCGACCGGCGAGCCGGATTCAACACGGCGCATGCTGGAGTTGCTAAGCGATCCCACCGAGGCACCGGTCGATTCCGCCCCGCAAAAAGGCGCTACGGGTGCGTGGCCCGAATTCCGCGGCAAGGCCTCCTGACATGCACTACATCGAACCGCATGCCCATATGGTCAGCCGCACCACGGCGGATTACGAGCAACTGGCGCTGGCCGGTTGCCGGGCGGTATGCGAACCGGCCTTCTGGGCGGGTTTCGACCGCTCTTCGGCGGCGGGATTTCACGATTACTTTTGCCAGCTCACGGGCTTCGAGCCGGCGCGCGCCGCAAGGTTCGGCATCCGCCATTACGCCTGGATGTGTATCAATCCCAAGGAATCCGAGGATACCGGTCTCGCCCGCGAGGTGGTGGCGATGTTGCCCGGTTTTCTAGCGAAGCCAAATGTGCTCGGCATCGGGGAAATCGGCCTGAACAAAAACAGTCGCAACGAACTGACCGTGCTTCACTGGCATCTCGAACTGGCGGAGAAGCATGACCAGATGATTTTGATCCACACGCCGCATCTCGAAGACAAGCGCAAAGGCACGCGATTGACGATTGATGCGATCAAGGAGCACCGCCGGATCCGGCCGGAGCGGGTGATCATCGATCACGTGGAGGAGCATACCATCGGCATGGTGCATGATGCGGGTTTCTGGGCCGGAATGACGCTCTATCCGCAGTCCAAATGTTCGCTTGCCCGTGCGGTGGATATGATCGACGTGCACGGCATGGATCGATTGTGGATGAACAGTGCGTGCGATTGGGGCGTGAGCGATCCATTGGCGGTGCCGCGGGCAATGCAGGAAATGCGGCGACGCGGTTATGACGGCGCGGCGATCCGCCGCATGGCCTGGGACAATCCGCGCGCTTTCCTTTCGCAATCACCCAAGTTTATTCTCGAGCCATGAACAGCCACTGGATCATCCACTCGCCGCTCGATATGCACCTTCACCTGCGACAGGGCGAGATGCTGCGGATCGTGGCGCCTCTCTCGGCCACGCAGTTTGCCGGCGCGGTGATCATGCCCAACCTGGTGCCGCCGGTGGATACGCTGGCACGGGTGCTGTCCTATCGCGAGGATATTCGCGCGGCCACCGGGAACATGCCCTTCGAGCCATACATGACGCTTTTTTTCCGTGATTACCGCGAAGAGGAACTGGCCGCGGCGCGGCCGCATATCACCGGCATCAAGTTGTACCCCGAGGGCGTAACCACCAATAGCGAACGCGGCGTGAGAGATTTGCGGAGCTATGACCGGGTGTTCCGGATGATGGAGTCGATGGACATTCCCCTGCTGGTGCATGGCGAGACCCATGGATTCGTGATGGACCGGGAGCGCGAGTTCATGGCGACCTATGACTGGCTGGCCCGCACCTATCCGCGCCTGACCATCATCATGGAGCACATCACCACGACCGATGCGGTGCAGATGCTCGACCGGCACGAACATCTTTACGCCACCATCACCGTGCATCATCTTCTGCTCACGCTGGATGACATGGCGGGCGGCTTGCTGAATCCTCACCTGTTCTGCAAACCGTTGCTCAAGCGGCCGGAAGATCGCGAAGCGTTACAGCACGCCGTACTGGCCGGGCATCCCAAAATCATGTTTGGAAGCGATTCGGCCCCCCACCCGGTCGACAAGAAGGAATGTCCGGGATGTGCGGCGGGTGTTTTCACCGCGCCGGTGGCCCTGAGTTTGCTCGCGGAGTTTTTCGACCGGCACGGCGCGCGGGAAAAGATGGCGGGCTTTGTTTCCGCCCACGCGCAACAAATTTACGGCGTGACGCCTCCAGCCACGCGAGTGAGGCTTGAACAGAACGGCTGGCTGGTGCCGGCATCCTACGGGCCGGTGGTTCCGCTTTTCGCAGGCAAAACCCTCGCGTGGCAAGCCGTAGCGGATGAAGCAACAAAAAAGGCGCCCGAAGGCGCCTTTGGCATTACTTGAGCAAAGCCGGTTGTTCGACCGGCTCAGCCATACCCGCCGGGGCGGGTTCGTCGATCACGATCGGAACCTGGGTGGGAGACAGTTCAGCGCCACCGGCGTTTTCGCCTTTGCGAATATAAATCTCGGTGCGGCGATTTTTCTGCATATTGACTTCGTTGTCATTCGGCGCGACGGGGCGGTCAAAACCGTAGCCTTTGGCGGTCAAACGGGCGCGATCAATACCGCCCACATCGGCGATATAATCGAGCACGGCATTGGCGCGGCGCTCGGACAGCTTGATGTTGTAGTCGCGTTTGGACTTGGGACGCTTGTCGGCGTGGCCTTCGATGCGCGCGGTGGCGCCGGGATCACGCTGAAGCACCTTGACGACTACGTCGAGCTCATCGTGATAGCGCGGGTGGAGAATCGCCTTGTCGTAATCAAACACGATATTGAGCGTAAACAGCTGCAAATCATCAGAGCCATCGAGCGGATCGGTTCCATCCTCGACGACTTCGTGTCCGTCTTTCACGCCACCGGCATCGGTGTCGGGATTCAACGGATTGGTGGTGTACACGGTAACTTCAGCGCCATCGGTGAGGCCGTCCCAGTCCGAGTCGGGATTGAGGGGATCGGTTTTGTAGGTCAACACCTCCTCGCCATCGGAGAGACCGTCCTTGTCCGTATCGGGATCAAACGGATTGGTTCCGATTTGTGTTTCGTAGGTGTCGGTCAGGCCGTCGCCATCGCTGTCGGGATCACCGCCGCTGAGCGTGTATTGGGCGGGAATAGCGGTGCCAAAACGGTAGTTGGCGCCGACGAAAAGAATCGCGCCGAATTCGGTATTTTTGCTGGCGAGGGTGGTGCGGAAATCGCCGCGAATCGACCAGGCATCGCTGAAGTGATAGAACAAACCGGCACCGGCCTGGGCGCCGAGGATGTCCTTGTCGCCATCCTTGTTGACGGCATCACCGAAGAAGAACCACGAGCCGCCGGCGGCAAGGTACGGATCCCAGCGCAGGTCATGCGTATTGCGAAGATGGAAGAGCGCATCGAGCGACAGGCGCACGGCATCAGTTTCGTCATTTAGCCGGTAGCGGTTGTCGTTGGCGTTGTAGGTGGTGTTATCGAGGCTCGGGGCGATATCGAGGCCCAGTTCGATGCCGAAGAACTGATTGTAGTCATGCCCGAGTCGAAGCCCGACGAAGAAGTCATCCTGCACGACGACATCGCCTTCGAAGTTGATGTGGCCGACACCGGCGCCTACATACCAGGGGGCATCGGCAAACAGATCACGCTCTTCGGCCTGCAGTCCGGTAAGCGCCGTGCAGGAAAGAACGTAGAGGAATATCGCTATGCGTTTCGTCATCTTCATATAGGTTCTCCAAAATGGTTGTAAAGATGGTAGTTTTATTTTACCGCGAAATCAATCGACTAATGCAAAGCAGCGCGGACTATCGCGTGATATCCACGTAGACCGGGTAATGATCGGAAACGTGGCCATGGCGTCCCGGTTTGGTGTGGACATTTTCCGTGTCGGCACCCTTCGCCACCACTCCGGGCAGGGAAGCAACCCAGGGGGCTTCACGCAAGGCGGGATGAGCGACAATGCGATCGAACAACGCCGGCGGAAAAACCAATTCAGGGTCCCCCAGGCGTGACGGCACGGTGAAAAGATTGCTCACCTCCGGATGATCGGCCCACAAATCGATCCAATCGCCCATGATGGTCCAGGTGGGGTCATCGGCGAACTTGGGCATGAGGGGATCGGAGTTAAAGTCGGCGAGCAGGAGCATCTCCCATTTCCGGTCCGGGTCCGTGGCCATCAAGGTGGCGGCATCATCGCGCATCATGCGCAAGGCGTGATAGCGCTGGGAATAATTGCGCTGCATGTTGCCCCAGTTTGACTTCAGATGGCCGCCGTACACCACCAGGTGGTGATCATCACCGAGATCAAACGTAGCCCGGAAAAAACCGCGGGTGGGCCGACCGGAACCGGTCAGCGGACCAAAATCAAGCTCATGAATCATGTCGGGACGGTGGCGGGTCAACATGGCGGCGTTCATGTTTTCCTCCCGGCTGGAGCCAGTGCCATACCGGACGACATAGCCGGCTGGATAAGGATCCGCCAGCGCATCGTTCAGCATGATCAAGGCGCGGGCATTTTCAATTTCCGATATAAGAAGAATATCAGCGTTAACTTCAGCAAGAATCGCGGCGGCATCGGCCGCCTGCGTCTTGGCCAAGGCCTCGGTCCGGTCTTCGCCGTCCTTGATGCCATCGGTGAAGGTTTCGAGGTTGTAGAAGGCGACGCGAAAAGACGATCGATCCAGAGCCGGGACGGGTGGATGCACAAACGCCGTGACGGCCTCTTCCAGCAGGGGTTGACCCTGACTTTCCATCCACGCAACCGGCTCGCCGTTTGTCCCCGCCATGGACATCCATGTCCATGCCACCAGCAACCCAACCCGCATATTTTTTTTCATGTTCGCCTTGGCTTGTTCAGCCTGATATACCATGGTAGCGCATCATCCAAAGCAAGCTTTATCTTGGCGTTGGATGCTTTTACTGTGTTGTAATTGTCTGGAATAAAGGTTGTTGCATGAGTCGTTATCTTGTCACCGGCGCGGCCGGATTTATTGGTTCCCACCTGAGCGAGCGCCTGCTGGCCGATGGCCACGAGGTTACCGGGGTGGACTGTTTTATTCCGTACTACGACCGCAGCATCAAGGAAAGCAATCTGGCCGGATTGAAAACGCATCCGCACTTCAGGTTCGTCGATCAGGATTTGCGGCAGGCGGATCTTCGTGCCGAGATGGAAGGTTGCGCGGCGGTGTTTCATTTGGCCGCGATGCCCGGCCTCGTCAAGAGCTGGAGCGATCTGCCGCTGTACAGCACGTGCAACATCGAGGCGACCCAGCGGCTGCTCGAGGCGGCCCGCGCGGCCTCGCTTCCGCACTTCATTCACATTTCCACATCGAGCGTGTATGGCCGCGAGGCGACTGAACCGGAGGAAAGCCCCACCCAACCCTTTTCCCCCTACGGTATCACCAAACTCGCCGCAGAGAATCTATGCCGGGCGTACGAGGCAAACTTCGGGTTGCCGATCACCATCCTGCGTTACTTTTCCGTGTACGGACCGCGGCAGCGTCCGGATATGGCCTACCATATCCTGATTCGGGCCTTGATGGAGGGACGGACATTCCCGATGTTCGGTGACGGCGAACAAACGCGCAGCAACACCTACGTGTCGGACTGCGTGGAGGCCACCTACCTTGCCGCCCGCAAGCGCGAACAGTCGTTGGGCCAGGTGTTCAATATCGGTGGCGGACAGATTGTATCGCTCAACGAGGTGGTCCAATTGCTGGAAGAGTTGACCGGCCGCGAAGCGGTCATCGACCGCAAGCCGGCCCGCGCCGGCGACCAGAAGCACACGGCGGCTAATATTGAGAAGGCTCGCCGTTTGCTGGGCTATCAACCGAAGACGCCGGTGCGGGATGGTCTGGCGGCGGAGGTGGCGTGGATTCGCTCGCTGGGGCCGTCGGCGCCGCGTTGAGTTCCGGGTGATGATGATCCTGCGGTTTCTCGGTGGGAACCGAGGCGGCCATGCGCAGGTGACCGGGAATGGCATAGGTGCCATTGAAAAACTCAATGATATGACCTTTGTCGACCAGCCAAACTAGCGGACCCATTTTTTCCGCCACTTCAGGATCTCCGGAATTCTTGCCGGGGCAGAGCTTTTCCATCAACTGCGTCCGGTTGCATCCAGGATGGGCGGTGATCAGCGCGATCATTTCCTTGATGGGCGCGATGGCATGTTCGGCATCAAACGGTTTCGGGGTAATCGCGGTAATAAACGTTTCATCTTTTCCGGCTTTGAAAATGTCCAGCTTCATGCGCCGGAAGGCCGGGCGCACTGCCAGCATCATGGAAAACGGAAAACGATCCTCCCGATTGCGCGCCGAGATGATGACCTGACGCAACCGTTCATCGCTTACGCCGGCCATCGCCGTGGCGGGCATGATCACTTTGCCACCGGTGAGCACATACGACTCGGTAAATTTTTCGCGGAACATATGCTCGGCTTGGGTCAGCGTGAGCGTCGATTCCTGGCCGGACCCATCCTTGAGCCGGTAGCGAACGCGCGTGCGGCATTCATCCTTCCATCGTTCGATGACCGCCGGATCGCGAACCATATCAATCTGGTTGCGGTATTGATCCAGGGTCATCTGCGGGCAGTGCGTCCGGTGTACTTCGGCCATGCGCTCGTTGTAGCCGTGATAGTTTGGCGGTCCGAGGAGCATGCCGGTTCGCTTGCACTGTCCGACGCATACAAAATTGCCCGCCGGTGGCTCCACGGTTTCCTCGACGCGTTCGAAATGCTTTTCGATGTGCGTGCGAAGCAGGTAGTCGTTCAACTCCTCGCGGGACAGAAACACCACGCGGCTTTCGCGATCCTGAAAAAACTGCACCGCGACGCCATCCGTAACCGGTTTGGCCTCAAGCTTGATGCAGTGATGCGCGGGCTTGTCGAGAAACAGCTGGGCGAGATAGGGCAAGGGAAACGCCCGCTTCACCGCGTGCAACTGGCGAACCACGGCGCCGAGACGATCGCGATCGGGAATGAACGAAACATCCACCGGCAAAAACGTGCGCGGTTCGCGACGTGGATACGAACGCCCATCCGGGCGGGGCGGGCGTCCACTCTCGGGGGCATGCGACGCACCACCCGGGCGGGGCGCACGATGTTCGCGGGGCGGACGGTCGCCCGGGCGACGGGGCTTGTCACGGCGGGAACGACCGGACGAAGCATCACGCTCCGGCGAGTAGGAAACCGCGGCCGGGCGATCGGAAGAACCACGCGCCCACGACGGTGTGAAGTCGAGACCATTCACCAAATCCTGCCAATTGGCGCCGGCTGCGGAGGCCTCGTCTGCGGAAAAATTTTCGGGCTGCTGCGTGTCGTCGGACATACTTGAACTCACCACCTGCAGAAAAGCTAACAAAACCCCCGGGGAAGAAAAGCCAATTTGAGCCTTTGCCACTTCCGGAATGGTTCGGATATAGTATCCCCATGCAGATTACGATTGACCGCGATGCCCCGTTCTCCCCCGCCCTGCCCGATGCCTTGCTGGAGAAATACTCATCCGCGGCCACGCTTTCCGATATGGAAATATTCGTGTTTCCCGAGCTTCTCTACAGCCTGGTGCTGGCGAACATCATGTCGCCCCGCCTGTGGCAATGGCGCGAAGATCCCTGGTTTGACGGCATCCACGCGCTCAAACCCTACCGCCGCGTGTTGCGACTGAAACAGTTCATCATTGATCACTACGAATTCAATCTCGACCTCGACACGTGGGGCCTCACCACCAAGGAACGAGAGATCGGCCGCTTCCGCCCGTGGATGGACGAGGAAACCATCAGCCGCAGCAATGCGCTCTTCGGTTATGAAGGCGATAAATACTATTTCGATCTCGATATACGCCGCCACTTCGGGCTCGATAAATACACCACCGCCGATATTCCCTACTGGAAAACCGAAACCATCGAGGCGATGGATGCGTTCATCCTCCGGCCCGGCTACCGCCTTGGCGCCGGCGAATGCGTATCGCTCTCCACACTTTATGCGGCGGCCATGTTTGTGGTCTGCGGCATCTCACTCGATGACATCTACCTGATGGCCACGCCGCTTCATTCGCAGAATTACATCATGCTCAACGACGGCATCATCACCAACAACCGCCGCATCATGACGAAAAACATGTGGTTCAATGGCACCGAGCAAACGGTGAAAGCCCAGCGCGCCTTGCGGCATGAGCGCGTGACCATTGTCAGTCATCACACCGGTCATATCCACTGCGTGTATAACGAGGCGACGATTGATCCGGTTCGATATGATGCCTTCAAACAGCACCTCGGCAAGTATCTCTCCACGCCGGTTGATCTCGAGATTCTGGCCAACTTTCTGCGCCAGCACAGCGATCTGCAGAAATGCTTTCAGTTTTGCCGCGACTGCCACGGCAAGTCGCAATGGATCGAAGCGGAAAAAGTCTACGCCTACGAGCATACCGGACCCTACAAGGCCAGCGACAAGACGCGCGACAAGCTGCTGGACGATATCGAGATGGACATGTTTTACACCGAGCGCATTCCCGGGCGCATCTGCATCAATATTCTCGATGAGTTCTTCCGGGAGAACAAAATCGACATCAGCCAGGCCGGCGATATCGAAAAGCTGAAGGCCGCGCTGCATCACGAATGTCAGGCTTGCTGTCAGGTGATTGATCGACTTGCGGAATTCGCGCGCCTGCACCCGCGCTTTCCCGACCACGGCGCGACCAAAGAATTCCTGCCCGGGCAGCCGCTTCCCCTCGCGCCGGACATGACGCGCGAGCAAATCATCGACTCGCTCGACGGCTTCCGCACCAAAAGTTTGACCGCTGATCTGGCTTTTTATGCCTGGCGTGATTTTGCCCGCACCGACTGGAAACCTTTTCTGCAAGCGGCCATGCAACGCAATCCGGTATGTGTGCAAGGCGCCCGCGACTGGTCGTGGTCCCATGTGGTTGAAACCATCACGTCCTGGACCGGCGAATCCATTTACGACGGCATGCGTATGGCCCAGCCGGACGAGGTATGGAACTACCGCCGGGGTGACGGCGCAGAAAAAGCGATACTGCTCGCCGCGCTGCTGGCCGCCCGCCAGCCGGCGGAGCCGGTCCTGATCGACTTTCGCGGCAACGAGGCCGATGTGCGACAGGCCGACTTGTCGGTCCGGCTGCCCAGCCACAAAGGGATCGAGGGCCGGGTTACCATCCGAGCTGCTGGTTGATCGATAGAATGGGCAGCAGCATGGCCAGCGCAATCACGAGCACGAACAGGGCCACCAGCACAATAAGCGCGGGCTCGATCACCGCCAGCGTGCGTTGCACGTAATTCATCCAGAGCATGCGATAGCGCTCGGCGGCGCGATCAAACATCGCCGGCACATCACCCGATGCCTCGCCCGCCTTGATCCAGGAGCGCAAGTTCCGGCTTAACACCGGCACGCCGGCCAAGGCATCGCCAAGCGATGCACCGTGGCGAATGGATTCCGACTGCTGAACCAGCAACCCCGCGAGCCACGCGCTTCCAGTTGCCCGTCCGGCCAGCGCCACCGTTTCCACCATCGGACATCCGCCGCGCAACAACAACGAGCAGGTCCGGGCAAAGCGAAGCGTCACCAGCAGGCCGAAGCCACGGCCAAGCAAGGGCAACCCGGCGATGTGGCGTTCCATGCGCACGCGGGAGGCCTCATCGGCCAGCGCGCGCCTGACCCGCCAAATCAACAGGCCCATCGCGAGCAGGAGCAGCGGCAGGATGAGCGGCAGAAACCAACGGCCCAAACCGACGACGATCACCGTCAACAGTGGCAACGCTTCCTGCTGCTCTTCGAACAACGCGGCCAACTTCGGCACCAAAAAGCCAAGCACACCGGTGCCGGTTACGAAGGCGAGAAACAAAACGATCAGCGGATAGATGGAGGCGGTTTTGATGTTCTGTTTGATCCTGCCGACATCTTCAAGATAGTCGGCCACTTCGGCCAGCACATCGGACAGCCGGCCGCTTCGTTCACCGGCCTGAATGACGGCGCGTTCAAAATCGCTGATGGATCCACCGGAGCTTTCGAGGGCGGCCGCGAATGGCGCGCCATCACGGATGCGATCGCGCAAAATCGCGATGGCCCGCGCGGAAGCTCCATCGGACTCGCCGGGTTGATCCAGCAACACTTCCAGCGCCGTTGCCATGGGCAACCCGGCCTTGAGGAGGGCAGAAAGAGCGCGATACCATTCAGCCCGCACCTCCGACCGCCGCAAGGAGCCCGGCCCTGAAGTCAATCCGCGCGAGTGGCGATGCGAATCCGCCGCGGGCTCCACGTGCTCGGGGAAAATTTTTTCGCGGGCGAGTTTCTCGCGAGCTTCCTTGAGGTCCACCGCTTCCACGGTGCCGCGCTTGCGGGCACCCGACCGATCGAAGCCGCGGTAGACAAATGTTTTCATGCCGGATCGTTCCGCACAGCCGGCTCAAGCACGCGCCTGACCTCGTCCAGACTGGTCAGTCCGGACAACACCTTGTCCATGGCATCGCGCGCGATGGATCCCCGCTGGCGCATGGTCCGCTCGCGCAACAAAGCGACATCGGCTCCCCGGCGGATGGCCTCTTGCTCGGCTGGTCCGATCATCAACATTTCGTACAAGCCCACGCGACCGCGATAGCCCTGCACGCAGGTCGGGCAACCCGAGGGGGCATAGCCATTTTTTCCGCGCAAGGCGTCGATGACCGCGTGGTCAAATCCGGAAAGTTCGTCCTCACGAATAAACCGGACTGACCGGCAATCCGGACAAAGCCGCCGGACAAGGCGCTGGGCCACGATCGCCCGGATGGAGGAACTGATCAGATACGCGGGAACACCCATGTCAATCAGTCGCACCACGGCCGATGCGGCATCGTTGGTGTGCAAGGTGCTGAAGACCAGATGACCGGTCAAGGCCGCGCGCACGGCGATTTCCGCGGTCTCCTGGTCGCGAATTTCACCAACAAGAATGACATCGGGATCCTGACGAAGAATGTGACGAAGTCCGGCGGCAAAGGTCAAACCGATCTTCGGCTTCACCTGGATCTGGCCGATGTTCGACATCTGGTACTCCACCGGATCCTCGATGGTCAGCACATTGCGGTGGCTGGTGTCGAGCTCGCGCAGGGCGGCGTAGAGCGTCGTGGTCTTGCCGCTGCCGGTCGGGCCGGTCACGAGCACGATCCCGTTTGGCATGTTCATCGCCTCGCGAAAACGGGTCAGCACCTCCGGCGGCATTCCCAAATCATGCAGGGGAAGGAGCGTCGAGGATTGGTTCAACAACCGCAGGACCACGCGTTCGCCTTCGGCGACGGGGACGGTGGACACGCGAATATCGATTTCCCGTTCACCGGCGCGGACGCGTGCCATGCCATCCTGCGGCAGACGTCGCTCGGCGATATCGAGACGACTCATGACCTTCAAGCGGGAGATCAACGACTGCTCGAGTTGTTTGGGTGGCGCGGGTTGTTCATAGAGAAAACCGTCGATCCGGAAACGGATGCGCACGTGGTTCTCATACGGCTCGATATGGATGTCCGACGCCTTGGCCCGCACGGCATCGAGAATGATGCTGTTCACCAATTGCGTCACCGGCGCGGCATCGTAGGCGCGAAGCAGATCATCATCGCGGGTGGCCGGGGGTTCCTCCGGGGCCGCCTTGGCGGCGGAACCGGCGATGTCCGGCACCTCCCGTTTACGTTCGAAATAGGCTTGGTCGATCGCGCGCCGGATTTCCGCCGCCGGGGCCAGGGCGCCGGAGATTTCCTCGCCAATCAACAGGGACAATTCCTCCAACCGCGGCAACACCGCCGGGTCAGCCATGACCGCAATCACCTCGCCCTGTTGACGCACCGGGAAGAGAATATGCTGGCGGACCCAATCCACCGGAATCCGCGCAATCAGGGATGTGTCGATCATCCCGGCGTTGATGGTGGACAGCACGGGCAGATGAAATTGACGCCCTAGCGCCTCAAGCTCCTCGCCGGGAGCGGTCATGGCACCTTGCCGGATTCCGCCGCGACCGGAATGGCCGAGGTGACATTGATGGAGGTGCGGGCCTGCAGCGAAGCACGCACGGCCTCGGCATCGTTGAGGTCGCGAATGATGTTGGGCGTTACGAAGATGAGAAGATTGGTACGCTGTTTCTGGTTACTGGTGGATCGGAAGAGCCAGCCAATAAGGGGAAGATCGCCGAGGAATGGCACTTTATTGACCACATTGATTTCATCTTCACGAATGAGGCCGCTGATGACAACGGTAGCCCGGTCGGGAACGGTAATGGTGGTGTCGACTTCGCGCTTGGCGATGGTCGGAGCAAAACTGGTGTCGGGCGGTCCGCTATCGGTAATGGCCTCGATGCTCGGGTTGAGTTTCAGCTTGACCTCGTTATCGGCATTGATGTGGGGGGTCAGCTTCAACTTGATGCCGACATCAATACGCTCGATGTTCTGGATGACATCGCGATTATCTCCCGTGCCTTCGATGCGCGAACTGAGGATGGGAATGTTTTCGACCACGCTCACGCTGGCCTCGGTATTGTTCTGCGCCCACAGGGGAATGTTGGACAGAATTTTCACATCGCGATCCTTGGCCAGCGCCTGCACGACGAAAGGAATGCGCGGGAGCACCTGGCCGGCGGCATCGATATAGGTGCCGCGCGCCACGCCTACGGCGATACCTTGCGGAAACGCGCCGGTCTCGAGAATGTTCGCCAGTGTGTCCGTATCGCCGGGCCGGCTGCGTCCGACCGCGGTGGTTTCACCTTCCGCCGGGGCATCGATGGTGTTCCACTCGACGCCAAGATCAAATCCCTCGCCCATACTAACCTCGGCAATGACCACTTCGACCATCACTTGCTGGGGCATGCGGTCGAGATCCTCGACCAGTTTGCGCACGAGTTCAAAATCCGGCGGTGCGGCTTCGATGATGAGGGCATTGTTGGCGTTGTTGTGTTCGATGGCAATGCGGGCCAGTTGCTCCTTGGGTGCCGTCTTGGCGAGGAGCGCATTCAGTGTGGTGGCGGCCTCCTCGGCGCTCATGTACTTGAGGTAGATCGAATTCAGCCGCCCGAACTCCACCGGAGTGGGAATATCGATCTTCGTGATGATGTCGCGCACCTGCACCAGTTGGGTCGGCGTGCCCACGACCACCAGGCTATTGGCATTGCGGACGGGAACAATCACCATATCGGAAGGCAGCGCGCCCATGCCGCCCCCCACCCGTTGAAGATGGCGGCTGACATTTTCGCCGGACGTTTCCGCGCCACGCATGGCGGCAATAAGCTGACCGGCCAATTCATCCGCATCGGCGTGCTGCAGCGGCATCACCTCCATGGTTTTCGAAGCGCCGGGCACATCGATCTCGCGGATCATTTTGCCGATGTGGCGGATGGTGTCCCCGGTTCCGGTGATGATCAGGTAATTGGTGTCGGCGGAGGCCGTGACCGCGCCGGTTTGACCACCGCGCACAATAGGGCGCAGCAGATTGGCCATCTCGACAGCACTCACATGCTTCAGCATGAACATTTTGGTGTTGATGCCGGGGCCGGGTTCTTCATCCGCACCGACGAACGGGGCGAGGTCGGTCGATGTGTCGGGCAGAGGCACCACGTGGGAAACGCCGGCTTTTTCGATCACCGTGAAACCAGACGACTCAAGAATGTCCAGGAGCAAGGGATACGCATTCGTGCGGGCGATATTGCCCGGCGTCACCGTTACATTGCCTTTCACCTGCTCATCGATGACAAACCGCCGGCCGGTCATTTTACCCACGGCCTCGATAATCAATCGCAGATCGGCCTGATCAAAGGTGAAGGTGACCTGCGCATCCCCGGACGACTGCGCACGCGAGGGCACAGGCAAGGATGCGAGCAGCATGATTGCGGCCAGCGACGCGGCGATGATTTTTTTCCGGTTCATCGGGTGATCCCCCGTTCCGACGTTCGCACGAACTCCGCGAGTTGATCGATTTCCGGGCTTGCGGGGAGTTGCTTCAGTTCCTCCACGGCCCGGACCGAGGTCAACTTGCCGCGGTAGATGATCTTGTAGGCTTTTTTGAGGTCGGCCATCACCGACGCCGCGACACCGGCACGTTCCAAACCGACTTTATTGATGGTGTGCACAGCCAGCGGGTTTCCGTCCGCCATCATGAAAGGCGGAATATCTTTCACTACCTTCGAGCAGCCACCGGTGATGGTTAGGCGTCCGATGCGCACAAACTGATGAACGCCGGTCATGCCGCCGAGAATCGCCTGATCCTCGACGATCACATGACCGGCCAAGGTGGCGCAATTCGCCATGATGACCCGGTGACCCACGTGGCAGTCATGCGCGATATGGGCATACGCCATGATGTGACATTGATCACCGATCGTGGTGAAGTCGCCATCGTTCGTGGCGGCATTGACCGTGACCGATTCGCGAATGGTCACGCGGTTGCCGATCTTCACGCCGGGCGTGCCCCCTTTGAATTTCAGATCCTGGGTCTGCAAGCCGATCGAGGCAAACGGGAAAATGGTGCAGTGATCGCCGATCGCGGTGAGTCCGTCCACCACGACATGACTCAGGAGGCGGGAGCCGGCGCCGATGGTCACGCGCGGACCGATCACACAATAAGGACCCACCACGACATCATCGCCGAGGGCCGCAGCGGGATCAACCACCGCGGTGGGGTGGATATCGGGTTTCAACCGGTTATTCCTCGCGATAGGTGAACATCATTTCCGCTTCAGAGGCGATTTCACCATCCACCGTGATCACCCCTTTCATGCGCGTCACCTTCAACCGGGCCCGCAGGAAATTAATTTCAATCCGCATCACATCACCGGGACGAACTACGCGGCGGAACTTGGCTTTATCGATGGAAAGAAAATACGCAATGCGTCCGGGTTGCGAGAAGATGCTGCTCATTAACACTCCGCAGGCCTGAGCCATGGACTCGAGCTGCAAAACGCCGGGCATACACTTCCAGTTGGGAAAATGTCCCTGCATATAAGGCTCGTTGGCGGAGACTGCCTTGATGGCCACAATACGCTGGCGTTCAAAGTCGCACTCGATCACCCGGTCGAGCAGCAACATCGGGTAGCGATGCGGCAGAATTTTTTGTATAGCTTCGACATCCATTGAATTCATGTTCACCTACTCCTCGCGCGAGGCCCGGTTGCGCGACGTCCCGCGCGCACGATTACTGGAAGGTCAGAGGCTCGCCACCCGGAATTAACGAGTACGTCACCTTGATCTCTTTCTTCCAGGCCACCAGCCGGGCCAATTTGAACATATCAAAACTGTCATCGCGCACCAAGAAATTGATTCGCTCGTTGTCCCGGTCCATTTCATTGATGATTTTTCCAAACCAGTTGGTCGGGGTCTCGGCTTCAAAACTTTCGATCGCATACCCTGTGGACTCCGGCTTGGGAATCAGGGCGATCTGACCTCCGAGAAACCGGGCAAAATCGACAACATAATCGCCAATGTCCACATCGGCATTACCCACGGCCTCCAGCACATTAATCGTGGAAGCACCGGTCGACCGCCGCATCTCCACGATTTCTTTTTGCCGATCGCGAATAGCACCGCGCGCGCGCTCCAGAGGAACGGTGAACAATTGATTGTTCCTGACCTCGATGAAGATGGGCTTCTCATCGCCGGCAAGTTCGACCGGGGTGGCCACAATAATCTTTGTCTGGGCGGCGTCGATGCCCGTGGTAATGATGATCAGCATCAACACCCCCTGCAGACAGGTCAGAATATCGAGAAAGGAATCTAGCGAGATGCCATTGTCGCGTTTGCGTTTGCCCATACGATCAACGCTCCCGCTTTTCCGCCACTTGCCCATCCTTGAACAGGATGGGCTTGTCGGCTTCAAACAATTCCATACCGAGATCGATTCCCCGGTTTACGATGGCCGTGCGAAGACGACTGCTTACTTGCGCTGAGTCGGGACGAATCAGCATGACGATGTATTCCGTATCCCGCACGTTATAGACTTCGGAGATAAATTCATCGAACAAATTGCCTCGCACCTCAAGCTCCGACATGGAGACCACTTCCTTGCGATCGCCGCGATCGAAATACAGTTCAAGCCGGTCACGGTAGACGTCGACGTAGTTGGCGTTCTTGGAAACATTTCCCCCCGAGAAACCGGTCAGGCCCACCACGGAGGTGATGACAAAGTTGTCCGGGTTGGAGCTGATGATCATCACGTTCGCAACCATGATGGTTACGAGCGACCCCGTGAGCATCAGAATGATGCACATGAACGAGGAAAAATCAGTCTTCGTCGAGTCGCGATTACGGGCCATGACACGGACCAGCGACCGGTATTATCCGGCCGAGGAAACCTCCTCGCGCAAGGTGATCACTCTCGGCTTGCTCAAGCGGGTGCAGAATTCCGTCGTGGTATGTATGTGCTTGCGCAGATCTTCAAGCGTCTTGCGGAAATCGTCGGAAGCAGCGATGCCGGCCAGGCTCTGCTCGACCGATTTCTGAACCTGGAGCAAATTCTGGATGCCCGCAGCCAGTTTGGCGACTTCGTCAAGCTTTGTCCCGACCGCTTGGGCGGCCTGGACGGATTTATTGGTGGAGGCTTCCGCCGCAGCATGCATGTCGGCGGCGACTTTCTGATAGCCGCTCAATACGCCTTGGGCGGATTTGCCCATACCGTCCAGAACGCCACCCAATTCCTGCGATACCTGACCGGACACTTGCTTGAGTGCCGACTCGTAACCCTTCGTCAAAGCGGAAAAACGCGACTCGACGGAGGTAGCCGCTTTTTCTATCGAGCGCGTGAATACTTCATCATAACGATCAGGATCCGGAATGTACCGGCGGAAAGCTGCCTCGATCGAATCCTCGAGATTTTCAATGACGATCGACTGCTTCTCGCCGGACGGCAACCGGGAAATAAACATGTCATCCAGGTAGTTTTCGAGTTCGACGAACAGACCTTCCTCGCTGCGTTGAATAAAAGACAACGGAAACATCAGAAGCACGGTGAGCAGGAGGGCGAGCAATGTGGTGTCGAAGGCCACACCCAAACCGAGCGTCACCTGACCGATGGCCGACTTGATCGCACCAATATCCGCCGATCCGCCCAGCACGCCGAAGCCGGACACGGCCACGGCCAAACCCAGCACCGTGCCGATGAACCCGAGAATCGGAATGGCCCAAATCAACACGCGGCACAAGGCATACGAAGAATCGGAAGAGGAGGTGTCGCGCGTCGACTCGGAGGACGCCCAGCCCGAAACACGACCTACGTCCTTGGTGCTCAGCCACAAATTGATGGCGCGATCGATTCGATTGAGAATAATGCTCCACGCAAACTCTTCGCGGCGGATAAGACTGTCCCGCAAGTGATGCATCTGCTCATCGTTGCCCAGATCAATATCCATCGGGATCGGATTAGACGCCACCACCTTCAACTGGTTTTTGATGATGCGCGACTTGAGGATCATCAGCGCGACCACCATGAAGGACATAATCAATTCGCCGTACTGTACCCAGCCGCGCTCGTTGATGATGTCGTTCAGGTATTTGAGGCTGCTGTTGTCCGAGTTGCGGAAAATGGAAACCGCCAGCGCCAGCACGATGGTGGCAACCACGGCGAAGATCAGCTGGAAGAACACGTTGGCGTCTGTGGTGGGTCTCCCTACGCTTTGCGAACCCATTTCTTGCACGTCGGCCACAACTTCTTCCGCCTGTTCAACTTGTTTGCTCATAACCGGTAGTTTCCTCTTCTAGAGTGGTATCACACTGATTCGTACAGGAGATGATCAAGCACGCGCAAAAACCAACATCCCTCGAAGCCTGAGTTGTATACCTTATCAGCTGAGCACTTCACGTCAACGCCCAAACACCCGCGAATCAACACGCGCCGCACCGTGGACAAGGAGCCACCCCTGCGCTATCTTCCGCTACCTGTCACTCCGCTTAAACCGATAACTGGAATACATCATGACCACCACCCATGGCTTTACCCTGATCCGGGATGAATTTGTCGAAGAATACCAGTTCCACGCGCGAATCTACCGCCACGACCGCACCGGCGCCGAACTTCTATCCATCATCAACCAGGATGAAAACAAGGTCTTCGGCATCACCTTTCGCACCCCGCCCGCCGACTCCACCGGCGTGGCCCACATCCTGGAACATTCCGTTTTGTGCGGATCCAAAAAATTTCCGGTGAAAGAGCCGTTTGTCGAATTGTTGAAAGGATCGCTCCAGACATTTCTCAATGCATTCACCTATCCCGACAAAACCTGTTATCCGGTGGCCAGTCAAAACCTGAAGGATTTCTACAATCTCGTCGACATCTACATGGACGCCGCCCTGCACCCCTTGTTGGAGCGCCATACCCATGCCCAGGAGGCATGGCACCTGGAGTTGAACCAACCGGATGAGCCGTTGATCTATAAAGGCGTCGTCTTCAACGAAATGAAGGGCGTGTATGCCTCCGCCGACAGCCTGCTCGGTGAGCTCAGCCAGCGCGTGCTTTTCCCGGACATCACCTATGGCCTCGACTACGGCGGCGATCCCCGCCATATCCCCGACCTTACGTGGGAGCAGTTGGTGGCTTTCCATCGCCGTTTTTACCATCCTTCGAATGCCCGCATTTACTTTTACGGCGACGATGATCCGACGGTGCGCCTGCGCCTCATGGATGAGTATCTGCGCGCGTACGATCGGCTTGCCATAGACTCCACCATTCCGCTTCAACCGGCCGACCGCGCCCTGCCCGACCGGATCCGGCGGCCCTACCCCGCCGGCGAGGAAGATGGTCACCTGTGCCTGACCGTAAACTGGCGATTACGCGACGGATCCGATCCCGAGGAAAGCATGGGACTCTTCTTGCTCGATCACATCCTCACGGAAACACCGGCCTCCCCGCTGCGCAAAGCGCTCATCGAATCCGGTCTCGGTGAAGATCTCGCCGGCACCGGCCTCGAGATGCAACTGCGCGAGATGTACTTCTCGACCGGTATGAAAGGTGTGAAGCCGGGCGACGAAGAAAAAGTCATCGCCCTCATGGAACGCACCTTGGCCGGTCTCGTCCGCGACGGCATCGATCCGAAAACCATCGAAGCATCCATCAACACCGAGGAGTTTCACTGGCGGGAACTCAACACCGGCGGCTATCCGCGCGGACTCGCCTTGATGATCTCGGCCATGCCGACCTGGCTGTACGGCGGCGACCCGCTCGCGCCCATCCGATACCTCCAACCCCTTCAATCCATCAAGCATCGCCTTGCCCGCGGCGAGCGCTACTTTGAATCGCTCATCCAGCGATGGCTCATGAACAACCCCCACCGCACGGTGCTTATTCTTGAGCCGGATCGCGAATTGAAAAACCGGCTCGACCGCGAAGAAGAAGAAAAACTGGCCGCGCTGAAGCAAGAGCTCGGGCCTCGCGGTTGCGGGGAGGTGATCGAGCAGACGAATGAATTGAAACAACGCCAGGCCACGCCGGACCGTCCGGAAGATCTGGCCTGTATTCCCGGCCTGAATCGCGAAGACATCGACCCGCGTCACAAACCTTTGCCCATCGAAGCCGGCCGGATCGACGACACACCGTTTCTCTTTCATGCCTTGTTCACGCAGGGCCTCTCCTATCTCGATGTCGGCTTCAATCTCGCCGTGGTCCCGGATGAGCTACTTCCGCTGGTTCCTGTATGGGCACGCGCCATTCTCGAGACCGGCACAGTGAAAGAAGATTTTGTTTCCTTGACCCAACGCATCGGCCGGTTGACTGGCGGCATCCACCCCGAAGTCTTCGCTTCCGCCATGGCCCTGAGTGATGATCCCGGGGTGGCTTGGCTGTTATTGCGCGGCAAAGCCGTGGACGACAAACTGGCGGACTTGCTCGACATCATCGATGACATTCTTGCCGCGCCACGACTGGACCTGCGTGATCGCGTGAAGCAAATCATCGCCGAGGAGAAATCCGCCCTCGAATCCAACATCATCCCGGCCGGAAATCGCTATGTAGCTCTGCGCTTGCGCGCCCGCGACCACCTGCACGACTGGGTGCAAGAGCAGGTCAGCGGCATCAGTTACCTCATGGCGCTCCGCGGTATGATCGATCAGATCGAGAACGATTGGCCGTCCCTGCACCGGCAACTTGGCGAACTGCATCGCATCCTGACCTCGCGGCCGGCCATGTTGATCAATCTAACTGCGGACGGAAAAACACAAAACAACGCGCATCGACTGATCGAGCGGTTTCTCGCCAAGCGCGATCATGCTGTTCAACCACTTGCCCAACGCGCGCGCTTCACCACCGTTGCTCGCAAGCCCGAGGGCCTGTTGATTCCCGCCCAAGTAAATTATGTCGGTAAAAGTATCAATTTGCACCGCCACGGCGTGCGCGTGGATGGCCATGCCATGGTCGTCAATCGATACCTTCGCTCCGCTTACTTGTGGGATCACGTGCGCGTGCAAGGCGGCGCCTATGGCGGATTCAGCATGATCGACCCTCGTTCGGGACAAATCGCCATGGTGTCCTATCGTGATCCGAATCTGGAAAAAACCATCGCCGTGTATGATCAGGCCGCGGACTATCTGGCCGGGTTGCAACTTGATGACCGAGAAGTAACCCGCGCGGTCATCGGGGCGATCGGCGATATCGATACCTATCTTTTGCCGGATGCCAAAGGCTATCTGGCCATGGGACGACACCTCGCCGGCGATACCGATGAAAATCGCCAGCGGCTGCGCGACGAAATATTATCCACGCGACTGGAGCACTTTCATTCGTTCGGCGAGCATCTGCAACATTTCCGCCGCCACGGACATATCGTGGTCATGGGATCGGAGGAACATGTGACCGGCCTTGGCGATGTGGAAAAAATACCCGTCTTGTGAGTCGCGCAACCCCGGCACCCGGGTTGATGCGTTCCTTTACGGCCAATGAATCGTCAAAGGCGTTTCAATGTCCGGATGAAGGCTTTTATACACGGGGCATGCGCGGAGAATTGCCTCCACTTCGCTTCGCGAAGAAGCGTCCAATGTGGCATCGCATGACAACCATACCTCCACGGGAAGTTTGATGATGCGGCGCGGTGGCTCGGCGCTCATGTGCTTTTCCACCCGCATCCGCGTGCCCTCGAAGTTCCATCCACGGTCGCGCGTCTTGATGGCCAGCGTCGTAGTCATGCAGGAAATCAGCGCCGTGGCCATCAAATCGGTCGGCGAAAATCGCTGAGCCTTGCCGAAGTTGTCCGCGGGGGCATCGGTCTCCACCTCCGAACCAGATGGCCCATGCCGCAACCGGCAACGAAATTCACCCGCATATATTCCTGTCACTTCGACCATACTTACCTCCAGTCGTGGGTAACCATAAACATCCGGACACGCTTGTTCCATGATGAAATTTGTCACCCGAGAAAGGACTCAACAATCAACACCCGTGATTACGACCACGAAGGGTGGCTCCCCGAAGTCATAAATAGAATACAATTACGCGACTGATCGCCGATGCTACCGGGTGCAAAATTCATCGTGTCAAATCAAGCGCACGCTAAAACGAAAGATGGCAAGATCAAGGATACCGTAAGCGAGGTAGCAAACTCGAATTTGCGCATCGGGCAATTTTTTTGCCTGCAACAGCTCTGTCAGGCCTGAAATATTCCACTTCACCCGGACAGAGTATGTGCTAGACGTCGAGACCCATGCCACAAGGGAAATATGGCAGCCTGAAAAAATATTTTTAACTTTTTGTTGCAAAGTACTCTCGTCATGATACAGTTCTATTCATGGAAGTAGATGCAGACAACGAAACCCTGCGAAAAATCAGGCAATTATCCGACCAAGTCCGGCGCCGGCGCCGCTTTGAGGGTTATGCCGGATGGCCGCGCATGTTGAGCGGAGCGGTTACGTTGATCGCCGCATGCATAATGACGTTAACCTCGTGGGTTCCCGCGACGGCCCCGGCGCATCTTGCCGCATGGGCGGTCGTGCTCGCCATCGCTCTCGTCTTAAACTATGGCCACCTCGCCTGGTGGTTTTTCGCCCACCAGGAAATCCGGACCCGCCCGGCTGAATTGAAACCCGCGCTTGACGCCCTCCCGCCCCTCGCCGCCGGCGCCATTCTCTCCCTCGCCATCATTCTTCATGGCCACTACGAACTTTTATTCGGCACTTGGATGCTTATGTACGGCCTCGCTCAAACCACCTATGCCGGCAAACTTCCCAAAGGCGTGTATGGCACCGGACTGGTCTATATGGCGTGCGGCACCCTGCTCCTCTGGCAAACGCCTGAATTCACCAACCCCTGGCCCATGGCCCTCATGTTCCTTTTCGGCGAGTTCGCCGGCGGACTGTGCCTGATGGAAAAGGAAAGCTGATATGAAAAACCCGAAAATTATTCCCGTCGACGCGCTCGAACGCGTATTTCACGAACCCAACCGGCTGGCGATTCTCTCGGCGCTCTGCGCGTCGGACGATCCCCTGTCCTTCACCGAACTAAAAGACATCTGCAACCTCACCGACGGCAACCTCAACCGCCACCTCTACGCGCTGGAAGACGACGGCATCGTCGCCATCAAAAAAGCATTCGTCGACCGCAAGCCCCGCACCACCGTCACCATGACCAGTCCGGGCCTCAAGCGATTTCAGGAATACATCGACGCCCTCGGCGACGCCGTCAAACAAGCCCGCAAAGCCGCCGCCGGCGAGTCCGTTTTTCGCCGTATCGCCAGTCCCCTCACCGCCCGCGGATAAATTTTGAACGAAATGAAAAACAACCCGTCTGTAAACAATAACTCTGCTTTGCAGAGTACTTTAATTTATATTCATAATTTAGTTTATGAAGGAGTAGATAAATGAAGAAGCAACCGAATAAAAAATTGAAATCGCCGCGGGGCGGATACCGGTCCAACAACCGATGGCTGGTAATCCAGCACCCACCATTACCCGCCCGTGTAATGACCCGTTGCCTGCCCTTCTTCCGGGAGAACGAAATATGAAATCACCTATCTTGCGCTTTATCATCGGCGGTGCGGCCTTGCTTGGCCTGCCCATGCTCGGCGTCTGGGTTGCCGGTTACGACATGGCCCCCTACCTCGAATTTCCGCCGCAAACGATTTACGTGAAGCACGCCGACTTCTCCTGGTTCGCGTTTGCGCTCCTCGCCGTGATCGAGATAGCCGCGATTCTTTACGCCATTCGCGCCGGCATCCGCGGATCCGGCACCGCGCCGGCCGGACAGCCCAAACGCTTCCCGTGGTGGGGCTGGGCCGGAATCGCATGGACCACCCCCTGGTGGATTCTCGCCTGGAATCGATTCGATTGGTTTGCCGCCGGGCAGGATCACACCTTCACCCCGCTCTGGTTCGGTTACATCGTGGTGGTCAATGCCCTCACCCACCGTCGCATGGGACGCTGCCTCCTCACCCATGACACCGCCTATCTGCTCAAGCTCTTTCCAGCCAGCGCCGCCTTCTGGTGGTTCTTCGAATACCTCAACCGCTTCGTGCAGAACTGGACCTACGAAGGCGTGCAAAACTTTTCGCCGCTCGTTTATTTCCTCTTCGCCACCGCCGCCTTCTCCACCGTGCTGCCGGCCGTGATGAGCACAAACGAACTACTCCACGCTTGGGGCCTCGCCTCCCGGGCCGACGACCGCCCGTCCATCGCGCCCAAAGGCGGATGGCGCATCGCGCTCCTCATCGTCTCGCTCGTCGCCCTGTTCTTCCTCGGCCTTGCGCCCAACTATTTATTCCCTTTCCTCTGGCTCGCGCCGCTCGGCCTCGTGATCTTTGTTCAGCCGCTTGCGGCTCACCGGGACGGTTCGCCCTACCCCGCCCATCGAAAGGTAGGGCGAGGCGTCTCGCCGAGCCGCGACTTCCAATCATTGGAAAATTTCCACCGCATTTTTCCAACCGTTGGAACATTGCTGCGCCTCTCCGTTGCCGCCCTCATCTGCGGTTTCTTCTGGGAACTCTGGAACTGGCACAGCCTTGCCAAATGGATCTACCACGTCCCCTTCGTGCAAACCCTTCACCTCTTCGAAATGCCCCTCCTCGGCTACTTCGGCTACCTCCCCTTCGGCTGGGAATGCGCCTGGATCGCGGGGATGGTACGCCGCCGGACGCCCCTTTTGTAATCAACAAGATAATGAATAAAGAACCCATGAATACTAGTGCCTCCGAATATCTGCCTCAACCGGAACCCTCGCCCACACCCGTCGATTCTACGTCACCGATCGCGTCCGCGGAAACGCCCGGCGAGCTTACGCCAAAGCCAATCGTCAGCCACGGTAGCCTTATCGCACTGATCGGACTGGTCATTGCCGCTGACTGGTGCCTCTACGCCACCTGGGGAGGAACCGGCGTGGCCGTGTTCAACCTTATCGCCGGCGCTTGCCTCCTCCTGTTCGCACCGGAACGCAACCGCACCCGTCCCTTGCTTCTCGGAAGCGCCATCCTGCTGCTCGCCACGGCTTGCATCTGGCAGGCATGGTGGCTGCCCATGTCGATGATTTTCGCGGCGCTCGGACTGCTTGCCGTGAGTGTCCACCGTCCGGATTGGAATCTGCTCGAAACCGGTTGGGCATCGCTTACGGCACTCATTCCCGGCAAACAAATCCTGCTTTTCCTGCAACGCATCCGCGGGATTGCGGCGCCGGTGTTCAGGAGTCGCAACATGCGTGGTATTCCAGTCCGCGCCCTGGTGATTCCACTGGTAGTCACAACCTTCTTCCTTTGGATTTTCAGCCGGGCAAACATGATCGTGAGCTGGATCAGCGAGAACTTCTTCGAAGTGGTTCTCGATGTTGTCGCGCGCGCGCCCGATTACTTCAGTTTCCATCGCGTGGCCTTCTGGCTAATCACGCTTGCGCTGCTGGCGCCGCTGCTGCGGCCGGTCATCCGCTCACGGCTGGCGCAGAAAATGCTGACCCTGAACCCGCGATGCCAACCGGTCGAGATTTCAAATGCGGACCGGATGAATTTTCTGACCGCTGCGTCCACCCTGATCTGTGTAAATCTTCTTTTCTTCGCTTACAACGCGCTTGATTCGGTCTACCTTTACTTTAAATCCACCCTGCCGGCCGGGATGAACTGGACCGAATACACGCATTCGGGATGCGGGTGGCTGACACTGGCGCTTTTTGCCAGCTCGGCGATCCTCGCGACCATCTTCTGGCATTCGCTGAATTTTCATCCGCAAAGCGCCCGCCTCAAGCAACTGGCCTATATCTGGGTCGCGCAAAACGGTATACTGGCGATCGGCGCAATCCGCCGCTTGCAGATGTACATCGACTACAGCGGCCTCACGCACCTGATCATCACCGGCATCTACGGATCGCTCTTGGTCATGGCCGGTCTGCTCATCATGGCGAGGAAGGTGCAGCGCAATCATAGTGCCATCTGGTTGTTGCGCCGTTATGTATCGGCTTTCTGCGCCGGCGTCTTGATTCTCGCGCTGACTCCCTATGGCTATATCTGCGCAAAATATAATGTACCGCGCGTGCTCGCAGACAAGCCGAATGCCCTGTGGCCGATCGTCCTGAAAAATCAACCGGCTGATGCACTGCCCGCTCTTTTGCCGCTGCTGGATTACGAACGCGCCGACGGGAATACCGCAAAACAGAAGAAAGTCCGACGGGGCGTGGCGGGCCTCCTTGGCATGCAGCTACGTAAACTGGAGTGGGAATCAAGCCAAACCTGGCAACATTGGCAATTATCAAGGATGCGGGCCTTGCCGGCATTGAAGGCGGCCGAATCCCGCATCCTGGAAGAGTGTCCGGAAGAAATATGGATGCTGGCCCACGAGAATCTGGCCCATGATTACGAACTGATGAGCGGGTCCAAGCCACGCAATCCCGGCATGGGAGTCCATGATTGAATAGAGTCCGGACATACCACCGCGGATACGCCGCCGCGACCCTGCTCTACTTCGGATTTCTGGCCACGATCGTGTGGCTGGCCAACGCCGGGATCGCCCGCAGCCAGTTCAATCAAGCCGAGGCGGTCTTCGGCGGCGACAAGATCGCGCATGCATTTCTGATGGGACTGTTTGCCTTCCTGCTGATCAATGCATGGCCGGAGCGGAAAATCACCCGGGGCCCGTTTTCGATGATGACCGGAAGTCTCGTGGCGTATGTCCTGGTGCTCGGCGAGGAATTCTCCCAGCACTGGCAAGCCCGGCGCACCCCCGATCCGCTCGATGCGCTCTTCGACATCATCGGCATCTTCATTTTCGCCCGTTTAGCGAATGCAAACATCCAACTGAAAAGCAAAAAAGGAGAACCCGCACATGCAACGAACTAAGTCCCTATGGCCGCGTCTGTTACTATTGTTTCTCATGATGCTCGCCGGCACCGGCCGGGCGGTCATGAATCAACCCGCCGAAACCTTCGCCATTGATTTTGATCAAGACGCGAGCGCCAAACCCCCGGCGTGGATTACCGGCATCGAAAGGCTGGATGGCGATATCGCCGGGGATCCGAAATGCTGGATCGTCGCCAAAGATGCGCCGGAAATGGCCGGCCGGCTGCTCATTCACCTGGACCGGAAAAACCTGCCGGCCGACTTATCCCTGACCCTCGTCTACGAGGATCTCGATGACAGCCGCTTCCTCATCCAATTACTGGACGCTCAAGGTGAAGTCATCGTCCCGGATATGTTCTCCAGCATCGTGGATACCGGGAGGGATACGCTTTCCGACACCTACATCATCAACTTCATCCACCACTTCAACGCCCGCACGATTGCAATCCAACGCGTGCGCGGACCCCTGCAACTGTATGGCATTGCTCTGGCAAGCGTGGTTTGCGATCTGCCCTCGGTGGTGGATACCGACCGCGAGAGCTGCCTGGCCGAAACCATGGACAGCACCAGCGGCGCGAAATCGGAAATGAATAAAATTGCCGAGCAACTGGCCGGAAAGGAACTGAATTGGACGGGGCGTCGCCTGCTGCTGGCGCAGGAAGCATCACCCGTCATCATGGCCGAAGCCCTGCTTGCCGCCAAACCTCTACCGGAATACACACCCGAAGACGCCGTCGTCGGAACGGCCAGTATCGCGGTCAGCGGCACCTGTTTCACCCCGTTTGCCGGCGCGTTTAATGCCCTGAAAAAATGGCGACCGTTACTGCAAGTAAACCAGAATGTTGTGAAGGCGGGTAACGCTTTATACATCACGGTGAATGGAGCCGCCAAGTATTGCAGTGCGGAGCGTATGGAGAAGTTGTTGGCTCGTGTGGATGGATCATACGAGCGTTTGGTAGCGGAGTATCGTACTCGTGCCGCCAAGAGTGTTAACGCTGAAGTTAGCGCACACTAATTAATAGCGCTCATACCCAAGGTGATCGGGAATTCTCGGTCACCTGGGTATTATTTCATTATGAATAAATCATTTGATGAACGGATGAACGCAATAGTTTTCAAGGTATTAATTTGTGTATTCATGTTGCCTGTGGTTTTAATAATTTGTTTAAAAGCAGCACTAGCGCTGTATCTATTTTACTTTATATTTTTATCGGGACAATATGAGTTGTGGTCACCTAGCAATTAACACATCAAGGCGAGGAACGTAATGCTCAATAAAGACCGATTGAGACTCGGTACATGAGACCCATAATGAAAGTGGTGACCGAACTCGGCGTGGCGAGTATAAACAGGTTGATAGGCCAGCGCGGTGGTTCAGAAATCCGGAATCTGAATCTCGAACCAGCACTTATGAAAACACTAGACATAGTATTAAAGATGGAGTATGTATTAGATGATCAAGATCTAGATATGCTTCAAAATGACCGCACCATGAAGTCCACGTATAATACTTTAGTGAACAAGGTGTTAGATCAAGGTACTAATCATTGCATGACATTATTGTATAATGTTTTATATAACGACATCAAAAAGTACAAAGATAAAAACAAATGAACGTATTCAATAGTTTTAAATTCCACTATCAAATACGGATGGAGCAACATTCTTTCTGTGGCTCTTCAGGAATTAGAGGGGGGATTTTCCATGGGTTAACCATCCGAAGCTCGCAGAGATATGGGTGTACGAGTAGGTGTACAAGTACGGGGTTTCAGACCAGCATTCGAGCATGAAGACTGGAGTGTGCATCAAGCGGACACACTCATCCATCCCGCGCGCTTGCTCGCCGCGCACGACCGCAGCGTAGAAGATAATCAACAAAACTGATCGTGCTCGTGCACCTACTCGTACACGCAACTCTCTTCCCTCACCGCTCGTGATCGCACACAACCATCAAAAATCACCCGGAAACCCCGGAAGAACCAAAAAGTATAATATGGACAGACTCGCCTACCAAATACGGGATGCACCGAGTCTCCCAAGTTGCTGATCTGGCGATAGAATCGTGGCGCCCGCTTCAATCGCGGTTGCGGCGATGAGGCGGTCGAAAGGGTCCTCGTGGTCACTTGGCAAGTCGTTACCGCGGAAGATCATCGCCTCGGTCAGGGGAATCTCTTGCAGCTGGAAAAATGCCCGCCGGCTGGGAATCCATTCGTCGGGCTTGAGCGGTAGCGGCAATTGACCGGCCCGGTACTTCAATGCGATCTCAAGCACACTGACCATGGATAGAAAAGGCGTGGAGTGCTGATCATCATACAGGCTTTTGGCGGCTGGCGACAAACGATCAGGTTCCAGCGCCAGCCAGAGAAAGGTGCAGGTATCCAGGAGGATCTTCAACGGAGCCCCCACGCGTGCAACTCCCCGGGTGTCAGTGGCGCAAACGCCTCGTCGGGTATATGCACAGGCCTATCGAGCACCTGCCCAACCTTGGGGCGCTCCGAAGCCGTCTGGTCGTAAGCCACCAACTTGGCGACGGGCTTCTTCCCGTGGGCAATGATCACGGTTTCGCCCTTCTTCACTTGTTGAAGGAGAGCGGACAGGTGAGTCTTCGCTTCATTGATAGCAACGATTAACATGGAAACAAGCTGGTTTATATGGTTGACCAAGTCAACCATTTAATAACCACATCTTCTATGTCCCCAAATAGCCCCCAAATAGCCCTGGTCGATCAGACCGAGCGCGTCATCTTCGTACTTTCGGTTGATGATCGTCGCGACGCATGCAGACAGGAATAAACTTCAACGCAATACCGTCCTATTCGACCTGACCTGTACCATTGAAATGACCGCGGCCTACCATGTCGGTTTGATTTTCGGTGTCGAGACCGGCATGATTGGACGATATGACGCATAGCCGAACCGATTGGGAAAAACTGGAGGCGCGGGATCTCGCTCCCTACGCGGCGCATAGCGCGCAGAGCGCTGGACGCAGACATCCGGAACCGGAACATCCGGTCCGCCCCTGTTTTCAACGCGACCGCGACCGCATCTTGCACAGTCATTGCTTTCGCCGCCTCGAATACAAGACCCAAGTCTTCGTCAATGGCACCGCTGATCATTATCGCACCCGTCTGACCCATACCATGGAAATGACCGCGGTCGGCCGCACCCTCGCCCGCGCGTTTCATGTGAACGAGGACCTGACCGAATCGATTTGCCTGGCCCACGACGTCGGACACAGCCCGTTCGGACACCGCGGCGAATACGCGCTGGACGATCTGATGAAGAATCACGGCGGTTTCGACCACAACCTGCAAAGCCTCCGCGCTCTCGATATCCTCGAATATCAGTACCCCGGATTCGCCGGCCTTAACCTCACCTGGGAAGTACGCGCCGGCCTGCTCAAACACGAGGCCGACAAACCGGGCGCCGCCCTCGACGGCCGCCCCATGGGTCCGCGTCAATACCTCGAGGCGCAAATTGCCGACGTGGCCGACGACATCACCTACCATGCCCACGACACCGACGACGGCCTGTCCGCCGGACTGATCGAACCCGTTCAACTCCGCCAACTCGCCTTTTGGCAACGCGCCGCCGCCCGCACGGATAACCAATACACAAGCCTCGACCACGACCAGCACCTCCGCATCACCATCCGCAACCTCCTCGAATTACAGGTGCAGGACATCCTCGAGGAAGGCCAGCGTCGCATCGGCCGCCACCAACCCGCCATCATCGCCGACGTCATGAACGCCCCGGAGATGCTCGTCACCTACAGCGACGAAATGCGCGGCATGTTGAAAGAATACTCCGCCTTCCTGTTCAAAAATCTCTACTACCACCCCGGCGTGGCCGACGCCAACACCGAGGCGGTCGAACTCATGAGCGGCCTGTTTCAGCACTATGTAAGTCACCCCGAAACCCTCGGCCGCAAAGCCCGCGCCCGGATCGACCAGGAAGGTATCATGCGCACGGTGTGTGATTATGTCGCCGGTTGCACCGATCGTTATGCGCTGGAAGAATGCAAGCGATTCGGAATCGGAGTCACGGAACGCACCACGCATACCAGCCCATGAAAGCAAAACATCACCGCCGCAAACCCGTCTTCCTGCTCGCCACGCTTCTCTTTCTGGCGTTAACCCTGCTGACCTACCGCGATCACCACCAAACCCGTACCGCCACCCTCGACGCGGCCCGCGAGGAGATTCTGACCCTCACCATCGACGCCACCCGCGCGATTGACGCCGTGCTCCAGCAGGCCGAAGCCTCGGTCCGGCGCGTGGCGGCGGAACTCGATGCAGGCGAACTCGCTCCCGAGGCCTTCGGCAAACGCATCGTCGCCATGCTGAAAGAGGACCCCGAACATTACATCGGGTCGACCATTACCTTCCGCCCCTTCGGCCTCATCCCGGACCGCAAACTCTACTCGGCCTACTACTATCTGGAGAAGGGCGCCTACCAGTTCGCCCAACTCGACGAAGTGTACGATTACCTCGATTTCGAATGGTTCGCCGCACCCATGAAGACTGGACCGCACTGGACCCAGCCCTACTTCGACGAAGCCAGTCGCATCTTGATGGTCACCTTCTCGATGCCTTTTCACGAGCCGGGGAATCCAAACGTCCGTCTCGGTGTGGTCACGGTCGATATCTCCATGGACACCCTCAAGGGCATTCTCGAAAGTATCGAGCTCGGTCCGGCAGGCTATCCCGCCATGACCACCGCCGACGGGCTCTACCTCTACCATCCGGTCAGCGATTACGTGAATAAAGGCATGAATCTCATCGACGTTTCCCGCGAGAAAAACGACAACACCCGCCTGTCCCAAGCCCCGCGCATCGCCAACCGGCAAACCGCCGTGATCGATCATATCTCCACCACCACCGGGCAGGAATCCTGGTTCGTCTACGCCCCCGTGGCCACCACCGGTTGGTCGCTGCAAAACACCTTTATCAAGGATTCGGTGCGGTACGACATGGACACCCTTCGCCGCGGGTTCATCCGTTTCATGCTCGCCTTCACCGGACTCCTGCTGAGCGCCGCAGGCTTGATTTTTTCCTGTTGCGGTTTCACGCCAGCCAAGTGGTGGATGCTCATGATCACCGCCAGCATAGCCTTCGCCGCCGGCAGCTCCTACATCTGGATTATCTCCCTGCGTCTGTCCGGCATACATCAAGACGCCGTCACCGAAGCACTGGTTTACCGCAGCGCCGTGACCCGTATTTGCCGCGAGGCGGAACAAACGGCGGCCCGCTTCGCCCAACCCCCGCCCGTGGTGGTGCCCACCGGCATCCACATCGAACGCGCAGTCATGGATGCCAACAGCACCATCGAAGTCAGCGGCTATGTCTGGCAGCATTATCCGGCCGATCTCGATCCCGCCATCAAGCGCGAGATCGCCTTTGTCGGTGGCCGGCTGATCCACTTCGAACCCGTCTATGGCGACCTCGGGTCCTCTACCCACGCCTCGCCCGCCGAAGCTGCGCCGCGCGAAACCAAGCGCTGGCGCTTTACCATCGCCTTTCAACAGAATTTTGATTTCCGGAACTACCCCATCGACCAGGAAGTCCTTACCATCCGCATGCGCCACGCCGGCTTTGACCACCAGGTGCTCATGGTGCCGGATCTCGAGTCCTACCGTATTCTGAGCCCTTCGTTGCTGCCCGGCCTGAGCGAAAACGTGTTTTTCCCGGGCTGGGAAATATTCAAGAGCTTCTTCACTCTCGAAGAACACACCGACAAAACCGACTTCGGGCTTGGCTCCACGGTCACCCGCGCCGCCCAGCCGGACCTCGCCTTCAAACTGCATATCCGGCGCAACTTCATCAACGCCGTGGTCTCCAACCTCACCCCGCTGGTGCTGGTGTCCATCCTGCTATTTATGATTTTACTGGTCGCCCCGAAAATTGATGTCGGCCGCTTCATGAGCATCACCGTCACCATGAGCTTGGTCGCCGTCTTCAGTCATGTCGACGTGCGCAGTAAACTGGGTGCCCAGCAAATCTTCTATCTCGAGTATTTTTATTTCATCATGTACGTCATGCTTTTCGCGGTGGCCCTGGTGCGCATTTTGATCGAAGCCCGCAAGCCGCCCCGTCTGGTCACCCATGAGAACAACTTCATTCCCTGTCTGATGTACTGGCCGGTTTTGAATGTGGTCTTGTATGTGGTAACTTTGATGTATTTTTACTGACGCGAGTATCATGACCAAACACGACGAAATCCTTCAACAACTCGCCACCATCATCGAGCCTCGCCAACAGCAGGACATCGTAACCCTCGGCCTGGTGCAAAACCTCGCGGTGGACGAAACCTCCGGCAGCGTATCCTTCACCCTCGACGCGGCCACCCAGCCTGAAGAGGTTCGCCAGCAACTCCAGGCCGCTTGCGAAAAAATCCTGCAAGCCATCCCCTGGGTGGCCGACAGCATGGTCATGCTCGCGCCGCCCCGTCCGGTGCGCGAAAATCCGCTCAACGTGAATGCGCCCGGCCTGAAAGGCGTCAAGCGCATCATCGCCGTCTCGAGCTGCAAAGGCGGCGTGGGCAAATCCACCGTGGCGGTGAATCTCGCCTACAGCTTGTCCGCGCAAGGGCACAAGGTCGGCCTCTTCGATGCCGACATCTACGGACCCAGCCTGCCCACCATGGTTCAGATCGAAGGCGCCGGACTTTACCAGGAGAACGATCTCATCATTCCCCTTGCCTATCTCGGCGTGAAACTGATGTCGTTCGGCTTCATTCCCTCCGCCGGCGGCGCCGCGATCATGCGCGGCCCCATGGTCACGCAGATCATCAACCAGTTGCTCACCACCACCAACTGGGGCGAACTCGATTACCTCGTGCTCGACCTCCCGCCCGGCACCGGCGATGTGCAACTCACGCTCACCCAGCTTATCCCCATCACGGCCGCGGTCATCGTGACCACCCCGCAGCAACTGAGCTTCGTCGACGTGGTCAAGGGCATCCAGATGTTCGACAAGCTCAAGGTGCCCACCGTGGCTATCGTCGAAAACATGTGCTATTTCGAGTGCCCCGGCTGCCAGACGAAGCATTACCTCTTCGGCCAAGGCGCCAGTCGCCGCATTGTCGGGCAATACGGCATAAAAAATGCCTTCGAGATGCCGGTGGTGCCGGATCTATCGACCTGCGGCGACGGTGGCGTGCCCTACGTCATGGTGCATCCGAAGGCCGGGGTCACCCGGATTTTTCACGCCTTGGCCACATCGGTGCGCGACGAAGTGCAGGCCTTGGAGCAAGGCCGCCAACTCCGGCCGCGTATTGCCTTCCAACCCGGCGCCGGGATTCGCGTTGAACTGGACGAGTCCCATACCGCCATGATTCATCCGGCCACGCTCCGCCGGCAATGTCGCTGCGCAAACTGCATCGAAGAATTCACCGGTCGCGCCCTGCTCCGCCCGGAGGATGTTCCCGAGAATGTCTATCCCTTGCGCATGCAGCCGATGGGCAATTACGCGATTGCCATTCAATGGAGCGATGGTCACTCTTCCTCCATCTACCCGTACGAAATGCTCATCGACATGGCTGGACGGAACAAATCATGAAACCATACACGACGACCATAAAACTGGGCGACACCGACGCCGCCGGACGCCTCTACTTCGCCGCCGCCTTCCGCATCGCGCACGATGCCTTCGAGGAGAGCATGAGTGCGATTGGTTTGCCCATCGCCGGCATGATTGCCGGCGGAAAAGTGGGATTTCCCGTTGTGCATGCCGAGGCAACCTACGCCGCGCCGTTGCAGATGGCCGACAAGGTGTATGTCAACACCCTTGTAAAGAAAGTCGGTCACAGCTCGGTGAATTTTCAGCACGAGATCAAGAACGCCGCCGGCATCATTGCCATTCGCGTGAACTTGATTCACGTCACGGTATCACCCAAAACCGGGAAAACGGTGAAGCTCCCCGGCCGGTTCAAAAGTATCCTTTCCCGCTAGCCCATCTTCCGCAGTTGGACGATTAAATTTCCGGTTTTACTGGTGTTTTG
>CAYYAR010000029.1:0-44527 GCA_964470065.1 uncultured Verrucomicrobiota bacterium | reverse complement strand
ATCTACGCCATCTCTGAAGTGACACGCGTCAAGTGGTGCTTGGCGTGACGCTTACCAACATTCCAAGCTGAGTATTCATCAAACAGATATGCGGCTCCAATAACTAGCCCCAAGAAAACCAGCAATACACCAGTGAGCGACAATGCCACTATGACTTTGTGCGTCGGGGCGATGCGAGTACCGATGTATACAAGGCTGGCACCAAAAAGAATGTTGCCTAGCCAAGGTACAAACAATCTCGAAGCAAGAGAATCAGGCTCTGTGAAAACAAAGCTGAGGCTGAAGGTGGCTAGAGCTGTAGCAATCACCTGAATCAGATATGCACCGATGAGACTGGCAGGTAAAAAAATCAACCAACGAAACATCGTGTTCATTTAGACTTTTTCAATGAGAAAATATCGTAAACAGCCACAGATGCACCAAGTAGACCAAACAATGGCACGAAAATATGCGCTAATTTGTCATAACGTTTGGTCATAAACCACCATTCTTTGTCAGGGAATAATTGCAGCAAGTCACCAAGACCGTTGAGCACGATTGAAAAGATTGGAACAAGATAGCTTCCAGCAAAGCCTATGATCATCCCAACAAACACACCGATTGATAAAGATTTGAGTGCTTGAATCACGGTTGACCCTATGCAATGAACAATACCTATACGATTTGGAGATAGAATGCCAATTCATTTTGAAATTTACTGAATGTGATTGCCAGAGGTCGTTTGAGTGGGTAATTAATGAGTGATCCATTTATAGATCATTTCAAATACGCTAGATATGTTTGTTTTCACGCATTTACAGGGTTAATCTCGCCGATTGAATTTTGATAGACTGTTTTTGAAGGAGTTTTATGACCAACTCGGCATACTTCACAACTATCTGCCCCGCTTGCGCACAACAACTGGAGATAGATAAAGAACTCTTTGGCTCAAGCGTAACTTGCCCATCCTGCAAAGAAATCTTCACCGCCAACAACTCGACAGGCGTAAAGATTATTCAGCCAGAAAAGACCGCATTATCCTTTTGGAACAAAAAGCTTGGCGTTATCCTGAGATGGATTTTGTTTTTACCCGTTGGCTTTATCTCATCAGGGTTTCTTCAAGCCACTCCAGTGTTGGTGTTTTATTGGGCATCATCAATCGAGTGGAAGTTTACACTACTCAACCTCATTCTAGGGCTCATTGCGGCATCATTTATCACGGGAGGAGTATCGTTGTGGTTTTTTGGGGTTGTAATGGCTCCATATCTTGCCTGTAAAATTGTTGCTCCGAAAAAGAATATTGCAATAGTCATATTCGCAACGCTTTACATATTCCTGCAAGCAGTCACACTATTTGGTTACGTCACAAGTGGTTATCCACTGCTTCTGATCATATACCATACCTTGTTTGCAGTGTTGTTGATTGCAAGCTGTGTCCACCACTTCAAGGATAGCGAATAGTTGGTGGAAACACCTGCCGCGAAAATCGTATTGAAGGATCAAAAAGGTACTGGATCATCCTCGCAATCCAAATCTTCGCCTGTTCCATCGTCCTCAATCAAAACAGGAGATTTGGGATCATACTTTCGTATTGTATCCAAAACCGTCATCCCCAAATTGTTTCGAACCTCCAAGTCGGCTCCATAGCCGATTAGCATATCAATTATCGGTCTCCTGTTCAGCGAGGCTGCTCGATGAGTGGGTGTAAAACCGTCGTTATCTTGGATATCAACCGTTGCATTCGCTTCACCAATCAGCACTTTGACCATCAAAATACTTGCATATGCTGCGGCTAGATGCAGCGGGGTTGAACCTGCGCCATTTCTTGAGTTTACATCAGCACCATTATCAAGAAGAAGCCGAACAGTATCCGTGCAATCTGTTCTCGCATAGGCATGGAGTGATGTGTTTCCGTTTTTGCTGCGCTCCATCAGCAACGGTGGCTTTCTGCTGAGCAAACATTTTATACAATTTAAACTGGCATTAAAGAGCGCAGTCTCGCCTAAATGATTCTTCGCCGATGGGTCGACGCCAGCATCAATCAACATTCTGAGCACGTCATCCGAATGATTCTTTGCCGCCAAATGAATCAATGTGCATCCATCGTCAAAAAGCAACTCGGTATTGGCACCTCTTTCGATGAGAAGTTTGGCGGCTTCGGGACTCCCAGATGCTACTGCTCTGGCTAGAGGGGTCAATCGTCCGCTGAAACTATGATCTATCACGGCACCAGCCGTTAAGGCACTGTGCGCAGCTAGTGCGTGATCATATAAAGCGGCAAGATGAAGCTTTATGGTTGGATCGCGCACCCAAGACAAGTCGTTCGAAATTGCTGTTGGCAATTGAAGGTCTGACGCGAGCATGGCTGCGATGATTTCTTCGTTCCGCTGAGAGAGCTGAAGGATATCAATAACTCTTCCGGTTTTATTGTATCTGTCAAACACTCCGGCAAATGATGCTCCTGCCGAGATCAATCGACGGATCAATGGGGCTGAGTCGTGCAGCAATGCAAAATCAAGTATATCAGTAGAGACTAATGCGCCATGGTCTATGAGTTTACCCACAGCCTCCTGATTGCCCATATAAACCGCAAGCTCAAGCGGCGTTTTGCCGGTAAAGCTTTTTTCCTCGAAACTTGCACCTGCTCGAATCAACATTTTGAAAACGCCATATCTTCAAGAACTGGATCGTTTTATTCCGACATCCCAAAAGAGACCAACACTTGACTTTTAAAACGTCTCCGTAAGTACCTAAAAGAACATATTTCTGTCTGATAGTAACGGAAAGCAGATCAGCTTTTTGACAGCAGAAAACATGGGCTTTTATGGAGAAAAGAAAATGAACGACAAAATTGTCAGCTATCGAGATGTGGGTCGCATTTTAAATCGTGACCCAAAAACAATAAAACAGTGGGTATCGAAAAGGAAAATTCCTGCTGTTTACCTCAAGGGCAGCAAAAACGCACTTGGGTTAAGGGAATCAACAGTCAAATCAATACTTGAAAACGAAATTGGTTCTTCTGGCTCAAGTGCAATAGCCAAGAGAAAAGGCGCTACAAAATGACGAGTCCCGCCTTAAAAAAATACACTGAAGCATTGAGCAGATTCGTTTCGGGAGAGAATCACACCAACATAATGCGTGTTGCTGTTCTGGGGAATATTGCCGGACTCCCGCAATCACAAGTTGAAGCGGACATACTTCAACACATGCCAAGAGCACCCATACCCGCTACCGAAGTCAGTGATGCAATAAAAAAAGCATATAAAACCGACTACAGTAGCGCACCAATGATCGAGACCAAGAGCGTGATGTCGGCTTTTAAGAGCAAAACCAGAACAAAATTCATCGAGTTGGGTGAAGGAGTTACCGAGTTTGACTGGAAAGACATTTCGAAAATTTCGATTCCGGATGATCCTAGCTGGAAAGATGCCGTGGTTGTTCTCGAATCACTCTGGAAAAAAGATGAGATTCTCTTTCTCGGCGATAGAGATGACGATCAGGTTTATTCCGTTAAAACATGGATGGATCGTATTGCCGATAAAAAACAGGCACCACCTCTCCTGATTCCGAATCCAATGACTGGAGATGTTGGTATAACAAAAAATGGAACACCATCATATCGTTGCGATGATTCGGTTAAGTCATTCCGATATGCTTTAGCAGAATTCGATTCGATTTCGAAAGAAGAGCAACTGGCATTCTGGTGGGGCTTTAAATCAGCCCCAATTGTTGCTCTGGTGGATAGCGGAGGAAAATCTATCCATGCATGGTTAAAGGTCGATTGTGCAAATCGGGATGAGTGGGAAAAAGAAGTCGAAAACAACCTGTTTAAAAACATCCTTGTACCACTTGGTTGTGATCGTGCGTGTAAAAACGAATCTCGACTCTCAAGACTTGCGGGTCATTTTCGTGCCGAAAAAAATAATTGGCAAAGGCTCTTGTATCTCAATCCAGAAGGAGGTGCCCGATGATCGCAACAATATCTGCAATGAATATCGAGTTTGAAAATACATCGTCTATGGTGGGTGAATCAACGTTTGCGATAACGCTATCAAGTTCACCTCTTGTAACTACATTCCCGCCTATAAAGTTTTACGATCTTTTGGCTTTTGATCCAAAACCCGAGGAGAATTTCATTCTCGGTAACGGATTGTTAAAGCGTGGTTCGTGGACTTTGCTTACGGGCGGTACGGGCATTGGTAAAAGTGTGCTTGTTGAGCAATTTGCCGCCTGTATTGCATGTGGTAAATCACCATTTGGACTAAAAGTATCGAGACCGTTCAGGATTCTCTTGGTAACGGCTGAAAATGATATGGAAGTACTCAAACGAGACTTTGAATCAATTGCCGAGCATGAAAACTTGGACTTCGAACTGCTAAACGAAAACATTCAGATGCATCATGCATACTCGTTGGGCGGATCATCGCTGGTTTCTTCGATAAAACAGGAGCTGGTAACCGGTGGCTTTGATGTTTGCATTTTGGACAACTACCAAGCGTTCAACAATGACGACATAAATAGCACCCAAGCGTGGAAAGCTTTTATTACGCCCTTCGTTAACATGCTCAAAGACACAAATAGTGCCATGTTGATGGTTGATCATACTGGCAAACCGCAGGAACGGAAAAATTGGGGTGAAAACGATTCAGTTTATCTGGCTTCTGGTACTTCGGGTAAAGCGAACGGAGCCAGAGCGTCGATTGAGCTGTTCAGCCCCAAAAAAGGTGATTCGAGATATTTACTCAAGTTTGGAAAAAACTGGGTAAGAGCGGGTCTTGAAGATGAGGATGGGAACAGGGTACGTGATGTTTACCTAGACCGTTCTCCGTCACTTGATAAGCCGTATTGGGTTGTGAGTGATGATCAGGGAAACCTTCAGTCGCCGCTAAAAGGCGAGGCAGAGGTGTTGGGTTATGCAAAAATTAATCCTGATGCCACCTACCGTGAAATCGAAGCCGTCTTGGGGATCTCAAGCTCTCAGGTCGGAAGAATAATGCTAAAGAACGGATTGGGTCGAAAGGACAAATAAAGCCAACCCGCCTATCTGTCTCCCCGTCCCACCCCTATAAGGGGGGTGGGACATGGGACAGGTGAACAGCCCTTTCTACGAGACAACTGGTGAAATATCAGGTGAGATCAAAAACATCAAAAAAACACCGAACAGAAGCCTATCAATACCACCAGTGCGCCATTATGACACACCTGCAATGCGTTTCTGAATTTCCAATAACCGGTACAACCAAGATTTTTCAGTGAATTGTACCGGTATGGTACAAGTTTAGTAGCTGTTTGTACCACCCCCCCAACCGCCCTATTGGCTGTTTTTTGAAAAAATTTTAAAAAAATTTTTACCCAAATTTCGTGGGGACGAAAAACTGGTAAATGCCATCATGGATAAAACACCCTATACCCCTAATTTCAAATGGCGGAAAATTTTCGTACTTGAGGAGGTGGTTTTGAAAATCCTGTTTTAACGCTCCGTCCTGACGGTCATTGGCTTGTAATGGATTGCAGTCCAGTTTCCATCTGACCAGTAAATGGGTTTGCTAAGCGGTTTGGATGATTTTTTGGATAATCGTTTGGTGGGACGATCTTTTCGATGATTTTTGTCCTTCTTTTTCGCCTCGTACACCAAGGTGAAGCCATAAAAATATTCGGTAAATGTCTGCATTTGAAATATTTACCGGTTGGGTGCTTTTAAATTTTGGAATGCATTCCGTATCAACTGGACGCAGTAATCATGGGGTGGTAACGTCGGAAAAACTGAGGAATAATATGGGTGACATTACATTTACCTGCGTTCATTGCAGAAAGAGTTTGGTCATAGATGATAAAGGTGCTGGATTCGAGGTTGAATGTCCGCAATGTCGCAATACTCTTACGGTTCCAGACGAAGTACCACCTGACGAATATCAGCAGAATCAGTCGGACTACCAAATAGACAAGCTGCTATACCTAAACGACTGGGATGTTTACACCACATTGCTCGACTCGAAGAAAGTAGAGCACCTATCTGAGATATTTTGCTTCCGTGCTTGGCTCTACTGTTTTGCATTTCGCCGTGTCGTTGCAGATCGTGACGAGTTGGTTGATCCAATGCTGAATCAATTATTTGGTCTTCTGAAAACTCTTGGAGCGGGTGTGTTTCTCTTTAAGTGTAATGTGGAGTATGCAGAGATTCCTCGACTAGAACACGACCCAGAGGAGTCGGGACAACTGATTGCCAAGTTATTTGAGCGTTTTGAGGAATACGATGATGCCTTGGTAAAAGCCACCACTGATAAACCCTATGAAATAAAAGACGTTTTGTCCTACGTTTACCGTCGAATGCTCAAAAAATTAGACATAGACCCAATTCGAAAGACCTTTTCAGAGCGACCACTTTTAAACCAGTTGATTTCCGATGTATTTATTCCCGCATCCACAATCGCCAAACAATTTGCTTAGCAGAATATGGGGTTGGTCTCGGCACAGTCGAAAGCTATTTGGAAAAGTTGAAAATCTGGCGATGAAAGAGCCGTCTGATCAAACCAACTCCTTTTTTGCACCGACTTTCCTCTTGGTGAGGATAAAAGAGGTTTATCTTCTGAAATAGCCATGAATTATCAGCAGAATCATTCATGAAGATTACCAGCGCGATGTTTTTGCTTCTGTTTTTGTCATTCCCGCTTGAAGGGGCAGAGAGTTCACTTGAAGAGTTGGAGGAATCACTTCAAGCAGCAGAGACCACGACGGAAATGATTGCGGCTAGCCATGCGATATTTGTTCATCTCGACCAAGTGATGACCAAAATTGAGACGGACATAAAGAAGGGTCTAAGTGATGATGTCAGGAAGACTTTTGAGTCTTCTGCTGTTCTTTTTCGAAAATACAGAGAGGCTGAGGCTGAGGTGGTATATCTTCTCTACGATGGAGGTTCCATGCGCGGATTAGCGGGCAATGCCGTACGTGAAAAATTGACCCGTGAGAGAATTGATTATCTGCGTAATTTCAGCCCTGAGTTGCCTTAGGGGAAGCGGCGGTTTGGTCCGGAACTGCTAGGCAACTCTGCATAACTGGAACGCCCTCTGCGCCGTCACGCCCAATTCACCACCAATCTTGTTGAAGGAAAGACCCATACCTCGAAGCTCAATGGCTCTTTGAACCGTCCGAGGACATGTTCGAGGTCTCCCAAGTTGTTTCCCATTCGCTTTTACTCGTTTTAAGCCTGCTTTTGTACGTTCAGAAATTCGAATCCTCTCCTGTTTCGCCAAGGCGGATAAAAGAGCAATTATCGAATCACTGAAGATTCCCAAGGTAGATAAATACGGTTCCATGTAGCTGTGGAAGCCAACCCCCATCGATTCCAATTGGGTTAAATAGCCAATCGTTTTACGGCTACCCTCTCTTGAAAAGCGATCCAAAGCCCAAAACAGAACGAGATCGATCTTTTTTTGGTGCGCCATGAGGAAAACCTTCTCCAAGCCTTTGCGGTCGGAAATACCTTTTGACCCTGATCCGACATCTTGAATGGTTTCAACAACGGTCCAGCCCTGTTTACTGGCATAATCAGCTAATTGGTCTATTTGGTTTCGGGCTTCTTGGTCTTGAGTGCTAATTCTGGTGTAAATCACGACTCGCTTCATAAATGCCTCCTTTAAATCAAACGTTCGGTTTATTTGATGGTGCTTTAAGGGTCAAATTTCCTCGAAAATCATGCCTGAAATTTCAGACCCTTTTACTTGATGGTAATTTGGGCTGCTGTAGAGGACAGAAGCGGCGAGATTACCCTTCTTATGGTTCCAGATGATGCTCCAACCGTTTTGGATATGTATCCCCAAGAAAACCCCTGCTGTCGTAATTGAAGAGCCTGTTCAACGTCAAAACTCACTTTTGGTCTGCCGATTAAAGTATTCTTGTTTCTAGCGGCTTCCACATCCTTAAGCCTTTGAACCTGTAATTCCTGCTGGAATTGCCCAACAAGGCTCATCAGTGATTGCATAAAACGATTATGGGGGTTTAAAATTTGGGTGTTTTGCATATGCCTCTCCTTAATCCTCTTCAAAAAACGGATGGTTTCTTTTGGGTTGAGTGTTTTCCATGTCCAATGAAAACCAATGCGGTAAGTTAAAAAGATCAGCCAGTAATCCTTTTCGCAATTGAACCTGTTCACAAAAATCGATTTCGATGAACCCCGCTAATTTGAATTCAGAGAGTTTTAGGCGAATTTGAAACATTCGCTCTGGAATTCCCATCGAAGCCATTTGGACCACATAGCTAACTGGTTTACCATCGTTTGGATTGAGAAGTGCGAGGGCAACCAGAGCGGCGACCAGCAAGACAGCTTGTGGATCGGGTTTTCCCCCGCATTCAAGGCAGCCAAGCATTATCTTCAGCTCCAGCGGCGTTTCTTTAGCTTCGATTTGCCACAAAAGCTTTTTTGTGAGCATGGATATCTTTTCCAAGCTTTCGGTCTTTGAGCTTAAGGACTGCGTATGATTGTGTTGTTTAAGAATAAATCCGATTTTGGATAGTAACTCTATCGATTTGGGTGCTTTGAACAATTGGTTGCTCATATCTTTGTTGATTTTCAACAAAAGAAGACATGATGCAAGATAAAATATTCATAAACTGTTTGCTCGCAACGGCTTATAGCGAATTAAGCCCCTTTTTGTCAAATAAAAATTTAAATAAAATGATGCTGGAAATAATTGTATTAAAGTTTCATATAAAATTTTACAAAGCGTTGTAGTTCAATGCTTTATATCTTGACTTGTGATTTGTATTTGCTAAACTACATACATCAAGTAGGGAAAACATAAGTAAAGGACAGGTGGATGGTAGATGAAAAGTAAAACTGTAGATGTGGTCATGAGCGTCCTGATGATGGACGAGAGTGTGACTGAAGAAAAAAGGGTTAAAATTGCCGAGGTTTTAAATGGTAACGAGGCAACTACGCCTATTGCGACAAATCAACTGCTTAAAGTTGGCGAAGTTGGGAAAATACTCGGCATAAGTAGGCGTCAGGTATGGAGATACGCTAAAAGGGGAATGCTTTTCCCTGTAAAATTAAGCCGAAAAGTCACCAGATTCAGATCTAGTGATGTGATGCGTTTAATGGCCTCAAGCCAATCTGTAATAGGTAACGCCGCCTAAAATATGACCGAAGCTCAAGATTCCATTCCCACGCCAAGGGTGTCGCCTAAAAAGAAACGACGTAGACGTGGATTAGGGCGAGTTTTTTTTGAGAATGGGAAATGGAAGCAGCGAGTTCGACTTTGCGGTGCAGAAAAAGAGGTGACTCTGGAGGCATCAACAGAGAAAGAAGCACTAAAAGAAGCGGAAGAAAAAAGTATCCTTCTTCGAGCCGAGTTAATCACCTCAAAAAAGTTACGTCCTCAGAACAAGTCATCCAAAAGGTTAATGGCTTGCGCAATGACCTCATTGGAATCCGCATGGAATTTCTTCGACAATCCACATACAAATCAAGGGGCGCAAACTCAGACCATGCGCCAATACAAGTGCCAATACGACAGGTTTATTGCTTGGGCATCTCAAAAAAAGCCTATGATTCGCTTCGTTGAAGAGGTAACTCCCGCTCTTGCCAATGAATTCATGTATTCTCTTATAGAGCAAAAAAGGGCGCATGGGACTCATAACAAGTACCTCGACCTCTTGTGTCGAATATGGAACGTGATGATTCGTAAGCGAGGTCTTGAAATAATTAATCCTTGGGAGCGATGTGACAGGCTGCAATTGGATGACTACACGGGAAGAGACAATTTCGATTTGGAGACGATTTCCATGATAATCTCCAAGGCAACGGGAGAGCTTCGGACGCTTTTTCTGATTGGTTACTACACTGGTCTTCGGCTCGGTATGTGCTGTCGATTGCAGTGGGATCAGTTTGACTTCAATGCCAATTTGATTCGACTACCCGCAACTCGCAAAAAAACAACAAAGAAAGCTCCACCTCTATTACCCTTAAATCCTGAATTGAAAGCTTATCTGGAGTCTTTACGAGAAGAATCAGCTAGTGTGTATCTGTGTCCAACTTTTGCCGCTCGTTACGAAAAACACGAATCGTATGCAACAAATGTAATCCAAAAGCATTTTCAGTCCTGTGGTATTGAGACAAAACACCCAAAAGAGAGAGGGTCACCACGTTCCCGTGTTCGTTTTGGGTTTCACTCAATTAGACATACAGTTTGTACGGCACTAAACAGCGGAGGTGCTTCAGAATCCGCTGTCGGGAAATTTGTAGGGCATGGAAATCCACAAACAACGAAGCTGTATATTCATACTGACTTAAATGAATTGCGAGATACGATAAGGCTTCTGCCGAAACTCGACCTGAAGCAAGAGGTGGTATCTTCGCTAGACGCAAAGTGACACGATTGATATTTTTTGCATTTATAAGGGGAGCCCCCCTTTAAGAGTCGTAACCCTATAATGATCAATAATTTCAGAAGCCTGTAAATCTGACGACTATGTCTTCGAAGGTTCGAATCCTTCTCCCACCACCACTTTTACTTTCAGTCTGCCGCCGTCAAACGGCGTTAGCGATAGATTCATATGAAATCGATAACAAAAATCGTCTTGTCGGCTTTGTGGGTGATGGCTTGGGCGACGATGGCGCTGGCGGAAACGGGCGAGCATGTCTTGTACGACTTTTCCCGGGGGCCGGGCGAATGGGTGATCGAGGATGACGGGGTGATGGGCGGGGTTTCCCGCGGCCAATTTGAGATCGATAGCAGCGGCCATGGCTTGTTTCATGGCGAAGTTTCGCTGGAGAACAATGGCGGTTTTTCCTCGGTGCAGTGCGCGATTGAAACCGTCGATGTCCGGGCGTTTACCACGGCTTGCTTGCGGGTCAAGGGTGACGGAAAGGAATACCGCTTCATCATCGAGGCGGATCCGCAGGCGCGACATTATTACCAGGCCCGTTTCACGACCTCCGGCTCGTGGCAAACGGTTGAGATTCCCTTGTCCGGACTCGTGCCGATGTGGCGTGGCGACCAGCTCGATCTGCCAAATTTTCCGGGCGAAACCATTGCGCTGATTCGACTGATGATTGCCAATGGCAAGGCGGAATCCTTCCAGTTGGAGATGGAGCGCATCTGGCTGAGGTAGCAAATGGCGGAGGTTCGTTCGCTGCGAACGATGCGCGCGCCCGGCCGTGTGATGAAGCGGCGATTGTCGACCCCGCCTCATGTTTAGTATGATCGACGCATGAGCGAGAACCGTCATCCGGACAATCAGCATGGCATGGACTTGGTGTGCGGCTTTTCCGGATACCTTGCCCACGAGCTCAACAACCTGCTCACCCCGGTGATCGCCTGCGCTCAAATGCTCGAAGAGTCGCCCTCGCCGGATGACATCACCTTCTGTGCGCAACAAATCACCGATGCCGGCGAGCGCATCATGGCGCTGACAAAAAAACTGCAGCTGATTGGTTCGCGCCGGGGTGGCGGCATGGCCCGCCTGGTGGAGTTGATGGATGCGGCGTGCCGGTCCGCGATGCCGGTAGCGACCGGTCAGCGGATTGAGTTGACCGAAGCCTATCGCAACCGGACCGGACTCGCATCGGCCTGGGTGGCGATGGATCCCGGTCAATTTACGTTTGTGGCCGGTGAGTTGTTGCGGAATGCCATCGAGGCGATGCCGCAGGGCGGCATGATCACCATGGATCTGGAGGAGGATGCCGCCGGATTTCTGGTGTTAACGGTCGCGGATCGCGGAAGCGGCATGTCCGCCGAGGTCAGGGATCGCATATGTGAGCCTTTCTTTACCACGCGCAGCCAGGCCCGCGACCGGGGACTCGGCCTGACCATTGTGTATGGAATTGTTCATCGCGCGGGAGGATCGATCGAATGCGAAAGCGAGGCCGGACGGGGGACGACCATCCGGATCCGGCTGCCGCGGGCGTCCCAGCCGGCGTAAATCCGGCGGAAATTTTCTGCCATTTGCTATGGCCTTTCCCCGCTTGCTCCGGCATACTTCGGGGGTTCAACGCGTCTTGCGCTTGTACCCAAGTTGATGCTTTCAGGAGAGTTATATGAAGTCCACGCTTCATGAGGATGCAGTTAAGGCCTTAATATACGGCATGCACGGTTCGCCTTTCGACGTGCTGGGTATGCACTCCTCCGGGTCCGGTGTGGTGGTGAGGACGTTTCAGCCTTTCGCCAGTAGCGTCGAGTTGCTCGAGGGTGGTCATCATCATGCCTTCAGCCGGATCGATGATGAGGGTTTGTTTGAAATCGTGTTCAACGATCGCAAGCCGTTCAAGTACCGCTTGAAAATGACCGATGGTCAGGGACACTGCTGGGAGATCGATGATCCGTATGGTTTGCCGGTGCGCTTGACGGATTTCGATTTACATTTGATTGGCGAGGGCACCCATTACCGCACGTACGAAAAGCTGGGCGCGCACCTGTTGACCGTGAATGGTCTGCGCGGGGTCCATTTCGCGGTATGGGCGCCGAATGCGCTGCGCGTGAGCGTGATCGGCCAGTTCAATCGCTGGAACGGATTGCATCATCCCATGCAAAGGCGCGGCGAGACGGGCATTTGGGAGTTGTTCATTCCCGGCCTGGCCGAGGGCGACATCTACAAGTTCGAGGTGAAGGGGCCGCAGGATTATCTGGCGCAGAAATCGGATCCTTACGGATTTGCCGCCGAGCTCCGGCCGAAGACCGCATCCGTGGTGGCGGATCTTCACCGTTACAAGTGGAATGATCAGGCCTGGATGGAGCGCCGCCGCGCCCAGTCCAACGAAATGAACCGTCCGGTCAGCGTGTACGAGGTGCACCTCGGATCATGGCGCCGCGTGCCGCAGGACAACAACCGCTGGATGACGTACCGCGAGCTTGCCGACTGGCTTTTGCCTTACGTGAAAAACCTCGGCTTCACGCACATCGAGCTGATGCCGGTTTCCGAGCATCCGTTTGACGGTTCCTGGGGCTATCAGACCATCGGGTATTACGCGCCGACCTCCCGTTTCGGCACGCCGGACGACTTCAAATACTTCGTCGATCGTTGCCACCAGGAGGGCTTGGGCGTGATTCTCGACTGGGTCCCCGCCCACTTTCCGAAGGATGGCCACGGCCTTGCTTATTTCGACGGCACGCATCTGTACGAGCACGCCGACCCGCGCAAGGGCGAGCATCGTGACTGGGGCACGCTGATTTTCAATTACGGTCGCAACGAGGTGAAAACCTTTTTGCTGTCCAACGCGGTTTATTGGGCCGAGGTGTTTCACATCGACGGCCTGCGCGTCGATGCCGTGGCGAGCATGTTGTATCTCGACTACTCCCGCAAGGAGGGCGAGTGGATTCCCAACATGTTCGGCGGGCAGGAAAATCTCGAGGCGGTGGATTTCCTTAAAAAATTCAACGAAGTGATGTACGCGGAGTTTCCCGGCTTTCTCACCTTCGCCGAGGAATCGACCGCATGGCCGATGGTGTCGCGTCCGACCTACCTGGGCGGACTTGGTTTCGGCCTCAAGTGGAACATGGGCTGGATGAACGATATTCTGCGTTACATCAGCAAGGACCCGATCCACCGCCGGTACCACCACAACGATGTCACCTTCTCGCTGATCTATGCGTTCACGGAAAACTTCATTCTTCCGTTTTCGCATGATGAAGTCGTGCACGGCAAGGGTGCCATGCTTTCGAAGATGCCCGGGGATTTGTGGCAGAAGTTCGCCAACGCGCGCTTGTTATATGCCTTCATGTATGCGCATCCCGGCAAGAAGTTGCTGTTCATGGGTTGCGAGATCGGCCAGTGGAACGAGTGGAATTGCCACGAGAGCCTTGACTGGCATCTGCTCAAATACGAACACCATCAGAAATTGCAGTATTTCTTCACGCGCCTGAATGCGCTTTACCGTCAGTATGAGCCGTTCTACGAAATCGACTTTGCGTGGGACGGTTTTGAGTGGATTGATTTGCACGACAGCGAGAACAGCACGATCAGTCTTTTGCGCAAGGGCAAGAATCCGCGTCACATCATTGTGTGCATTTTCAACTTCACGCCGGTGCCGCGGAATGGCTATCGCGTCGGGGTGCCGTACGCCGGCGAGTACAAGCAGGTGATGAACACCGATCACGAGGGTTTCGGCGGCAGCCAGGTTGGCGTGGTGGATACGTTGACCGCCGAGGCCGTGCCCTGGAACAGTCATCAGTTTTCCCTGCCGTTGACTGTGCCACCGCTCGGCGCGTTGTTCTTCCATCACTACGAGGATCCGCCGCCTCTGCCGGCGAAGGAGGAGCCCGCGGTGGCGGCGCTTCCGGCTGCCGGCGATGATGCGGTGACCCGGGAATAGGCAGTATGGTCACGGCGCAATATCTACCGCCGCCCCTCGTGCACGAGTTGCGATCGCGCTCGTTTCCGCGCCTGTTTCGCATGACCGGCAGTCCCGGCAACCGGGGGTTCGGCCGCGTGTTGCGCCAGCGCATCCGCAGCCTGATCGAGCGGGAGGAAAGCACGGTGGAAAAGGCCATCACATTGGCGTATCTCGGCTCGTTTCTTGTGGACCATATTGTGTATGCCGAAAAAACCGCCTGCCAAATTATCGAGAAGCGGGAACTCAGCGAGGCTGAAGAGAAGCATTTGTGGGACGCGCATTACCACAACGTCATCGAAACGCTGGCCGCCGAGCATCCGGAAGGCCCGGAAATCCTCGAGTATCTGTTGAAGTTGGAGGCCTACTCGCGTCTGCCGCCGGCCATCTTTCGCGCCCGCATCCACCACTGGAATTGGTTCAACCGGATTCTCTCCCGGCAAGCCGTGCAGGAGCAACCCGAGGTGGACGAGGTTGGTATTCTACGGAAGGTCCAATTTATTCTGGCCAGCAATCGCCCTGCGGCGTCGAAGGCCCGGTTGATTTGCATTGCCGCCTCGCTGCTGGCCGACCGTCAATGCTGGATGCGCCACTTGCCGTGGCCGGCGGCGTACATGCAGATCATGACGGACTTGTATCCTTTCCTGGCCCAGCATCCGCGGGTGATGGACGAAATCATCGGTATGGAGTAACACGAACGAGTAAGTGCGCGCGCCGTCGCGTGTGTTAACGGAGAATCACATGTACATTGTTCATATTGCCTCGGAGTTTGCCAATGTCGCCAAAGTCGGCGGCCTCGCCGATGTGGTGCAGGGCCTCACCCGCGAATTGTCGATCCGGGGCAACCACGTCGAAGTCATTCTGCCCCGTTACGATTGCATGCGGACGGATCGCATCTGGGGCTACACCAAAACCTACAGTGATTTGTGGGTGCCGTATCATCAATTCTGGGTGCACTGCGACGTGTATTTCGGGTTTGTCGATGGCGTGAAGTGTTATTTCATCGAGCCGCATTTCTTCAAAAACTTTTTTCAGCGCGGCATCATCTACGGTCATGCCGACGATCCGGACCGTTTTGCCTTTTTCAGCAAGGCCGCGCTGGAGTTTATGCTCAAGACCGGCAAGCATCCGGACATCATTCACGTGCACGACTGGCAGACGGCGATGGTGCCGCTGCTGTTGTATGAAACCTACAATAAATTCGGGATGACCCATCCACGCGTTTGTTTCACCATTCACAACATTCACCACCAGGGCATCACCGGTGATTTTGTCCTGCGCCAGAACCATCTGAATCCCGCCTGGTATGTCACCGGCGAGCGGCTTGGCGATGAGCGTCACCACGGCGCGGTGAATCTGATGAAGGGCGGTATCGTCTACTCGAATTTCGTGACCACGGTGTCGCCGACGTACATGCATGAAATACGGCACACCACGCTCGGCCACGGCCTTCAAGGCGTGCTCAATCATCATGGCGGCAAACTCGGCGGCGTCTTGAACGGCGTTGATTACGGCGAGTGGAATCCCGAGGTCGACCGGTTTCTGCCGTTCAAGTACAGCGCCGGGAATCTCGATGGAAAATACGGCAACAAAAAGGCCTTGCGCGACCGGTTCTGGCTCCGCGATATCTTCAAACCCATCGTGGCCGTGGTCAGCCGCCTTGATCACCAGAAAGGTGTCGGATTGATTCGCCACGCCATTTTTTACAGCCTCGCCAACGGTTGTCAGTTTGTGCTGCTTGGCACGAGTCCGGACGGAAAAATCAACGAGGATTTCTGGAATCTCAAGCGGCACTTGAACGACAATCCTGATTGTCATCTCGAGTTGAGCTTCGACGAGGGCCTCTCGCACCTCATTTATGCGGGGGCGGACATGATTCTCGTGCCCAGCGCATTTGAGCCGTGCGGACTTTCCCAGCTGATCGCCATGAAGTACGGCACCGTGCCCGTGGTGCGCGGCACCGGCGGTCTCGCCGATACGGTGTTTGATGCGAATTATGCGCACGTGCCGTATCACGACCGCACGGGATATGTCTTTAATGACTTGAATCACGACGGGCTCGAATCCGCCCTGCGCCGCGCCATCGGCATGTGGTACAATTATCCGACGTACTGGCGGGAGCTGATGCTTAACGGCATGCGCAAGGACTACTCATGGAGTCACTCGGCCCAGCATTACTTGAACATTTACCAGTTGATTAAAGAAAAATAAACGACCTCAGGCCGGACCGGACATGTGCCGGTACGGTTCAACCCGCGTGGCCCGGCCGCCAAGCCGCCACGCCGACCCAAAACCACATAATATGCAACTACTACCCGAATACGTGGATGGCCACCTCAACATCTCCGGCGAGGAGGCGCTCATCCTTAAACACGCCGGCAAAAATCCCGACGCCTACCGCACCGCCGGTGGCATCGACTTCGGTCGCATCAAGAGTGCGGCGGCGATTGCCCTGCACATGCAGCAACCGTTGATTCCCGCCGGCGGACACGATCTCCATACGGCGGCGATCATCAGCAACCTCAAATACATGATGGATAACCAGACCATCGGGGATAATCACAATGCGCCGGCCTTTTACTGGTGCTACAAACGGATCGGAGAGTTTGTTCCCCAGTTGGTCGGCGAGGGCAAGCGCCCGCGAGCCATGCTCGAGTATACCGGCTGCCTGTTTGACGGCCTGCGCAAGATGGGATCAAACGACCTGTTCGATGCCTTGCGTCATGTCACGGTGCATCCCGACTTCCGGCATTGTGTCGAGTGGCTGGGTTGTCCGTGGGGGCATGCCGTGGCGCCCTCCACGCCCGTGCAGGACTACAAATTGCATGTGCTGGCCTGGCAGCATCATTTCGCCTCGCTGTTCGGTCTGGAGGCGCTGGAACGAGTGAAAGGATTTTCGCCCTCCGAAATGGCGCTGCCCAATCAGCCGGATGTCGCCTACGAGTTTGTCAAAACCCTGAAGGATTGCGGCTTCACCTGGGTAATCATCCAGGAACATACCGTGGAGCAATTGAACGGACACGGTCTTCAGCGCCCGCATATTCCGCACCGGCTTGTCTGTAAAAACAGCAAGGGTGAGGAAGTTTCGATTATTGCGCTCATCAAAACGCAGGGGAGCGACACCAAGCTCGTCGCGCAAATGCAGCCATGGTATGAAGCAGCCAGTCTGGGGCGTCAGGAGTTGGCCGGAAAACAGATCCCGCCGCTGGTGACGCAAATTGCCGATGGCGAAAACGGCGGCGTGATGATGAACGAGTTTCCGGCAAAATTTATGGAGGTCTCGCGCCACAGCACGGGGTCGGAAACGCCGCTGATGAACGGTTCGGAATATCTTGAGCACTTGTTTGCCGCCGGCATCAAGGAGTCCGATTTGCCGGCCTGCCAGCCGCTCTTTCAACATAAAATCTGGCAAAAAATCCAGCCCGGCGATGGTCCGGACAAATTGCGCCACGCCATCGAGGCGTGCCGCCAGGAGGATCATCGTTTTCATATGGAAGGCGGAAGCTGGACCAGTCACATCTCCTGGACCAACGGGTATGAAAATGTGCTCGGGCCGATGGAAAAAGTCAGCGCGCTGTTCAGCGAGAAGGTGCTCGACAAAGGCGTGAAGACGTCCGATCCGCGCTTTCGCCACGCGTTGTATCACCTGCTCATCACCCAGACCAGTTGTTTCCGTTATTGGGGGCAGGGTGTGTGGACTGATTATGCGCGCGAATTGTGCCGGAGGACGGAAGCAATAGTGAATGGTGATTTTTAGCGGCGGTCCGGGTGGCGGGGTGATGTGGCTGCCAGATTGCGAAAATTGACGATCATATGAAGAGTTTTATTTTTCATCATGTGCTGCGGGCGCGATGGAGCGCGTCCCTCCGGAAGATTTTTTTGGCGGGCCCCGTTTCGTCGGGGCCGGCATGTGCCACCCCATAACCCGGTAATCCGTCATGCCTGAAAATGTATATCATGCCATTGTTCTGAATCTTCACCAGCCGTGGGGCAACATCGATGAGATGCTCAATAATCCGCTGACCGAGTGGCAGGCGAAAGAAGTGCTGTATGCCTATGATCGCATCCCGAGAGCCGTGGAGGGGTGGGAGGATGTCGCGCGTGTACACATGGCGATGAGTGGAACGCTGCTGGAGGTGTTGTCCAATCACGACTTTCAGTCGCGTGTGTATGGGATCGTCAAATGCGGTGACATGCTTTGGCATATGCGTAATCCGGCGCTTACAGTGCTGGGCACGGGCTACTATCACCCGGTGTTCCCCCTGATCCCCGGGCGCGATCGCGAGGAGCATGTGAAGCGTTGGCTCAGCATCGGTCATCATCTCTTTCCTCGCGAGGTGTTTCAGGGTTTCTGGCCGCCCGAGATGGGCTTCTGCATGGAGATGATTCCGCTGCTCAAGCGCGCGGGTTACCGGTATGTGATCGTCGACGCCGAGCATATTGTGCCGATCACGCCCATGAAGTGGGAGGAGTTGCGCTACCGTCCGCACCTCGCGAAATTCGGCGATGATGAGATTATTGTCATACCGCGCGATCGCGATTTGTCGATCGCCCAGGAGGGTGGCCTGGAAACCGGGTGGTTTATTCACGAGGTGTGCGAGCGCACCAAGTGGTGTGGCTTCGAGCCGCTGGTATGCACCGCGACCGACGGGGAGAATGGCGGCTGGTTCCGCAATGTCAACTGGGCGGCTAATTTCTGGGGCGCATTTTATCATCCATTGCTCGACCAGGCGCGCAAGGGTTCCAGCCCGGTCCGGCCAACGTTCATCGATGATTATCTCGACCGCTTTGGCGCGCATGGCCATGTGATCGTGCGCACCGGCGCATGGAACACCGGTTTTCATCACGGCATCGGATTCGTTCAATGGACCGGATCGCACATGCAACGCGATGCCTGGGCACGTACGGCCGAGGTGAGCCGGGCCGTGAACGAGGCGCGCGATGACGCTGCGCGCCGTGGGTGGCCCAAACACGAGGAGAATCGATGCCTGGAGGAGGCCTACTGGCGGCTTCTCCGGGCGGAAACCAGTTGCCATTATTTCTGGGGATCGGCCTGGGTCGACCGCGCCCATCATGGATTAAACGAAACGTTATGGTGGCTGGACCAGGCCCGCCGGGCCCGCGTATCGTAGGCCCGTGGGGGGATGTTTAGATTTGACAGCCTTTTTCGACCTGCTACGTTGATTTCAAGGAGTACCTATATGAAAAAATTTCTTGCTTACATGATGCTTGCATCAACTCTTGCTTTCACCGTCGGCTGCGAGCTTGAAGAATCCGAAGACTTGAATCTGACCTTTGAAAACATGTCCAGCCGGGAGGTGCAAGTGATTCCCCTGACCAGCGAGTGGGCTGCTTTCACGTTGCGGCCCGGCGAAAAGAAAAAACTGTACGATATCCGCGATATTGATTACCGCCTGCGTCCTGATTCGCGTGTGCAAGAGGGCAGCGCCTCCACCGAGCGGTACATCATCATCGTCGACGCGCCACCCAAGACGACCTAGACGTCGCCTCGTTTCTTTCCGCGCTTTTTTCCTCATCCCGCTGGATTTTTTCGTTTGCGGGGGTATGATGACCACCATGGCGTGGCCACTCTATCCATCGCGCGATAATGCCTTTTGAGCGGGGAATCTACAACTCCTGCCCCGGGGTACAACGATCAAGTCCGCCTTCGTTCGTTGCTTGAAGAAATCTCATCCACGACCTCCTTTCCGGCGGGAAAAACCGAATTGCAATTACTGGAGCTCGATCCGCACCGGGTCCACGTCTATTGGAACGTGGAACCGGAACACGCCGACCACCAGCGGTCACTTACGCTTCGCGTGTACGATGTAACCGGCGCCGAGCATGTTGCGCAGGCCGGTCAGGTATTTGACGTGAATGTGCAGGGCGAAAAGGGACATTGGTATCTGGACTTCTGGAGGGATGACCGGACCTTCGTAGCCGACCTGGGTTATTGCCGTCCGGACGGATCGCTGGATCTGCTGGCTCGCTCGAACGAGGTCACGACCCCGTCGGCCCCGCCTCCCGCCACTACTGGACATGTTGATCCCCGCGGGCGGCCCTTGCACACGGAGTTGCCGGCTCCGAGCGCGGAGGATATCGCCCGGGAACCGGACCCCGAATTTCCCGGATTGGTCGCGACAGATCCGCCATCTACGGCAGCAACGGATGTCATGACGGGTCCTTCCGCGGAGACCATTGATCAGTCTTTCATCCGGGCGGCCGGTGAGTCAGCGGTGGTCTTTGTCGATGAGGAAGACCTTCCCGGAATCCATCCGCAGGAGTTTCCCGCGGCCAGCGAACTGACGGATCTGGTGCTGGAAAATCATGAAGCGGTGAAGGCGTTCTACCGGGCCGTTGAGCTGTTGCCTCCGCCGCCGCCATTGCCCGCGCGCGCCGAAGGTTCATCAATTTGCACGGGACGCGATTTGGCAAACGCAACGCCGGCGCCAAATCCATGGCCATGGTCGCAAGCCATCGGATTGTCCAGTCCGACCCGCGCCGGAGTGGATCCGGGGGTCGAAGTGCACGTCGAGTTGCGTATATTCGGTCGCGCACAACCGAATCGCGAGCTCTCCCTGTTTGGACAGGTAATCAAGGTTGGCCCTGATGGCGCGTTTTCTATCACGCGCAACTTGCCCGACAGCGCAAACGTAGCTCCGCTTTTGCAATCGTTCAGGCCTTGACTGGCGATGCGCTTTATGTCGCCGCCTAACTCCCGCGCAGGCGGGATAAGCGTTGCGAGATGGAGGGAACAGGCATCAAAATAATTTCCACCCAGCGGGCATGCTCGACGGCTTCATCGGGCTGGTCTTCTCGCGCTCGTTCGAGCGCCGAAATAATTGCAGCCTTATCACGCATCAACGCCACCACGGCATCATCCGCGCGGAAAATCCATCGCTTCATCAAGGCAAATTCGAGCGGCCGCAACAGTCCCGCCATGGCGATCACCCATGCGGCCAGCCATGGAGCGGTGGTTATGTGACCCGGTTCGCTCACCCATGCCCATGCCCGCAGGGTCGGGAAACACATGGCGAACGTACCAAAACACAGCAGGGACTGGATGAGGCGGAGCAAGGATTGTTCGCGGACAATGTCCGCGCGATGCATGATGGCTTTGTGCAATGTGGCGGCGGTAATTTCCTGTATTGACCACCACGCCACCCACGATGGCGGAAGAAAAAGTGTTGTCACCTTGCTGCGCGAAGCGATGTAGATATCCTGCTCGAGGTGAGGATGCTCTTCCTCGTCAGGCAGTAACCGTGCCTCCTTGAGTTGAATGCCAATCGCGGCCAAAGCTGACTTCAGTTCTTGTATCAGTTCCGGATGCTGCTCTTGCTGGTCATCGTCCACGCTGGCCAACAAGGTCATGTTTTGCAGGATTGGCATGACCGCATGGTAGGCCAGCCATAGTACCGTCAGGTACAACCACCATAACGCCGGGCGAACGTGCATGATGGTGGTGGTCACACTGCCAACCAGAAGAATGATCACCAACTCGATCGCAAAAAACTGGAGCCAGTGCCAGACCGGGGTTTCCTCCGGTTCCTGTTGGCGCACCCGTGTATAGTGCTCGTCGATCAGGCTCAGCGGAAAGGTCAACAGCAAGCCGCCAGCTCCCAGCATAAGCCAGAACAAAGGAACAACCGCCCACATCGATCCGGAAAAACGATCCGTGAGTGCGGCGCCCAACTCGCTTGAGGAACCCGATAACGCAAAGATCACCAGGCCTGCGATCAGGATGAAACCCTTGCCAAGCAATAATAGATGGGAGAGATGTTTCATGGTCCCTGCGGTATACCGGCGCGTGAGCGAAAGACCTGCCGGCGGCCATGGAGTAAGCGGCTAAAGCGAATCACTTAGACCAAGAACCTGTATGATGCGGTCGAGCTCCTCGCCGGAGTAGTAGTCTATCTCGATGCGACCGGCCATTTTTTTGCCGTTGGTGAGGGTCTTGCATGATGTGACCCGGACCTGCGTGCCGAAGTGGTGCTGCAACTGGTCGGCCAACGCGTGCAGGTGAGCGCCCGGAACCTCGGTTTTTTCGGCGCGATGTTTTTTCGGCGCGCGGCGGTTGCGGGCGACAATGCGCTCGAGCGTGCGCACCGACATGTCCTCGGCAATCACGCGCTCGGCGAGCAATTCCTGCTCGCGGGAAATTTCCAGCCCCAGCAAGGCCTTCGCATGCCCCGGCGTGATGCGGCGTTCGGCGAGCAACTGCTTTACCGGATCGGGAAGGTCGAGCAGGCGCAAAGCATTAGCAATGGTCGGGCGGGCTTTGCCGACGCGTTCGGCGATGTCTTCCTGGGTCAGGCTGAACTTTTCCATCAGCAACCGGTAGCCCTCGGCCTCCTCGACGAGATTGAGGTCGGCGCGCTGCAAATTTTCCACCAGCGCAATTTCCAGCGCCTCCTGGTCGCCTACATCCATGATGACCGCGGGCACTTCGGTCAGGTTGGCTTCCTGCGCGGCGCGTAAACGCCGCTCGCCGGCGATCAATTCATAATGATCGGCCACCTTGCGCACGAGCAATGGCTGGAGGACGCCGCGCTCCTTGACGGAAGCAACGAGTTCGGCCAGCGGCTCCGGGGAAAAAACCCGGCGCGGCTGCCAGGGACTCTTGCGGATGTGGACGACGGGAATTTTGTTCGCGCGTTCCGGCGGCGCCAAGGGTGGCTCGCCCGAGGTGCCATCCTTGATGAGTGCGCCGAGACCGCGTCCGAGGCCGATGTGTTTCGCCATGATCAAATCATCCTTTGGGTATGGTCGTTTATCCGATACTGCACGCGGGACGTCAAGATTCCGCGGCGCGGACTTTTGCTGTCCGGCCTGGCCCGTGGCGCGCCGGGATGTATCACGGCCAGAAAAGTTTTTTGAGTTCCTTGAACTGCTTCAATCCTTCCGCGTTGAGATTTCCATCTTCATCCACGGCATCTTGCAGCGTCGCGTCGAGATTTGCGACCAGGTTTAAGCCGGCGCGCAAAATCAAATCATCAGCGAGTTGGGTTGTAACCAACCGGAGGTTGGTAACTTTCGAAAAGGTGCGGTCGAGCCCGACCGGAAGCGGCATGATGACCGGTTCGGATTGATCTTTCGTATATCGACGCACCTCCACCTCGTCCAGCGTGATACGGAGTTGGTCAATGGAGTAGCCAGCGATTTTCGATGTGCGCTCCGGCGCGTGCGCTGCATCTGCCGGAGGCGACGCGCCGTCGGTGAGGGGAGGTGTTGATGATTGACCTCCGGACGCGGACGTTTCACTTTTTCGTACGATTCTCTCGATATTCAAATCGCCGTCATCGCGCCTGATCAGATACATCCGCGGTATTTCCATGCGCACTTCATCGAAATGAGGATTGTTGCCGAATAACGTGATCCAGTCATACCGGATGTATACTTTGCGTATAGTCATCCATTCCGGGTACGAAAAATCCGGAGGATTCGACAGCACGACGTTGCGCATGATCAATGTCCGGCGGAGAATGTTCACTTCCACATCCTCGATCACGGTGTGGAGGCCGGTCTTCGCTTCCCATTCGCGGGCCATCCGGTTCTTCAGCCATGTTTTTCCGAAGAAAAGGGGCAATGCGGATAGCAGGATGACCCCCAGCAGCAGGTAACCGATTCGTTTCATGGCACTTTGTTCAAGATTGTGAAAAGCGTTAAAAAAGTTATAGTCCTGCCCATGCCAAAAAAAGTCAAACCCAAGAGGACCACACCACGCGCCGCAAAATCCATCGACGTGGTCGATGCCTTGGCCGGCTTGTTCGATGACAGCGGCAGGGATCGTCCGGACAGCCTCATGCGCAACTACCCGAATCCGCGCCGGGTGGTCGATGCGCTTCAGTTGTTTCTCGACGTGATGATACCGGGCAAATCCGATACGGCCGCCCCGGATCTTAAAAAGCCCTTGCGCACATATCTGCGAGACAAAATTTCCGGCGGGTCGAAAATCCTCGAGGCGGAAATCATCCGGGCGATTCCGTTTCGATGGCGCGGCGAGGCGGCGAGTGTCGAAGGCAAGCGCCCCCAGGCGATCGATGTAAGGCGGGAGGCGCGGTCGGTGCTGGAGGCCTTTACCGGGCGCTTGCCCGACGTGCGCCGCCTGGTGATCGAGGATATTCGCGCGGCGTACCGTGGAGACCCCGCCGCGCTGACTTATGCGGAAGTCAAGCTGGCCTATCCGGGGTTGCTTGCGGTGGCGACCCACCGCCTCGCCCACGAGTTGTACCGGCTGCATGTTCCATTGGTTCCGCGCATGATGAGTGAGTGGATCCATGCCCGGACCGGAGTCGATATCAATCCCGGCGCGACCATCGGCGAAGGATTTTTCATCGATCACGCCACCGGTGTGGTCATTGGTGAGACCACGGAAATCGGCAACCACGTGAAAGTATATCAAGGAGTGACGCTGGGCGCGCGCAGTTTTGCGTTGGATGAAAGTGGAAATCCCGTGAAGCACATCAAGCGCCATCCCACCGTGCGGGACAACGTGGTGATTTACGCCAACGCGACGATTCTCGGTGGCGATACGGTGATCGGCGAGGGATCGATCATTGGTGGCAACGTATTCCTGATGGAGAGCGTGCCGCCCAATAGTTTTATCGCGGCCAAGCATCCCGAGTTGCACATCCGGCGTGGAGAGGGATAGGCCGGATCATGCCCTCGCCGGATGTGGCCATAGCAGGTGCGGGTGTCGCCGGGTTGGCGTGCGCGCTTACGCTACAGCAGGCGGGTCGCAAGGTGTTGCTGGTAGAGGCGGCTGATGAAGTCGGAGGTCGCGTCCGTTCATACCGTGCCGGTGACTTTGTGCTCGATCGCGGGTTTCAAGTATTGTTGACCGCCTATCCGACCTGCCGCGAATTGCTTGATTACGATGCCTTGAAGCTGGGGCTTTTTTCGCCGGGTGCGCTGATCCGGAGCGCCTCGGGCGAGTGTGCGGTGGGGGATCCGTTTCGCCGGCCCCGCGAACTGTTTTCCACTCTGCGGGCTCCCGTGGGATCGCTTCGCGACAAATGGTTGATGGGCAAGTTGAGTTTACAGCTTCGTTTTGCCGCGCCGTCGTATCCCTGGCAGGCGGAGAATGTGACCACGGAGGAGTGGTTGCGAAAGTACGGCTTTTCCCCGCAGATGATGGCGACGTTTTTCCGGCCGTTTTTGTCGGGCATTTTTCTGGAGAAGGAACTGAACACCTCGGCGCGCATGTTTCTGTTTGTCTTTCGCAATTTTGCCATCGGGGCGGCGGCCTTGCCGGCCGGGGGCATGGGCGAGATTCCTCGTCGCATGGCGTTACGTGTTGGATCAGAGCGGATGTGGCTGAATGCGCGGGTGGCCGAGGTGCAACCCGGATTGATGCGCCTGCAGGATGGACGCGAAGTGCGTGCGAAGCATGTGGTGGTCGCGGTGGATGGCGAGCAGGTTCGCCGCTGGTTTCCCGCCCTGCCGGTGCGCCGGTGGAATGGCGGCACCTGCTATTATTATGATGCGCCGCAATCGCGGTTTATCCGCCGTCGCCGGCGGTTATGGCTGAATGCGACCGGGCAGGGACGCGTGAATCACATCGCCGTGCCCAGTGATGTCGCCCGCGGATATGCTCCGCTGGGCCGGGCATTGATATGCGTCAACACCGTGGGCGATGCCGATGCCCCGGCGGCCGAGGAGACAATTCGCGCGGAGCTTGCCGGTTATTTTGGTGATGCCGTCACGCATTGGAAGTTTCTTCGCAGCTTTCCGGTGCCCCGCTCGCTTCCGCGTTTATTGCCAGAGGATGTGGAGGCCACGGCCAAGTCGCCCGGGTTGCCGCCGGGCCTGCACCTGTGCGGCGATGTACTCGGCGCCGGATCCCTTGAGACCGCGATGGCCTCCGGGGTCGCGGCGGCCAAGGCGATTCTCGCTTCATGAGCGATGCCTTCACCATCGCGATTGCCGGCGGCGGTGCGGCCGGATTTTTTGCCGCCATCACCTGTGCCGAGAGTATTCCGGACTGCGAGGTGGTCATTCTCGAGAAAAGCCCGGAACCGCTGGCCAAGGTCACCATTTCGGGCGGTGGCCGTTGCAATGTCACGCACGCCTGCTTTGAGCCGGAGCGCCTGATCGAACATTATCCGCGGGGCGGGCGTGAATTGCTCGGGCCGTACCATCGCTGGCAGGCGCGCGACACCGTGAATTGGTTCGAGGAACGCGGCGTTCCACTGAAGGTCGAGCCGGATGGCCGCATGTTTCCGGTGACGAATTCCTCCGCCACGGTGGTCGATTGCCTGCTCCGGGAGGCCCGACAGGCCGGCGTGAAAATGCTGGTTAATTGCGGGTTGGCCGGCGCCAGCATGGTGGATCGACGGTTCCGGCTTGCCCTGACCCGCGGCGACGAGATGATGTGCGACCGCTTGTTGCTCGCCACCGGTGGCAATCAGAACTCCCCGGTATTCCGTATCGCCGCTTCGCTCGGGCACACGATCACCACGCTTTGTCCATCGCTATTCAGTTTCGATTGCCGTGACGCGCGGTTGGTCGATCTGGCCGGCATAAGTGTGCGCGAGGTGGATGTTTCCGTGCCCGGCACCTCCTTGCGCCAGCGCGGACCGCTGCTGGTGACGCATTGGGGACTGAGCGGGCCAGCCATCTTGAAAGTATCCGCATGGGGCGCGCGCGAGTTGGCGGACCTGAATTACCAATTCACCTTGCGGGTTAACTGGGCGCCCGCGCACTCGCCTTACGCCTTGCGTGAACAAATCAATCACGCCCGCGTGGAGCACGGCCGGAAGCGAGTCGATCATTACAATCCGTGGGAAATTCCCCATCGCCTTTGGCAATCGTTGATCGGGCCGATGTTGCCGTCGCCGGATCTGGCCTGGAATCAGCTGCCGAAACATTTGATTGAGCCGCTGATCGCCCTGTTGAGCGGCACCGAGTTCATGATCGATGGCAAGAGTATGAACAAGGACGAGTTTGTCACCTGCGGTGGCGTTAGCCTCGACGAGGTCAATTTCAAAACCATGCAGAGCAAGAAGTGCCGCGGGCTCTATTTTGCCGGGGAGATACTCGACATCGATGGCGTCACCGGTGGTTTTAATTTTCAAGCCGCCTGGACCACCGGCTGGATCGCCGGCAAGTCGATGGGTCAGGATATATGAGCGACATTGTTCAGACCGTTTTCCGCGCGATGGTGCCGATCCTCGTGCTGGTGATGGTGGGTTATGCCTTGCGTCGTGGCGGATTGGTGGGCGCGCGCGGCACCGCCGGATTGAGCAAGCTGGTCCTCTTATTTTTGTTTCCCGTGCTGGTGCTTCATCGCCTGGCCGTCACCACGGATCCGCACCAAATCACGATCGACTGGCCGGTGCTGATCTGGGCGCCGGTGGTGCTGGTCGGTTCGGCGCTGATTGGCTGGGGCTGGTACCGGATGAATCATCTCGAGGCGGATAAGCGGACCTTTATTTATCTTGTTGGCATGCCGAATTGGATTTATCTGCCGCTGGCAGTGGCTGGTCCGATCTGGGGCGACGAGGCGGTGCGACTGATTATTCTCTTCAACATCCCTACGCAATTTATTTTGTGGACGGCGGGGATTGCCCTGCTGCACGGCAACTTGCGCGGCACCCACGCATTTCGCTACATGCTTATGAGCCCCGGACTTCTTGCCACCGTGGCGGGGGTAATGATCGCCTATGGTATCATCCCGCTCTCATTCGTGGAGGAGAGGCCCGGCTATTCACTAAAGGAATTGGTCCCGGTGATGCATGTGATCGGGGGCTTTACTGTCCCGCTCTCGCTGGTCGCGTTGGGCTTGTATGTGGGTGAGCGCGCGGAATCAAATGCCGAGGTGTTTGCCAATTCGCTGTGGGTGGCGGCGGGACGTTTACTGGTCGCGCCGATCGTGTTGATCGGTGCGGTGTTGGTATCGGCAAAAATGGGTTATGGCGACAATCCGATGATCCGGCATGTGGTGTATCTGATTGCGGCGATGCCGGTGGCGGTGTCGGTGCCGTTGTTCGCCGCGATGTTCGGTCGCGACCGTTTTCTCGCCTCGCGCAGTGTGGTGATTTCGACGATGGCGGGATTCATCACCTCGCCCTTGCTGGTGATGCTGGCGCTGAAAGTGGAACAGTGGCTGGGACTCTAGATCAACGCTCGATCACGACAGAGCAATTTAAATAAATCCATACCGGTCAAAGATTTCCGGCGCGAAGGTCCCGCCGACGGGACCATTCGCGCCCTACAATGCGGTTTTGTAGGGCGGGAACGGTCCGCCAGGACCTTCCCGCCGGACGCAACCAAACGGCTGCGACATTTTTTAATGCGCTATCACCAAAAAACCGACACGCCGTATTTTTCAATCTCCGGGTCGCGATGGTGCAAAGGCCGTTGACGATAAATTGAGAAATGTTCTTCTGACATGGGCAGTGACACATATTCTATGTCCCCGTTTCTTCGTCTCCGAAGCGAAGACGCGCCTTGGCTCAGGATGACCGCGCATCGGTCGTTCCTCATTCGCAAATCCAAAATCCAATTCTACAATCGGCGGTCACGTCACGACGCAGTCGCCTGCGAAGCCTTGTTCCGGTGAAAACGTGTGATCTCCGCGCACCGTCAGACTGCGGCATTTGATTAACGAGGGCGCGCCGTGCGGGAAGCGTTTTTTGAAATCGTCGATTTTTTTGTAGAAAGCCGGATCAAGGTTGACGACCGGCGGCCCCATGGCGACGCGTGACGATGCGAGCTGGATGTGAAAGTCGTCCGTCAAAACGAAAGCATCCGACCACAGGCCGAGTAATTCGTCGGTAGTTTTCACCGGGGCGAACCGTGATTTAGGAACACGCAATGCGGACGCGCCGGCGAAGCTGCTGATGGCCGAACCCATCGCCGTCTCGAGCTGCAGCACGGCGGGCGATCGGTCGTCGCGCGGATCCAGCGTCTTGCGGTTGATGATGAGCGAGCAGGCCGGCACGGCCCCGGATTCTTTTACAAGCTTTAGCAAGGCAGACAAATCGATCCACAAGTTATTGGTATTAAAGTAACGATAACGCTCGATGTCTTGAAATTGCCCGGTGGCTTCCGGCGGGCATTGTGCCGATTCGCGAAGCAGGAGCCGGCCGGTTTTTTTGTCGCGGGCAAGATGCCCGCCCTTGCGGTCCGCAGCGGTGCGATCCGCCACCTCGACAAGAAACGGAATGCGCTCCCGCGCCATGAACACGGGAATCGCCTCGTCCATGACCGCGCCAAGGTTGTCGGAATTCGAGACAAAAGCGAAACGGAAGCCGCGCGCAATCAGTTGCTCCAGAATTCCGCTGGTGATCAACGCGGCATACAAGTCGCCATGACCGGGCGGACACCAAGCCTTTTCCGGATCGGCAGGCGATGTCGCCGGCATCAGTGAATCCGCAAGCAACTTCGGCACACGGTGCTGGCGGAAGGTGAGGGGAAGTCCGGCCGGCAAATCCGGATAAACGCCCAACGCCTCGATCGTGTCGTGATCGGTGCTGAAGCTGGTCATGAGCAGGAGCGGCATGGCGATGCCGTGTTTTTTGCGCAACTGAAGTACCTGCCGGGCGATGATGTCGAGAAAGCTGAGGCCTTGCTTGACCGGCAAGAGGGACTTGGCCTTTTCGAGACCCATGCTCGTGCCGAGTCCGCCGTTCAACTTGATCATGACAGTTTGCCGGAGCGCCTCGCGCGCCTCGTCGCTGGCGGGACGCGCCAGCCGTTCAAAATCGGGAAGGGTTCCGACCGGGCCGATATCAGCCTCGTAAATCAAGCCGGTGGTACCTTCATGCACCAGTTTCGTGTGGCGCAAGAATGATTCGGTCAGCATCGGTTGCGCGCCGTCGGCATCCAAAACCGCGCGGATTCTATCCTCGATTACCGGCCAGTTCGTCTCGCTCATAAGGACGACATCATGAATCGCCGCCCCTTTCAAATCGATGCAAAAATCGATTTTCATCGTGGCGGGATCGCTTGTCCGTTAATCTTTTCCCATGAGTGTCAACGAATCGCCCCGCATCGTCATCGCCGGAGCCAGCGGCTACATCGGTACCGCCATCATCCCGATGTTGCTGGCGAAGTTTCCCGGCGCCAGCATCACGGCGATCTCGCGGCGGGCGCAGGAGTCGAGCGATCCGCGTGTCATCTGGCGTCCATGTGATTTGTTTTCGCTGAAGTCGCTCGAGGAGGCGTTGCCCGCGCAAGTCGATCTGGCGATTTACCTGGTTCACTCGATGGGTCCGACCGCCCACCTCGACCAAGGCCCGTTTGCCGATTACGACCTCATCCTCGCCGATAATTTTGCCCGCGCGATCCGTGGCACCGGTGTCCAGCATGTCCTTTATCTCGGCGGTTTGATTCCGGAAGCGGAGAAAATCTCGCGGCACTTGAGCAGTCGTCTTGAAGTGGAGGAAACCTTCAAGCAATACGGGCTTCCGCTCACCGTGTTCCGTGCGGGTCTTATCCTTGGCGAGGCCGGGTCTTCGTTCCAGATTTTGTTGAAGCTGGTGAATCGTCTGCCGTTTATGATTTGTCCGCACTGGACGCAGACGCTCACCTCACCGGTGGATTTGGAGACCGTGCTGTTCTCCATGTCAGATGCGGCGTTGAAGCCGGAACATGTCGGAAAGATTTTTGATTTGGCCGGATCCCAACCGCTGACCTACGTCCAGATGATGCGCGAGACTGCGCGCAAGCTCGGCAAAAAGCGCCGCTTTCTTCCCGTGCCCTTTTTCACGCCAACACTTTCCCGTCTGTGGGTGAGCGTGATCACCAACTCGCCGAAAAACCTGGTCTATCCGCTGGTCGAGTCGCTCGAACATCCGATGGTGGCCCGCGAGGAAGCACTCTTCGATGCTACCCGCGCCCGCGGCACCTATTTTGATTTGCTCGACAAGGTCACATTGAGAACGCAGGCCGGAAGCAAATTGTTTCGCTTCAAGGCGGGGAGCCGGACCGTCCGCTCGATTCAGCGGTTGCCCCTCCCGCCGGGTCGCGATGCGGCGTGGGTGATGAAGCAGTACCTCGAATGGCTTCCGCGCCGGCTGGGACCGTTCATCAAGGCGGATGTGGATGGCGCGCGCGTGCGCTTTTCGGTGATCGCGAAAAAGCCGGTGCTGTTGGAAATGAAAGTGAGCGCGGAGCGGAGCACCGATGATCGCGTGCTGTTGTACATCACCGGCGGATTGCTGGCCTCCAAAAAAGACCGTGGCCGCCTCGAATTCCGCGTCACACGCGATGGAAAATCCGTCCTCGCTGCGATCCACGATTTCCGCCCGGCGTTGCCATGGTACATCTATGTGCTGACGCAAGCGCGGCTGCATCTCGCGGTCATGCATGCCTTCGGGCGGCATCTGGCCGCGTCCAGATAGCGAAAACCTTGTCGCTCGCGGCGGTTTTGCCTACATTCGCCACTTTACGAAAGTACGATCATGGCTCGATATCCATTTACCGAAATTGAAAAGAAGTGGCAGGCGCACTGGGAGGCCAACAAGACGTTTCGCACGCCGCTTCAGCCCGATGCCTCGAAGCCGAAGTATTACGTGCTGGATATGTTTCCGTATCCGAGCGGCGACGGACTGCATGTCGGTCACCCGGAGGGCTACACCGCCACCGACATCACCGTCCGTTACAAACGCATGCGCGGATTTAACGTGCTTCATCCGATGGGGTGGGACTCGTTCGGCCTGCCCGCGGAAAATTACGCGATCAAGACCGGCACCCATCCGCGCGAAACGACGTACAAAAACATCGACCGTTTTCGCGAGCAACTGAAATCGCTCGGATTTTCCTACGACTGGGATCGCGAAATCGCCACCACCGATCCGGCATACTACCGCTGGACGCAGTGGATTTTCCTCAAGCTCTACGAGAAGGGCCTCGCCTATCAGGCCGAGGTGCCGGTGAACTGGTGTCCCGAGCTCGGCACTGTCCTGGCTAATGAGGAAGTGATCAACGGCAAGAGCGAGCGCGGCGGGCATCCGGTCATCCGCAAGCCGATGCGCCAGTGGATGCTGAAAATCACCGCGTACGCCGAACGCCTGCTCGCCGACCTCGAGGAACTCGACTGGTCGGAAAGCATCAAGGAAATGCAGCGCAACTGGATCGGCAAGTCCGAAGGCGCGGAAGTGCATTTCGGCGTCGACGGCCGCGATGAAACCATCACGGTGTTCACCACGCGCCCCGACACGCTTTTCGGCGCGACGTATATGGTCCTCGCGCCGGAGCATCCGCTGGTCGATACGATCACCACGCCCGCCCAGCGGGAAGCCGTGGCGAAATACAAAGAAGCGGCGGCCCGCAAGAGCGATCTCGAGCGCACGGAACTGCAGAAAGAAAAAACCGGTGTGCCGACCGGCGCGTATGCGATCAATCCGGTGAACGATGCGAAGATCCCGGTGTGGATTGCCGACTATGTCCTGTGGGGCTACGGCACCGGCGCGATCATGGCCGTGCCCGCGCACGACGAGCGCGATTACGCGTTCGCCAAAACATTCAAGCTACCGATTATTGAAGTGATATCCGGCGGCGATATCGCCAACGCCGCGCACACCGGCGATGGCAAGCTCGTGAATTCCGCGAGCGCGAAATTCAGCATCAACGATCTCAACGTCGCCGACGCCAAAGCGAAAACCATCGCCTGGCTCGAGGCAAACAACCTCGGCATTCGCAAGGTGAATTACAAGTTGCGCGACTGGTTGTTCAGTCGCCAGCGTTACTGGGGCGAGCCGTTCCCGGTGATCTTCGTCGACGGCGTGGCCAAGCCGCTGCCTGAAGATGCGCTTCCGCTCGAATTGCCCGACGTCGCGAGTTACAAGCCGAGCGGCACCGGTGAAAGTCCACTCGCTACCATCACGGATTGGTTGAATACCACCGACCCGGCAACCGGCAAGCCGGCGATACGCGAAACCAACACCATGCCGCAGTGGGCGGGTTCGTGCTGGTATTATTTGCGGTTCATCGACCCGCGCAACGATCGCGCGCCGGTCGATCCCGGATTGGAGCAATACTGGATGCCGGTGGACTTGTACGTCGGCGGGGCCGAGCATGCGGTGTTGCATCTGCTCTACGCGCGCTTCTGGCACAAGGTGCTGTTTGATTGCGGCGTGGTGTCAACGAAGGAACCGTTCCAGAAGCTCGTCAACCAGGGCATGATCCTTGGCGAAGACAATCAGAAGATGAGCAAGAGCCGGGGCAATGTCATCAATCCGGATCAGATTGTGGCGGAATATGGCGCGGATTCGCTGCGCCTGTATGAAATGTTCATGGGTCCGCTGGAGCAGTCGAAGCCGTGGAACATGCGCGGCGTCGAAGGCGTGTTCCGTTTCCTCGGCCGGGTGTGGCGATTCGTGGTGAACGAGGACACCGACCAACTTGACGATCGCGTGCAAGCGGTCGCGCCCGATGCCGCGCAACTCAAAGCGATCCACGCCACCATCAAGAAAGCGGGCGAAGACATCGAGGGCATGCGCTACAACACGGCGATCGCCGCAATGATGGAATTCCTCAACGAAGCGTACAAATGGGAGGTCCGCCCGCGCGCGGTGATCGAACCGCTCGTTCTGATTTTGAGTCCGTTCGCGCCACATCTCGCCGAGGAATTATGGGCGAGGCTTGGACACGTGAAATCGCTCGCCTACGAACCATGGCCGGCGTTCGATGCCGTGCATCTTGTCGAAGATCAGATCGAGATTGTCGTTCAAGTGAATGGCAAGTTGCGCGGCAAGTTGATGGTGGCGCGCGATGCCGGACAGGCTGACGTCATCACCGCGGCGAAAGTTGATCCCGCGGTGGCCCCGCATCTTGCTGGCAAAACCATCCGCAAGGAAATTTGTGTTCCGGGCAAACTGGTTAATTTTGTGGTCGGGTAGGGTGTCCGTTACTCGACCTTGCCCAGCACCATGTCGAACTGGATGAGGAAAAAGAATTTTTCGTCGTAGTCGTACTTCTGCGGAAACTCCACGCCGGGTCTTAGCTCAACGTAGAGCCAGTCGCGATAGGCGAGGCGGCGGAAACTGAGACTCGTGTAGTACTTGGTTTCCTCAGGACCCGGCGAATTCGGCCAGTCGCCGCCGATGTCCCAGCGCAGGGCGCGGCGTTTTGAAAAGGTCTTGAACAAGCTTAACGTTTGTATTGGTCGAACTCCTGGTTCCTCTTCCGGCCATTCAAGTTCCGATTTAGAACGAAACAATAAATTCCAGCGAAACTGCTGGTCATACTGTAATTGCGTGAGGCTGATCCAGCCGTCGACGGAATACCACCGCACGGACTGCGTCAGCCGTAGTTTGGCTTTATCCGAGAGGTCAAACCGCTGGTCCCCGCGAAGACGCAGGAAAATCTGGTCTGAACTTCCCAGTCGCACGCCGGCATCGGCGTCGAGCTTGAATCGCTTTTTCTTGCTAAGGTTGTAACGCAAGGACGCATCCGGCGTGGAGTCCGAGAAGTCGCTTGCCACGTCGCTGGGGCCGCTGGGGTTGTCGCTTTCGACTAGATCTTCGAAAACCAACTGAAGTTTTTTGCTGGCGCGAGGAAGTTGCAGGCGCAAGTTGATGCGATTGATGATCTTGACGTCCTCGTCTTCTTTGAAGCGAGCGCCCAGCGAGAGTTTAACGCGGGTGCCGTTGCTTTCCTCGTCAAGTCGCTCATCCGCGAAAAAGTTGTCGAGATACATCGCCGCGGAAAGAACATTCGATGACCATCGCGAGTGCCAGCGATCCACGAGGTTGGTCGCGGCGGATGTTGGCGCCAGATTCACATTCGTTGAGGTGATTGCTCCGGAGCCGGTGAAAGTTTGATCATCCTTCAAGCTCGCCTTATCTTGTGGCAAAGCGGCGACGCCAAGTTCAGGGTTCTCGGCGAAGGCCTGTAGCCCGGTCAGTAGCCCCAACATCAGGGTTGCATGTAAAACAAACGGCATAGTCGGGGTCTATATCTGTAAAAACGCCCTTAAATTCAAGCAATTCCAGTCAGTTTGACCTTTTTACCGGGAGAAGTATCTTGTGTGCATGAAAACACGAGAGGCTATTGACGCTGAAATCAAACGCATCATCCAGGCCAATTATTATAGCGAAGACTTTCAGTTGTTGTCCGAATTTCAGGTCTTGGCTTCCGGTCTGTCCATGGAAGAAAAAAATACATGGGCAGATATTGCCAAGGAGCGTCTGAACTCGGAGGGATCAATCGTTGATATTTTGCTGTGCGCCGTTGTCGATGTTCCTTCCGTGGTTCCCTTGCTGGCGAAAAAACTGAGCGCTGAAACGGAGACAAACCAGATCACCCGTACGCTGATCGCCACGTTGTCCAGATATTCATCCGACGAGGCGTATCTTGCGGTTGAGCGATTTTTAGATTCCGACCAGGAGGCCGAAGCGCTGGGCGCGCTTGCCCGCATTGATTTTATTCGCACGTTACCCGTGATGGTTCGTTGCATGAAAAAAGACCATTACGCCGGTATGATTCTCCAGATGTTGCATGAGCGGATCAAAAAAACAGGACTACAAAAATTAATCGACGAGCTCCGCCACTCGTCGGCCACGCAGGTGGCGGGATTTCATGGCCAACTAAAAAAAATCCTCCACTCCAAGGATTCGGATTACAATCCTCTTTCCGGAAGCGAGACGGATGCTTTGCTGGAAGCTTTTGCTCAACGCTGAGATTTGTTTAAGCACAAAATTTCAGGTCCGTTTTCCTGGACACAGACCTGAACCACGGTATCCGTTTGCACCACATGGAATTGTGGCGAGGTAATCGCGGGCAAGGGCTCATAAATTCGATTCTTCCAAGTTTGTGATGCATGACTTAATCTTTGGCCCGGGCGAGGAGGTCTTATGAATCGTTGCGCTGGTCGTGCGTTTACGCTGTTGTTTTGCGTCATCGTGCCGTTGATAAATTTAACGGCTGATACGGTAACCTTTCTGAATATTACCAATCAGTCCGCGGGACCGCGCGTGCGCCTTGATTGGAGCTCCGAGCCGGGTGCGCGTCACCGTGTATCTATCAGCACCAACCTGAGCGGAGGTTCTTGGCGGGAGGTGGATTTGTATGAAAGCAGTTCCGATAGCGGTAGCTGGCTCGATCCGCAGACTGCGGCGAATCTTCAATTCTACAGCGTCAGCGACCCGCAACCCGAAGTGTTTGATATGGACCCGCCCGTCATCGATTACTTCGCCGGAAGTTCCTCCTATCTATATGGACAATTCATTCCGTCGAATGCCGCGTTGCAAATCATCACGGAGACCATCGATGGCGGATTCGCGAGCATCCTGAACAGCGCATCACCGCAAATGTTTAATCTCGTACCCGAAACCAACGGCGTATGGCGCGTGGATTTTCCTCAAGGCACCTTTGCGGCCGATAAGCGGATTCTCTCCGCCGCGATCGTTGACAACAACGGCACCGTCTTAATGCCCATGAAGCTGGATCTCCAGCTTTCTGAATACAAGCGCGCCGGCGATGCCCCCGCCGACACGCCCATCGCCGCGCCGCAACCGTGGCATGAAAGCTCGGCCCGCCACGCGATCGATAGAAAAGGGAGCGTGAAAAAGCGCACCCCCGCCCCCGGCCTTCCCGGCGAAGTCGCCTTTCATGAAGTCGACCTCGACATGGAAACACCCGCCGGTCCGCCCCTCCGCTGGGTGCGCACCTACCGCTCGAAGTTTCCGGTCTTCTCCGGACACGGCGACAGTTGGGATTTCAACTACAACATCAGCGTCTTTTCCGAGAGCGCCGATGGAACGAACTCGCGCACGCTGTTGCTTCAGGACGGCAGTGGCCGACAAGACCGACTCTATCGCGGCGCCGACGGCATGTACCGTACGGATGGCCTTTTCCGGGAGGGCCGCTTTGAGGGTGATGTCTTTGTTCTTACCTTTGCCGACCAGGGCACGTGGAGATTTCGCCCCCTGACGAACAATTTGGAAACGGTGAAAATCGATCAGATGGTCGACCGGTTCGGTGTCGCCCTGACATGCGAGTATGATGGCGAAGGCAAACTCGCGTCGGTGCATGACCAGTTTGGCCGATCGTTGCATGTGAATTGGGTTGGCGGAAGAATCGCCTCTGTGAGTAATCATGTCGGACATACCGTTTCGTATACCTATCAATTTGGTATGCTCGCGATGGCAACACCGCCGGGATCCGCCACGTCTTACCGTTACGAAGGCTACAACTTGACCAACATCATTGACGGAGAAGGTCGCGTCCTCGAAGAATTCACCTACTCAGGGCAGACCGATCCAACATCCCCGGATTACGACGCGATCCATACACACTCGAAATCATCCGGCGGCACGGCGGTGGTCGAAATCATAACCTTCGGCCCGGTGCCCGCCGGCATCCGTGCGCCCGGCGGCTACACGATGTTCCTGAACGACGAACTCGGACGCCTGACCGAAGTCGTGCACGATGCGCGCCATCGCCCCGTCCGCATGCGCCAATACACCGGCTTCTGCATCCCCGGCGAATCGGTATCCGCCACAAACAATCGCCCGGCGAATCGCTTGCGCGCGGAGGATCCCGAATTTTTTGAGACGACCTTCGCCTACAACGTCGATCACGCCCTGACGCGGATCACGCATCCGGATGGCAGTGGCTTCTCGATGGTGTACGAGCGCGACATCAATCCCTCCGCCAACGCCCGCGAACGTGGCAATATGCGCACGGCCTCGATGATTCCGGAAGGCGGCGGCCCGCCGGTCAAAGTCTCGTTCACCTACCTGCCCGGTTTCGGCGCGCCGGAGTCCGCGCGGCCCGGCAATCCAATCAGGGGCATTATCGTAAAAGGCGGTCGCAATCCCGGAGGCGATATTGTAGTCGGACCAAGCACCCGGCCGGGGAATCCGATTAAGGGGATTATTATAAAGGGCGGCAAAAATCCCGGCGGCGATATTGTGGTCGGCCAACGCGCAAGGGGACGGCCCGGCAGTGTCGGCACATCCGGGGAGTCATCAGAACCGAGCTCGCGGCCGGGAAACCCGATCCGCGGGATTATGGTCGGCACGCCCAAGCCCTGCGGTAATTCCAGTTGCACAGTTTGCAAAAGAGACAGCGCTCGCCTCATTCAGCCACCAAAGCTTGAGGTGATTTATGGCGGAGCCGGCAACGATGCTGTCACGCAAAGGACTGGTCCGGTCAGCGGCGAAACGCAACCCAACCTTGGCCCTGCATTTGACGCCGCTTCGAATCCGGTTCCCGGAATCGGCATCGTGGTGAAGCACACGCCCAACTGCACGGGTTGCAAGCGATGTCGCAATAATGCCGCCCGGACTGCATATCCATCCGAACTAAGCGAAGGCGATCATGACAGCGTCGAACTCCCCGCCATGCTTCGCAATTTGCTGGGCTACGACACTAGCCACGAAGGCATCGGCATGCCCGTATCGATGGCCCGCGACGGATTACTCTGGCGCTGGCAATACAATGAAAAGGGTGCACTGACCCGGTGCGATTCCCCGATCCCTGGTTCCGGCCTCGAGGCCGAGTATAATGATTTAGGCCAATGCATATGGACGCGGATAGTTGATGGCACGAACGCGTATGTATCGAGCATCAACTATGGTGTCGATGGGTTTCCCTCGGCCATAAGCGAACTGCACGGATTGTACTCTTCCACTACCCAGTACGCGTATAACCCCCTCGGACGCGTCACCGGGGTGTTCGATCCGAACGGGCAAAGCAGTTATTACAACTACAACGATGCCGGACAGATCACTCTTTTTGACTCGGCGCCGATCGCGGGGAGTCAGATCAAACAATACATGGTCTATGACGCTGGCGGACGCCTCGCGCGCATGGATGTGGAAAATCGCGATGAAGCCGGAACGCTGTCCTCATCCAATCCGTATTACTCAACACTCATCCAGCGTGACGAGCGCGGACGAATTGTCCGGAAACTCGTGGAAGAGCGTCCATCTGATCCCAACTACTTGTTTCAAACATCAAACTACCATGTTGTTGAATACACCTACGATGCCGCCGGCCAGATTGTGCGCGTCAGCACGCCAGCCGAGTCGCTGGAACAACCGCAGGACGAGGTGTGCGACTTCCGGTATGACGAGCGCGGATTTTTGCACCGCGTAATTGCCGGCGGACTGGGCGCGCAGGAAAGTGTGACCCGCGAGTTAAGCTACGACCTTTACGGCAACCTTACCCGCCACGCGATCATTACCGGCGGAGTCGTTGCCGCTGACGACAGCTACGAATATGACGGCTTTCAGCGAACGATTAAAGCGAAGGACGCGGCGGGCAATATATCGTCATGGTTTTTTGGCGAGCGGGGCTGGATGACCGCGGAGCTGTACGGCGAACTCAACGATGTGCCCGGCACAAACAACAACGTCCTGCTGTACCGCTCGCGCTCGCGCGGCGTGGGAGGCGCACTCCCCGGAACAGTCGAGCCGGGCGGCGGACCCGGAAAGGATCGCGTGTTCGGCGACAAAGGTAATGATACCGTGCACGGATTCTATGGCGGTTTAGGTAATGACTTCCTGGTTGGCGAAAAAGGGAATGATCTTTTCGCAAGCGGGTTTCTCCTGTGGCCCGTCGAGGATGATGTCATCGAGATCGACCGCTTCATGCCCGGCTCCACCGTAGCCTCCGGCACGGTCACCAACTTCATTGACCGCTCCCCTGCCGGCCTGCCCCTGCGCGAGCTGGTCAACGGTGATCTGATCTACGCTTACGCCTACGATGCGTTCGGCGAATTGATCCGCATCACCAACGTCGCCCAGCGGCTGGATATAACCAAGGACCCCGCCGGACGCTTCACTGCCATCACCCGCACTGATTACGCCAGCGATGGCGTCACGCCACCGCAGAGCTTCACCCGGACCTACGACTACGACGCCTTGGGCCGCATCACGCACATCACGGATGGCGCCGGAAATCAACACACGCTCTCCTACGATTCGCTCGGGCGGCCGGTGAGGTACACCGACGCCTCCGGGTTTTTCCGGCGTTATGATTACGATGGCGGAAACGGAGCAACTTCATATTCGTGGCGCGTGATCGGTGATGTGAACGGCGATGGAAATCCCGATGTCCTGGGATCCGAGCTGGCGCGCGGGGGGCATACTGTCCGGACGCAGGACGCCAGCGGCTACGAAACTTCATTCATCCGCGATGCGCTGGGCCGTCTCGTTCGCACTGATTATCCAGATGGAACACACGAGATGTTCGCATACGATGGCCGCGGCTTCCTGAGTCGTTACACCAAACAGGATGGCACGGTGATTGAATACGAGACGAGTTCGCTTGGAGAAATTTATCGTTCAAGACCTATCGAAGTTCCGTCCGCTCAGACCCATGCGTCGGAACAGAGCTACACGTACAATGGACGTGGCCAGTTGACGGGCATACAGGTCGTCGGCGGGCCCTCCGTGTCTTTCCTGTATGACTCGTGGGGCAATCTGATTGTTGACCAGCAAACCTATGGATCGGTTACGAACAGCTTTAATCACCGCGGACGCACGGGCTACACCAGCAACGTGGACGGCTTGCAGGTGACCGAGGTGCGCGATGCGTTGGGCCGCCTAACCTCGATTAGCCGCAACGGCGCACCGGTGGCGACACTCACGTACGCGGGTCATCGCCTGCATAAATCCATCAGCGCCAACGGAACCATCACCACGTTTGAGTACGCGGGCGATGCGGCGGCTGGAACGCCCATTCAAAATCCCGGCTTCGATCAAGTCAGTCGCATCGTGGTGGTATCCGGCATGGAAACAAACGAGGAATCGCGCATCTACGATCAGAACCAGCGCTTGAAATCCGTGCAGTCGGGTTTCGGCAACAAGACCCGCAACAAAAGCTGGACCGTCGACGCGCTCGGACGCGTCACCGGATTCATCGGCTTGACGTCGGGTGGCGGAATCTATTCATCCGCCCAGCGTCAATACACATTGGCCACCGATGGCACTCGTTTAACCGATAATAATGGCGCTTACATCAAGAGCGACATCATCCCGCCCGGCGATGCGCAGATGAGCCAATACACGTCGTGGCCGAACGGTCCGGTCGAGTGGACGGACAACGGCGAGCTGGCGATGCTTTCCCAGCCGGACGGCGGAAGCGCCTATTACCTCTACGATGTCTACGGCCGCATGGTTTCCGCGACCAACACTACCCAACCGTCACGGGATTATGATTCCGATGGCGACGGGCGCATCATTCAAACCACCGGCGAAGAGGGGGTAACCCGTTTCATTTACAATGGCGATGTCTGCATCCAGGAGATCAAGGTCAATTCGGGCACCGCCATCGTGAGTCGGGTTGCTTCGTATGGTGCGATCTTCGGGATCATCACCGCCGGTACAAATTATTTCGTGCATGGCGGCATGAACGAACCCAGTGCGTTCAAGTATCCGATTTTGAAGGGCGGTTCCATCAGGCTACGCGACGTGGAAATGGATGACGACATCTCCTTGAAGTTAAGTTCGCGTCCCGCCTCGACGATTTCCGATGACAGCGGAAGCCTCGTCGAACGCTGGGACTTCGATCAGGATGGCGCGCAGACTATTCTGCCCGTGGGCGACTCAGCCAGTGCGACCGGCGACTCGGTTGTCGGTCCGCTCAAATGGATGGCGCCGGAGGTGATGTGGCTACCGGATGTTCGCCTGCTCCACACCGCGGACGGCGTTTATAATCCGGACTTGGGCAAGCTGTGCGGAAAAACCAGTCATTTTTAGTCGAAAGAGGCTGTTTTCTGACCGAAACCATGCTTGCGGCTCTCTGCTGAGTTGCCTATAGTCTCACGCTTTTCCAATCATTGGAAAAGCGGGTTGAGAAAAGTTCCAATCGTTGGAACTTTTTGGTAGGTGTTTTTCCAATCATTGGAACTTTTCAGGAGCAACTATGGCGAACGCATACAATATTGCCGTGATTGCCGGCGACGGCACCGGCCCGGAAGTGATCCGCGAGGGGCGCAAAGTTCTCGACGCGGCGGCGAAGAAGTTTGACTTCAAACTGAACTACCAGGATTACGACCTTGGCGGTGAGCGCTTCTTGCGCACCGGCGAGACACTTCCCGATTCGGTTCTGGCGGAGCTCAAGAAGTTCGACGCGATTTACCTTGGCGCGATCGGTCATGTGGACGTGAAGCCGGGTATTCTCGAGAAGCAAGTCTTACTCCGCATCCGGTTCGAGCTCGACCAGTATATCAACCTGCGACCGGTGAAGCTCTATCCCGGCGTGGAATGCCCGATCAAGAACAAGGGCCCGAAGGAAATCGATTACTGCTGCATCCGCGAAAACAGCGGCGGGTTGTACACTGGTGTCGGCGGCCTCTCGCGCCAGGGAACAAAAGACGAAGTGGCCACGCAGAATATGATTTACACCTACGATCAGGTGCAGCGCTGTCTCCGGTTTGCCTTCGAATACGCCCGCAAACACGGCAAGAAGGCGCGCGGCATCGGCGAGCACAACACGCTGGCGTTGATCGGCAAGTCGAACGTGCTCACCTATATGTATGAGCTGTGGAACCGCGTGTTCGCCGAAATGGGCGCGGAATATCCTGACGTAAAGCGCGAGTATTATCATGTCGACGCCACGTGTTTGTACATGGTGGCCAGTCCGGAAATGTTCGACGTGATGGTCACGGAGAATATGTTCGGCGACATCGTCACCGACCTCGCGGCGATTACACAGGGCGGACTCGGCGTGGCCGCGGGCGGCAATATCAATCCGCAGGGCGTCAGTATGTTCGAGCCGATCGGCGGTACCGCGCCGATGTGGACGGGCAAGAATGCGATCAATCCGCTCGCCGCGATTGGCGCCGGCGCGATGATGATCAAATATCTGGGCCAGGAGAAGGCCGGTAATGCCATCGAGGCGGCCATCGCCGCGACGACCCCGAAAATGAAGAGCCAGATGGCGAATCAGATGGGCTTCACCACCACTGAAGTCGGCGACCTCGTGGCGCAAGGTCTTTGATTCATTCCTGAACACTGAACTCCGAACTTTGAGCACCAATATGAAACAGTACAACGTATGTGTGGTGGGCATCGGCGCGGTCGGAACCGAAATGGTTCGTTTGCTCAAGATGCGTTCTTTTCCGGTGAAGAGCCTGACCATTCTTGCCCGCAGCGAGCGGGTGGAGGAGATCGACGGCGACAAGATTCAGGTCAAAGTCGCCTGTCCGGAAGCGTTCGACGGGATGGACTTTGCATTCTTTGCCGGCACCGAGGGCGCGAAGGGCGCGTCGCAGACGCTGGGTTGGGAGGCGGTCAAACGCGGCTGCGTGGTGATCGATAACGGCGACGATTTTCGTATGGACGACCGCGTGCCGCTGGTCATTCCGGAGATCAATGGCGACGCGCTCAAGCATCATCAGGGTTTCATCGCGAATCCGAATTGCAGCACGATCATTGCGCTCATGCCGCTGGCGCCGCTGCACAAGGCGGCAACGATCAAGCGCATCGTGGCCAGCACCTACCAGGCGGTGTCCGGCACGGGTGCGCCGGCGGTGAAGGAGTTGGAAAGTCAGGTGAAAGCATGGGCGGCCGGTCAGCCGTTCAAGCCCGAGGTCTATGCGCACCAGATCGCGTTCAATGTGCTGCCCGCGGTCGGATCGTTCAAGGATGACTCCGGCGAAAGCACCGAGGAAGTGAAGATGCGCAAGGAGACGCACAAGATTTTGGGCGATTCCGCGATCCGCATCGGCAACACCTGTGTGCGCGTACCGGTGTTCAACGGTCACAGCATCGCCATGAATGTGGAGTTTGAGAAGCCGCTGTCGCCGGCGGAGGCACGGGCGCTGCTCGAAAAAGCGCCGGGCGTGAAGGTGGTGGATGACCCCAAGCACGCGGCGTATCCGATGCCGCTGGAGGTTTCGGGCCAGTACGACGTGCTCGTGGGCCGGATTCGCAAGGATCAGAGTTGTGACCACGGCCTTGTGTTGTGGTGCGCGGGCGACAACATCTGGAAGGGTGCGGCACAAAACGCGATCCAGATCGCGGAAGCGCTGATCGCGGGTTGATCGATCCATCATCGCGTTTTTTTCTTCCCGCCCCGACGGCGCGGGGTGCTCCAGCAAGCTCGGGTGGAGGAACGCGTTTCCCCCTGTCCTCTTGAGTTCAACATGTCAATCGCCTGCTATTGCAAGTCATTGAATGGCAAGGGTTAATTTTTTGATCGGGGTCATTTCGGGTGTCTCATGATATGTGGTTTGGTATGGCGACCAGTTAATCTGTGGCATCTCCGTTGGCGTAGTTGATGGCTCGCGGCATCCGGCCGCATCGCGGCGGCCCATTT
>CAYYAR010000028.1:0-45534 GCA_964470065.1 uncultured Verrucomicrobiota bacterium | reverse complement strand
ACAAGAAGGCGCAAAAAAAGAAATTATTCAAGACCAACTGCGGAAGATGGGCTAGCTCATTCCCGCAAAGACGTCCCCCGGGTGTCTTACGGTCGAACTCAAGAAGCACTAGCCCGGAAAAATTCCAATGACTGGAATTTTTACCGGTCGGTTTTTCCAATGATTGGAACTTTTTTCGCATGCGCGGCGAACCAGGCCCGGTCCGGCTTTTCACGCGTCGCCGGGGCTTCCTCCGGCCAGGCTAAAAACGCATCGGGAATTTTGAACTTGGGCAGGATCCCGGCAAGCCGCGCAGACCAACCAGAGGGATCCATCGACCATGCTTTGACAAACGCCACCGGACGCTCGCCATACTTGGCGTGTGGTACGGAAGTCACCACGGCCTCGATCACGCCCTCGATACCTTTGAGGTGCACTTCGATTTCCTCGGGCTGGATATTTTCGCCACCCGAAATGATCAGCGCATCTTTACGGCCGTGCACGACCAGGTAGCCATCCGCATCCAACGCACCGCGGTCGCCGGTGGAAAACCATCCATCCGCGTCGCGCGCCGGGTCGATGCCATCGTTCCGCCAATAACCGGCAAACAGACAAGGGCCGCGCAGCAGAATCTCCGCATCCTCGGCCAAGCGGACTTCGCGATGGCGCAGCACTTTCCCGGCCGTCACGGCTTGTTTCGCCGGCGGGGCATCCGGCGGCATGGTGGCGATTTGCGACGCGGCCTCGGTCATGCCATACGTCAAATAGACCGGCCATTTCCGGGCACGGGCGGCGGTGATGAGATGCGGCGGACATGCGCTTCCGCCGACCAGAAAAACCTTCACCGAGGTGAACGGATTATCCGCCGTGTCGTCAAGCAGCCCGGCCAGTTGTGCCGGCACCAGCGAGACATGGGTGGGCCGCGTGTTGATCAGCGTTGCCGCCAGCGTATCCGACGCCTGGGGAATCACCACGCATGCACCGGCCAGCAGACAACGCATCCACACCCCCAAACCGCTGACATGATATACCGGCAAATTCAGCAGCCACTTTTCATTCGAAGCCAGCCGGAGATTTGCATTCGCACCGCGCGCGTTGTAGTAGAGATTGGCGTAGGTCAACACGGCGGGACGGGGCGCGCCGCTTGAACCGGATGTAAAGACAATCACCGCCGGCGCATCGAGTTCGATCTCATAGCCCCCCGGCGAGGACGCATCCGGCTGCGCGAGCAACTCGTCCGGCGATAGCACGGCCAAACCGCCGAGATCGCCCCCTTTCGACGCATCCAGATAGGCCACCACGCCAGTCGCTCCGATCAGACGTAACTGGTCCACCACGGCCGCGCGCGGCAGGCGGGTGGAGACCGGACACGCGATCGCGCCGGAGCGGATGATCCCGGCGATAAGCACCAGCGTACGCCAGTCGTTGGCCATGAACAAACCGATGCGGTCGCCACGCTTCACACCGCGGTCGATCAATCGCCGGGCTACGGCTGCGGCCAGGTCGTCCCACTCGGAATAGAGTATAAGCTTGTCGCCCTGCTTGATGCCGGCCTGGTGCTTCGAGGTGGCCGTCGTACTTTCGAGCACACAACGAATAGTCGTCATTGCACCAGCTCCAATTTGCTCATATCGATCGTGACATGGTCGCCGCTCGCCATGCGGCCCGACTGCATGTCGATGCGCGGCGAAGCCACATCATCCTCCCATCGTGTGTAGGTATCCAATCCCGCCGCCACGCCGGGCGTCTTTGCCGCGGCCAACGCGGCGAGATGGCGTATGCCCACGCCCGATTCGTACATCGCACTCACCACCGCGTATTTTCCGCGCGCATAAGCCCAATCAATCCACTTCAGCGCGCAGCTCAATCCGTGCAGTGACGGCTTCACCACCAGCGCCCGCAACTGTTCCCACGGCTCCGGTTGATGATGCATCAACGATTCATCCAGCGCGAAGCCAACCGGAGAGCGGGCGTTGAACGCATCATAGCCGGCGTAATCCTTCAGCGGTTCCTCGACAAACTCCACCCGCGCCGGATCAAGCGCACGGCAAAAATCCAGCGCCTCCGCCAAATTCCATGCGCGGTTCGCGTCGAGGCGAAATCGTGTCTTCGGGTTAGCCGCCATGATCTTCGTCACTTCACCTCCGGCCAGTTGCGCCACTTTGAGTTTGATGGTCCCTGCTGTGGATGACCGCCTCTCTGCATCCCACAGCGTCGCAATTTCAACAAGATCCGGTGCTCCCCCCAGATATTCCACCAGTGTTTGGCCCGCGCGTCTTGCCCGGCATTCCGCCCCGGCAAATTCCAATCCGCAACGAATCGACGCCAGCGAGGATGATTCGGCACGATTAATTTCCCGCGCGACTTCATCAAACGTTTCCCGGCTGTAACCATCCAGCGGCGCGATATCGCCCCACCCTTCCCCGCCTTCGATTTCGCAACGCGCCAAAAATCCGCGACGAATCGATCCGCCGCGCATGGGTAATGCGTAGCGATAGAAACTAAATGGCAAATTTTTTGTCATATCAAATCACACGCGACCCGGCGGGACGCCTCGTCCTGACGGCACGTCAAACAGCCTCAAAGGCAGGGCGAGGCGTCCCGCCGAACCGGTGAACATGGATCATGCATCTCACTTGATCAGCCACCCGAACGCAAAGGTCATGCTGTAGATCAGCAACATCATCGCGGTCATGCCCAGTCCGGGATTCAACTCGCGACCGCTCCGCGTAACCACCAGTCGCATCACCGGCCACGCCGCAAAAAGAAGAAGGCAGGCCATCAGGGCATTCCGTCGATCCGGTGCAAACCAGGTCACGATAATCCAAGGCAAGGCGGAGGCGATCGCCATACAAAGCGCATACTGCACCCGCGAGAACATTATGCCGAAACGAACCGCCAGCGTTTTTTTGCCGGCCACGCGATCGCCCTCGATATCGCGCAAGTTGTTGACGACAAGAATGGCCACCGCGAGCAATCCGGGACCAACCCCGGCCAGCGCCGGCAACCAGGAAAAGGTTTGCGTCTGCACGTAGTAGGTGCCTGCGGTCGCCACTGGACCAAAGAAAATCAGCACAAACAAATCGCCGAGACCGAGATACGCGAGCGGGTATGGTCCGGCCGTATAGGCGAGTCCGGCTGCGATGGAAAGCGCGCCGAGGACCAACAATGGCCATCCCCCGCGCGTGACCAGATAGGCGCAGACCAGCGCGGCAAGCGCGAACACGATGGCCGTGGCGATCAACATTTGCTTCGGCGTCACCCAGCCGCTGGCGACGGCCCGCGCTGGACCAATTCGGTCGGGCGTGTCGGTGCCTTTCATGAAGTCGGAGTAGTCGTTGCTGAAGTTCGTGCCGATCTGGAGGAGCATCGCGCCGAGCAGGCAGGCCCATGCCGACGGCGCATGTGCCCCGCCGTCGCCTGCCGCCATCGCCGTGCCGATCATCACCGGCCCGACCGCCGCCCACAACGTCTTCGGCCGCGCAGCGAGGAACCATGCTCTTACGATATTCATTACGGATGCCGTGGAAATTTGGAGAAGTCCGGCTTGCGTTTTTCGACAAAGGCTTTTTTGCCTTCCTGCGCTTCTTCGGACATGTAGTAGAGGAGCGTGGCGTTGCCGGCGAGTTCTTGCAGACCGGTCTGGCCGTCGCAATCGGCATTGAGCGCGGCCTTGAGACAGCGAATGGCGAGCGGCGATTTCTCGAGAATTTCGCGACACCACTGCACCGTCGTTTCCTCGAGTTTGTCGAGCGGGACCACGGTGTTCACCAGCCCCATATCCAGCGCTTCCTGGGCATTGTACTGGCGGCAGAGGAACCAGATTTCGCGGGCTTTCTTTTGGCCAACCAGGCGCGACAAATACGAAGACCCGAATCCCCCGTCGAACGAGCCGACCTTTGGTCCGGTCTGGCCGAAAATCGCATTTTCCGCGGCAATGGTGAGATCGCACACGACATGCAAGACATGCCCGCCGCCAATCGCGTAGCCCGCAACCATGGCGATGACCGGCTTCGGACAGGTCCGGATTTGGCGCTGAAAATCGAGCACGTTGAGGCGGTTCACGCCAGTACCATCATCGTAGCCGGCATCACCGCGAATTTTCTGGTCGCCGCCCGAGCAAAACGCCTTGTCGCCCTCGCCGGTTAAAATAATCACGCCAATCTTCGCATCCTCGCGGGCATCCTCCAACGCCTTCATCATCTCCATGACCGTCAGCGGACGAAACGCATTACGCACTTCAGGGCGGTTGATGGTGATTTTGGCGATGCCCTCACCCTTTTCGTACTTGATATCCTTGTACGATCCGGCCGATTTCCATTTCACATTGCTCATACTTCACATTCCTCAATAAAGTTCCGGATACTATCTGCCACCGCAGCCGGTTGTTCAAGGTGAACCGTGTGGCCAGCTTCGCTGACGATATGCACCGCGCCCGGCAAACGACGGCGGATGTTATCGGCCACCGCGACATACGGCGCATCATGTTCCCCGAAAATCCACTGCACAGGCACCGTCAGGGGCCATTGCCACAGGGCGGGAACGATTCCCTGTCCCCATTGTTCAAGCGCCCCGGCCAGGAGTTCCGGCCGGCCGTTGGATCGACGTTGCTTGATCGAAATCAGGAGATCCGTCTTGTGTTGCAATGACATAAACAATGGTTGCCGGTACCACGCCTCCACAAACCCGGATAGAGGCACCGATCTCAATGTCGCCGCCCACCGGGCATCTTGCTCCCGCCGAGCGGCCCGCGCCGCTTCGTCTTCGATGCCCGGCGACGAGGAAATGACGGTCAGTGACCTCACGCGCGCCGGATAAGCGCGGGCATAATGCATGGCAATTCGTCCACCCATGGAATAACCGGCCAGATGCACGCGATCAGGCAGCGAGGCCGCCAGCCACGTCAGCAAGTGCGAAAATTCCGGGGGATGATCCTGATTGTCTCCATGGCCAGGCAGGTCGATGGCCATCGATGTATCCCGCACATACCCAGCCACGGCAGACCAATCATTGCGGTCACCCAAAAATCCATGAAGTAATGCTAATGTCATCTCCGTGCCTGGCCGGGCGGCAACGCGCGCGACCATTTGTGCTCTACAGAACGCTTCCCAATTCTTTTTGAATCTTCCGGTGAATCCGCAAGTTTTCGTCGCGGCCGGTTTGTACTTCGATCAACATGTGCCCTTTTCGCCTCCATGCGTGCACAAAATCCGCCCGGGTGGACGGTCGAACATACCCCAAGGAAAATTGCGCGGCGACATCATGGAAATTTCCCAGTTGATGCGGCGTGCCGAAGACCTTCTCGAAATGGCGAGGCGCCGAAGCCACCGGCAGGAACGAGAAAATGCCCCCGCCATTGTTGTTGAGCAGAATGATGCGGACGGGAACACCGGCATGACGAACCAAGGCCAGACTGTTCATGTCGTGCAGCAACGCCAGATCACCGGTGATCAAAGTGACCGGTTTGCCTGATCCCCGCGCGAAACCAATCGCGCTGGCGATGGTGCCATCGATCCCGCTGACGCCCCGGTTTGCCACCACGACCACATCCGCGCCACCGGCAAGGCCATACATGTCCATATCCCGCACCGGCATGCTACTGGCAAGATACAAGGCATCGCTCGATCCCACCGAATGCGAGGCCATCGCCGCGACGGCGGGTTCGGTCAATCCGGCGGACTGGACCGCCAGCGATTTCCACGCGGCCGCCACCGCCTCGTTTCGGCGCGTCCAAGTGGCGAGCCACGACGCCGGAGTGCGCGTACGGGAAGGAAGCGCCGCCGCGAATTCATCCAGCGCCATCACCAACCGCTTCCGCACGGCATGATCGGGATCCACCGGCAGGATCGAGGCAGACACATGCGCCACGATGCCTTGGCGCATCAGATGCATGATGCGCTTTGACGTAACCCGCCCGCCCATATGCAGCACCACATCGGGCTGAAGCGACGTTGTTTTCTTCAACAACACCTGATCCGCCATATGGATGACCTGCTCATGCCATTCGCCGAGGCGAAGTCCCGAGCGGATATCCGGCAGCAAAGGCCAGCCGAGCGTATTTGCTACCTGCCGCATGGCCCGGCTTTCGTCTACATTCCGGGCCGCTCCCGCCACCACGATACCGCGCTTGGCCGAGGCGACCAATGACACCACGTCATCCAGACGGCCTTGCCGCATCACGGCGGACGGAAAAGTGAACGATCGTTCACGCATCAGCATGGCGGTCGCTTTTTTCAGCCACGCGGTCGCGCCATCGCGCTGTGTTTCCGGATGAAGGGGCTCCCGGAACATCTGGTTAAGGTGCACCGGACCGGGATGACCAAGCGTGGCCAGTCGGACCGCTTTGTTCAGGGCGGCGATCAACGTGCGCGGAGAGATGCCGGCCTTTGGACAAGGCAAATCGACAAACCACCGGGCATAGGTGCCAAAGAAGTTGATCTGATCCATCGCCTGATTCGCTCCGCAATTACGCAGCTCGGGCGGACGATCCGCAGACAGGATGATCAGCGGAACCTCATCCATGGCCGCCTCGCATACCGCGGGAAACAGGTTGGCAACCGCCGAACCGGAGGTGGTGATAATCACCGCCGGTTTTCCGGTTGCCCGCGCGTGCCCCAATGCCATGAAGGCGAGTCCACGCTCGTCGAAATGCACCACCATGTTTTCCCCGGCCAACTCGGCCACCGTCCAGGCCAGCGGACTCGAACGCGAACCCGGCGCGACAAAAAAACCATCCGCGCCGAGACGCATCAACGCGCGCACCGTCAGGTGGGACCACGCATAATTCATATTGGGAACTGCGGATTTACTCATGAGGTTAAGATGCGCAGAAAATTGCTGATCTTGCTTTCGATTTCCCGCCACTCCTGTTCCGGATCGGACTCCGGCATGATACCGGCGCCCGAATAGAGCGACAAACGCGAACCCTCGACGAGGGCGCAGCGAATAGCCACGGCAAATTCCGCTTCGTCTTTCATCGCCCAGCCGATCGGCGCGGTGTACCAGCCCCGGTCAAACGGCTCGAGGGCGGCGATGCCCCGCAAGGCGCCGGCCGTCGGCGACCCGCCCACCGCCGGGGTCGGATGCAAGGCCGCGATCAAGTCCGCATCGGAGATGCCGGGATTCAATTCACCGGTAATGACCGTGCGCAAATGCTGCACATGGCTGAGCTTGAGCACTTCCGGTTTATCGTGACAACTGACGGAGCGGCAAAAACCATGCAGCACGGCGGCTATGGCTTCGGCGACCAGACCATGCTCGCGCCGTTCCTTGGCGCTGGCCATCAACTCCGAAGCCAGCCACGCATCGTCATCCGGTGTCGCTCCGCGCGGCCTGGTTCCGGCCAGGGCCTCGCTGACAATCATGCGCCCTTTGCGCTGATACAATCGTTCCGGCGACGCGCCGATGAAGGCTATTTCGTCGCCATAATTGAAAGCAAAATGGAAACTGTCCGGCGTGCACTCGTGCAACCGCTGCAACAGCGCCATCGGCATCAGCGGATCGGCGAAATCAAACGAACTCCGGCGAGCCAGCACGATTTTATCGAGTTGGCGATCGCGCATCATCGCGAAGGCTTTTTCCAGCATGTGCTCCCATTCCGCGCGGTCGGGTAGATTGTGCCGGCCGGAAGGCAGCGGCAAATGGGCGGCTGGAAGCCGCGGCGGCGTTTTCAACGCGTGCAATTGCCGGTTCAACACATTGATATCGCGATCGAGGTCGGACGAGCGGATGATATTGACGGCAAGGCGGGTCGAGGTCTCGTCGCGAATGAGTTCCATTGCCGGGAGCACAAAACGAACGCGACCGAAGCGTTGCCAGGTGGGGTCATGGTCGCGTCCGGCTTCCTGAAATCGCATGCCACCGTAATAACGCATGCCGGCGGGAAACATTTGCAGGCGTGTAAACACACTTTCCAGCGCCTCGCGCAGCGACATGGAACCGTCCTTGTAGCGCAGCATGTCGGCGCAACCCATCGCGGCAATCTGGAGCCGGCGCTCGCGGTTGCTACAGTACATGCGGATGAGATTGTCGTGGTAATTAAGCCAGGCCAGCGGATCGATCTCGGGAATGGTCGCCTCAACGCGCATCGCCTCGAAGGGCTGGGCGGCCAAGCGATTCACTTCGTCGCGCAAGGCCAGCGCGGCCGCCTCCAGCGAATCAAACTGCCCGAGCCGGCGGTGCATCGTGTTACTCCGCGGGGCGGTCGCCCTGGTAGATGCTGGCAATGCCCAACGTGAGCGGCGTGGCCTGCACCGCGGTGAACCCGGCCGCACGCATGATGGCACAGAACTCCTCCCCGCTCGGAAAAGTCTCGATCGTGCGGTTCAGGTATTGGTAGGCCTTGCGGTCGCCGGAAATCAGACCGCCGATCCACGGGAGCAGAAAGCGGAGATAAAAAAAGTACAACGGGCGGAACAGCGGATTTTCCGGGGTGGAAAATTCGAGGATCAACGCGCGGCCGCCCGGTTTGAGCACGCGATGAACTTCGCGCAAAGCCTCGGTGACATTCAGGACATTGCGAATGCCAAAGGACATGGTCGCCAGGTCGAATGTCTGTTCCGGCTCGGGAATGCTCATCGCATCACCGGTCTTCAGTTGCACACGACGCTCCCAGCCCAGCCGGGCGATTTTTTTGCGTCCCTGGTCGAGCATGCCTTCGGACATGTCGACGCCGACCGATTCAACGATACGCGGGGAAGACGCCATCAATGAAAGGATTTGATCGGCGGTGCCGGTGGCGATATCCAACAACTTCATGTCCAGGCCGGAAGGAATCAGCGTCCCCATCCGCTTGCGCCAAGCCACATCGCGGCGGAAGGAGAGCAGGCGGTTCAAGAGATCGTAACGGGGGGCGATCCGGTCGAACATGTGCCAGACATGCTGGCGCGATGGTTCGTCGGCCAATCCGGTTTGATGTTGATAATCTGCGCTCATGGATCAAACACTATAATCGCTAACGGGCCATTTTGAAAGGAGCGAGCTGAAATTAGCTCGCCCGGCCGGTGTCGTGTGCCGGCCGGGAAAACCCGGGTCGGGCGCGGGCGCTCAACGATGGAGGGCCGCGGCAATTTCGTTGAAAATGTCGTCGAGGGACTTCGTGATGTCCCATCCCGGAAAATGGCTTCGCAACTTCTCGAGGTTCGAGATGTAGCAGATGTGATCTCCGGAACGGTTCTGGTCGACATATTCGGTTTTCAACTTCTTGCCGGTGGCCGCTTCCGCGCGAGCGATAGCCTCAAGGATGGATACGCTGTTGGCGCGGCCGCCGCCGAGGTTGTATACCTCACCGCCACGAGGCTGACGGTAGAAGGCATCGAGCGCACGACTCACGTCCAACGCGTGAATATTGTCGCGCACCTGCTTGCCCTTGTAGCCGAAAATCCGGTAGGTCCGGCCTTCGTGGCAGCATTTAACCAGGTAGGCCAGAAATCCGTGCAACTCCGCGGCCGAGTGCGCCGGCCCGGTAAGGCAACCACCCCGGAAGCAGGCGGTTTTCATGCCGAAATAACGGCCGTATTCCTGGACCATGACATCGGCGGCGACCTTGCTGGCGCCGAAGATGCTGTGCTTTGACTGATCGATCGTGAACGACTCCGCGATGCCGCCGGCATAGGCGGGATCATCGTAATCCCAACGCGTCGGCAGTTCCTTGAGCCGGATGTAATTCGGCGCATCGCCGTACACCTTGTTGGTGCTTAAATGGGCAAACGGGGATTCCGGCACGGCGCGCCGGACCGCCTCCAGCATGTTCATGGTGCCGACGGCATTCACATCAAAATCATCAAACGGCCGGGAGGCAGCGAGATCGTGGCTCGGTTGCGCGGCACAATGGATGATGAAGTCCGGCTTTATCCCGGCCAGCAAGTCCAGCACGGCGGATCGATCCCGAATGTCGAGATCGTGGTGGTGAAAATGACGGGTGGCGGCCATGAGACGTTTCAGGTTCCATGTGGTATCGCCATCGGGTCCGAAAAAATCGCGGCGCATGTTGTTGTCCACGCCATGCACCTCCCAACCATGTTGATCAAAATAGGAAACGCTCTCGGAACCAATCAGACCACTGCTTCCCGTCACCAAAAGTTTTTTCATGGCGGCAGTTTTGTGGCTGGGCGGCGGAAGTTCAACCGGAAAATGGCGACGAAAAAGTTTCCTTCGTTATGCTGGGGCATGCACGATGTTCCTTGGTGAAACCAGAATACCGGCGGAGGAACAAGTCCGGCTTTCGGGTTAAAGCGCTTGATATCGCATCCGTTTAAGCTACATTCCGTCGATTCAATAACCCAACTTTGAGAGGACGTTATGGCCAAGAAAGAAACAAAACTGACCGGCAACATGCTCATCGCCCAAAGCGGCGGACCGACCATGGTCATCAACCAAAGTTTGATCGGCGCGGTCGTGGAGGCCAAGAAGCACAACGCCCGCATCAAAAAAATCTACGGCGCCCTGCACGGCATCGGCGGCATTCTTGGCGAGAACTTTATCGACCTCGGCAAGGAAACCTCCGCAACGCTTGAAGCCGTGGCCAACACCCCTTCCTCCGGCCTCGGCTCCGTCCGCAAGAAGCCCACCAAAGATGATTGCGTGGCCATCTTCAAAGTGTTGCAAAAATACAACATACGCTTCTTCTTCTATATTGGAGGAAACGATTCCGCCGAGACCACGCATATCATCAACGAGGAAGCCAAGTCCTACGGCTACCAGATGCAATGCTACCACATTTGCAAAACCATCGACAACGATCTCAAGGAAAACGATCACACCCCCGGTTTCGGCAGCGGCGCCAAGTTTGTCGCGCAAGCGTTCATGGGCGACAACCTCGACAACCGCGCCCTGCCCGGCGTCAAGATTAACGTCATCATGGGACGTCACGCCGGCTTTCTGACCGCAGCGGCTGCCCTCGCCCGCGTCCATCCGGGAGACGGTCCGCACCTCATTTACCTGCCCGAGCGGCCTTTTTCCGTCGACAAGTTCATTGCCGATGTGAAAAGCGTGTACGACAAGCATGGGCGTTGCATGATCGCCGTATCGGAGGGCATCTGCGACGAAAATGGAACCGCCATCGCGGCCAAGTTCATCAAGGAAGTCGACTCGCACGGCAATGTCCAGCTCAGCGGCTCCGGCGCCCTCGGCGACCTGCTCGCCAAGGAGATCAAGGACAAGGCCAACATTTCACGCGTCCGCGCTGACACCTTTGGCTATTTGCAACGTTCCTTCGCCGGTCTCGTTTCCGAAGTCGATGCGAAAGAAGCCCGCACCGTAGGCCAGAAAGCGGTGCAAGCGGCGGTAAAAGGTGTGTTTGCCAGTGGCAGCATCGCCATCAAACGCAAGCCCGGCAAAAAATACTCGGTTTATTATGAGCGGGTGGAACTCCGCCAAGTTTCCAAAGAGACGCGGCACATGCCCGACCACTTCATCAATAAGGACGCAAACGACGTGACCAAGGCATTTGTCGATTACGCCAAGCCTTTGGTGGGCAAACTGCCCGTAATCGGGCGTTTCAAAGGCGTGAAGGTGCCGAAGGTCAAGTAACTTCGCATTGCCGGCACGAGAAAGGGGTAAGAAACGGTTCGTTTCTTACCCCTTTTCATAATGACCAGCAACGGACTGCCGCTCGACTCATACTGAACCTCCATAACAACCTCCTTGTTACTCCACAGGCATCGCGCCGGATGAATCCGGCTTTGAACGATGACCCCTCCAAATTACACAATCAAACTATGGTCCATCAGTCAAGTGAAGGGTCTTCCGGCGGGATGCGGTAGACACACCTGGTTTTGGCGAAAAAAAATTAAAAAATCCGTTGACCAACGTGTATACTTTTGTACAAGTTTTGTCCGGGGGTCGGGCCATAAAATCTTTCGCAACATCTAGCCTAGCATGCACGCTTATTTGCCTGACCGGTTTTCCATCGTTCGCCGTCGATGTGCCCTACCAGCAAACCTACCAGCCCCACACCAGACCCTCGACCGGCTGGACGTATTTTTCTAATGGTGACGGTCAAATTCAGGTTGCCGCGGATGAGGGGGCGTCGGTCGAAGGCGAATTTAATGCTTCCGACTTTAACGGTAGCGGCCCGATTCGTGGGCGTGGCAATATTTTCCGGGCGACAACCAATCATTTCCTGACCTCCCACGGCATTTACCTCGGCCGCACAAACTCGACGACTGTCACTTTATTTGTTCTGGAAGGCACGTCGACCAACGGCATTTTCACCAACATTCACAATTCTGCTATATCCGCTTCTGCGGGAACGGGTTACGTACAGACAAACGGCTTGTCCATCCCCCTTTATTCAGGTCGTTACTATGCGGTGGGTGCATCTTGGTCGAACAGCAGTATTTCGTATCCTTACCGGAGCGCCGTTGTCACCTCTTATACGCATGGAATTTGGGTTTCCGGCTTTAACTGGTTTTCCGGAAGCGCTCCCACCTCATCTACGATTACGTCAGCAAACAACCTGTACCGCCAGCGCATCGAAACCTCGGCAGAAGGCGCGCTCAGACTGGACGATTCGGTCAGCGTGACCTTAACCTTCTCGACCAATCGCGCGACTGTGGTGGCCGACTTTCAAGGCTACAGCAAGGCCATGCTCAGCTTTCGCCATCGTGCCCGCGGCGACGAAAATCATGCCGAGGACGGCGTCTTTCTCAGCACCAACAATTTGACGTACGTCAAAATCCTTAATCTGGGTGAATCCACTTCATGGCTGTCTTACACGGTAGACGTCGCCGCCGCGGCTGCGAGCAATTCGATGGCGCTCTCCGCCACTACCTACATCCGGTTTCAACAGATGGACGACTGGGGCGTCCCCAGTGATGGCCGCGAGTTTGACGATCTGAAGATTTATTCCGATGCCGACATCGAGTTGTACAGCTACTTCATGGCGACCAATTTCCTGTTCCGGGGGTACTCCACCAACAAAACGATTAATATCGTTGGTTTGACTTATCGTTCCGGTGGCGATACCGCCTTTACTAACGTCTCCCCTTTCCGCTACCGCCTGCTTTCCGGCGCTACGGTTGTAGCGCAAACGAACATCACCACCACCAACAGTTTTGTGCCCTTTACCCGCGTTTACTCGTCGGTCAATCACAGCTTTGTCATACCTGCCGCTACCCGCCTCACGAACATCGCCTACACCTTGAATGGTTTCGCCGACGCGACAAATTCACTGGTCGAAGGCAACGAAAACAACAATGAGAGAAACCTCAATCTCCGCATCAATCACTACTCCGGCAACCTCTATTTCAGCAACGTGCTGACCTCGATCACCATCGCCAACTGGGGCGACCAACCCGGCTTCACCAATTCGCTTACCAATCATGTCATTAGCGGCACGGGCACCTCGGCAGGCTATCCGTTTGCTTTTACCAACCTCAAGGTGCGCAAGAATTTAGCCACGCTGGACTACTCCGTTGACCCGACGGAAACCCAGACCGTGCACGTCGCCTCGATTGATCCCGATTCTTACGCCAACGTCGACTTCACCCGCCCGCTCGGCGTAACGCTTTCGCGCACCGGCGGCCGTGCCGACTTCTATGTGCAGTTGCCCGCCGGCGCAAGTTATGGCCTGTCCCTGGATACCCAAAAGCACCTTAACAACATCACATTCACAAATGTGGGCGTGAACAGCATCCACATCCCGACCAACAATCCGGTCAGCCTGGCCACGCGCTATTTCAGTGAAGAAACCAAGCCGCTAAAAATCCAGGCTAACAGCGCGCAATGGCTGGTGGAAACCGGCGCTTTTGAGTTGGTTATTTCGCCGGGCGGCCTGACCTACGTGCGCGATGCGTTCCTGACCACGCTCGAGAGCCTTACGCTGGCACCGGGCCTTAAGAAGTATCGCCCGTCCAACGAACAATATTTCCGGGAAGCGACATACACGTCCAGCTCGCCCATACTTATCGCCGCTGGCGAAGACGGCGAAGCCCTGATGACCATGGAGCTCGGCGTCAACGCCGGCAGTTACAAGGCCCACTTTCCCTACGAAGCCGACATCGCGTGGACGAATGGCGGCGTGTCGTTTGTCGATGACCTGGTGAAAACGGCGGGAAGTCAGTTGAATGGCGTTTCCGATGTCTCTCTCGGCTACCTCACCGGTTGCGACAATGGCTGCCCCGGCGCATCCGTTGTATCCAACATCATCGTTCGCCCGTCGAGCAGCTCACTTCAATTCACTCCTGATGGCGGTCTGCACACCGCCGGCATTCTCGCCGACCCGCATGTGCTCGCTTGGGGCTTCCGGCCCGATGGCAAGTACGCCCAGCGCGCGGGCATCTGGTATGCGGGGAATTTCCACATGCCCGGCCACGCTTTGCGCGGCGATCAACGGGCGTCGGCCGTCGGCATCGACCATGGCCCCGGCGTGATGCTCTTCACCGGCGTGAGCACCAACGGGCGCGTGGTGGCCGAGCGCTTCGGCACGATTCCTTACGCATTTGGCTCCGGCGATCACGCCGGCGTCAACTTCCGCGCCGTCTCGGATGGCCAAGTAACCGGCGAAAGCACGCTTGGCAATGATGGCAGCGGCCCCTACCCGCTCGCCGGCAACTCGAAATATTATGCGCGTTACTCCGGCGTCAGCGGCATTCATCAGTCGGTATTTCAGTCGTTCCCGGCCACCGCGATGATCTATGGCTATCCTTTTGATTTCTATAATTACGGCCTGAACTACCTCTCCAGCTCCAACCGCGACTCGCGCACCGATGGATTAGTCGAGTTGCCGTATCCATCGGACTTCGACATCGAGTTCGATCAATTGCGCTTCACCTGTCCGGGCGATCTCGCCGATGCGAAGCTACCGGGCGGATCGCTCGCCACAAACATGGTCTACTGGAACGCGCCGATCAATATTTCCTCGCTCGCCTTCGAGCGCAACAGCGGGTGCGCCGATATCGGTTCCGGCTACCTGACCATCGGCGTCGCGACCTATGCCCAACGGGTGACCCAGCCGCTTTTTGGCAAGCTCGGTATTTTCTCCAAAGGCGATTTGATCCCCGCTTCGTTTGGCCTGACCAATGTCGACTCGCGACTGTCCCTGCCCGCCACCATTAAAATCGCCGGTCCTAATACCGAGCAGTATCACTTTCAGCCCATCACCAAGGCCTACTTCAACACCTACACCAATGCCGGCGCATTCACCAATGCGATTGAAGGATTCGTAAGTTTCGCCGGTTCGATGGATGTGCCGTTCTTCCAGGATCTGCTCGTGCAGTTCCACGTGCCCGCCGGCACCGGCACCGTCGGTTCGCTTCACATGATGGGCGGTTGGCCGGATGCCGGATGGGAGTCGGGCGGCAATCACTTCTTTACCCAGCCCTCGTTTGACAAGTCCAACCGTGCCTGGCCTGCCGCCGCCGGAAGCATTGCGGGATATCGCGCCCAAACCAACAACACCTACCTCGTGCGCGCCCGCCAAAGCTGGTTGAATCTCATCAACTTGAGTTATCCCGTGGTGTGGAACCAGGCGGCGAAATCCTTCACCAGCTCGGAGCAGGTGAAGAACGACTTGTTCGTGCTGAATGTCGCGCATCAAGTGGATTATCTCAGCGCCAACCGCGCGGAACTCTCGTTCGGATTGCAGTACGGCAACCTGCCCAGCATCAACCTCGCCAACATGGCGGTAAATGCCGTCGATGAAGCCACCGGCATTGCCCAGTCGTTCATCAACGCGGCCGGCGACGAGGTCGTGGGATCGCTGGACAAGGGGCTCGATAAACTCGACCAGCTCGTCGACAACGAGGCGCGCCGGCTCATGGACAGTGTGCTCGATGCAATGTTCGACCCCATCATCACCTCGCTCTACACCAACCTCGCCGCCGTGCACGTGCCGGGCAGCAATTACTACACCGCCGTCATTACCAACTACATTAAGCGGGCCGCGCCCGGCGGGCTGAATCATGCCGTGCGCAACATCGCCACCGGCGCCGGCTACACCACCAACATCGTCGGCCAGGTCGACAGCGGACTCGCCAGTATCGAGCGCATGCTGGACGCCATCATCGGCACAGTCACGATAGATCCGGTTACCGGCGCGACCTTGACCGTGCCCAAGCCGGGCATCCTCAACACACCCGGCTTTCCGCTGATTGGCGATATCGCGGAAAGTCTCTTGCAGAATCTCGCCCAGGAAATTGTCAACGCCCTCGCCGCCGAGCTGAGCGGTGAAATCGAATCGGCCCAGGAGCAGGTCCAGCCCGCGCTGGATTCCATCCGCGAAGTGGCAGTCCGGCTCAAATCCGTGGTTAGCGAATCGCGCACCGCGCTGAATGGCGCAAATGGCTACGTCAGTGAACTCAAGGCCGCGATCAGTGTGGCCGATGCCAATACGCTCACCGATGTCATCGCCACGGATCTGCAAAGCATGTTTGGTTCGTTCCCGCAGGCTCACAATCCCTTCCAGGATTATTCGCCGGCGGAACTGAAGGCGATGATGCGCAATAAAATCGAAGCCCGCCTCTTCGCCAGCCCGGTCATGAGCAACCTCACGCGCGTCAACCGCTCCTGGCTATACGACCTTAACACCCAGCTCCGCGAAGCGATGGACTCGATGTTCCAGCAGGTCAATACCATGATGCGCGAGGTGATGACCGGTTATCTTTCCGGGGTCGATGATTCCATCAGCGGCATGCTGGGCGACCTGAGCGATGCCATCGGCACCGGCCAGATTGACGGATATGCGCACATTACCGGAGACTCTCTCAGCGAGTTGCGGCTCGATGGCAAGTTCCAGTGGAACGCGCCATCAGCGATGGAATTCAAGGGCTATCTGCTCATCCGCGAAATCGAGTCCGGCGGCTCCAGTGGCTGCAAATACAGCGGCGGCGTGGCCAACACCGTCGAAATCGGGGCGAAGGAAGTTGGCGCGGATTGGCTGGGCTCCGATGTGCGCATCGATGTCGCGGTGAAGTTCACACTGGTCGACGCCTTCCCGGTCGGCATGGGCGGGGCGCTGGAACTGGTATCCGGCAAGATCAGTTTCGAAGCGGTCGAGATCAACGATTTCGGCGCCGCGGTGATGTTCGGCTTGTATGAAAATTATCTCGCCGGCCGCATCCGCGCCAAAATGAGCGGCACGCAAATCGCGGGCGCGGCCTTCTTCGGCCGGACCTGCACGCTGGATCCGATCCGCCTCGCCGATCCCGATGTCGCCGACGTGCTCGGCTCGCCCCCATTCTCGGGCATCTATGTGTATGGCGAGGCGTGGATACCCATCGTCGATTGGGGATGCTTCTTCAACGTCAGCGCTGGCGTGGGCGCGGGCTTTTTCTTTTTTGTCGAAGGACCGACCATCGGCGCGAAGCTGCTTCTCGGCGTATCCGGCGAAGCGGTCTGCGTGGTCGGCGTTGCCGGCGAAGTCAAATTGGTTGGCACCAAGTCCGGCAACAATCTTACTGCCAAGGGCAAGGGCACCATCCGGGGCAAGGTCGGCGCCTGCCCGCTCTGCGTGAAGTTTAGTGAATCGGTTTCGGTAACCTTTAAGAATGGATCGTGGGATGTTAGTTTCTAGGCATATCATTGCATTGGGAATGTTGGCGTTGCTGCCGTGGCGCTCGCATGCACAGGAGCAGAACTTCGGGCGCGTGTTGTTCACCGCCGGCACGACGATTACGAACGCGTCCGGCCAGACTTGGGCATATGTGTTCTGGAGTTCGCCCGACCGCGAGCTCATCCGCGGCAAAAGCTTCGCCGTGTTCCGCAAGGATGGCGCCGCCGATGCCGCCACCACCTTTGCCTCCGCCGGCGTGACCCGCATCCAGAACAATCCCGACAACATCAAACTGCTCATCAACCGCGCCGCCAATCTCGGCGACGATCCGTCGATGCTGTCCAGCGCCCTCGACGAAATGTTCTATGGCTCCACCCTCGATCCGTCGCTGCCGCTCGAGGAAAAAATCCTCGCTCTCATGCTCGGCAGCTACTCCGACGACAACGCGTTCGACAAACTGGCGTTTCTTGCCCGCAAGCATCCGGCCCTCGCGATGTCGATGGGCTCGGCAATGGCGGTGGCGGTTCCCGCCGGTGTGCCGTCCACGTTTGAAGTGCGCCTGTTCGAAAACAACACCGCCGGAGATATTCTCGGCCGGGTAACCGTCGATCCGCTGAATCCTTTGTTGCTACCCGCGCCGAACAGCCTCGCCGAAGTGCCGGATCTCAGTCCGCGGGGACACTTGAATGTGCGGCTGCGCTGGAACGAGACCGACGATATTAAGCGCCTCTCGCTCTTGCAGTTTGGCTACAATGTGTACCGCGCTGATTATGATTTCGCGGTCGACAAGGGCTGGCACACCAGCCCGCCAGCCACGGACGAGATGAGCGACGAGCTTGTTGCCGCGCCGGAACAATTCCGCCGCGTGAACCGTCTGCCCGTGATGGTTAACGACGACAGCACCAATGCCTATTTCATCGTCGACGACAATCGCCGTAACGAACCCGGCGGCGTGGCGCTCGAAGACGGAAGCCAATACTACTACTTCGTCACTGCCGCCGATCTGCTCGGCCGCGACGGGCTCGTCTCCACCGGCCTGCTTGTGACGGTATGCGATCGCACCCCGCCGCTGTTACCGCGCGGATTGACCACGACCGTGATCCGTCATTTTTCCGGCGGCGTCGCCACCAATCACCTACGCATCACGTGGACGCAAATCGAAGAAATCGATCCCGGTTCGCAGATTGATTATTATGTGTTCCGCTGGTCGTCGATTTCGCAAATGCAGACCTCGGCCATCGGCTCCCTCGCCGGCGCGATTGCCGGGCCCATCGCCCACGTGACCGGGACGCTGTTCAACAGCTACACCGATACCAATGCCGCGGGCGACATTTCAACCGTGTGGTATACCGTACAAGCCGCCGAGATCGTAGCTTGCGGCACGAATTTTTCCGGCAACAGCGCTCCGAAAGGCGGCTTCATTCCCGATGTCAGCGGGCCGCTGAATCCGTTCACCAACATCGTGGTCAATATCCGGAACTGCAAACCATATGTGAGCACGGGTCAGGCTTCCTACGACTACCAAAGCAAAGATGGCACCACCGGGGTAGTTCGCGTTTCACGCGCGGTGGAACACCCATCGCTGGCGTGGGCGGAAGTGGCGTGGATGCCGGGCAGCAAAACCGCCGCCGATTTTCCTTCGGCGACGATTCTTGGTCGCTTTCCATTCCTGCCCGGCGAGGATGTGCTCGTATCGCTCGACGGCATTAAAGACCCGCTGATCACGCTGTTTTGCCGCGTCGGTGACATCGCGGATAAAACCGCGATTACCACGGCGGTCATCGAAGGACCCACCCGGCTGGTTCAGCAAAATTTTATCGCCGATTTCATCTGTCGCGACCAGCAACCCGGCCCGGACGATCGCGAACATTTCCCGCGCGGACCGTCGGGCACAAACGACATCTTTGACCCGGTCACCGTCACCATCGGTCCGCTCACCACAAACCAGACCGGTCACAAGTTCCTGCTCTACCAGCAAGTCGGCACCGGGCCGTTCACGCTCATCGGTCAGTTCTTGAAGTCGGCGGATTTCACCAATGCATACATCACGCTTACCAACGAAATGGCCGGCACGCTCGGCTGTACCGAAATTTGCCTGTTCAGCGAGGAACTCGACAAGAACGGCATCTCCGCGGGCAAAAAGCCGCTCGGATGTTATTTCTCCACGGTCGAGCCACCCGCACGGCCCGATTTGCTTCCGCTCGAGTCCGCCGGCGACGTCACGAATGCCCGCGTGTCCGTGACGTGGTTTTGTCCACCGCCGGGCGTGGAGCGTTTCGAGGTGTTGCTCGGTCTTGAAGAGGGTGCGCTTCCGGCTTCAATCAGCGGCTCGCTCACTACGAATCTGGCGCCGGCAATGAATCAACAATTGGTGGAGGACAAGCTCATCAACTTCGGCGTCTACCAGACCGGCCGCGTAGGCCAAAATTTCGGTACACCAGATTCGCCGGACTTCTCGGTGGTCGTGCCGGTGGATGCGGGCAAATTGTATTACGTGCAAATCATCTCGGTGGACGCCTGCGGCAATCGCAACGCCAGCCAGGTGCAGACCTTTAGCTGGTATCCGATCGAGGCCGGACCAAATGTGCCTTGGCCCGCGCGTCCGCTACCGCCGGTCGTCGGTAACTTCCATCCGCGGTTGGAGGCGGTTTTTCTCGAAGGCAAGGATTTCGTCGATCCTTCGATCCCGCGCGAGTATCCCGGGATTCGCATCGGGGTGGTGACGCAAGAGCTCTGGCGAACCGGGCCCTGCCACCGTATCCCGATGGTCAACAATCCTGCGGAGTATCTCTTCCTCGCCGAAAATGGCGGCGAACAATTGCTCCCCATCATGCTCTACCGTTATCAGGTGCCGAACGCCAAGTTGCCGCGGGTGTCCGGCGACGTGGTTCAGGTATCTCCATTGATTGAAGAGATTGCCTATCGCCAAGTTAGCAGTACGACAATTGAAGTCTGTGATCCGTTTATTGAAATACTTGTGCCAACCGCATTCGGCAACAGCTCCGCGGCGGAATACCAGATCTTCCTGCTCGACACCCAGCCGGTGATTTCGGGTGCAACCTATGTTTATCTGGTGGTGCAATACGATGAACGACGCGAACCGAAGCGGGTGATTCCGCTTGCGCCCCTGTTGATCCCATGAAAAACGCACGCAACATGATAGTGGCGCTAGTGGCGGGAATTTTCCCGCTGTCCGGCCATGCTCAACTCGGCGACGGGCCATGGTTGGTCGAGCGACCGATGGAATTCTTAACCACCGGCGATTTCGATGGCGACGGCCATGCCGATATCGCGGTAGTTGATCGCGCCAGCGGCATGGTGCGCATCAGTTTTCTGGATGCCGCCGGAGTTATTCAGTCGTCGGTGTCCGCGGCGTCGGGCATTGATAATGTCGAGGGCGTTTCCGCCGGACGCACATTATCGACAAACGCGTATGCAATCGCCATCACCGCCCCGCTGGCCTCGCGCATCAACTTGATCGCTGCGACCAATCGTGTGGTAAACCATCCTCCGGTAACGTTCTTTCCGGCAAATTACGTGGGCGTAAATCAGGCGCTCGCCATCGACATCGGCGGCACCAACAACAATCCATCGCTCGACGATTTTATTATCGCAACGCGCTTGGGCAATCCTTCCGATCCCTGGCGCCTGCAACTCAACCGCAATCAGACCAATGCGCTCGGAAACATCGTCAGCACCAACGTCGCCGGCGAGCACGCGCAAGGCAACCGCATCAAGCTCACGGCGACAACCCCCTACTTGGCCGCCTTCATGCAACGCGGCGTCGCCTCCGACACCTTCATTGTGCGCGCGCTCACCAACGGCACCCTGCAAACCCGACTCACCGTTTCCGGACTGCCAACCAACACCCATTATGCGCACGGGATATTTACGCCGGCGGGAACCAACAGCCATCTCATCACATACCAGCCCGGCGGCACCGAACTGGCGTTCCGGCAAATCAGCCCGTCCGCCGCGAATTTCTCCGCCGGGGCTCCGTGGATCACCAACTTCGTCACAGCTATTGGTTCCGTCGTGGCCATTCCCGGCACGAATCGCTTGGTGGTCTTGAGCAGCGACGGCATGAACGCGCAGGTCTTTTCGTACTCGCCGGCATCGGGTTTGTCCTTGTATCAATCGATCGAAGCGTCCGGATCCCCATTTTCCGGTGTAATCACCCGTCGCGGCGGACTGGCCATGCTAGTCAGCGACGCAAGCGGCCGCAGTTCGTCCATTGATTCGCGCCGCGAAAGCGGGGGCGAGTATATCGCGGATGACGATCCCTTCACACTGCCGGGCATTACTCGCACCAGCGGCCGCGCGAATGTGTGGGCCTTCACCGGTGATCCGTTGGCATCCACCTCGCCAGCCTTGCTCTCCTCGCTGAACGCCGCCGACTGGAGCTCCTCATTCACCGCCGGTGGCGTCCCGACGACTATCAGCGTTACCGGCGAAGTCGATCGCGGAACTTCTGATGGCCTCGGCCATCCCACCGCCCGCAGCATGGGCCGCATGCCAACCGGCGGCACGCACGGCATGGTGAATCAAGTCACCTCGGTGATTTCGGTCATTAGCTTCGAGGCCGCGACCGGACCGCAACCGGGTTCCGTCTCCATCGCTCCAGCGCCGGGCGCGTATGACGGAGCGGTTATGGTTTCGTTCAACACCTCGCCGGGCATGCTCGTCGCTTATCGCCCGGGGCTCGAATCAGGCTGGGCCTTGTACACCGGACCCTTCTGGTTATTTGCCGACACCACCGTCTACTTCTACGGCGGCACACTCACCACCAACATCATCACGCCGGTGCAAACCGCCACCTACACGTTCAAGCAAAATCCGGAAGATCAGGATTCCGACAGCGATGGCGTGCCAGATTTTGTCGAGATTGCCCGCGGCCTCGATCCAGTTAACAGCGGCGATGACGCCGATGGCGACGGCCTTACCGATCTCGAAGAACTGCTGCGCGGCACGAATCCCGCCGTGGCCGATTCCGATGGCGATGGCTGGTCCGACATGGATGAGTTGCGCGCGGGTACCAACCCCACTAGCAACGGCTCGTTCCCGGCCAACGCCGACCAAGTGCTCACGAACGCCCTGACCCGTATCGATCGCGCGTCATCGTTCGATGCGTACATCACACCGCGTCCTTATAACAACACCATTCCTGCGCTCGCCCGCACTGGCACCCAGCATCGCGTGTATGGCATCGATGCATCGTTTTACGGTTTCAATCCCGCTCGCTCGGTGGTGGTCAGCGGCGTGACCAATCCGCATGTGCAGATAACTGATTTGCCGCTCGGGCTGAACCCGCCGCTGTTTGTATTCAATAGCGATGAAGCCTATCCGCTCAGCACCACCACCAACCGCCGCGGCCGCGAACTGGTCCGGCTATTCGTTGCGCCGGATTCGTCAACGCCCGGCGTTTCGTATAGTTATGGCGGCGGTGGATTGGGCGCGGAAGCCACCAACTGGATTGCCGCCGCCACGTCGGCCTGGGCGTCGGTAGCGAAGCCATTCGTTAAAACCAGCGCCGCCGTGGAGCACACGCTCACCGCCGCGCTGTTCGAGTACCAGATCGAGCAACTTTTGCAAGAGCGCGGCATCACCACCAACGCCCATGTAACCCTCTTCCCGTGGCGCAGCCTCGAGGACAGCTCCTATGCGCCTTCCGTCGACGATTTGCGCGGATTGTCCGGACGCGGCACGAATGATTACGCCGCTTATCAGCTGCCCTATGCCTACACATCGCTCGAGCAACGCGTGCTCACCAATAGCCAAGCCTCGATCACCAATCTTCGTCATGTCGTCCGCACGATGTACCGCGTCACCAGCACGAACGAAAATGGCTACCCGCTTCCGCTCGACGCCCTCCGTGCATTCATCCGTCGCGGCGAAGTTATTGGCGCGTATTCAAACACCCTCGGCCTCTCCTCGTCAGTGCTTGAGGCGGCGTACGCCGGCGTTACCAACGCCCTGGCGGCGATCACGCCACGTCCATGGGTATCCCTCACACTCAGCGCCGATGCGCCCGGCTCGATGGCCGGTTGCACGCGGTTGTTTGAGGACGGATCCGGCTTACCCTACTTACTCATCAATCCTGATGGCTCGTCCTACGACTTGACCAAATCCTTCAGCGTCATCAGCGGCACACAATTTCAAGTGACAGGATTTACCGATGTCGCGGCTCAAGGTTGCACCAGCACAGCGGTGGTGGTGGAGTCGATCGGCCTGACGGCTTTTGTATTCCCCTCCCCGCAGGATCTCGATGGCAACCTGCTCGACGATGACTGGGAGCTCATGGTGTATGGCGGAACCGGTGGCGTGCCGACGGCGGATTCGGATAGCGACGGTTATTCCGACGTCCAGGAATCCCTGGAAGGCTCCGATCCGCTGGATCCATCCAGCGTGCCAAGTGTGCCGGTCACGGATTTCAGCTTGCCGGAAATTGAAGTCGCGATCACTGGTGCGGTCGTGAATCTCAACTGGAACTGGCCAAGCAATTATTTGAGCAAGTTCAAGTTCACCATCCAGAGCACCACCTCGCTCGGCACTAACTTTATTAATCGCTCGGTCATTACCGGCGACAACGACACCACGCTCTTTGGCGAAACTTCCGCCACCTCGCGCTTCTACCGCATCGGCATCTCGCTCGGCGGCTCCGGTGATCCGGGCGAAGACGGGATTTGATGTTGTTAAACCGAAGATAGAATCAAACGAGGAGCTCCTGATTGATGGCCGTTATACGGATAGCTGTGCTCGGCGCGCTCACTGGTCTTGGAGTTTTCACCACATCGCTTGCTGAACCCACCTGCTCGCCGGACGGGCTTGATTCGGGTCCGCTCATCAATACCACAGTCCCCGGGATTGAATTCCACGTCAACTTTCTATCTCCAGGAACCCCGACAGCATACCCCAGCACCTTATGGGTGCCATTAACCTGGCCAATTCGCGTCTGGTCGGCACTTCCAGAAGTGTATCTACGCCTGACAGATGAACTAGGTGTACGCGAACCTTATTCTTACAATCTCCCCGAGTATCGTGTGTATTTCGATAATTATACAACCAGCAAGACCGCCAACGCTTATGCCGGTTGCGTAAAGATTCAGGTGACCGCGATTACGAACTACACGTCGTATGAGTCCACGCGTCGTCTTGTTACTCACGAAATGTACCACACAGTGCAGCGCAGTTATTTCTGCGATATCAATTCAGCCAAGTGTGGAAACGACAGCAACTCTATTGGTGGTAGCTTCGGTTCCTGGGTATCCGAGGGCCAATGCGGTTTTTTCGAGGATCGTTTGTACGAAGAGGCCGACAAGTCAGGCTCTGGCTTCAACCGGCGCGCCGTCAACATGCTGGCCTCGCCCACATCCGCGGTGTTTGATGTGGATTACAACACCGCGCTGTTCTGGAGCTATCTCGGCGAACAGGCCGGCTTCATCCGCACCGAGCCGGAAATCGGCATCGATCTGGTCGAGGATTTTTGGGAACAGGTCGTCGCCAACGATACGCTGAGCGAGAGTTCCTCCATCCTTTCGCTCGAGCAGGTGCTAGCGGCGCGGGGTTACGACCTGTATGATCTGTTTTTCGATTATGCCATCTGCAACATCGCACGTGAACTTGATGCCTCTTCTCTGCCTAATCCGGGACGCTACTATTATCGTGACGAAAAATCACCCGGCGGAGGCTACACCGGCAATGTTTCTTATAACGGCAATGTCGCCTTGGTCGCCACCAACAATAGTTACCCGCTTGTGGTTGCCCAATCGGTGGATCACATGGCCGCGGATTATTGCCGGATTACGGGTAATCCTTTGCCGGAATGCCAGGTCGTGGGTGCGTTGGTATATGTCACGGGAGGTTATCCGCTGGGTGTCGGGCTCATCGGATCTCTTGCGGGAACGAGTCCGCCCAAGGCGGAGTTTTTCTACCGGCAGGAAGGCCTCATGTTCGGCCGAACCTTTCTTAGTGCATCCACCAGCAACATTTCCCGCCTCGATCTGGTCGCCGCCGCCCCGCATGGCGACGCTTCCTACATCGCCTATTTCGGCGCGGGTGATTTCAACCTGCAATTATTCCGGCCGGACTTTGCGCATCCCGCTCTGGCCGGTCCAGCCCACGACCCGGGCCGCATTCAGGTGCGCGTGAAAGTGCCCGGACCTACGGAGCTTGCTCCGTATGGCCAGACGAATCTTTCTGTAATGGGGCTCGCGGCGGAGGATTTTGAGGTAATGATCGGTACCGCTCCCGCCAAGGTGCTCGCCGCCGATTATCTGGGTAGTGAATACATGCTCGCGGTGCAGGCACCCACGCAAGCAGTGAATAATTCTTCTTATAATTTGACCGTTTCAATCTGCACAAAGCAGGCGACGCAAAACCTGTCCGTGTTTTACGGCGACGTGCAGTTGGATCACGTGATCGCTATCGATCAGTCCGGCAGTATGGCGGAGTCCGGCGACGGCGTGACCAAGGCGGAGGCGGCCAAGCGCGCCGCGAAATTATATATCGATACGATCTCTGATGGCGACGGACTAGCCGTCGTATCGTTTTCCGGTAACGCAAGCGAGTGCGATGACGATGCAATCGCCATGGGCACGAACCGCATGCTATCCGCTAATTTTCTAACCCGCGTGCTGTTCAAATACGGCATCGACCAGCTCGTCACCTCCAATATGACCTCGATCGGCGACGGCCTGGTCAAGGCGCGCGCCCTGCTCGCCACCGCCACCAACCGCCCTGCGCTGTTGACCAATCAGACCGTCGTCCTGCTTTCCGACGGCATCGAAAACGAACAGCTCTTCTGGTCCCGCACGAACAATGTCTGTGGTCAGCCCGCCCTTCGTTCGACGTTTCCCGGCAACGGTATCCGGGTGAATGCGATTGCGTTCGGCCCCGGCGCGGATCAGGTGGTGATGCAGGACATCGGTCTGCAAACCGGCGGCGACTACTCGTACGTGGAAGTTCCCGCCGCCGGCGCGCTGCGGCGTGGCATCGGCGCGTCAAGCGGATCCGGCGGACCTGTCCTCACCATGAACAACGCGCTCAACGATGCGTACTTGCGCTCCTACGAAAAAGCTTCCGGCATGGAACGCGTGCGCGATGGCGTGATCAATCTCGCCGCAAGTGAATCGACCGAGCTGCACATTGATGTCATCGACGACGATCTTGCGAAAGGACGCTTTTTTGTGGCATGGGATGGAACCGGCATGGATCCTGATGTTTCCGTGCGCGATCCTTCCGGTGCGGTGTTCGCCGGTTCCGGCGCCCGTGCGGATGACTATCACGTGGTTTATCCCTTCAATGCAGCGCTGACGTCCGGCACTTACCGCATTGTCGTGACGAACGGGGCTTCCGCCGGACAACTCATTTATGGATTGCTCGCCGACTCCGCGAAAGATTTGCGGATTGATCTCTCGATGGTTCAGTTCCGCACGACCAACACCTTGACCCGCGGCGAGTACGAGCAAGGCGTTCCGGTGAGTGTGCGTGCGACCATCACCGACCGCGATGGCATCGTCACCAACGCCATGGTGGATTTGCGTGTGACCATGCCTGATGGCGGTGCGCCTTGCGGTCCGTTGCGGTTGTATGATGACGGTGCTCACGATGACGATGCCCCGAATGACGGCCTCTACGGCGCCCGCTTCACCCGCACGATGATGGCCGCTTCCGCGTTCGGCGCCGGCGACGATCTGGATGCGCCCGGGCCCTCGCCGAAAGCCCAGCGCGGCACCTATCAAGTGGAGGTCACCGCGACCGGTCTTGCCAACAACGGTGATCAATTTGTTCGTTCCGCTGTCGGCGCGTTCACCGTCTTTAAGCCGCAGGAAGGCGGCGACTCCGACGGCGATGGTCTGCCCGATGCGTGGGAGCGGCATTACCGGACGAATCCCATGTCGCCGGATGCGATGTTTGATTCGGATAGCGACGGTCTGAACAATCTCGCCGAGTTTCAAGAGGGCACGCATCCCAAGAGCGATGATACCGACGGCGGGGGCGAGTCGGATGGATCCGAAGTCGCGGCGGGGCGTTGTCCGCTGAATCCGGATGACGACGCTTTGCCGGCGCCGCTTGGTGTGACCGTTTTGCGGGATCCGGGTTGCGAGGGCGATGCCATCATGGTGCCGTACGGAAATATCCTGCAATTCCCGGACCGCGCTGTTTATTCTGCGATGCAAATTTACCGTTCGATGTCGCGCAACGGACCTTTCACCAATCAAATTGCCACGGTCAATTTGGTTGGCACGAACGTGGTCAGTTATGTCGATGCCGGTCTGGTCGAAGGCGTTACGTATTACTATCGCATGAGGGCGCAGGGAGCCACCGGAGCCTTGTCGGCGTGGTCGCGCGTTGTTGCGGGAACGCCGTACGCCGATCCGGTTCCGCCGCATGGCGAGATCGCCATCAATAATCATGCATCGGCGACCGACACCAATGCGGTGCTCATCGATGTTGTCTTCAGCGGTGGCGCCTCGCATGTGCGCTTAAGTCAGAATAGCATCACGGGAAGTGAACCGTTGATCGCGATCACCACGAACCGCATTCCGTTTGCGTTGATGTGGCCGCCCGGCGATCCCGGCGAGGCGATTGTGTTTGCGCAATTCGTGAAACCGTCCGGTCTCGCGGGACCGATGGCCAACGATACGATTCGCATCGACCGTTTTGGCGACGCCGATTTTGACGGCACAAACAACGTCAACGATGCCGATAATGACAACGATGGGTTGAGCGATGATGACGAGGTGAACATATATCGGACCGACCCGTTTGTCGCCGATACGGATTTGGATGGAGTGTCCGATGCGCGAGAAGTCGCGGAGGGCACCAGCCCGTTTATTGATGACACCGATAGCGACGGGCTATCGGATAGCGAAGAGCTCGACACGTACGGGACCGATCCCGGGCGGGTCGATAGCGCCGAGGATGGCGTCAGCGACGCTTGGAAAGTCAAATTCGGATTCGACCCCAAGGCGCCGCTCAACCTACTGAACGATAGCGACGGCGATGGCGTCACTGATTACGACGAATGGCTGACCGGCACGAATCCGACCAATGCATCGTCGCATTTCGCCGCGATAATGGCCGGACAGCAGGGGCCCGATCTGCGCATTCGTTTCCCGACCCTGCGTGGCCGGATGTACGATGTGCAGACGTCGACCAATATCGTGAATCCAAATTCATGGCGTACGCGCACTACAATCACCGCGCAAGTGTACAGCGCCGAGGCGCTGATTCCCGCGCCGACGAACAATGTCCCGCTGAATTACCGTGTAAGGTTTCGTATCGGCGGTTCCAGTGATCCGGGCGGAGACGGGATTTGATATCGCATTATGAAAAACCAACAGCTGAATCGATTTAATAAAGCACCTTCGTGCCCGTCACTAAAGGGCGTCCGTCCCGTAAAGTTTTTTCTTAAGCAAAAGAAAAGATGTGCCGGACTATTCATGGCCGCGCTTGTTGCATATGGCACGGCCTTGGCCGACACGTTTGTCGTAACCAACAGCGCGGACAGCGGCGAGGGCACGCTCCGCTGGGCGTGGGAAGCGTCCAACACCAACCCCGGACCGGACATCATCACCTTTAACCTCTCCACCGGCGGCCTGCATACCATTACGCTCCAGTCCGACCTCGGGGACGCCTTCGGGCCGGTTACGATTGACGGGTATTCGCAACCGGGGTTTTCCAACCGCCCGATTGTCGAAGTCAGCGGCCAGGGCATCGGTTCCTTTAACTATTACGGCTTTCGTTTTGCGGCGCACGGCAATGTCATCCGCGGCCTCATCATCAACAACTTCAACTGGGGCGGCATTGAGTTCATATCCGGTTCGTCAAGCAACAAGGTGACCGGCTGCTGGATCGGCGTCGACGCGGGCGGCACGCTCAATCGAGGGAACGGGAACGGCATCGCGATCCTCAGCGGAAGTAGCAACACCATCGGTGGCACGAACGCCGCCGACCGGAACGTCATCGCCGGGAGCATTCGCCACGGCATTCTCGTCAGTTACGGCATCGGGAACGTGATCCAGGGGAACTACATCGGCACGGACGTTACCGGTGCCAACGCGCTCGGCAACGGCTACGCGATCAACGGCGACGGCAACACCGCGGCGGGCATTTATGTAGAGGGCGGTGGCACCAACACTATCGGCGGCGACGCGCCGGGCGCGGGCAATTTAATTTCGGGCAACGTGCGGGGCATCGCGCTGTATGCGGGCACGCGCGGGAATATCATCCAGGGGAACATCATCGGCCTCGACGCCGCCGGAACCGCGCGGCCACCCGGAACCTATCAATTGCTGGGAATCGATGCTTCTCCCGCCTACGACAATATCATCGGCGGGACCAACGCCGCAGCGCGGAACATCATCTCGGCCAACGGGCGGACGGGCGATTTAAACTCTGGCCATGGTATCCGCCTCGGCAGCTCCACCGGCAACGTGGTGCGCGGGAATTTTATCGGCACCGACGCGGCAGGCATGCAGCCGCAGTCCAACGAGGGCGATGGGATTCACCTCGAGAACAACGCCAACGCCAACATACTCGGCGGCACGGCGCCAGGCGCGGGCAACCTGATTTCCGGCAACCGATTGCGCGGCATAAGGATTGGGCAGTCGCACCGGAACACCATCCAAGGCAATGCCATCGGCACGCAGTCCAACCGCACGGCTGCGCTCGGCAATACCGCCGGCGGTGTTTTTATCTATGAAGGTAACGGAAACCTCGTTGGCGGTACCTTGGCAAGCGCGGCAAACGTGATTGCATTCAACAGCAAAACTAGCGGGGATGGTCACGGTGTTTTCATAAGCGGTGAGGGAGCTAACGCACTCACGACGAACACCGTGAGCCGAAATTCAATCTTCGATAACGCCGGCCTTGGCATTCGACTCATTAACACCAATTGCTTTGCTTGCGACCCCTATAATGACCCGAACGACGCCGACAACGGCCCGAACCGGTTGCAGAACTTTCCCGTACTCGCAAAGGCCGTCACGTCCGCGGGCACCATCAACATCACCGGCATGCTTCATAGCGCGGCGAGCTCGTCCTTCACCATTGAGTTTTATGCCAGTCCCACCGTCGATCCGTCCGGTTTCGGCGAGGGCAGGACGTATCTCGGCGCCACCACCATCTCGACCGACGGCAGCGGCGATGGCTTCTTCGACGTTTATTACAACGATCCCGGCGTCTCCGGCCAGTTCATCACCGCCCTCGCGATCGATGCCGGTGGTAACTCGTCGGAGTTTTCCGCCGCGATCATCGCCGACAGCACGGCCGGGGCTTTAGTCTTCGAGGCCGCCGCGTCTTCGGTCGCCGAGTCGGCCGGGCTCGCCCAGATTGGCGTCCGGCGGATCGCGGGGACGAACGGCGTGGCTTCGGTCAGTTTCTCCGTTGCCGGGGGCACCGCCACGGCGGGCAGTGATTTCGCCGCGACCAACGGCGTGCTGAGTTTCGCCGAAGGCGAGACCTACAAGACCATCGGCGTGTCCATCGTCAACGACAGCGTCAACGAGTTGGCCGAGACCGTTCTCCTTTCGCTCGGAGCCCCAACTGGCGATGCCATCCTCGCGTCGCCCACCAACCACATTCTGAAGATCGTCGACGACGATCCTCTGTACGCCAACGCGATCGACGCCGCGGTTACGAAGCCCGAAACGGGTAGCACAATCCTCGCGATGCCCGTCACGCTTTCCAGTCCGCCCCCCGACGCGGTCACCGCGACGGTCGCCTATGCCACCGCCAATCTCACCGCCCTCGAGGGGATCGACTACCTTCGGGCCACGGGCACGCTCGCTTTCGCTAGCGGTGTCACGCAGCAGTTCGTCAATGTCACCGTGCTTGCGGATGGTCTTCAGGAGGGAAGCAAGGCTTTTCAGCTCACGCTCTCCAATCCGTCGAACGCTGTCCTCGCCGATGCCAGCAGCATCGGCACCATCTATGACGGCACTCAGGGCGTGCTCCAGTTCAGCACCAGCATCTGGGCCGTGGCCGAAAACGCGGCCGCTACGACCATATCGGTCGTTCGCGTCGGGGGAGTGCTTGGCGTCGTGAGTGTTCCCTTCGCGGTCAACGCGGGAAGCGCGTCCGTGCCCGCCGACTTCGTCATCACCAATGGCACGCTCTCCTTTGCCAACGGGGTGGCCAACCGCACGTTTGTTGTTCAGATCAATGACGATTTTGCCATCGAAGGCCCCGAAACGATCACACTTGCTTTGGGCACGCCCGCCGGTACGACGCTCGGTAGCCCGGCCTCTGCGTCGCTCACGATCATCGACGATGAGCCCCTTCCGCAGATCCTAATTGTTCCGGGCACCGATGCCCCCGTCATCCGGTGGGATACGAACGCCGCCGACTTCAAACTCCACGCCGCCTTCGACGTCAACAGCCCTGCCTCGTGGACGCCCGTTTCCAACGCGCCCGCGATTAACGGCGGTCTGTTTCAGGTCATCGAGCCTTCCTTCAGCAACCGCTTCTACCGACTCATCCGCTGACCGCCTGCGCGGCATCGCCGCGAAAAAAACATGAGGTAGCTTACCGAAGTTCCGGGCAAGAAGTTCTCTCGTGTCAGCGGTTAAGCCCCCGGCGGGCTTGACCCGCCGGAGCGAGTGTTTGAGCTTGGTGGTTTGTGAGCGAAATGTTTCAGAGCATGAACTGAGCGAGCGAGGATATTGTCATCCTTCGCTCAACTCATGCTCTCTTCCGCCGCATCACATTGGCCGTCACAAAAACTTGCGTTCCGGCGGGACAAGCCTGCCGGGGCGCAATTCTTTTACGGCGAGGCAGGCATCAACAGCAACGAGAGTCCGGCGATCGAATTAAAGTGCCCGTCGAAGCTTACGAGGTCGGCACCGGACTCGAGGGCGTGCGCGGCGATCCAGATGTCGTTCGAGGGCAAGGGCGTGCCGCGCTTGCGGAGGTCAGTTGCGATCAGGCTGAATCTGTCCGACGTCGTAAGAGTTACAGGAAGAAAATGAACGTGAGGAGAGGCAAGAAAAGTTTCGAGTTGGTTTCGGTTTTGCAGGTAGCGGTTGCCATAACGAAATCCGTAAAGCAGTTCCCCGGCAACGATGGATGAAAAATAAAGCGCCTCGGCGGATCGAACCCGGTGCGCCACCTCCCTGTTTCCGCGCATCAGCGCGCTGTAGGCGCTGGTATCCAGCAGTAGTTTCATCGCCACATGTCCGGATCAACCCGGTCGAGATCCTTAATTGCAGCTAAAAACTCTTTTTCATCTTCTGCCGACCATGTTCCAATAAATTCGTCCAAGCCATTTCCGATCACCGCTGGTCCGTCCCCCGGCTCTTTGAGCCCTGCGCCTTTACGAATAAAGGCCAAGGCGGCCTTGTTCATTGATATATTGCGTCGCTTGGCCAGATTCTTCAGCTTCACTTCCGTATCTGCATCAATGCCGCGTATGGTTAGATGGTCAATCATGTATTAATGGTGACACACTTTGGACTTATATCAAGTCGTTATTGACGCATTTATGGTCAAATCAGTCGCTGATGTCGAGGCTAGGCGCTTTTGTTTTAGGGCGGGAATGGTTGTTATACCTTCCCGCCGGGCCGCTAAACGTCTATGTCCCCACTCCTCTAATTGTTCCGGGCACCGATGCCTCCGTCATCCGGTGGGATACGAACGCCGCCGATTTCAAACTCCACGCCGCCTTCGACGTCAACAGCCCTGCCTCGTGGACGCCCTTTTCCAACGCGCCTCTTCATTACCGTCTACGATTTCGCCCCGGTGGATCCGGGATCTGAAGGCAGGATGTAGATTTTCGTCCCCACCCGGGGGGGGAGAGAGAACAAAATCACCCCCGCTGCGGAAGGAAGATTGACATCAGGGTTTTATACCCTTATCTTCCCACGTTTATCTCAGCACACGAGGAAGTTATGGACGCATATGCAGTAATCGAAACCGGTGGCAAGCAATACCGGGTTCAAGCAAACGACACATTTGATATCGAGTATGTGGCCGGCGAAGCGGGATCCACGATCTCTCTGGATGCCGTGTTGGCCTATTCCAACGGAACCGATCTTATCATAGGTGCGCCCACCGTGAAGGGTGCCTCCGTGACCGCGGAAATTGTAAATCAGCATCGTGGTCCCAAATTGGTGGCGTTTAAAATCAAGCGCCGCAAGGGCTACAAGCGTAAAATCGGGCACCGTCAGGAGCTCACGAAAATTCGGGTGAAAGAAATCAAGGGCTAACCGGCCCGGGGGACATCGTCATGGCACATAAAAAAGGACAAGGATCTACCAAAAACGGTCGCGACAGCAATTCACAACGTCGCGGAGTGAAATGCTTCGGCGGGGAAAACGTGATCACCGGCAACATCATCGTTCGCCAAGTCGGCAACAAATTTCACCCCGGCCGCAATGTCGGTCAGGGTCGTGATTTCACCCTCTACGCGCTGGCCGACGGCGTGGTCGAATTTGACCGCGGTGGCCGTCGCGTGAATGTGAAAGCTCTTCAGACGGCCTAGGGACGCGCACCGGTCCGCTCTCCAGCCGATACGGTACCCTGCCCTGCTTCCGAGGCATCATGAATCCGGCTAACCTGTTACTGTGGCTGCACATTGTTTCCATGGTTGGCTCCATCGGCGTGCTTTTGGCGACCCAACTTTGCGTGGACAAGGAAATCCGCAACCAGGCTGAACCCTCCCGCCGGGTTGCCCGTCTTGCCAACATACTCATCGCGGTGGGATTCGTATCCGCGCTGACCTACTATTTGCTCACTGAAGGACAAACCAAGGGACCTCATTACAACGGCGTGATCGGAGTGAAGTTTCTATTTCTGCTCGGATCCGGCGCCGTCATTGGCATCAGCAAAAGAACCGACAAAGGCGATGGTCTTCGCTGGGTTGCTTTCGCCTTGCTTCTCCTTTCCTCCCTTTTCGCCTCGACCTTGAGCTGAACCAGATGCTCGACCGGCTCAAGGTAAAATGGGGCATCAGCAGCGCCCCACAGTTTTGGGCTATTCTCATCACCTTCAGCCTGGCCGGACTCGCTATCACCCAGGTGCGCCGCCCGCTGTTCCACTTGTTCGGCATCGAACCGCAAACACCGCTCTGGATAAAAATCATCGTGTATCTGGCCAGCGTCTTCCCCCTCTACCAACTCTTCCTGCTTGTCTTCGGAACCTTGCTTGGACAGTTCCGCTTCTTCTGGGAAAAAGAAAAAGCCATGGGCCGTTGGTTTTGCCGCCTGCCCGGCCGGACCTTCGGATCGACCGCGCCCGGTAAAGCTCCCTGATTTCTCCGCCAGCGCCTCCCGCGCCATTAATTGTATATCCGGGCCGCCATCCCGCATGGCTATTCCCGGCCGGTTATGTATACTACCGACATGACCGACCAACACGACCATCCAAAGCAAGAGCCCGGTGATTTTGCCAGTCAATTGCAGGAAATGCTCAAGCAGGCCAAAATTTCATTCGTGCCGTTCGGCACGGGAGCATCCACCGCCGCCAAGGAAGCGCCCCCGGCCGAGGAACAGGAAGACCTCAAGACGCTCGAAAAAATTCGCTCTTTCAACCTCAAGCCGCGCGAAGTGCGGGACTATCTCGACCGGTTCGTCATCCGGCAGGATGAGGCCAAAAAAGTCCTCTCCGTGGCCATCTGCGATCATTACAACCATGTTCGCCGTTGCCTCGAGGAACCCCACACCGCCGACGAGGAATACACCAAGCAAAACGTCATCCTCCTCGGCCCCACCGGCGTCGGTAAAACCTACCTGATGCGCTGCATTGCCAAGCTCATCGGCGTGCCCTTCGTCAAAGCCGATGCGACCAAATTTTCCGAGACCGGGTATGTAGGCTACGATGTGGATGATATCGTTCGCGACCTCGTGCGCAACGCCAACAACAACCCCGATCTCGCGCAATACGGCATCGTCTACATCGACGAGATCGACAAGATCGCCACGAAAAGCTCGGGCGGCGGGCGCGATGTTTCCGGCCGCGGCGTGCAAACCAACCTGCTCAAGTTGATGGAGGAGACCGACGTCAATCTGCAAAGCCAGACGGATCTCGTCGGCCAGATGCAGGCGATTCTCGATATGCAACGCGGCGGCAAGCCCCGCAAACGGGCCATCAATACCCGCCACATCCTTTTCATCGTCAGTGGCGCCTTCGACGGATTGCATGAATTGATTCGCAAGCGCACCGCCTCCGGGTCTATCGGGTTTGGCGCCGAACGAACCACCGGCATGAACGATGACGATCTGCTCAAGCGTGTCGCCACCCCGGATTTTATCGGTTATGGATTTGAGCCTGAATTCATCGGTCGCCTGCCCGTGCGCGTCGTATGCGAAAATCTCAGCGCCGACGACCTCGAGCAAATTCTTCGCCAATCCGAAGGAAGCATTCTCCGCCAGTATGTGCATGACTTCCGGGGCTACGGCATCGAAATGACGATGGAGCCGGCTGTATTGCGCGGGATCGCCGAGCGGGCCGCCCTTGAAAAAACCGGCGCCCGCGGACTGATGACCGTGCTGGAAAACTTTCTGCGCAGCTTCAAGTTTGAGCTGCCCTCCTCGACCATCAAGGAGCTCGCGCTTGATGCCGCATCCTTTGCAGATCCCCCGGCCACCCTGACCTCCCTGATGCAGGCCAACGCCTCCGCGCAACGGCAATTGCTCCGCGGGGAGGTGGACCAGTTCGCCCAACGCTTTCATGCGGCCAGCGGACTTGTCCTCGAGATGAGCAGCGAAGCAGCCGACTGGATGGTCGACCAGAGCCTGACTTCGGGAAAAACCGTCCGGGCTCTCTGCGATGAACGATTTCGTGATTTTGAGTTCGGCCTCCGTTTGATTCACAAAAATACCGGTCAAACCCGCTTTGTCATCGATCTGGCGGCCGCCCACCACCCCGTGGAAACCATCTCCCGCTGGGTTCGCGAAAGCTACGCCCATGATGGATGATCAACCCGCTCCTGAATCCCGGGCCCTCCTGAAGGCCATCCTTGAGACGGCGGTCGATGCGATTGTCACGATCAACAGTAGCGGGGTCATTCAATCGTTCAATCCCGCCGCCGTTCGTTTGTTTGGCTATCAGACGAGCGAAGTCATCGGCAAAAACGTCCGCGTGCTGATGCCCAACCCCTGGCGCGACCAGCATGATGCGTACCTCCATCGCTACCTCCAAACCGGTGAGGCGCGCATCATCGGAACCGGCCGCCAGGTACTGGGCCGCAAGAAGGACGGTTCCACCTTTCCGCTCGATCTTGCGGTCAGCGAGGTGGATCAGGTAGGTGATCGCTTCTTCATGGGCATCATGCGCGATATGAGCCAGCAGCGCTACATGGAGCAAGCGCTGGTCAATGCTATCGAGAATGAGCGCCGCGAGATTGGCCGCGACCTGCACGATGCCCTCGGTCAGATTATCACCGGCATTTCCCTGCTTTCCAAATCGCTGGCCAAGAAACTGGCCGGCAGCGATGCCACCCTCGCCGGGGAAGCCCAGGCGATCGCCACCATGTGCGTCGATGCCATGACCGAAACCAAGCGCCTCGCTTATGGTTCATTTCCGACGGAACTCGAGAGACAGGGGCTCAAAACAGCGCTGATTCAACTCGCTGATCATCTGCACAAGATCCATCACCTCGAGACGCATTTTTCCTGCGACCGGCACTGGCATCCCCTCCCGCCCGCGACCGAGCTGCACTTGTACCGTATTGCCCAGGAAAGCCTCGCCAATGCCGTGAAACATGGAAAGCCCCGCAACATCTGGATCAGCCTGCATCAGGAAGACCACTGCGCCACGCTTGAGATTCGTGACGACGGCGAGGGATTCAAGCCGGTGCGTCAAACCGGCCGGATCAGCATGGGCTTGCATATCATGCGGCACCGGGCTTCCATGATTGGCGGAGAGTTTATCATTCGGCCTGGACGATCCAGGGGTACCGAGGTTCTTTGTTGTATTCGCCGCCCGATCTTAGTATCCAATGAAAAAGACGAAGGCACTTCTACGTGAAAACGCCTGCCCAACACTCGGAAAAAAAACAGATTCTAATTGTGGATGACCATCCACTGGTGCGAAAAGGCATACGCTCGTTGCTCGAAAGCGAGCACGATTTCGGCGTGGCCGGGGAAGCGGCCAGTCGCGGCGAGGTGCTCGATCTATTGCGGAAAAGTCTTCCGGACCTCATTCTGCTCGATATCTCCCTGCAAGGAAGCGATGGCATCGAAGTGACCAAGGCCATTCGATGCGAGTTCGAGCACGTGCCCATCCTCATGGTGTCCATGCATGACGAGACCCTTTACGCCGAACGCGCCCTACGCGCCGGCGCCAACGGCTACATCATGAAGCATGAGGTCGCCGAGAACGTCATCAAAGCGATCCGGCAGGTCCTCGCCGGAAAAATTTACGTCAGTGACAACATGCGCCAGAAAGTCCTGCGCGACCTCACCCAGCCCCACGCCGATGTAAAATCCACGCCGATGGACCGGTTGAGCGATCGCGAGCTGGAAGTTTTCCGGCTGATTGGCGAGGGCCGCGGCACCCGCGAGATCGCCGAGTCGTTGCATTTGAGCATCAAGACCATCGAGACCTACCGCGCCCACATCAAAGAAAAGCTCTCCATCCGCAGCGCCGCCGAACTCGCCCGCGCCGCCGTCAACTGGGTCGAAAGCGACCGCCATCCGTCGTAAGTTTTCCAACCAATTCGAAGTCAACCGAGCGCGGGGACATAGAAGCTGAGGCCATCGAAGATCGCTCTTTTCTCATAATTGATAAATTCCTGGGCCAACATCGCCATGACCGGGAGTTTAGTCACCGCATCTATGTCCCCATTGAAGTTTTTGCGGGGACATAGAAGTAGTGACTTTCGTAAGTCGTTGATTTCCAACGGTTGGAAGAGTCGGCCGGAGAAAGTTCCAACAATTGGAACTTTTGCCATCTCATCTATGTCCCCGCCGCAATGCTCAGAATCGCTCGCCGTTATCGCCCAAACCGCGATGCACCGTGACCACTCGCCCGTCGCGCCGCACAGAAAAATCCGGCGTCGTGCCGTATAGCCACTCCCACGAACGCATGCGCTCCACCCGCGCCGCAATATCCTCGCGCCGGAATGGAACTTGTTCCGGCGCCTTCGCCGTCCCCCATTCCGTCGACAGCGCGTCAATTATTGCCTTCACCAACACATCGCCTTTCGCCCGTTCGCCCAGATTCATCACCGGCATCGGCACCGAGGCCACCGCCCGCGTTTCCATCTCCGGCAAATCCGGAACCAGCGCCGCCCGCAACTTCTCCAGGTTCGCCTCGCACAAAAACGTGCCGTGATGCAGGACCTTGTCGCGCCGGTAACAAAACGCATTGCCGGATATTTTCTTTTCACCCGCCACCAGACTGGTGGAGTTTTCAATCCGGGCGCTCACATCTATTCCGGCAAGTCCGCGAATAAACAACTTAAGCATCTCGCAACGCTGATAACGCTCGCGCAGGACAATGCAGGATATATTGAGGTTGCCGGGATCGTGATACACCGCCCCGCCCCCGCTGACCCGACGGGCCAACTTCACACCAAGCTCATCCAAACGACTGACCGCGCACTCGCGCCAAGGATTCTGATTCTTGCCGATGACCACCGCATCGTCGTTGCGATAAATGAATACCACCGGCTCAGTCAGCGTCGCGTCATCCAACAGCACATCCTCGACGGCGAGGTTTTCGTAAACGTCGGTGCTCTTGGAATGGATGACAATCAATTACTTGCGCCCTTCGATCAGCGAGGTCACGACCGACGGATCGGCCAGGGTGCTCGTATCGCCCACTTCGTCCGGCTTGTTCTCGGCAATCTTGCGCAAAATACGACGCATGATTTTGCCGGAACGCGTCTTGGGCAACGCATCGGTAAATTGAATTTTATCCGGCGTGGCGATCGGACTGATCTCGTTACGCACTTGCTGCACGAGCGCCTTGCGCAATTCCTCGGTCGGCTCATGGCCTTTCTTGAGCGTGACGTAACAGTAGATCCCCTGCCCTTTCGTCTCGTGCGGGAATCCAACGACGGCAGCTTCCGCCACGGCGGAATGCCCGACCAGCGCGCTCTCGATTTCCGCGGTGGCGAGGCGATGCGCCGATACGTTCAGCACGTCATCCATGCGGCCGAGCAACCAGTAGTAGCCATCGGCATCGCGCCGGCAACCATCGCCACTGAAATAATGATCCGGAAATTTCGAAAAATACACATTCCGGATGAGTTCGCTCTTCGCGTCGCCATATACGCCGCGGATCATCCCCGGCCACGGCTTCATAATCATCAGGCTTCCGCCCTCGTCCGTCTTTGCCTCGGAACCATCGTCTTTCAAAATCGCCGGCACCACGCCAAAAAACGGCTTGCCCGCGGAACCGGGCTTCGCCGGCATCGCACCCGGCAACGTGGTGATCATGATACCGCCGGTTTCGGTCTGCCACCATGTATCGACAATCGGACAACGCCCCTTGCCAATAACTTCGTGGTACCAAATCCACGCCTCGGGATTGATCGGCTCGCCGACCGTGCCGAGCAGGCGGAGCGTGCTCAAGTCGTGCTTGTTCGGATACTCCTCGCCGAGGCGCATCAGCGCGCGGATCGCCGTCGGCGCAGTGTAGAATATCGTGACTTTGTTTTGCGCGACAATCTGCCAGAAGCGATCGGGTCCGGGATACGTCGGCACACCCTCGAACATCATGCAGGTCGCTCCGTTCGACAGCGGACCGTACACAAAATATGAATGACCGGTGATCCAGCCGCAATCCGCTGTGCACCAGAAAATGTCGTCAGTGCGGATGTCGAAAATGTATTTGAACGTCAGATGCGTGTAGAGAATGTATCCGGCGGTGGTATGCAACACGCCTTTGGGCTTTCCGGTGCTTCCGCTGGTGTAGAGTATGAACAGCGGGTCTTCGGCATTCATCACTTCGGCGGCGCCCGATACCGCAGACATATTCGATGCGATCTCCTCGTGCCACCAATGGTCGCGACCAGCGGTCATCGTCACTTTTTGATTGCCGCGATTGAACACCACCACTTTTTTCACGGTTGGGCAATCACCGAGGATGGTGTCGACCTTGTCTTTCAGCGGAATAATCTTACCGGCATGGAAACCGACATCGGCGGTGATGACCGCGTACGATTGGCAATCCTGAATGCGGGATTTCAGCGCGTCCGGGCTGAACGCGGAAAACACCACCGAGTGAATCGCGCCGACGCGGGCACAGGCCAGCATCGCGATGGCGATTTCCGGTACCATCGGCATGAAAATAGTTACAGCGTGGCCCTTTTTGATGCCGAGATTTCGTAACACGCGGGCGAACTGTTCCACCTCCGCATGAAGTTCGCGGTAAGTCAACGTGCGCTTGTCGGCTTCCGCCTCGCCCTGCCAGATGATCGCCTTCTTGTCAGCGTATCCGCCGGCGACATGGCGATCGAGGCAGTTTGCACTGACGTTGAGCTGTCCGCCCTCGAAGTAGCGCACATACGGCTGTCCGGACTTCCCGATGATGCTGAAGTCGTGGGCCACGACCTTGTCCCACTTCCGCATCCACGTAATGTTTTCCTCCGCCTGCTTGGCCCAGAATGATTCCGGCTGTTCGATCGACGCGCGGTACATCATCTCATATTGAGCCAGGGACGAAACACGGGCGCGGCTGGAGAATTCGCGGGAGGGCGCAAAGCTTCGCTCCTCCTTCATGTGGGAGGACACTTCGTTGGACATGGCACTACTCCTTTGTTTTACCGTCGCTGTATCGCCGCCGCGTCAGCCCCGGTGGCTGCCGGACTGAAAATCAATGCTGAACCAGGTATCGGCCCGGATCTCAGCGGCGATCCCGTCGAGCACATTTGCCGGCACCGGCTGATTGACCTTGAGAATAGCAATCGATTTGGCGCCGGTCGTGTCATGAGGATTGCGCACATCGTCGATATTGATGCCGGCGGCAGCCAACGCCGCGCCAATTTGGCCGAGCACACCGGGACGGTCATCGTAGGCGAGCACCACGGTGTGACCCCTCGGCTCGAAATAGAGACCTTGAAAGTTGTTGATGCGGGAAATCATCAACACACCCTCGGTCACCGTGCCGCGCACGCTGGCCGTGCGCAGGGCGCCACCCGGCGCGGATGCGGTGAAGTCCAGGGTGATGGAGTTTTCGTATCCCTTGCGGTCGTCCGTCTCGCGACTTTCATAATCGATGCCGCGATCCTTGAGGAACTGCACCGCCGCCAGATAGTCGGACGAACGGTCGAAATCCTCACTCAAGGCGGAGACCACCGGTATCGTCAGCCAATTTGCAAAAGGCTTGAGGGTGCCGTAAAAGCTGCTCTCGATCAGCTTCATGCTCGCGTCGCGCCCCACCAAATGACGGCAAAGCCGGGCCAGCAAGTAGGCCAACTCGCCAAACGCTTCGTCTAGTCCAGCGGGAATATCCCGGTTGACGATGTAGCTGCTAATGCCCTTCTCATCGAACTCAATGAGCTCCTCGGCGGCATGGAGCGCGGCTTTGAAGTTCGCCTCCTTGGTGCTGGCGCCGAGATGCGGGAGCATGATGTCCGCAATGTCGGTGATGCTCTTGGGTCCCTCGGCATCCTTGGGATACACATCGTTCAGCAGGCGGAGTTTTTTTGTCGCTTTCACGGCGCGAAAATCATCTTCATGGATGATGCCGGAACGGGCGCAATTGATCACGGTGGCGCCGTCCTTCATGCGGGAGAGCAATGCGGCGTTGACGAGACCCACGGTTTGCCTGTTTTCCGGAATATGCAGCGTGATGTAATCGCACTTTTCGAACAGCGTGTTGAGATCGACCAGTTCGACATCCACCGAACGGGCTCGCTCCTGTGATATCACCGGATCGAAACCAAGCAACGTGACATCGAACCCGCTCATGCGGCGGGCGACCAGCTGACCGATGGCGCCGAGACCGACGATACCCACGGTTTTACCAGCCAGTTCGCGGCCCATGAACAAGTTTTTCTCCCACTTGCCGGCGCGCGTGGATGGATCAGCGGGAATCAGATGTCGGGCATCGGCGAGGATGAGGGCAATGACCTCCTCGGCCACGGCATTGGCATTCGCGCCCGGCGTGGTCATCACATCGATGCCCTTCTTGCGCGCATGCTTGGTGTGAATGTTGTCGTAGCCGGAGCCGGCGCGGACAATCACCTTCAGCGATGGCAACATATCAATGATTTCCGGGGTGATCTTTTCACTGCGGACGATCATGGCGTACGCATCAGCGTGGGAGGCGACAAACGCCTTCAGATCCTTGACCTCTTCCAACACCACCTGGTAGCGACCGGAAGCCTCCAGCGTATCCTTCACCACGCGATTAAGCTTCGTGGGTATGAGCACTTTTTTCATCACGATGATCCTTTTAGGTTAAAAACAAAGTGTGAATGTATGCTTCCCGGAGCCGGTAGGCAAGCGCATCCCTCTGGCCGGGCGCGGCCGGCGGACCCTATTTTTTGGCCCGTCTCAAGAAATATTCGCTGCTCCAGATGGCGAAGAAAGCCAGCACCACCGATACGAGGAGCAACCGGTAGGCGGCGGCATCCTGCCCCAACTGCACATGCTGGTAAATGGCCAGGGAAATCGTGGTGGTGCGTCCGGGGATATTACCGGCGATCAGGATGGTCGCGCCGAATTCACCGAGGCATCGCGCGTAGGCAAGAATCAAGCCACCGGTGATGCCGCGCACGGCGAGCGGCAAATTGACATGCCAGAAAATCTGTAATGATCCGGCGCCCTCCACCTTGGCGGCGTCTTCCATTTCCTCCTGCGCCTGTTCGAAGCCGATGCGCGCCGCCCGGACCAGCAGTGGAAAGGCCATCACGGCACTGGCGACCAGCACGGCCCGCCAGGTAAACACGATATCCATCTCCGCCCACCGGTGCAAGGCACCGCCCAACGGCCCTCGGCGGCCGAATAATTCGAGGAGAAGAAGACCGGTCGCCACCGGAGGAACCACCAGCGGAAGCGCGAGCATAGTATCGACCAGGCTTTTTCCCGGCCACGAGCGGCGGGCCATCCACCACGCAAGTAAAATTCCCGGGGGGGCAATCAAGATCGTGGTCAGCAGCGCCATCCGGAGCGTGAAATAAATGACCTGCCACTCGTTGCTCATGATGATCTCATTCCTTTATCACGGCTCGCCGGGAATGAATCCGCGCCTGGCCATCAAAGCGCGCACGGCCGGCGATTGAACTAAATCCAGAAACTGCATCGCCAACAAGCGGTTCTTGGTGTCCGCCAATACCGCCCCCGGATAGACGATATCCGGGGAGAGCTCCGGCGGAATCGCATACCCCACGCGCACCCGGGAACTCATCAACGCATCGGTGCGGTAGACGAAGCCCGCATCGGCATTTCCCGCCTCGATCACGGCCAATACCGCCCGCGCATGTTGCTGTGGCAGCACCCGTTCCCGGATTCGCATCCATACACCGGCCTTCTCCAGGTAAGATTTAGCATACATACCGGCCGGCACCGCCCATGGATCCGCCACGGCAATGCGGGCCACATCCGGAGCGGCCAAATCTTCCGGTTGATCGATGGCTATTCCGGACTCGCGGGGCACGACGATCACCAGTTGGTTGGACCAGAGTCGACGTCTTGACTCATCAACGAGCAAACCACGCGCCTGAAGCATATCCATCTTCGCTTCGTCCGCGGAGATAAACACATCCGCGGGCGCACCGGCGACGATTTGCCGCGCCAAGGTGCTGGATGCATCGAAGCAAAATTCCAATCGGACATCATGCTGTTCCCGGAAAAGAGCACCGACCTCTTCCATCGCATCAGCAAGACTAGCTGCGGCAAAAACCAACATGCCCTCCCCCCGCCCGGTCATGGGATACGCGAACAGAAACAATCCCGCGAAAATAGACAGCCAGCAACGCTGCCGCTCGGTGTGCAGAGGTGAAATCATCGTGGAGAGCATGCCAAGGTATTCAATAGAGGTACGGGCTGCAGACGCAAGCCATAAACAGAAGTCGCTCGTCGGCCCGACGCATCCCCGCATGGACCCCCCGAGTTCAACATGTCGATCGCCTGCTATTGTAAGTCATTGATGTGCAACAGTTGAGTTTTCGATCGGAGTCATTTCGGGTGTCTCATGCTATGTGGTTTGGTATGGCGACCAGCTGATCTGTGGCATCGTCCGTTGGCGTGGGTGATGGCTCGCGGCATCCGGCCGCATCGCGGCGGCCCATTTTGGGCGCTTTCGGTGTTGGGCTCTCGGTCGCGGACATGAGTCCAGCGACCGAGAGCCCGCCGTGAAATCGCCGCAAACTGGGCCTACCGCGATGCTCATTTCGCGTGCCGCGAAATGACCGGATGCCACTCGCACTCACGCATCTATCCGCCGCCGACGGCGGATAGATTAAGAAAGCATCAACACCCGGATTCTCCGCATGATGATTCCCGCAGGCATGTACGTCGGGGTGTCCCATTATTGAACTCAGGAAACAGAAGTCGTTCGTCGGCCCGACGCATCCCCGCATGGACCCGAGCCATGCGCTTACCGCAATTCGCGGAGCTCCCGTAATCGGCGGGAATACTTGAGTCCCGCCACACCTAACGCCCATGACAAGAACAAAGCGCCGAGTGCCACACCCAGGTAAATCATCCGCTCGCGGGTGGAAGCTTGCATAGCACTGCTGCCAACCATGATGGTGGGGATCGCCGAGGGTATCGCACCCAAAAGGGTGCCGACGAGGAACGCGGTATGTGTGACCGGGGATATGCCGAGAAATATGTTGGTTACATGACCCGGCGCCGGCAACTGACGCTTCAACGCAACAGTCACGAAACCGCGCCCTTCCAGAGCCAGCGACATGCGATGCAGCGCCGGCCATCGCTTCATCACCACACTTTGTCCGGCCAGACGCGCATACACGAAGGTCGCGTATGCCCCCGCTAAGGCACCGGTAATACTCCAGACAAACCCCCATCCGAAACCGAAAGCAAGTCCGCCCAGCGGAAACAGCACCAGCCTGGGAAAACCAATCGCCGTGAGCAACGCAAGAGTCACCACATCAGGACATTCCCCAGTTTTTAGGCGGGATTGAGGACGAGATCTAGTTCGGGATG
>CAYYAR010000027.1:0-46313 GCA_964470065.1 uncultured Verrucomicrobiota bacterium | reverse complement strand
GCGTTGCATCGAATTAAGCCACATGCTCCACCGCTTGTGCGGGCCCCCGTCAATTTCTTTGAGTTTTAGCCTTGCGGCCGTACTCCCCAGGCGGTGCACTTAACGCGTTAGCTCCGGCACGGAAGGGGATAAATCCTCCCACACCAAGTGCACACCGTTTACGGCTAGGACTACCAGGGTATCTAATCCTGTTTGCTCCCCTAGCTTTCGTGCCTCAGCGTCAGTTACAGTCCAGAGAGCCGCCTTCGCCACCGGCGTTCCTCACGATCTCAACGCATTTCACCGCTACACCGTGAATTCCGCTCTCCTCTCCTGCACTCTAGCTGTGTAGTTTCGAATGCCGTTCCGCCGATGAACAGCGGGATTTCACATCCGACACACACAACCGCCTACGCACCCTTTACGCCCAGTAAATCCGAACAACGCTTGCCACCTCTGTATTACCGCGGCTGCTGGCACAGAGTTAGCCGTGGCTTTCTCGTCAGGTACTATCAGAGCGACGGGGTATTAGCCCGTCACCGGTTGCTCCCTGACAACAGGAGTTTACAATCCGAAGACCTTCATCCTCCACGCGGCGTCGCTGGATCACGCTTTCGCGCATTGTCCAAGATTCTCGACTGCAGCCTCCCGTAGGAGTCTGGGCAGTGTCTCAGTCCCAGTGTGGCCGATCGCCCTCTCAGGTCGGCTACCCGTAAGCCTTGGTGAGCCGTTACCTCACCAACAAGCTGATAGGATGTGGGCTCATCCCTAAGCGACAGGCCTTGCGACCCGCCTTTGAATTCGCTCCCATGCGGAAGCTCATCACATTCGGTATTAACCCCAGTTTCCCGGGGGTATCCCCAACTTAGGGGCAGATTACCCACACATTACTCACCCTTTCGCCGCTGTCATCCGGTACACTCATCCGAAGACTTGTGCACCGGAATCTCGCTCGACTTGCATGCCTAATCCACGCCGCCAGCGTTCGTTCTGAGCCAGAATCAAACTCTCCGAAGAGAAATGTTTGAGCATCCGGTCCGAAGACCAGAAGTATTTCTAGCTGACCGGTTGATTTAAGACCGGTCTGATTTATTAAACGAATAATTGACGTATACTCGCACAAACCACATCACTTCTGACACGAAGCGATGATTGTGCATATTCCTTTTTCAAAGAACGAAGAGATGAAAATCTCAAAAGTCGCCGTCCCAGTCAATTAAAAACTGAAACTTTTTCAGCAACCCCACGAGCTTACGGTCGAACGACCTGCAGCAAAGTGGCGCAAACAATAGGTTTAGACCCCCACAGTGTCAACAATGTTTTCAAAAAAAATGAGGAAAAAATTAGCATGTTCACAAACTGCTGCAGCGAAATGACATACAAAAGCAACATGATACCCATGTCGATCTTTTTTTAGCGTCGGAATAAAGAAAAGCTTCGCGCAATTCGTGAATACGTAACACGGAATGATCGCCGGGCCTCCTTCCCGACCCCCGAACGCCAAACCCCGAACATGTTCCCACCCAAAAAACGCTTTTCCCCTCGTCTGCATGGGCTCATGATGAACCCATGAATCCTGAAATAATTATCGCTCTCGACGTCGCTAACCAGCACGAACTCACCACCATCCTCGCACGATTGCCGGATGAAATTTCCTGGTACAAAACCGGACTCGAACTCTTTTGCGCCGAAGGCCCAACCGCACTAAAACCACTGCAAAACAAGGGTAAAAACATCTTTCTCGATTTGAAGTTGCACGACATTCCCCGCACCGTCGAGAAAGCCGTCGCCTCCGTGTTACCGCATCGCGTTCAACTTCTCACCATCCACGCCGGCGGCGGAAAGGAAATGATGCGCGCCGCCGCCGATACCGCAAAAAACTCCGGTACCAAACTGCTCGCCGTTACCGTGCTGACCAGCCTCGATGCCGAAAATTTGCGCACACTCGGCATAACCCGTTCGCCCGCCGATCAAGTCCTTGCCCTCGCCGAAATGGCCTACGCATGCGGGATCGATGGCGTTGTTTGCTCGGTTCATGAAGCCGCCGTCATACGCAAAGCGCTCGGCCCCAAGGCGTTAATCGTTACTCCCGGCATTCGCCTGCCCGGCGATGCCACCGGCGACCAGAAACGCATCGCCACCCCGCGCGCCGCCAAAGAAGCCGGTGCCACCCACCTCGTCATCGGTCGCCCCATCCTCGCCGCAACGGACCCGGCCGAGGCTTACCGGGATATTGTAAAAGCGATATCAAGATAGCACTTCACATCATGACCGCCCTGCAGTTCGGCGAGCAACGGCATGAACACTGATTGCACTCGCTAGCGAAGAACGGGCAACGAACAGTTCCGTCACATCCACGAAAAAATGCCACAAATCTCGCAGGATTGAAGCGGACGCGCTTCCGCGTCCGGATCAGCTAAACGGAATGCCGACCCGCTCTGCTACTTGTAGAGTATCAATAGCGAACAAGTCCTAATGGAAAGAACCAAGGCTTTTGAGTTTTGGGTCTTCCCTGCAATCTGATCTTAAACCATTGCTACAATCGCGCCTTGATATTCCGGATCATCCAGCCAAGCACCGGAAAGTGTTCATACAAACCGGTCGCGGAATCCCAGTAATCCTGATGCAAAATCACCTCGCCGGCGGCGTTCATGCGAATGTGAGAAATGCCGATCGACTTCCATTCAGTTCCGTAACGCGGATTCGCCGGCTCGACGCTCATTTCCCAGCGCACGTAATAACCCTCGTCCGTGGTCGCGACATCGCGCACCCGCACCTTCGTGGAATTCACCATACTAGCCGTGTGTAGCATGTAATCGAGAAGTTCCGCGCGATTGGTGATCGTCTTGACCGTGTCATTGAACCACACATCTTCTGCATACACCTTCGGCAACCACTCGCGGACCCTTGCCTCGTTCAATTCCGACCAATACTCCTTGAAACGCGAAAAGCCTTCCTGCTCTGCCTCACCGCCTGCCTCCGGCCAACGCACCACATCTTTCGCCGTCAGCGCCAAGGCTTTTTCGTAGTCCACCAATACCGGGGCAGGCGAACGATCCAGCCATCTCACCAGAACCCAAGCCAACCCGATTACCACCAGCCAGGAAATAAAAAATGCCTTCATGCGCCTGCCTCCACAAAAAATATCGAAACGGTTGCGACTACAGGTGCACACTTACACCCGCCACCAGCGAGAGGTCGTTCTCCTCCAATCCATCAGCAGGTGTGCTGTCATATTTGTTTTGCAACACCAGGCGCAGATTCAACTTTTCACTCATCGCCGCCTCCGCGCCGATTTCCACATTTAAAAGATAGTCGTCGAAATCATCCGCGGTCGGCAGGTATTCCAGCGATTGCCACACCTTGGCGGTTGCGCTGACGGCGTAGTCGATCCGCTCGGCGATGCGCAAGGCGAGGTAGTCGTCATCCACACCGGCTACTTTTTCCCAGATGTAGGCGGGACCAGCCTCGACAAATATCTGGGCCGTCTCGTCTTTCACCAGATACGAACCCAAGCCCGGGCTCAAAATCGCGCGGTAATCAATCTCCGCGATATCGTCATAGGCCACCGATGCCTCGATAGAACCGAACGTCATATCCGAGAGGGTCTTCTTGGCATTCGCGAACGCCTTGGCATTTTCAACCGTCTTTTCATCAATGCCCGCCGTGGTTGTTTCGCCATAATTGCCCTCCAGTCCGAGCCGCACCGAACCCATATGCTCCTTCTCGCCCTCGCTCAACCAGGAACCATTCGCCGAGAGGGTCTCGCTGTTGCCATCGGTCAATGTGGCGCCAAGGCTCAACGTGTGCTTGAAAGCCGATTCGTTTTCTTCCGCAAACGCACCCGAGACCGCCATCAACGCGCCAACACATGCCCATATTGCCTGTTTCATCATTTATCTCCTTTTTGAGTTCAACGCTGGAAGGGGCAAAGAGTAAACAAACACCAACGCAAATCAACTCCGGCCGGAGAGCTTTGATGAAAATAGTGTTGGCCCACGTCCCTTTTTGTTAGTGTTGACCGCAAAGGAGCATCTTGTGGAATCATCAAACGTTCAATCAATCGTCAATCTGGAAAAGATCAAGCAACAGGTTGTCCTGATCATCACGCGGCCGGCGGATTTCTTCCGGGCCATGCCTGTATCGGGAGGCTTCACCGAGCCGATGGTATTCCTCGCCGTCATCGGTGCCATCACCGGCATAATCAATTTTGCAGTCAAGGTGTTCAACTCGTTGGGTGCCGCGCTGGCCTTGCTCGTCTTAACACCTCTGCTGGTGCCGCTTTTTGCCTTCATCGGCGCGGCCATCGCGTTTGTCATCTGGAAGCTTCTTGGCTCGTCGCAAAATTACGAGACCTCCTACCGCTGCGTGGCCTACCTGGCCGCGATCTCACCCATCACCGCCGTGATCAGCTTGATTCCCTATCTCGGCGGCATCATCACTGCGGTGTGGGGTTTTTTCCTCGCCGTGATTGTCTCCACCGCCGTTCATCAAATTGCCCGTAAAAAAGCCCAACTGGTTTTCGGCATTCTTTTCGCCCTGATTGCCCTCAGCGGCATCAGCGCCGAAGTCGCCGCCAGAAAAATGGAAAAGCGAATGGAGGCGTGGTCGCAGGAATACACCCGGGACGGGGAAATGACCCCCGAGCAAGCCGGAAAGATGTTTGGCGAATTCATGAAGGCCGCGCAGGAAGCCGCGGAAAAGGAAACGAAAAAATCCGAGTGACCCGCACCCCCCGCTATCGCACGATCATCTGGGACTGGAACGGCACGTTACTGAACGATGCCGCGGCTTGTCGCCGTATCATCAATCGCGTGCTGGCCAAACGCAAACTTCCACAGATATCACCGCATCGCTACCGGGAAATTTTTGATTTCCCGGTGGAGAAGTATTACGGACAGCTCGGCTTCGATTTCGCGAAAGAGTCATTTCAAAAAGTTGGCTCGGAATTTATTCGTTTTTACGAGCAACAGCGCCATCGCCTCCGCCTGCAGCCGGGCGCGCGACCGTTGTTGAAATCCCTTCGCGACCGCGGCATCGCCCAAATTGTTCTTTCCGCCTACCGTCAGGAAACCCTCGACTCCTTGCTCGAAGAAAAAAATCTTCGCCATCACTTCACCCATGTCGTCGGCGCCGATGATCACTATGCCCGCGGCAAGAAGGATCAGGGGCTTGCCCTGCTGAAGACGTTCCACATGGACCGCCGCACCACCCTGCTGGTTGGCGACACCATCCATGATCACGAAGTGGCCGAGGCCATGGGCATCGACTGCTTCCTGCTCGATGCCGGTCACCAGTCGCGCCACCGTCTTGAGCGTTGCGGGGTTCCCGTCCTCGACAATCTGCAGCAACTGGCGTCCCGCCCGGAATTGAACTGATATGTGTGGAAGGCTCGTCCTCACGGCAAACTATCGCGATAAGATTCGCGCGCTCTTTCCCGGCATGGACGCCGCCGAGTGGCTGCCGCCACGCTACAACATATCGCCCGCTTCCCTCGTCCCCGCCATTCTCGACGCTGCCCCGGATCACGTGCAATGGTTGACATGGGGCTTTCCGCCGTCCCAACCCAAGCGCCCCCTGCTCATCAATGCCCGCAGCGAAACGGTCCACGAACTACCCACCTTCCGTGATGCCTTCCGCTCCCGCCGCTGTATTATTTTTGCCGATGGATTTTATGAGTGGAAACGCGATCCGGGGCAGCCACACCCCCAACCGTATTTTTTCCATCTGGCCGATGATCGCGCCCTTGCCTTGGCCGGACTATGGCAGAGTGGCGAACCGGGCGCATGCGTGATCCTCACCACCGAGGCCAACACGCTGATGCAGCCCATTCACGACCGGTTGCCTGTGATCTTTCATGCCGAGGCCGCGCATCTCTGGCTGCAACCGGCCACACCGGCCGAAACATTGCGCGCCTTGCTTCAGCCATACCCATCGCAGCGGATGCGCGGTCATCCTGTTTCCCGTCGCGTCAATCGCGCCGCAAACGAGGGCGCGGAATTAATCGCACCAGTAAGGATTTACGAGCAGGCCTCGTTACTTTAGCATTAGATGTGTATGAGAAACTCGATTGGTACTGCAGTTCTTTGCGTGGCTCATTTCATCCTTCTTGTCTCCTGCAAGCCCCCGCCACCCGACGCATCAGCACCGGCGCCCATCACCGAAAAACAGCCAACTATTTTTGACATCATCGCCGGGGGCGATACCACCGGATTTATTCACTGGATCGAGGATTCACCCGGGTTGGAATTGCGCGATGCGGATCAGTCAACGCCGCTGATTGCCGCCATCCGGCATGGGCGAATCGATTATGCCGTGGATTTAATCGGGCATGGCGCGAATGTGGCGGCCACCGATCGCGACGGTGCCACCCCTCTGCACGTGGCGGCCGCGCTGGGCAATACCGCCGCACTCTCGCTACTGATTGAGTCAGGCGCGGATTTGCAATCCACCAATGCCGATGGCCTGGCGGCCTATGATGTCGCGGTGTTGTTCAACCAGCAAGCCGCGGCGGCGACGCTCGCCGAAGCGCGCCTAGCCCTGATGACACCGGTGATCATCGAGCCCGAACCGGAAACCATCGTGGAGGCACCGCCCATTCCGGAAGCGGTTCTACTCTCCACGGATTTCCGGATCTGGACAAGCTCCTCCGGCACCCAACTGGAAGCCGCCTATATACAACACATTTTCGATACCCTGGTGCTGCAGGACCGGCAGGGAAAATTCTTCCGCATTCCCATGCATCAACTATCGCCGGCCGACCAGATCACCGCCCGCACCCTGGCCGGCACAGATCCGCATGCCCTCGCCAAAGCCCGCGGAACCCGCCAGCCCGCCTCCATCCGGCCCGCGCAAGATTCGATTGCACGCAAAATCGGGCGTGGTAGCGAGTGGACCGTGCTCGAGAATTGCCGGCTTTTGAAAAGCAGCAGCAACGATGGCGATTCTTTTCATGTAAAGCACGATGACAAAGAATACATCTTCCGCCTTTATTTCGTGGACTCCGCAGAAACCAGCATGGCCTACCCCGAGCGGGTGCGCGAACAGGCCTCCTATTTCGGAATAAGCGATAGCGATGCCATCAAGCTCGGCGAATCCGCGAGTAAATTTACCGCCTCCTTGCTGGCCGCCGGCCCGTTCACCGTGGTGACAGCATGGGAGGACGCCCGCGGAAACAGCCGGCTGCCCCGCCATTACGGGATGGTCATTACCGGCGAGGGCGATCTCGACGAATTGCTCGTGCGGGAGGGATTGGCCCGTCGTTTCGGCATGACGGTCAAGAACGATCTGGGATCCCGCAAATTGTCGACCCTCAAGCGCATCGAACAGGAAGCCAAGGATCAAAAAAACGGTGCGTGGGGACGACAAAAAAATCAAACGGCTGGACGCTAGTTGCATTCTGCGCAAATCGCATTATCGTCGCTTGAGGAAATTATCACATGCACATACCCATCTCCCGTCGCGAAGCCCTCAAACTCATGGGGGCCAGCGCGGTCGCATTGACCGCCCCGCCCTGGTCGATCGGCGAGCCCGCCCCCGTGGCCGCCCTCGCTCAAGTATATCCATTTTCACTGAATCCTCTGCCCTACGCCGCTGATGCGCTCGGGATGTTCATCGACAGCCAAACCATGCAGCTTCATCATGGAAAACATCACGCGGCCTACGTCAACAATCTCAACAAAGCGTTGGAAATCCACCCCGACCTGCACAGCCGGACGCTTGGCTGGTTGATCACCCATCTCGACCAGCTTCCCGACGCCATCCGCACCACGGTGCGCAACAACGGCGGCGGCCACGCCAACCACGATTTGTTCTGGAATGTGTTGAGTGCCCAACCCGGACTCGCGCCGGACGAAAAGCTCGCTACCGCTATCGATGCCGCGTTCGGCTCGCTTGACGCCTGCCTCGAGGCTTTGCGCAAGGCCGCTATGTCGGTTTTCGGCAGCGGATGGGCGTGGCTTAGCCGGGACGGTGATGAACTGAAAGTCGAAACCACCCCGAATCAGGATTCACCCGTCATGCATGGCCGAACCCCCATTATCGGCATCGATGTGTGGGAACACGCTTATTATCTCCGTTACCAAAATCGACGGGCCGACTACGTGACCGCACTGCTCAACCATATCGACTGGCCCAAAGCCGGCATGATCGCGGCATGAACTCCGGATTGGCGGATATCAAACAGGAATTATCGGGCATCGCTGCCGGGTTGGGTATCGACGCTCGCATGCGCCGCCACATTTTCCTCTGCTGCGATCAAACCGAACCGGAATGCTGCTCCAAAGAGGCCGGCCTGGCCACATGGGATTACCTCAAAAAACGGTTGAACGAGCTAAAATTGACCGCAGAAGGCGGCATCCAACGAAGCAAAGTCAACTGCCTGCGGGTATGCGCCCACGGGCCGATTATGGTCATTTATCCGGACGGCACCTGGTACCATTCCGTGACCCCCGCCGTGTTGGAAAGAATTTTACAGGAACACCTGCTGGGCGGGCGCATCGTGGAAGATTATCTCTTCGCCCGCCACCCGCTGAACGCCGGGGCCACATCGACATCCCGTCTTGAACAAAAATAGATAGCCTAGGTCTCTACTTGGGGTATGTTTACGGAGTAGCCGGGCCTCATGAACCTCAATAACACAATAACCCGGTGGTTAAATCAAATGAAGCAACAACAAAAACTACTGTTCGCCTTGGTTATCTTGCTCGTATCTCTCGCCTGGGTTTTCAGCGATGTGGAGTCCGAACGGGCCACCATGGTGCAGGACGGTTCGCGCATGGCCCGTCTACTTGCCAACAACCTGCCGCTGATGCACCTCAACAAGGTGCCGTGGGACGATGCCGTCGCCGCGCGCGCGCTGGACAACTTCATCGAAACCCTCGATTTCGAAAAAATCTTTTTTCTGGCGTCGGATATCGCTCAATTCAAATCACACCAGTATGAGCTGGACGAGAAAGTCAAACGGGGCGACCTCTCGTTCGCCCACGATATTTATGCCGTGTTCAAAGAGCGCGTCACCAATCGCGTGGCATTTGCGGAAAATCTACTCGCCGATCCGCTGGACTTCACCATCGACGAATCCTACGAGTGGAAGCGCAAGGAGGCCACCTGGGCTGAAGACGAAGCCGCATCCGACGATTTATGGCGCCGGCGCATCAAGCACCTCTACCTCACCCGCCTGATCGCCAAGGAAACCGGCGAAGAAGAGGAAAACCTCGAGGAAATTGAAGAAAACAAGCGCTCGCACTCCGACACCATTAACGCGGCCCTGTCGCCTGAGGAGTTCGTGCGCAAGTCGTTGCGGCGCTACCAGGCGTTCATCGAGGACAACGACGATTCCTGGGTCATCGAAAACTATCTCACGTCGTTTGCTCGCGCCTTTGATCCGCACACCGATTTCATGTCGCCCAGCAACATGGAGGACTTCGAAATCAATATGAAGCTGTCGCTGCAAGGCATCGGCGCGATTCTCAGCAGCGAAGACGGGGCCGCCAAAATCGAACGCCTGATTCCCGGCGGACCTGCCGAGCAGGACGGCCGACTGCAAGCCGGCGACAAAATAATCGCCGTGGCTCAAGGCGACGAAGAGGCGGTCGACGTGCTCCACTGGCCGCTCTACAAAACAGTACGGCTTATCCGGGGCGACAAGGGTTCCAAGGTGGTTCTGTCCATCATTCCCGCCAACGACCAAAACGCCATCGTGATGATCGATCTCATCCGCGACGAAGTGAAGCTGGAGGAACAGGCGGCCAAGGGCGAACTCCGCACCGTGACCGATGAGGCCGGCGTTACCAAATCCATCGGCGTGATCACGCTCCCCGATTTTTACGCCGACTTCAAGGGTGGCGGCAGCCGGGAAGCGACCAGCTGCACCCGCGATGTCGAACGCATCCTCGGCGAACTTCTTGATCAGGGCGCGGAGGGTATTGTGCTCGATCTTCGCAACAACGGGGGAGGCTCGCTCACCGAAGCCATCAACCTCACCGGCTTGTTTATCGAAACCGGCCCGGTCGTGCAGGTGCGCGACCGCCGTCGCGTTCGTTCGCTGGCTGATCATGATCCGCGCGTGGCCTACGACGGATCACTCATCGTGCTCGTAAATCGCCTGAGCGCCTCCGCCTCCGAGATTGTTGCCGGCGCATTGCAGGATTACGGTCGCGCCATCATCGTGGGCGACTCGAAAACCCACGGCAAAGGAACGGTGCAGACCTTGTCCACGTTGAGTAGCGCCAATCCCCAGCTTGGTTCGGTCAAGGTCACAACCGCGAGCTTTTACCGTATCGCGGGTGGTTCTACGCAGCGCAAAGGGGTTATCCCGGACATTGTCGTGCCATCATTCGTGGAGACGCTTGATGTGGGCGAGGATTTGCTGCCCAACGCCTTGCCCTACACTACCGTTGACGAATTGGAATACCGGCCCTGGAAAGATCGCGGCGATCTGGTCAGCGAACTGGAAAAAAGGTCGATGGAGCGCCGTTCCGCGGATCCGCGATTTCAGTCGTTCAATGACCTGCTCATCCGCAGTCGCGAGCGTCAGGACTCAAGCACGATCTCGCTTCAACTGGATCAGCGGCGCGAATTAGCCGCCCGCGACCGGGAATTGCGCGAAAAAATTGAGGAGATCAATCCGGAGACCGGAAAGAAAGACGACCTGATTCTGGGTGAAGCTCTACAGATCATGCAGGATTTGATGGCGCTGGAATCAGCCCAACCAGTTGTTACGGAGCGTGAAGCCGTCGGAAAATCTGCCACGGCGCTCTGAGAAGGTTTTTTCTTCCGCCATTCGACCACGTCAAAGCGGGTCGCCGGAATCCTGATCGTTGAGCGACCAATCGTAATCGAGAAACCGTACCTGAATTTTTCCGCTTTCCGCCCGGTCGATGGATCCGCTGGCAAGGTAGTTCAACACATAATTCTCGACTGATCCTGACGGCGATAATTCGAAGTCGCCTTGCGCCCATTTGAATAGAAGTGGAATGGCGATGACTCGACCGGCCGGATCGTACTGCACTCGCTTGGCGTCGAGAATGAATCGCCTGGCCTGATCCTCCAATTGCTCCTCCAGATTCAATGCCGTGAAGGGCTCTTGGCGCAATGGCGGGGCCGACGTGGCCGCGCACACCAACGCGAAGTTGATGCGTGGATCGGTAAAATTGCCCCGGATGAACTTGTGTTCCAGACTATCGAGCGTGGTGATAAAACCGAACATGTTCACCGCCGGTTGGCCCCACGGTCCCCGGAGAAGGGTGCCTATATCCTTGATCGAGCCCAACGGATAATGCCGGATGACCAAGTCGATCGTTTGGGCATTGTACAGATTCAGCAGAAATGCCAGCTGCTCGTCCCGCGACCATCGCCGGTAAGTCGCCGCATCCACAAGGGCCAATTCACGCAAATATCTCCGTAAATCATCCGGGCTTTTTTTGATCGCGGCGTAATCCACGCGGCCGTACTGATCCACATGCGACCCAAGAACCTCGGCAAAAAGCGAGTGATGATGGTCAAAATCCGGGTGCGCCTGCTCTGCGGCATAGGCCGTCGATCCCCACACGTATACGCAGAGGCACGCCAACATCCCGCCGACACGCTGAAACAAGCTACCCATCACGGTCAAAGTCTTACCGCGGGTTCAATGCAAGGCAAGAACTCCCTGCGTGGGGACAGACAAATAGCGCAACATTTACAAAGCTATGTATCGCAGCAATTTGCATAAAATTTATGCCTGCGTAACTACTTCTATGTCCCCACCCGAATTTAACAGACCATCCCATGCTTATTCCATTTACTATCACTGGTTTACGAACATTTTAAGGGTGGAATATCCGGACAGCGCCCGTAAAACGCATTGTCAGGATATGGACGAAAGAGCATAGTTTCCGATTACACATGAGAATTGTGATTATAGGCGCGGGGAATGCTGGCCGGACGTTGGCGGCTCGCTTGAGCGAAGAGCAACACGATATTGTCATCATCGATCCCAACCCCCAGAAACTGGCCTCGGTGCAGTCGCAACTGGATGTCCAGACCATCGAAGGCGATGCCACCGACCCGCTGATCCTTGCCCAGGCAGAGATCGAAAAGGCGGAACTGCTGGTCGCCGTGTCGAACCGCGACGAAGTGAACATCCTCGCCTGCGCGCTCGCCAATCTGGTCGGCGTTCCCATGAAAGTGGCCCGCGTATCGAGCTGCCGGGCGTACCGGTCGGGAAGTCAATACGACCTCAAGCGCCTCGGCATCGACCTCGTGGTGAGCCAAAAGGAGGAATGTGCCGAGGAAATTTTCCGCATCTTGAGGATGCCGGGCACCTCGGAAGCCGTCGATATGCTCGACCAGCGCGCCCTCGCCGTAGGCATCCGGGTGCACATGGACAGCCCGATGATCCTGCACACACTCAAAAACTTTCCCCAGCAGGAACTGATCAACCGGATACGCTTCATCGCCCTCATGCGCGGCGACGAGGTGATGATTCCCCGCGGAGACACCCAATTCATGATCGGCGACGACGTGTATATCGTGGGTGCCCAGTCCGACGTGATGGCCATGCTCGAATGGGCCTGTCCCGAGCATGCCAAGTTTGAAAAAGTCGTCATTGCCGGTGGCGGCGATCTCGGCCTGGAACTCGCCCGCATGCTCGACAAAACCGACCAGAAAACCGTGATCATCGAGCGCGCCATCGAGCGCGCGGAAATTTGTTCCGAGCAGCTCAACCACGTCACGGTATTGCATGGCGATGCCCTCGACCAGGAAACCCTCAGAAATGCCGATCTGGTGAAGGGAACCGCCTTCGTCGCCACCACAGGCGATGATGAGACCAACATCATGATCTGCCTGCTGGGCGAAAAATCAGGCGCCACCTTCACCATCGCCCAAGTAGCCAAGCCGGATTACGTCCCCATCATCAGTCAATTGAGCCTGCTCGACCGCGCCGTCAGCTCGCACATCGCCATGATCAATGCGATTCTTCATTATGTCCGGGGCAAAAACATCAAGGCCGCCGCCACCCTTCATCGATTGCCCGGTGAATTGCTGGAGGTGGAGTTAACACCGGATACGCGCTGGCCCGGCAACGCCATCAAACAGCTGAAACTTCCGGCCGGCATCATGATTGCCACCGTCATGCGCGGCGCGGAGCTGATCCCCGCCACCGGCAATCTCCAACTTTTCGCCGGCGATCGCCTGATTCTATTCGCACTACCCAAAGCGGTGGCCAAAGTGGCCGCGTTGTTCGAGGATTGATCGCTTAGCGGCTGATGAACTTCCGCGCCGTCATTCATCTGGTTTCCTTTCTGGTCATGCTGCTGGCCCTCGTGATGGGGGTTGTGGGCGGCGTATCCGCCGCCATGAACGACGATGCCGCGGTTTGGCGCGGCATGCTTACGTCCGGCTCGATTACCGTGGTCATTGGCGGCTTGATGTGGGTCGCCACCCGCACCCGGATCGAACTCACTCGTCGCGAAGGCATCGGCATCGTTGTTTTCGGATGGCTCTTCGCCACCCTGCTCGGCTCCCTGCCCTTTTTGCTTACCGGCGCCATGATCAACCCGGTGGATGCGTTCTTTGAATCGTGCTCCGGCTTCACCACCACCGGCGCTTCGGTGATGGAAAATCTCGAGCATCACAGCCGGGCGATCCTGCTTTGGCGTGCCTGCTCGCATTTTCTCGGCGGCATGGGCATTCTTGTCCTCGTGGTGGCCATCATTCCCTACCTCGGCGTGGGCGGCATGAATATCTACCGCGCCGAAGTCACCGGCCCCTCGCGCGACCGCCTTACCCCGCGCATTGCCTCCACCGCCAAACTGCTGTGGGGCGTCTACATCATCCTCAACCTCATGCTGATCACACTCCTCCGGATCGGCGGCATGGATTGGTTTGACTCCGTTTGCCATGCGTTCGCCACGATTTCCACCGGCGGTTTCTCCACCCGCACCGCCAGCATTGCCGCGTTCGAAAGCAGCTACATCGAAACCGTGATCATCATCTTCATGCTCCTGAGCGGCATCAACTTTGCCCTTCACTTCAGGGCCCTGCGCGGAGAGCCAGTTTGCTATTTTCGCGACTCGGAATGCCGTTTCTATATCATCTTTTGGGCCATCGCCTCGCTGATCGTCTTCGCGGATCTCGTGAATCAGGGCGACCACGCCATTGGCGGAGCGTTGCGTCACAGCCTGTTCTGGGTCACCTCCCTGTTAACCACCACCGGATTCGGCACCGTCGACTACCAACTCTGGCCGCCGATGGCAAAAATCATGCTGATCATGATGTTTGTCTTTGGCGGATGTGCCGGATCCACCGCCGGGGCCATGAAACAGATTCGCGTATTGCTGCTATTGAAAAAAATGGTGTATGTGATCAAGTCCTTCCTGCGCCCCCAAGCCGTTTACACCGTCAAAATGAGCGGGCAAATCGTGCCGCAGGAAATCGTTTTCAACGTGGCGATCTTTTTCTTCATCTATACGGCTACGCTGGCCGCGGGCTCGGTGATCATGAGCTTTTTCTGCCCGGATCTGATCACCGCGGTAAGCGCGACCTTCTCGGCCGTCGGAAACATCGGACCCGGCTTTGGCGATGTCGGCCCGACCACCACCTACACCAGCCTGCCCGATGGAGCCAAAATCGTTCTTTCCGTGCTCATGCTGGTCGGCCGGCTTGAATTTTATACGGTGCTGGTCATTCTCATGCCTTCCTTCTGGAGGAAGTGAGCCGAGCCCGTTATGTGTTTTTGCCGCCGGCGCCGGATTCGTATTTGACAGTAAATTCCCGCATCGCCTAGGGTGCGGAACGATTTTTCGGGAGTTGATTCGGACTGGTCCAGCCAGTCCAAGGAGAACATGCGATGGGCAGAATGTTTGGAACGGATGGTGTGCGAGGCGTAGCCAACGTGCCACCGATGACCGCGGAGATGGCGCTGGAGATTGGCCGCGCCACCGCCTACGTGTGCAAGCAACACATGAAGAGCGGACCACATCGCATCGTCATCGGCAAAGACACCCGCATCAGCGGTTACATGCTTGAAACCGCACTCACCGCCGGCATCACCTCCATGGGCGTCGATGTGATGCTCGTCGGCCCGATGCCCACCCCCGGCATCGCCTTCATCACCCAGAGCATGCGCGCCGATGCCGGCATGGTCATTTCCGCCTCGCACAATCCCTATCAGGACAACGGCATCAAGATTTTCTCGCGCAGCGGCTTCAAATTGCCGGACGCGGAGGAAAACGAAATCGAATCCCTCATCACCAGCGGACATATCCGCGATGTTCGCCCGACCGCCGAAGCCATCGGCAAGGCCTGGCGCATCGACGACGCCGATGGCCGCTATATTGTTTTCTGTAAAAACACCTTCCCGCAGAATCTCACCCTCGCCGGAATGAAAATCGTCCTCGATTGCGCCAACGGCGCCACCTACAAGGTCGCCCCGCACATTTTCTGGGAGCTCGGCGCCGACGTCACCACCATCCACGCCGAGCCAAACGGCACCAACATCAATCACCACTGCGGATCGCAGCACATCGAGGATCTGGCCGCCAAGGTGCGCGAGGTCAATGCGGATGTCGGCCTCGCGTTTGATGGCGATGGCGACCGCCTGATTGCCGTCGATGAAAAAGGCGTCGAACTCACGGGCGATCACATCCTTTTGATCATCGCCAAAGCCTTCAAAGAGCGCGGTCAACTGAAGAACAATCTCGTTATCTCCACCGTCATGAGCAATTTCGGTTTCGGCCTCGCCCTCAAGGAAATGGGTATTGCCCACGGTGCGGCCAGCGTCGGCGACCGCTATGTGCTTGAGATGATGCAGAAAAAAGGCGCCGTGCTTGGCGGCGAGGCATCCGGGCACCTCATCTCGCTCGACCACCACACCACCGGCGACGGCATCATCGCCGCGCTACAATTGCTCGCGGCCATGCAGAGTCAGGGTAGAAAACTCTCCGAACTTGCCGACTTGATGACGATGTTTCCCCAAAAGATGATCAACATCGACGTCGCTAAAAAGCCGCCCATCGAGGATCTACCCGAATTGATGAAGGCCATTCAGGCGGCCGAGGCCGAACTCGGCGAAAAAGGCCGGGTCCTCGTGCGTTACTCCGGTACCCAGTCCATGTGCCGCGTCATGGTCGAGGGCCCGACCGACGAAATCGTCGATCGCCTTACCCATGATCTGGCCGCGAAGGTCAAAGCCTGCATTGGATAGAGCGGGCGGCACGCACAAAGCTGAACCGCCAACTGTCGCGGAAGCGGTTACGGTTGCGCGAGCTGTTCGATCCGGCTGAAATCCACCGGCGACTTCTTGAAGATACGGCCAAGAATGCACGAAACCAGCCCCTGACGTCGCTCGGCTTTTTCCGCATCGGTGAGTCCGTTGAATTCCATGAATCCCGCCGCCATGGTGTCGTGTCCGCCCGAGGACCCTTTCCGGGCGATCACCGAGCGCAGCAATTGACTGCAGCGCGCCCCGGGTTGACTGCTGCGCAGGGAAACAAATAGTCCGTCGTTGACATACGCCGTACAAAATGACCACCGCGTACCCTCCATCCGCAACAACAAATCCGCCACCTCGGCGACAATTTCCGGCTGCTTGATGGCAGACAAATGACTCCACGATGCCTTGTCATACTTGCGGGCGTTCGTCAGCGCCTCCTGTAGCAGGCTGTAGTAATTCCGCGGCAGCGGAGCATGACGAATCTTGCCGATGATCTTGTGATCCGCCCGGGCGGCCAGCTCGATGTAGGCATCCACGTCCGGCTTTTCATACTCGCGCGACAAATCCAGCGTTTCGGAACTGATGGCATATGCCATGATCGCCGCCAGCCAGCGCGGCGGAGTGATTTCCGCCGCCTTGAGATATTCGTACATGATCGTGGTGGTGGCACCGGCCCCGCAGCGGATGTCGGCAAAAAGTTCGCGCGCCGCGTGCGCCCGGGCGTGGCGATGATGATCAATCACGGCAATGGGTCGCATGAACGACGGGATCGTGATGTTCGAGGACCACGGCGCGGTATCGACGAGAATGCAGTAGGCCATCCGGCCCGGCGGCACCAGCGTATTGGTCAACAGCCACTTGTAACGCAGACGCCGCAGCAACTCCTTGTTCTCGGCCCGCGACACCGTGCCGGTAAAGGCGATTTGACTGTGAATACCGAACTTTTTCTCGAGCAGCAAATGCATGGCCGCCGCCGAAGCCAGCGCATCGGGATCGGGATAATCATGAGGCAGGATGAAGATCTTGCGCTTGTGCGGAAGAATCGAGGCAAGTTGCTCGAGCCGCTGGACGGTGGTACATGGAAGCGACGTGTTCATGCTTCAATCACACCCGGATACCGCTTCCACCCTGCCTTAAAATCAGGCAACCGAGGTATAGCAGAGCGTGGCGTTATGCCCGCCAAAACCGAGTGAGTTTTTCAACACCGCGCGGACCTTCTGCTCGCGGGCGGTCGTCGGCACATAGTCCAGATCGCACGCGGGATCAGGATTCTCCAGATTGATAGTCGGGGGAATCACCCCGTGTTTGATGGTCAGGGCCGTGGCCACCGACTCGATCGCGCCGGCCGCGCCCAGGGTGTGCCCGATCATCGATTTGTTGGAACTGATCGCCACCTTGCGGGCATGGTCTTCACCAAGCGCCATCTTGATGGCCATGGTTTCGCACTTGTCGTTCAACGACGTGCTGGTGCCGTGCGCATTGATGTAGTCGATTTCGCCGGGATTCAATCCGGCATCTTTGATGGCAAATTCCATTCCGCGCGCCGCGCCGCGCCCAAACTCGTCGGGGGCGGTAATGTGGTAGGCGTCGCAGGTGCGGCCATAGCCGGCCAGCTCGCAATATATGGTCGCGCCACGCTTGCGCGCATGTTCGTACTCTTCGAGGATGAGCGCGCCCGCCCCTTCAGCGATCACAAATCCGTCGCGATCGCGATCGAACGGTCGCGAAGCCCGTCTTGGATCATCGTTACGCGTGCTCAACGCCCGCAAGGCGCAGAATCCGCCGACGCCCAACTCGCAAATCGTCGCTTCCGATCCGCCGGAAATCATGATATCGGCTTCGCCGTGCTGAATGATGCGCAACGACTCGCCGATCGAGTGCGTGGCCGAGGCACACGCGGAAGTGATGCAAAAATTCGGGCCGCGAAAACTGTGGTCGATGGCGATGATTCCCGACACGATGTTGGTGATCATGTGGGGAATCATGAACGGGGAAAAGCGCGAAGGTCCCTTGCTTTCGAGGACGCGCATTTGATCCTGCAACACTTGCAGGCCGCCAATGCCCGACGCGTAAATAACCCCGGACCGCTCCAGGTCAATCGCCTGCAGGTCGAGTCCGGCATCGTTCACCGCCATCTTGGCGGCCACGACGCCGTACTGGATAAACGGATCCAGCCGGCGCGCTTCCTTGGGCGGAATGTAGGCGCTGGCATCGAACCCGCTGACCTGACCAGCTATTTGCGAGGCGTAGGATGCGGTGTCGAAATAGGTGATCTTGCCGATGGCCGAGGCGCCATTGGTCAGTCCGCTCCAAAAGGACGACACACTGCAACCCAGCGGGGAAACCACGCCCAGCCCGGTGACCACAACTCTTCGCTTGCTCATGGAAAAAATACAGCGGATGGATCTTGCGATCTCATCCACTGTTCATGTTGAAACAAATCAGGAAACAGCGATTAACCGCCGAAACCTTTTTCTTTCAGGTAGCTGACGACCGCGCCGACCGTGGTCAGCTTCTCGGCGTCCTCGTCGGGAATCTCCGCGCCAAATTCCTCTTCGAAGGCCATGACCAGCTCAACTGTATCAAGCGAGTCGGCGCCGAGGTCCTCGATGAAGGAGGCCTCCTGGGTCACTTGCTCGGCGTTGACGCCCAGTTGTTCCACGATGATTTCTTTTACTTTATCTTCCAATGCCATGACGGGTCTCCTTACTTGGTGCTTATTCTTTAATTAAACGTATTATTGCATGACCAAACCACCGCAGATCGAAATGACCTGGCCGGTGATGTACGACGACCGGTCACTGCCGAGGTAAACGGCGAGATCGGCCACATCTTCGGGCTTACCGTACCGCCCCAGCGGTATGGAATCCAACATCTTCTTTTGCAATGCCTCGGGAATTTTGCCGGTCATTGGCGTCTCGATAAATCCGGGGGCAATGGCGTTGGACCGGATATTGCGGGAGGCAAGTTCCCGGGCCAGCGACTTGGTAAAGGAAATAATGCCGCCCTTGGAGGCGGAGTAGTTCGCCTGGCCGGGATTGCCGATCAACCCGATGATGGAGGCCACATTTACGATGGAACCGGAGCGCTGCTTCATCATGATCTTGGCCACGGCCCGGGAGCACAAAAACACGCTCTTGAGGTTGACGTTCATCACCTCATCCCAGTCCTGTTCCGACATGCGGATGATCAAGCCATCACGGGTGATGCCGGCGTTGTTGACCATGATGTCGATCCGCCCCCATTGCTTGTGAACATCCTCCACCATCGACTGCACGGCATCCGCCTGACTGACATTCATGGCGTATTGCAATACGTTACGACCTGTCGCCACGACGCGATCCGCCGTGGCCGCCAATCGTTCCTTGTTTTGGCCGCACACCGCCACGTGGGCCCCGGCAGCGGCCATGGCAATCGCCACCGCTTGCCCGATGCCACTGCTGGCCCCGGTCACAATGGCAGTTTTTCCCTGTAAATCGTTCATTGTTGAAAATCCATTAGAGCGCCACGGCTTCCAGCCCGACGCTATCCTGTATGCTATGCGCGACCGCTTCCTTGTCAATACGCTTGACCAGTCCACTCAACACTTTTCCAGGGCCGCACTCCAGGTAACGGGTTACGCCCGATTCCTTCATGCGCTCAATTCCCTCGTACCAGCGAACGGCGCCATACACTTGACGAACCATGGCATCCCGGATCGCCGCTCCGTCAGCGCGATGCCAGTGGCCAGTGACGTTGGCCATCACCGGAAGCGTCGGGGCGGAAAAATCAACCGATTGCAAGAACGCTCCGAACGCATCGGCGGCCGGCTTCATCAAACTGGAATGAAAAGCCCCGGCCACATTCAGGCGTATGGCTTTGCGAATGCCGAGCTCCTTGGCCTTGACCTCGGCGGCATCAATACCTTCCTTGGACCCGCTTAACACCGTCTGCTCGCGGGAATTCAAATTGGCCATCTCCACACCCGTCGCCGCACAGATACTCTTCAGCACCGCATCTTCGACACCCATCATGGTCAACATGCTACCCGGCGTCTGCTCGCAGGCTTGCTGCATGAGACGACCACGCATTTCCAACACCTTGAGGGTGGCCTCAAACGATAGCACGCCGGCCAAATGCAATGCCGTCCACTCGCCCGAGCTCAATCCGGCCAAGGCATGGACGGCCAGGTGCGGATGCCTGGCCTTCACCGCCTGATACGCCGCCACCGACGTCACGAAGATGCCGGGTTGGGCATGGGCAGACACGGTCAGCTTTTCTATCGGGCCTTCAAAACAAAGCGCCGCCAGATCGTATCCGAGAACGCTTGAGGCCCGGTCAAACAAAGCGCGCGCAGCGGGATCGTGTCCGGCAAAATCCTTGCCCATGCCCACCGCCTGGGCGCCCTGTCCGGGAAATAAAATCGCCGTCTTGCTCATCCTACAAACTCCACTCCAGCAGACTGGCGCCCCAGACAAACCCGCCGCCAAACGCCACCAGCAGCACGAGGTCGCCTTTCTTCAATCGCCCGGCATGATAAGCCTCGTCCAACGCCACGATCACCGAGGCCGCCGAGGTGTTGCCGTACTTGTCCAGGTTGACGAAATATTGTGACTCGCGGCCGCCCAACCGGTCGCTGATCGCGCTGATGATGCGCATGTTGGCCTGATGCGGAATGATCAGCGCCACATCCTCCACGCTCAAGCCGGTTTCTTCGAGCAATTGGCGGGCCGAGCCGCACATCCGCGTTACCGCGTGCTTGAATACTTCGCGGCCGTCCATTTTCATGAAGTGCAACCCCTGGGCCAACGTTTCTGACGTGGCCGGCATGCGGCTTCCGCCGGCGGGCAATTTCAACAAGTCGGCCAGCGATCCGTCCGACTGCAAAATGGAATGAATCAGGCCGTGGCCATCGCCCTCCCGGCAGGCCTGAAGCACGGCCGCGCCGGCCCCGTCGCCGAAGAGCACGCAGGTCGTGCGGTCACTCCAGTCGGTGATCGAGCTGAGCTTTTCCGCACCAATTACCAGCACCGTGTCGTACTTTCCCGTGGCGACGAATTGTTTCGCCACATCCAACGAATAGAGAAAACCCGAACAGGCCGCTTCCAGATCAAAGCACACCGCTTTTTTGGCTCCGATCGCATCCTGCACCAGGCATGCGGTATTCGGAAACACCATATCCGGCGTGATCGTGGCCAGAATGATCATGTCCACCTGGTCGCCGGTGATGCCGGCTGCCGTCAACGCCCGGCGCGCCGCCTCGGCGGCCAGGGCCGACGTGGGTTGATCTTCCGCGGCAATACGCCGCTCGCGGATGCCCGTGCGCTCCTGAATCCACTGGTCGGATGTTTCGACAATTTTCTCGAGATCGGCGTTGGTCATCACCCGCTCCGGCACATACGAACCGGTGCCGGCGATGCGCACGCGGCGCAGCGGCTTCGCTTCGGGCAGTTTTACTTTGGCGGAAACGCTTTCACTCATGCCAGCGGCTCCAGCTTCTTGATTTCCTCGACGATCAGGTGATTGACATTTTGTTTTACCGCCACGGCCGCGGCCTTGATGCCATTCAACGCGGCAATGGACGAGGAGGCCCCGTGACCAATCGTGCAGGTGCCATTGCATCCAAGCAACGGCGCGCCACCGTAGGTATCGGCGCTGACCTTCCGCTTGAATGACTTGAGGGCACCCCGCAACAACAGGGCGCCGGCAATACGGATGGCGTTTTTGGTGAACTCCTGCTTGATCCAGGTGCTCATCGCATGACCGACACTCTCGGCGGTCTTCAGGATCACATTGCCCACGAAGCCATCGCACACCACCACATCGATATCGCCCTCGAACAGGTCGTGACCCTCGATGTTGCCGACGAAGTTCAAATGGGTTTTCTCGATGAGACCAAACGTCTCCTTGGTGGTTTCATTGCCCTTGGCATCTTCCTCGCCGATACTCATCAGGCCGACCTTGGGCGAGGTCACGCCGAGAATTTGACGGGAATACACGGAACCCATCACGGCAAACTGCCGCAAGATCTCCGGCGTGCAATCGGGGGTGGCGCCGGCGTCAATCAGAATAAAGGGTTTGGTCGGGGTCGGAATCACGGTGGCGATCGCCGGTCGCTTTACGCCATCCAATGTGCGCAACTTCAATTGACAGGATGCCACGGCTGCGCCGGTGCTGCCGGCGGAAAAAACGGCATCGGCCTCGTTGGACTTGACCAGATCAACCGATCGCGCGATGGATGAATCCTTCTTGCGGCGCACCGCCGTCGCCGGCGATTCATCCATGCCCACCACTTCGGAGGCATGCACAATTTTTAGCGAGACGGGCAGGTTTCCGCGGCACTTGTCCAGCTCCTGCTGGATCTGCCCTTCGTGGCCGACGAGGTACATCGTCTCCACCTCGGGCAATTCGCGCGCGGCCAGAATCGCACCGGAAACAATTTCACGGGGAGCAAAATCGCCCCCCATGGCATCTACGGCGATGCGCATGAACTATTCGTCGGCGTTTACGGTCAGCACTTGCCGACCGCGATACATCCCGGTTTCCGGGTTGACCCGGTGGGGAAGATGCGCGCCTCCGCCCTGTTTATCTTCGGCGGCGTTCGGGTAGGATCTCTTGTGGGATGCCTGGCGTTGACGCCGTTTCATCCGCGACACTCGTCTTTTGGGCATTGCCATAGTTGTTTCCTCGCTAAAATCAGTTCTTCTTTAACCTGTCGAGCACGCTCCACGGGCTTTCCACCGGCGGAGGCTCCAGCACCTTCAACTCATCCAGATTCACCCCGGAGAAAGGGCATATGCCGGATCCCTCATACCCGCACCGCGGATACGTCGGGATTTCGACCAGCACATCCTCGCGAATATCCGCGGTGATATCCAGTATCTCCAACCCTTCGGCGATCGGGTAGCCGCGTAGAAAAGACGATACGACAAGTTTTGTCGAGAAAAATCCCCCGCACCGCCCGCACAGCAGTTTCACCGGCACTTCGACCGTACCCTTGACGATCAGCTCATGGGAAACGACATAGACGAAGAAATCGCACTTAACCGGTCCATCGGCATGGGCGAATTTATCCTCCTCCAACTCGAGAATTGATCCCGGCAGCTCGGCACTGTAAGCAGACCCCTCCGGCGGCAGTTTGGTAATTTCGATGATCATGACGTTTGCTTCAGTTTCGCTTCCAGGGCCTTCATCACGCCGGGCGGAACCAATAGCGAGGTGTCTCCGCCGAACCTGGCCACCTCACGGACCGCACTTGAACTTACATAACTCGTTGATTCAGATGTCATTAAGAAAACAGTTTCCACATCCGGAGCCAGCTTCCGGTTGCTCAACGCCATTTGAAATTCATACTCGAAGTCGGCAAAGGCCCGCAATCCTCGTACCAGGATATGGATACGTTGCTGGCGGGCAAACTGCACGAGCAACCCGTCAAAGGGCATCACCTCGATATTGCCCACGCCGGAAGTCGCATCGCGTACCAGGGCCAGTCGCTCATCCAGACTGAACAGGCAATGCTTGCGGGGCTGTTCGGCCACCGCCACCACCAGGCGGTTGAAGATGTGGGCCGCCCGTTTCATGACGTCCAAATGTCCCAAGGTGATCGGATCAAACGTGCCAGGATAAATCGCGGCTTGGGTCATGATGATTTCTTCCGGTAATAGACAAGACGTGTTTCGCCGTAGCGGGCATCTTTTATCATATCGAAGGAAGGATTGTCGACCACCGGCTGATCCTCATGCTGCTCCAGCACAAACACGCCGCCGGGCTTGAGCAGCGGCGCGGCTTCCAATGCGGCCAACAACAGCCCCCCCCACGGCACATCGCCCTCCGGCCGGTAGGGCGGATCCGCCACGACCAGATCGAGCCCGGCCGGGGTGGCTGCGGATTTCATCCAGATGAAGGCATCCGCCCGCCGGCAGTGTCCCGTCTGCGAAGGATCGATCGAGGCCACGTTTTGTTTCAACAACTCGAACGTCCGCGCATCGCCCTCCACCCAAAATACTTCCCCCGCCCCGCGGCTTAACGCCTCAATGCCGATGGCGCCGCTTCCGGCAAACAAATCAGCCATCCGCTTCTCCAGAATCGAATCGCCCAACGCCGAAAAAAGCGCCTGCCGCACCATGTCCTTCGTCGGCCGCACGCCGGCACGCGGCACCTTGAGTTTACGCCCGCGATATATGCCTGAAGATATACGGATCATGTTCGGTGTGTGCTGGCATCACGCATGGCAAATCCCCGCCAAAACCAGTTGCCCCTCCCACGCACATTCCGGCTGGCGGATCTCAGATGCCGCGCGCCGCCTGGCGCATGGCGGCATCCAGCAAGACCATCGCCGCCATCGTCTCGACAATCGGGATCGCGCGCGGAACCACGCACGGATCGTGGCGACCCTTGGCTTCCAGCACCACCGGCTTGCCGTCAAAATCCACCGTCGGCTGCGCCTTGCTGATCGTGGCCGGCGGCTTGAAGGCGATGCGAAACACGATGGGCTCGCCATTCGAAATACCGCCCTGAATGCCTCCGCTATTGTTGGTCGACGTGCCGAGGCGATCGCCCTTCATCACAAATGGATCATTGTGCGCGCTCCCGCGCATCCGCGTGCCGGAAAAACCGGACCCGATTTCAAATGCCTTCGTCGCCGGCAACGACATCATCGCCTGGGCGAGCTTGGCCTCGAGCTTGTCAAACACCGGCTCGCCCCATCCCGCCGGCACATGACGACACACGCACGAAACAACACCCCCGAGCGAATCGCCCGCCTCTTTGGCCGCGACAATCGCCTCTTCCATTCTCCTCGAGGCGGCGAGGTCCGGACAACGCACCATAGTGCCATCCACCACCTCGCGGGTAATGGAACCGGCATCGACTTCACCATCGATTTCACCGACCGAGCTCACCCACGCGACAATTTCCACGCCGAACTTCAACTTCAGCACCTTCTCGGCAATCGCCCCCGCCGCCACGCGCCCGATCGTCTCGCGCGCGCTCGAACGCCCGCCCCCGCTCGAGGCCTTGACCCCGTACTTCATCTGATAGGTGTAATCGGCATGGGAGGGACGCGGAATGGCGCTCATCTCCGCATAATCGCCCGGGCGTTGATCCTTGTTCGGCACAAACAATCCAATCGGCGTGCCCAGCGTGATGCCATGCTCCGTGCCGGACATGATCGTCACCGTGTCCGACTCCGCACGCGCCGTCGCCACCTTGCTCTGACCGGGACGCCGCCGGTCGAGTTGCGGCTGGATGTCCGCCTCGGTCAGCGGGATGTTCGGCGGGCAGCCATCCACGATCGCCCCGACTCCCTTGCAGTGCGACTCGCCAAATGTGCTGACGCGGTAAAGTGTTCCGATAGTGCTGGACATACGATTCTCCGTTGTCGCAGAACCTAACGTCTTTGTGCCGCCGGCGCAAGCCGGCGCCACCGGCCGGCCGCCGCAAAAGTTCCAATCATTGGAAAAACCACCGGCAAAAAGTTCCAGTCACGGGAAAAATCGCCTTGCCGCGCTGGTTGTCCGTCGCTGCCTTCGAAAAACCGCTTGTCATCGCCGCGTACTCGCGGCATAGTGGCAATCTCAACTGGATGCGAGCGTAGCTCAGTTGGTAGAGCATCACCTTGCCAAGGTGAATGTCGAGAGTTCGAATCTCTTCGCTCGCTCCATTTTTTCCATCCCCGTCACGCCAGCAGAAGCGCGGGGCACCTCGTCAGGTATACTTCAGGACTTCTTCCACCGTGGTATAGCCGTCCAGCACACAACGGATACCGTCCTCGCGCAAGGTGCGCATGCCCATTTCGACCGCTTTGTCGCGAATCACCAGGGTCGGTTTGCGTTCGTTGATGAGGGCGCGGATCGGGTCGGTCACCCTGAGATATTCGTAAATGCCGCGGCGGCCCTTGTAGCCGGTTTGATTGCACGCGGCGCATCCGGCGCCATAATAAAACGATCGGCCGGCGATGTTCTCGCGGGTGAGCCCGAGCTGTTGAAGAATATCGTCCTCCGGCGTGTAGGCCGTTTTGCAACTGTTGCAAATGGTGCGGACCAGTCGCTGACCAAGCACCCCCTCCATGGTCGAGGCGATGAGGAACGGCTCGACACCCATGTCGATCAAGCGCGTCACGGCGCCGGGTGCGTCGTTGGTGTGCAAGGTGCTGAACACCAAGTGCCCGGTAAGCGACGCCTGAATCGCGATCTCGGCGGTCTCCTTGTCGCGAATTTCGCCGACCATGATGATGTCCGGATCCTGACGCAAAAACGCGCGCAGGGTGCGGGCAAAGGTCAGGCCGATCGCCTCGTGCATTGGAATCTGGATAATGCCTTCGATGTCATACTCGACCGGATCCTCGGCGGTAAGCAACTTGCTCTCGATTTGATTCAGCCGGCGCAACGCGGAATACAGCGTGGTGGTTTTGCCGGAACCGGTGGGACCGGTGACTACGACAATCCCGTTCGGCTTGGCGATGTCGTCGCAAAAATCCTGATAAATGTCATCGGGCATGCCGATGTTATCGAGGTCAAGCGAGACCACACTGCGATCGAGCACACGAATCACCACGCTCTCGCCGAATTGTGTGGGCAGCGAGGATACGCGAAAATCAATTTGCGCGCCGCCGATGTTCAACTGGATGCGCCCGTCCTGGGGCAGGCGCCGCTCGGCAATATTCAGCCCGGAGATGACCTTGATACGCGAGGTCACCGGCAGGGCGAGGTGTTTGGGCGGCGGCGCCATTTCATACAGCGCCCCGTCCACACGGTAACGGATTTTGAATTCGTTCTCGAAAGGTTCAAAATGAATGTCCGAGGCCTTGTCCTTCACCGCCTGGTACAAAATCAGATTCACGAACCGGATCACCGGCGCCTGGTTGGCCGCCTGCTCGATCTCGAGGGTTTCGTCCTTGAGCCCGGTTGGCGACAACTCGCCCACGTGCTCGAGCTCGTCCTCGAGGGCGGTGAGCATGTCCATGACCGAGTCGCTGTCATCGCCGTAAAACTGGGTGATATAGCCCTTGATGTCCGCCTCCCGCGCCACCACAAAGGAAATATCGCGGGTGAGCACAAATGTGAGTTCATCGATGACTTCGGGGCTGAGCACATCGAATGTGGCGAAGGTGACGGACTGGTTATCCGCCTGCACCGGCACGACGTTGTACATGCGGGCCACGCTGGCCGGCACCATGCGCACCACTTCGGCAGGAATCGTCTTGTGGGCAATGTCCATCACGTCGGTCCCGAGTTGCCGCGCGATCGCCTCGAGGATGGCATCCTCGGTCATCACGTCCATGTCAACGAGAAGCTCGCGCACCGGCCGGCCGGTGCGCTCATGTTCGTCCAGCAACTCCTCGGCCTGCTTCGAGGACACCAACTGGTCCTCGAACAGCTGCTGAAGCAAAGGATCCTTGTATTCGACGTCGGCCATGATGATTACCGTTTCTTGCCGCCTTGCAGCGACTGCATTTTTTCGGAAATCGCCTCGACATCCTGGGCGCTGGTAATGACTTCCTCGTAGCCGATCTTGCCCTGTTCGAACAAGGCCACCAGGTGCGCGTCCAGGGTGTTCATGCCGTATTTGGCGCCGGTCTGGATGTCGGACTCGATCCGGTAGGTTTTGTTGTCGCGGATGAGGGCGCGGATGGATGGCGTGGTGATCATGACTTCGAGCGCGGCGACCCGGCCGGGCTTGTCCTGACGCACCAGCAACAACTGCGAGATGACAGCGATGATCGAGGACGCCAACTGGGTGCGGATCTGTTCCTGCTGGTTGGTCGGGAAGGCATCGACGATACGATCCACCGTGCGCGCCGCACCGGTGGTGTGCAGAGTGGCAAACACAAGGTGACCGGTTTCCGCCGCGGTGATGGCGGCTTCCATCGTCTCGAGGTCGCGCATTTCGCCGACGAGAATGACGTCCGGATCCTGACGAAGCGCGCGCCGCAACGCTTCGCTGAAACTGGGCACGTCGACGCCGATTTCCCGCTGGGTCACGATACTCTTTTTGTGGGGATGATAGTATTCAATCGGATCCTCGACGGTGATGATGTGCACATCGCGGTTCTCGTTAATGATGTTGATCATGCTCGACAGCGTGGTCGTCTTCCCGGATCCCGTCGGTCCAGTGACCAGAATGAGGCCGCGCGGCCGCTCCAGCAATTCCCGCACGACCGGCGGCAGCCCGATCTGCTCGAGCGTAAGCAAGGTGGTGGGAATCTGCCGGAGCACCATGCCGACATGATGCTTTTGCTTGAATATACTCACGCGGAAACGGGCGCGGTTTTCAAAGGCGAAACCAAAATCACTGCCCATGTTTTTCTGCAACTTCTGGACATGCTCCTCGTCGGTGATTTCGAGCATGAGGCGTTCCGTGTCCTCGGGCCGCAAGGGATCGCAATCCAGCGGCTGCATGCTGCCATGCAGTCGCAACACCGGCGGCGAATTCACCGTGATGTGCAAGTCGCTGGCGCCTTCATCGACGCACAAATTCAACAGCTCGCGCATGTTCAGGCTGGCGGCGGTAGTCATCAGTTTTTATCTCCCATGGTGACGCGGAACACTTCCTCCAGCGTGGTCTGCCCGGCAATCACCTTGCGCAAGCCATCTTCACGCAAGGTGCGCATGCCCAGTTCGCGGGCCTTGGTGCGCAGGACCGCGGCGGAAACCCGCTCGAAGATCAAATGCCGGACCGTGTCATTGATCAGGAAAATTTCAAACAATCCGATTCGGCCGCGGTAACCCGTGTGGGAACAATCGGGACAACCGCGGCCTTCATACAGACTGGTCTGGGAAATTTGCTCCGCCGAGGGGCCGAGCAAACGCAACTGCCCGTCGGTCACTTTCGCCGGCTCCTTGCACTTTTCGCAAATCTTGCGGACCAGACGCTGGGCCATGATCGCCCGCGTCGAGGAGGCCACCAGGAAAGGCTTCACGCCGATATCGATCAGACGCGTCACCGCGCTGGGCGCATCGTTGGTGTGGAGCGTGCTGAAGACCAAGTGACCGGTGAGCGAGGCGTTGACGGCGATTTCCGCCGTTTCGAGGTCGCGAATCTCACCGATCATGATGATGTTCGGCGCTTGGCGAAGCATGGCGCGCAAGGCCGCACCGAAGGTGAGACCGATATCGCTTCGCACATGCACCTGATTGATACCGGACAACTGATATTCGACCGGATCCTCCACCGTGATGATCTTGCGGTCGGGTTTATTGATGTAATTCAAGCAGGCATACAACGTGGTGGTTTTGCCCGAACCGGTCGGGCCGGTGACCAGAACGATACCGTCGGACAACCCGATGAGTCGCTCGAATTGTTGCTGATCGTCCGAAAAGAAACCGAGCTTGGGCAATCCCAACTGGAGGCTTTCCTTGTCGAGCAACCGCATGACGATCGATTCACCATGGCTCGACGGCACCGTCGACACGCGTAAATCCAGGTCGCGACCCATGACATTGATCTGAATACGTCCGTCCTGCGGCATCCGCTTCTCGGCGATGCTCATGTTCGCCATGATCTTGATGCGGCTGATAATGGCGGATTGCAAACGCTTGGGCGGGCTCTCCACCTCGTGCAACACGCCGTCGATGCGATACCGCACCCGGAACTTTTTCTCCTGCGGCTCGAGATGAATGTCCGAGGCGCGATTGCGGAACGCCTCGAGAATGATCAAGCTGCACAACTTGATGATCGGCGCATCGGCATCGGTGACTTCGTCCTCGCCGGCCAACGCCAAATGGCCGGCGCCCCCGGCGACCGAGCCCTCGGTCATATCCTCCAGCACCGAAGCCGCCGACAAGGTACTGGCCGCGTAATAGCGGGAAAGCGCGACATCGATTTCTTCCGGCGTGGCCACCGCGCCCTCGACCCCGCAGCGCAACACATACCGCAGGCTGTCGAGCGTCTCGACATCCAGCGGATCACTCATAGCCACCGTGATGGTGTTGTCGACCCGGTACAGGGGCACGACCTTATAGCGGTGTGCCACTTCGCCGGGCACGAGATCTATGACCGCCTGGTCGATATCCATCCCCTCCAGCGAGATGAATTCCATGCCGAACTGGCCGGCCAGCGCCTTGAGAATATCCGCCTTGGTGGCGATTTTGTTGTGCACCAGGCTGTCGATGACGTTGCGGTCGTTTTGCGAGGCCCATGCCAGGGATGCCTGGGCCTGCGCCCGGGAAATCAACCCCACGCCTTCAAGAATTTCCACGACGTATTCGTCGTTGGCGCTCAACGGGTTTCTCCGGTGCTATGCGGGCTGGTCATGACCTTCAAAAACTATCTGTCTTTACCGGGAGTGTCAACGATCGCACTCGAATCCCGCGATTTCGTCCCGGGTCAAGGCCCGCCATGTCCCGCGCTTTAACGACCCGAGGCGGACCCGGCCGATGGCCACACGCTTCAGCCGCAAGACTTTCTTGCCGCTGACCGAAGCCATGCGCCGCAAATGACGGTTGCGCCCCTCGCCCAGTTCGATCCGGTAACCAAAGCCGGCGCGATCCGGCGCCATCGCCTGGATGGCCAGCACCCGCAACCGCTCATCATCGGAGCGCACGCCGCGCCGCCACGTTCGCAAATCGTCCTCGCTCAACGGCGCATGCAGCCACAACTCGTAATGCTTGTGCACCTCGTGCCGCGGATGCATCAGGCGATGGGCGAAATCGCCATCGTTGGTAATCAGAATCAATCCCTCGCTGTCCGCATCGAGGCGGCCCACGGTATAAAGGCGCCCGAACTGTCCCGGCACCAGGTCAATTGCGCGGGGCCGGCCTTGCGGATCATGCGAGGTGCACACATGACCGGGCGGTTTGTGCAGGGCGAGGTAATGATGCTCCTGGCGGAGAACCGGTTTCCCGTTGAAAAGAATTTTTGCCCGCTCCGGCTCGACCGTGCAACCCGGCTCGCGGACAAGCACGCCATCGACCGTGACCCGTCCCTCGACCATCCACTGTTCGCATTGGCGGCGGGAACCGATGCCGCAGGAAGCCAGATATTTGTGCAGCCTTACCGGCATGGAATCATTGCAGCGTATAGGCGGCAAAGTTGTCGGGCAACCAGTCCTGGTAATCGCGGTACGATGGCGGAAGCTCGAGCACCGCGATTTCCTTTACCTTGGTCAGGCGCACACTGTCGCCTTCCGGCACCATCCAACCATCGCGAATCAGCAAATACGGCGGATGATCAATACCCTCCATGGGCAGGATGATCTCAAAGGAAAGGTTGCGGGAGGCCTCGCCGAAATAATGCAGTTCCTCGCGCAACGATTCGCCGGCCACATCGATCATGCGATCGAATCGGGGGGCTCCGAGCGCGGACTCAAGTCGCGCATACAGATCCTCGCGCATCGGCAATCCGGTTTCGGGAAATACCGGCACTTCATAACTGATGCGCAATTCGCTCTGCTCAAGCACGCGAACCAAGTCGCGTTCAGCCTGCTTTGCCGTCGCGCGGGCGTACTGGATGAAACCCTGCATCTGCATTTTTTCTTCGTCCGAAAGCTTGAGCAACTCAACGAGATCGCCGCTGATTTCGCCGGTGTCCGTCACCGGCTTGATACGCAAATGTTGCACCAGCCGTTCGGGTAGAGGATATTTGCCCCGGTAATTCTCGACCATCCATTCCATCATCTTGGCATAACGACCCTGAAGATCCTGATGATCCTGCTCGAGCTTCCGGTTGATCTCGCGGTCGGCAAGCGCTTGATCCTCGATCGCCTGATCCCGGGTGGACGCCGCCACGGGAGCGGGCCCGGCCACGGCGTCCGGCTTTTCCGCCGGAGCGGCTACATCGCGATCCGTTCGAACCACCCACCAGGTGCCGGCACCCGCCGTGACGATCACCAGACAAACCTGAACGGCATAAACGATGGCTTGTCTCAACCAGCCCGGCATCATCGTCGAACGCGAGGGAATCGGAATGAGCGTCTGGCACTCCGGGCAATTTGCCCGGCATCCACCAGCCGTGGACGCCACCACCAATTTACCGTCGCACGAGGGGCAACGAAACCAGATGTTTTTGTTTTTCGCCGTCATTTAGCCTGATATGCCTTTTTCACTTCCTCGGCCACGATAGCCACACCCCGCTGCACGACATCGCCGTCCTGCGCGTAGGAAAGCCGGAGGCAAGTATGCGCGTGCGGATGATCGTCCTCAAGACCATAAAAGAAATAATGACCCGGAATCACCAGCACGCCCCGCTGCTTCAAGCGCCGGTACAACTCCGCGGACGAGACCGGCAAGCCGTCAAACCACAACCACAGGAATAGCGCGCCTTCGCTGACGTGCACACGATACGGTAAAGCGGGATCCATCGCCGCATGGATCCATTCGATCGCCTGCCGGGATTTTTGTTCATAATAAGGACGGATTAGCGTGCGGCTCATCTCGTACAGTCGTCCATCGGCCAGCAACGGCGTGGCGATGACCTGGCCGAGATTGCCGTTGGCCAGTCCGGCCACGGCATTGATGACCGTGATCGACTCGATTAGATCCTCACGGGCGAGGATGATGCCGGTGCGGGTGCCGGGCAGGCCAAGCTTCGAAAGACTCATCACGAGAATGGTATTTTCCGTCCATAGCGGCTGCACGTCGTTAAAGATGATATCGGGGAATGGCGCGCCATAGGCATTGTCGATTATCAGAGGTATATGGTGATCCGCGGCGAACAATTCGAGTTGCGCGACCTCCTCATTGGTCAGCACGTTACCGGTGGGATTTGTCGGCCGGGAAACACACAACGCGGCCACTTCCGGTCCGGGCTCCAGCCGGCTGAAGTCGATGTGGTACTTGAACTGATGATCACCGATGAGCTCGACGCCCGGCGGAATCGATCGAAAGGCCTGGGCGTGAATGGATTGATCGGCATAACCGATATACTCCGGCGCGAGCGGCATCACGATGCGTTTGAACCGGTTGTCGCTGTGCCGGCCGGCCAGCATGTTGAACAGATAAAAAAAGGCATGCTGGCTGCCGTTCACCACGGCCACGTTGCCGGCATGGATGTCCCATCCGTACTGTTTCTTCAAGCTGGCGACCAACGCCTCGATGAACGCGGGATGGCCTTGCGGTGCATCATAATTGCCAAGCGTCCGCTCAAGCAGGTCACCCCGGGATGCAATCTCCATCCAGCGCTGCCGCCAGATGGCCTCCACGGCGGGAATATGCGCCGGGTTTCCGCCCCCGAGCATGAGCACATCGTGCCGGCCCGAGGTGGCCGCGCCGAGATCACGCATCAGCTCGTTGATGCCGGCATGAGCGCTCAACTTTTCGCCAAACTGGGATAAACTCCACGTCATGGGCGCCAGTGTAGCCGCCGGCCCCGGACAGGCCAACCCTGAATCGGTCCGTCCGCCGCGCCGATAACCATCAATAGGTATAGTTCCCCGGCTTGCTTTTCCCGCGGCTTCCGGGGCATCTTTTCGCCATGAACATTCGTTGCCTGCTCGTCGAAGATCACCTCATGTTCATGCAGCTCATCAGCACCATGTTGCGGGGCATCGGCCACATGGAAATCGTGGGCATGGCCCGCACGACCGCCGAGGGCATCAAGGCATGCGAGGAGCAGAAGCCGGATCTGATGATTCTCGATCTCGCCCTCCCGGATGGAAGCGGTCTCGAGGTCGGTCACCGGCTCGTCCATCTCAATCCGGAAGCCCGCATCATTATCCTCACCGGACAAATGCAAACATTTGTCTGCCCGGCCAAGCTTAAATCCAACATCTACGACGTAGTGGAAAAAGCCGGCGCCTTCGAAGAACTGGAGCGAGCCATCCGCCAGTACATTCAGCAGATCCGCCAAGCGCGCACACCGCCGGGCAAAGCCGCGGAACGTCCGGATAAAGCCCGGGCATTGTCCGACCGCGAGCGGCAGGTTTTCAATCTGATCGGCGCCGGCCTGATCAGCAAGGAGATTGCCGGACAACTCGGCCTTTCGGTCCATACCGTGCAGGTGTTTCGCAAACGCATTGCCGGTAAAATGGGTATCAGCGGCAACGAGGTCACCCGGGAAGCGATTCGCCAGCACCACGAAAGCATGGGACGCGCCTGACTGATGCCCGCTTGAAAAAGTTCGCTCCCATTCTGTGCGTGATCCTTTGCGCGGCGCTGGCCGCGCTGATCAATCATTACGCGCCAACCGTTTTCGTCGACATGCAACTCATGCTCGGCGGAAGCGTGGCGGTATTTGCCTTGCTGCACTTCGGTTGGCCGGGCCTGATCGTCGGCCCGGCGGCCCTGACCGTCACGGCCATGCGATGGGGGCACCCGATCGAGCTGATCATCGGGACGCTCTTTCTCCTGGCGCTCAAGCTTTTTGTCGATCACCCCAACGGCGGCCGCAAGCATCAGGATAACGGCCGGGTCGTGCTGGCCGCGATTGGCTTCTGGATCGTCATCGGTATACCGCTGGAACTCTTACTCTTTTCCATTTACTTCGATCTCGCCTGGGACCAGTCCATCGTCATCGCGCTCAAGGAAGCGTCCACCGGCATCATCAACACCACCATCGGTTTGTTGCTCTACCTCGCCCTCGGGATCAGGAGTATCCAGCGGGGCTTCACGACGATCCCCGTCCGCGGCACCGTCTTCGTGGTGGTGCTCTTGACCATCACCATTCCCAACATCTTCATCAGCCTGATCAATACGCAGCAACTGCAGGCCGCCACACTCGAGGCGTATCGCGCCAAACTCCAAGAGCAGGCTTATGCCCTCGTGATGAGAAAAAGCGCCATCACGCCGCACACGCCCGGCGAGGAAATCGAATTCCGCATGGTGAATGCGGATGGCCACGAGCGCAGCTCCCATCCGGAACTGATGCGCCAGCTGGACGGACAGTACGAAAAACTCACCACCAATCGCGGACGCACGCCCGGACTTGATCTGTATGTTCCCCGCCAGACCTTGCCCATCATGGAGGGCGATCTCCAATCCTACTGGTCGGTCACGGTGGACCAGCTCGATCCCGGCGAAGGTTACCCGCGAAGCATCACGTTGTACCAACCGGCGCCGGTGCTTTTCCGTTTGTTGAACGAGACCCTGTTGCGCCCGGCATTTGCCTACCTGTTTGGATTGCTTGTGCTGGGCGGACTGTTAAGTGAGTGGCTGAGTTCGCTGGTGGACCGTCAATTCAAGCGCGTGCTGGATTCCACCGGCGATGCCATGCTCGGCTCCTCCAGCATCCGTGAATTGAACCAGCTCACCGGCCTCATCAATGCCCGCGACATCCGCCTCAAGGAACTGAACGACGCCCTCGCCAAAACCCGGCAAACCGCCTACGACCTCACCGAAAACATTCCTGTCGGCACCTACACGATGGTCCAACCGCCCAACGGCGGGGTTGCCTACTTCTCGTTCATGAGCACGCGCTTTCTGGAGTTGACCGGCCTCGAGCGCGAGGAAGCCCGTAGTGATCCCATGAAAGCCTTCGCTTGTGTGCATCCGGAAGATCGCGACGAATGGGTGCGCAAAAATGTCGAGGTGTTCGAGAAGAAACTCCCCTTCCATGAAGAATGCCGGATTATCGTGCGCGGCCAAATCCGGTGGATCATCGCCGAGTCCCGGCCCCGCGACCTGGATGATGGATCGGTGGTCTGGGAGGGCGTACTGGCCGATATCACCGACCGCAAAATCGCCGAGCAGCACCTTGCCAACAGCGAGGCGCAACTGCGAAAAATACTCGACAGCATTCCGATCGGCATAACGCTTAGCACCCTCGAAGAAAAGCCGCGCATAACGTTTCTGAATGAAAACTTTATCCGAACGTTTGGTTACACGCTCGATGACATTCCGCAGATGGAGGATTTCGCCCGGCTGGCCTGTCCGGACGAGGAGTACCGGGAAAAAGTCTTCGCCGCGTGGAATGCGGACGTCGCCGAGGCCACTCGGGAAAGCGGTCGCATCACGGCGGGTGAATACCGGGTATTCACAAAATACGGAACGTATCTGGACGTGGTCATCAGCGCGGTCGTGAAGGAAAAGACCCTGCTGGCCGCAGTGGTGAATGTCACGGACTTGCGCAAAGCGGAACGCGACCTGGCCGACCTCCGCCAGCGCCTGGAAAAAACCGCCTACGAGCTGACCGAGAACATTCCCGTCGGCACCTATGTCCTGGAGGCGCGCCCCGATTCGCCCGCCTTTACGTTTTGCAGCGACCGCTGGCTGCAAATGCTCGATTTAAAGCGCGAAGAAGTGCTCGCCGATCCCGGCCTCGCTTTTCTGCGCATCCGTGAAGACCACCGCGAAGCCTTTATGGCGTTAAATGCGGAGGCCATTTCCGGCGGTAAATCCTTCAAATGGGAAGGCCCCATCTTCGTAAAAAACCAAACCCGCTGGGTCAACATCGAATCACGGCCCCGCACCAGCGCCACCGGCCGGATGATTTGGGAAGGCGTCATGATCGACATCACCGATCGCAAGAACGCCGAGCAGGCGCGGGCCGAGGCCAACATGAGCATACGACTTGCCGCCCAAGCCACCCGGCTCGGCTTCTGGGATTATGCGGTGGCAACCGGACTCGACCGGTGGGACGAAAACATGTGCCTGATCCACGGGTTGAAGCCCGGCGAATTCGATGGCGACTGGAAAAAATTCATTCATCCGGACGATTACGACGAGGTCATGAGACAAACGCAACAGATGCTCAACAGCGATGCGATTTTCGCCATGGACTACCGGATTGTGCGCGCCGACGGCCAAACCCGGCACATTCGCGAACATGGCATGGTCATCCGCGACAAGCAGGGCAAAGCGCTTCGCGCCCATGGCACCATGAGCGATATCACTGACGAAGTCATGGCCGCCCAACGCGAGCGGGACCTCGAGACCTCGCACCGCCGGAACCTCGAATCGAAACTCAAGAGCAGCCTCGCCGCCGCCGCCATCGGCCACGAAATCAACACGCCACTGAGCACCCTCCTCCTGCAAACCAAGCAGGCGATCAAAAGCGGACGGGCCAATTTGGATGAGTTGAATATCATCGCGGGAGAGGCGCAACAAGTGTTGCGCATCATCGACAAAATGAAGGTGCTGATGCGTAACGTGCAAACCGAACATCACGCCGTCCATCTGCGCGAAGTGATCGACAGCTCCTTGATCCAGGTAAAGCGGTTGCTGGAGAACAACGAGACACACGTCGTTGTGCGCGCTGATCCGCGCGGTCGATTCATGATCGCCGGCGACGACGCCCAAATCCAACTCGCCCTGACCAATATCCTGCGCAATGCCATCGAGGCCATGAACGGAAACAAACCCGATACCGCCCGGGAAATCATCGTTGAACTCACGGAGAACGAACACGAGGTGCGGGTGGTCGTCGGCGACAGCGGCCCGGGCTGGCCTGGCCCCGGTCATGAAGAGTGGACGCTGCACACCACCAAGGAGAAAGGCACTGGCATCGGCCTGTATATCGTGCGCACCACCATTCAGAATCATCACGCCAAGATTTCCTTCGGCGCCTCGGCCCTCGGCGGCGCGGAAATCGCGCTGATCTTTCCCGCCCTCCGCGAGGTCGCATAAACCACGTCCAACCGTCCTTCGCGACGGTTTTTCCTGACTTCAACAATGGGACACCCTGACGCACATGTATACGGGAATCAGCTTGCGGAGAATACGGTTGTTGATGCGTTCTTCATCTATCCGCCGTCGGCGGCGGATAGATGCGTGAGTGCGAGAGGCATCCGGTCATTTCGCGGCACGCGAAATGAGCGTCGCGGTAGGCCCAGTTTGCGGCGATTTCACGGCGGGCGAACGGTCGCTGGACTCGTGTCCGCGACCGAGAGCCCAACACCGAAAGCGCCCAAAATGGGCCGCCGCGATGCGGCCGGATGCCGCGAGCCATCAACTACGCCAACGGACGATGCCGTAGATCAGCTGGTCGCCATACAAAGCCACATAGCATGAGACACCCAAAGTGACTCCGATCGAAAACTCAACTGTTGCACATCAATGACTTACAATAGCAGGCGATCGACATGTTGAACTCAAGTCACTGGCATCGGCTTGTATATCGTGCGCACCACCATTCAGAATCATCACGCCAAGATTTCCTTCGGCGCCTCGGCCCTCGGCGGCGCGGAAATCGCGCTGATCTTTCCCGCCCTCCGCGAGGTCGCATAAAGCACGTCCAACCGTCCTTCGCGACGGTTTTTGTTTACCGGCCCGGGCAAATGAAGCACAGTCTAACGCTTCGGGTATGATCATGTGTGCAAAATACTTCCGGCCCCTGATGGCCTTTCTTCTGCTTTGCGGAACCGTTGAAGCAACGTCATTAAGGATCGTTACCATCAACCTTGAGTGGTTTCCCGGACAGCGCGGCAAGGCGGATGCAGCGGAAATAGAGCGCCATCGCGAGGCGTGCCGCCGCGAGCTCGAACAATTAAAGCCCGACGTCCTCGTCGCCACGGAAATTTGTGATCCCGACGAATTGCGCAACATCATTTCCGGTCTTCCGGGGCTCGAAATCCATGCGGCCTCTTCCTTCACCGATGCGGAAGCCGACCCGGAACGGCGCGACCAGCAAATCGTCATTGCCTCGCGCATCCCCGCCATTGCCGGCTGGGCCGAAGCCTGGGATCAAACCATCGAGGGCCTGCGGCGCGGGTTCGCCTTCACCGCGCTCGAAAATCCCCGCACCGGCCGGTTGATCCTCGTGTATGGGTTGCACTTGAAGAGCAACCGGAGCGATACCCCCGAGGAAGCGCAGCGCAATTATGACATCCGCGACGCCTCGACGCGTCAACTGATCCGCCATGTCCGCACCATGTCCGAACAGTTTGCCGGCCATGGAATCGACGGATGGATTATCGCCGGCGACATCAACACCAACCACGACGGCGTGTTCGGCGATCAGGTGGTGGACATGCTGACCCAGGAGGGCTATTGGAACAGCTGGTCACGCGTGCCGCCGGAACAGCGTTATTCATGGAAGGGCCGCGAAGATAGATTTCCCCCGTCCACATTGGATTACATTTTCCTCAAGCATCTGGGGGAACCGGACGCATTCATCCACGCGGTTCCCGCCTCGGTTAGCGATCACAATGCCGTGGTGGTGGAGATCAGCCTTCCCGGAAGCGCCGGAGATTAAATCGCCTGCGCGCGGCCGCGCCCCCATCCCGCCCAATACATCCTTGCGTGAACAAAAGCGCAGTGAGATGATCCTTCGCACAGCAATCACCGTTCATGCTCTCCTACTTTCTCCATAGCCATCCAGCCATGCAGGCGCTGCTGGCCACACTGTTCACCTGGGGCGTCACGGCTCTGGGCGCATCCCTGGTGTTCTTTTTCAAAACCGTGAACCGCAAAATCCTCGACGGTATGATGGGTTTTGCCGCGGGGGTCATGATTGCCGCAAGTTTTTGGTCCCTGCTGGCTCCGTCCATCGCCATGTCCGAGGCGCTCGGATATGTGAAATGGTTTCCTCCGCTGGTTGGTTTTATTTTTGGCGGTGTTTTTCTGTGGCTGGCGGACAAGATCATGCCCCATTTGCATGTGGGCTTTCCCGAAGATGCTGCGGAAGGCATCACCACGCGCTGGAAGTCCAGCGTGCTGCTCGTGCTCGCCATCACGCTTCACAATATTCCGGAAGGTCTCGCGATCGGCGTCGCTTTTGGCGCTGCCGCGGCGGGCATTGAAACGGCCACGCTGGGCGGTGCCATCGCCCTCGCGATCGGTATTGGCATTCAGAATTTTCCCGAAGGCACCGCGGTTTCGGTGCCGCTTCGCCGCGAGGGATTTTCCAGAAGGAAGGCCTTCTTCTATGGGCAGGCGTCCGGTGTCGTGGAGCCCATCGCCGGCGTTTTGGGCGCGGCCGCCGTGCTGTATATACAACCGATTCTTCCCTTCGCCCTCGCCTTCGCCGCCGGAGCCATGATTTACGTTGTGGTCGAGGAATTGATTCCCGAGTCCCAACTCCATCCGGAAAATACCGATCTCGCCACCCTCGGAGCCATGGGTGGTTTTGCCGTCATGATGGTACTGGATGTCGCGCTGGGCTAAGGCTGAAGACGCGGACTCACGGGCGTGGCGTAAGATACGACTGCACGTAATCACGCACGCCGTCCTCGAGTGAAGTGAACGCTGTATCGTATCCGGCCGCGCGTAATTTTCCGGTCGCGGCCTCGGTGTGATACTGGTATTTCTCGCGCAGGGTTTCCGGCATGTCGATGAATTCAACGTTCGGCTTGCGCCCCATCGCGGCAAACACGGACCGGGCCAGATCCAACCATGTCCGGCATGTGCCGGTGCCGACATTAAACAAACCCGATATGTTACGATGGCGATCAAAATACAGACACACGCCTACCGCGTCTTTCACATAGACGAAGTCGCGGACTTGCTCGCCATCCTTGTATTCCGGCTTGTAGGACTTAAAGAGCTTCACGGCCCCGGTGGCGCGAATCTGGCCGTAGGCTTTGTGCACCACCGACCGCATGTCGCCCTTGTGATCCTCGCGGGGGCCATACACATTAAAAAACTTCAGGCCGACGATCTTGTTCAACAGCCTGTTCTTCAACGCCCACAAATCAAACATGTGTTTTGAGTAGCCGTACATGTTCAGGGGCGCGAGCCCGGGCGTATGGGCATCGTCATCGGAATAACCCAGCGAGCCATCGCCATAGGTAGCTCCGCTCGAGGCATAGATGAACCGGGCCCCGGACGCCATTGACCACTCGCAAAGTTCGCGCGTGAATTGATAATTGTTGTCGGCCAGGTACGCGGCGTTGGTTTCGGTGGTCGCACTGCATGCGCCCATGTGGAATATCGCGGAAATCGGGCCCAGCTTGCGCTCCAGCACCGTCTTGCGAAATACCCGGTGATCCATGTAGTCGTCATACCTGAGACCGACAAGATTCTTCCACTTCTCATCCGTGCCGAGATCATCGACGACCAGAATATTCGCATCACCCCGCTTGTTCAGCGCCTCGATGATGTTGCTGCCGATAAAACCCGCCCCGCCAGTGACAATAAAACGCTCGCTCATGATTGCTTTCCGTAGGCTTCCACAATACGGGAGATGGTATTCGTCGTCGAGCGCCCTTCCACCATGTTCGCAAGAACAACCTGGCCGCCGTTGGCTTCGACGATGTCGCGTCCGCTGACATAATGGGCCCAGTCGGCGCCCTTGACCAACACATCAGGCAACATGGCCGCGATCAGTTCCTTGGGTTCGTCCTCGTCAAAAATCACCACATAATCCACGCATTCCAGTGCGGCAAGGACGAGGGCGCGATCGCGTTCGCTATTCACCGGACGTTTGTCTCCTTTGTAGCGCTTCACGGAGGAATCGGAATTCAATCCGACCACCAGCGCATCGCCCTGAGCGCGGGCAAAATTCAGATAGGTGACGTGTCCGGCGTGGAGGATGTCAAACGCACCATTCGTGAAAACCAGCTTCCGGTTTTCATCGGAAAGCCGCTCCCGCTCCTTTTTCATGGCGTCGCGGGAGAGGATTTTTGATGGCGGTTGCCTGACGTGCATGGCGGCATTGGAATGGAGGCGGGCGGTAATGGTCAAGCGAGATCAACAAAAGGAAAAATATAGTTTACTTGGTTATATTTTATGACTATTTTGGTCACATGAAGGTTAAAGTAGCTGATTTAAAAGCGAATTTGTCGCGGCATCTCCGTTATGTGCGGGAAACCGGCGACAAGCTCGATATCTGCATGCGCGAAAACACAGTTGCGTATTTAACTCCGGCGCAAGGAGATGCGGACGCGGGCGAAAGGGACATAGAAGTAAAGCAGAGGCTTGCCTCGACCGGATTGGAACTTGTAGGCGGGCAAGTTAAGGATGGTCCCCTGCCAATGATCCAACCCTCTATCGCGGGCGACGGGCGCAAAGATATATCGACGGTCAGCGCCATGCGTGGCGAGAGGAATTGGTGATGAATTCATTCTGGGACACCAGCGCGCTCGTGGCCTTAGTGCTGGAGGAGCCACACACCGCCAGCGCACAAACCGCATGGAAGCAAACCACGTGCCCGTGGGCGTGGCGTTGGGCGATCCTGGAAACCGAGGCCGCGCTGGCCCGGAGGAACGCGCCGCCTTCCGCGTGGGACGCGTGGTCGCTGATTCACCAACGCATGAATTATGTTGATATGAATCTTGGAGAAAACATCGAGGCGCTACGCATCTTCAACCGCGTCATCAAACTCCGCGCCGCCGATGCCGCTCATGTCTATCTCGCCGAAAAGTTGAGTATGGCGCTTAACGGTGTTCCCCTCGTCAGCTTTGATGACGAAATGCGCAACGCCGCGAGTGGATTGGGATTAACGCTGGCGAGCTGAATCTCAGCCAGAAGCCACTCGAAAGAATGTGGCATCTTTTCCCGAAAACCGAAACCCGAAAACACGACACCCGAAAACCCGCGCGTTTAACCCTACATGTGATTGACAACCGCGTGCGCGAACTCACTGCACTTGACCTCTTTCGCGCCTTCCATGAGGCGGGCGAAGTCGTAAGTGACCGTCTTAGCGGTGATCGCGCCTTCGACGCCTTTGATAATTAGGTCGGCCGCCTCGGTCCAGCCGATGTAGCGGAACATCATCTCGCCGGAGAGGACGAGTGAACCGGGATTGACCTTGTCCTGGTTAGCGTACTTGGGCGCGGTGCCATGGGTGGCTTCGAAAACGGCGTGGCCAGTGTCGTAGTTGATGTTGGCGCCGGGCGCGATACCGATACCGCCGACGCACGCGGCGAGCGCGTCGGAGATGTAGTCACCGTTTAGGTTCATCGTGGCGATCACATCGTATTCATCGGGACGGGTAAGAATCTGCTGGAGGAACGCATCGGCGATGACGTCTTTGATGATGATATCCTTGCCGGTGTTCGGGTTTTTTAGCTTCATCCACGGGCCGCCATCGAGCAATTCGGCGCCGAATTGTTCCTTCGCGACCTTGTAGCCCCAGTCGCGGAAAGCGCCTTCGGTGAATTTCATGATGTTGCCCTTGTGGACAATGGTCACAGAGCGGCGATTGTTCGCAATCGCGTATTCGATCGAAGCTTTAACGAGACGGGTGGTTCCCTCCTCGGAAACCGGCTTGATGCCGATACCGGAGGAGCCGGGAAAACGGATTTTCTTCACCTTCATTTCCTTCTGCAGGAATTCGATCATCTTCCCGGCTTCCGGCGTACCCGCGGCATACTCGATACCCGCGTAGATGTCCTCGGAGTTTTCGCGGAAAATCACCATGTCGGTTTTCTCGGGATGCTTTACCGGTGAAGGCACGCCCTTGAACCAGCGCACCGGGCGCAAGCACACATACAGATCCAGCTCCTGACGCAACGCCACATTCAAGCTGCGGATACCGCCGCCCACCGGCGTGGTGAGCGGGCCCTTAATGCCGACGAGAAATTCGCGGATCGCGGTGAGCGTCTCTTCGGGCAACCACACGGGCTGGCCATAGACTTCGTTCGCCTTCTCCCCGGCATACACCTCCATCCATGACACCTTGCGGCTTCCGCCGTAGGCCTTCCGCACCGCGGCATCCCAGATCAACATCGAAGCTTTGGTGATGTCGGCACCGATGCCATCCCCTTCAATAAACGTCAGAATCGGGTGGTCGGGCACCAGCAACTTGCCATCCGCGCCCATTTGAATTTTCACACCGTTCGCCGGAACTACAAGCTTGCTCATGTTCATCTCCTCAGTAGTGGATAAAAAATGAGGCTAAATTCTAGGCACACGATTCGCGGATGTGAAGAAAATACGAAATTTTGCGCGGGGCAAAAACCTTACGCCCACTGTTCAACAGCCAAGCCGGTCACGCGACTGAAGTCGCGGAGATTGTGAGTCGCGATGGAAAGACCGTGGGCAATACAGGTTGCGGCAAGCCAGGAATCGTGCAATCCGATGGGCTCGCCACGCGCCGACAAATCGGCCCACAATCGCGCGTGAGCGCGCGCGGTCGCGAGATCGATAGAAAGTACTGGAAGCGCTGTCAGTATTCCTTCGACAAAAGCAAGCCGACGCGTCTTGGTGGCGGGCTCGACAGCGCGATGCGCCCCATGCAAAAGCTCGCTCGCGGAAATTACCGAGAGAAATATTTCTTCATTTTCCCGGTTTTTGATGAACTGCGACAAATCGGATCCCGCCCGCTCCGCTTGAATCAAAACACTGCTATCAATCAGGATGCCCATGGATCCTTGATGCCTTCGCGATTTGAGGAAGTGCGGATTTTGTCGATCTCCGCCATGAACGAGTCGGCATCGCCGGAAGCAAGATGCGGTACTGAACGCAAAATCCCCGGCAAGTCACCCAGTCGCCGGCCACTCGGCACCGGCCGGAGTTCGGCAACGGCTTTCGTTCCTTTTTTAAGAATAAACGATTCATGCCGGTAAGCCACCCGGCTGATGTAGTCAGAGAAATTTCTGACTGCTTCGGTAACAGTTAAAACATGACTCATTTCAACCACCTTTTGCATATAATCATACAATATGATTATCTTGTCAACTACCGGGTCATTTGTCCCATCATATGAAGACTAAACCCTCGCCAACTGCGGGAGGGCATCGAAGTGCTGATCGCGGGAGTACAGGACCAGATTGAATTGCTGAACCAGCGCGGCGATCCACAGATCGTTGGTTGGGATGGGTTTCCCCTGGCGACGGAGTTGCTGGAAAATTCTCGCGTAGTGAAAGGTCGTTTGCTCATCGGCATATAGCACCTCAACGCAATGCCATAAGCCGCCGCGGATTCACGAAGACGCTGGTCTAACCGCCCCGGTATTTGCCGGATCGTGTATTGAACTGTTTTAGGCTTCTTCATAATGCATGCAGCATACGCCCATATTGCATGCATATATAGCATTCACATAAATTATCTTGAGCTAAAGACCTCTACACTTTAAGACCTCATCCCCCGTATATTTAAACCATGGCTTGGCGCATCACCCAACACATCGTCCGCGGCGTCCTGAACAACCAGCAGAAGGGACTCGTCACCGGCAGCCTTTGGCTCGCCGGGCGAACGAATCCGCTCACCCTGGAACTGCATGGCAATTTCCTGCGCGATATGGCCGGGACCGAGCTGGTGTTTGAGAATCCCGCCCCGTCCGCCGCCGAACCCCCACCCCTCGATCCGGTTCAGATCGGTATGACCGGCGACATGACCGCCTCGCGCAAAGTAAATCTCGTCGAGAAAAATCCGGCCCCGGTGGCCCGCAAGGCCAATGCGCTCTACCTCGAATGGTTCAGCGAAACAAACGGACGCGTGGTCATCGAAGCCACGCAATTCAAGATAGCGCTTTCGGCGCCCGCCTGGATCATGTCCGCCGATGACGAAGAGATCCAGACTACCGCCAACCGCCAAGCGTTTCGCGACTGGCTCGAACACCTGAGCGAAATGGAAGAAACCGGCGAGTCGGAGCCCGGACAAATCGACCGCCCGATGAATGAATTCGAGTGGGAAAAACTGCTCAAGGATTCGGACCGTAAAAACGAACGACTCGGCGAAGTACTGGAAAAATATCATGGCCATCCTGATTCGGAAAAGCTCATCGCTCGCGAAATGGGATGGACCTGGGTCGAGGAGGAACTGGAGGCCCAGGAGCGCGGCGTTTTTGCCGACCTCGAGCTGGAGGAGCGTGGAGCCGGCGAAAAAACATTCATGGCCGACGATGAGGACGAAGACGATGATGACGATGGACGCATGATGGAAGAGCGGGAGCCTGATCCCGGCCGCGAAGGCATCGACTGGGTCCGCGAGGAGGACGGATCGATCGAGCATCCCCTCGCTGCCAAGGCCCTGCAATTCAGCGCCACCATCTGGCGGGAACTGGAAGACCACGGACTGCTGGGCGAAAACGGCGACAGCCGGATTTTTGAATGGGTGGGATTGATCGAATCAGCCGGCGTCCGCCTGTCCAGTACACTGGGCGACATCGCTTATGGAGACGACGTCGAGCCGGGCTATGTGATCGCCGGCCTCAAGCGCGCGGTCCATCAATTGCACCAAGCCATCGAAATGCTGCTCAAGATCGAGCCGCTGGAGTTGATCGATCGCTCGCGGGCCAAGGAATGCCAGCAAATGCTGTTCGAGTTGCGCGAGGAAGTCATCGCACTGATGCGGCGCTACCGGTCAGGTTGATTCATTTTACAATCACGTTGCCACCTTGCGCCCCGCCCCGCGCGGGGACAGACAAATAGCGTCATAATTTATTCGCGCACAACCGGCGTATT
>CAYYAR010000026.1:0-48686 GCA_964470065.1 uncultured Verrucomicrobiota bacterium | reverse complement strand
ATCCGCCGCCGACGGCGGATAGATAAAGAAAGCATCAACACCCGGATTCTCCGCATGATGATTCCCGTAGGCATGTGCGCCAGGGTGTCCCAAAGTTGAAGTCAGGAATGGATGGGCGCGTGAGGCCGGATTACCGGGCGATCAATGTCGGCGGCGCGCTGACGCGCTCGGTTCGACCGTCGCCGAGCGACGTGCCCGCCGGCATGGCCACGCGGTCGCCGCGTTCAAGGGATTCACTGGCGTCGACTTGTTCCTTGTTGAGATGGCGGGTGAGCCATTCGACGTTGTGCAATTTTCCATCCGCGCCGCACCCGTGGCAGACGTATTTGCCTTTTTCCTTTTTGACCGGACTCACCAATCGCATCCAGTCGGCCGCCGCGGGCGGGCTTTTTTCCAGAACCAGAAAAGAGAATTTCAGCAGGTGCACATCGCGCTGCAGCGTGCGATTGATCATGCGCAACGAGGACGGGGGCGACCAGTGGCGCACCTCGTGGCACCAGCCGCGTTTTTCTGCAAGCATCGGGCAGGGCTGATCATGCGGGCAGGGGGCCAGAATGCGCGCGATTTTATCCGCGGCGATGACGTCGCGCAAACGCTCCAGTCGCTCCACCGAGGAATGCAGGGCCGGCTCCATGATCACCAGCCAACCACCCGGCTTGAGCGCGTTCATTTGCTGCCGCACCCATGTCCGCATTTTTTCCGGCGGCTCGGCATCCATCCACTCATTGATGGCGAACGATGCCAGAATAACATGCGCTCCGGCGGGGGATTGGTAACTGTGCATGTCCGCCTGCACTTCGTGCCGGCGCGCCTGCGGCCAGATGGCTGACCCGGCGGCATAGACCCGGCGGGCAAATTCAAACCCCGCCGGTTTGTCGTCGACCATGGTCAGGTGGAGCCGGCTGGACGGTTGCCATTGCGAAAATGTGGCCAGCGCGGCAAAGCCGGCGGCGCCCGTGCCCGCGCCCAGATCGACCAGATGAATATCCGGCGATTGAATTGACCAATGGGCGGCAACTTCTTCGAGCACGAGGCGGGTGCGCACATACGAGCGGGGAAAAAAGAACAGGCCGTATGCCGCCAGCGCGCGGCGATTGTGTGCATAGTCGCCGAAGCCGGGATCGCGGCCGGTGGTGAACGTGTCGCTCAAAAATCCGGCGGCGGATTCCAGGGCGCGGATGGCATGCACCTCGTCGCGGATGCCGGTGACTTCCGCGGCGCATTGCCGCCAGGCGGCGAGGATGGATTCCGGGCAGGATCTATCGGGCATATTCCACGCAACGCGTTTCCCGCACCACGGTGACTTTGATCTGGCCGGGATATTGCATGTCATGCTCGATCTGCCGGCTGATGTTGCGGGCGAGCAGGAGCGCTTCGTTGTCGTCGATCGATTTCGGCTCAACGATGACGCGGATCTCACGCCCGGCCTGGATGGCGAAACATTTTTCCACGCCGCGGTAGGATGTGGCGATCTGTTCGAGTTTCTCCAGGCGCTTGAGGTACACTTCCGTGTTTTCCGAGCGGGCGCCGGGGCGGGCCGCGGTCATCGCATCGCCGGCGCGGGCGAGAATGGCATACACGCTTTCCGCTTCGACTTCGTTGTGATGGGCGGCCACGGCATTCACCACAAGCGGAGTTTCGCCATAGCGCTTGAGAAAGTCGGCGCCGATCAGGGCATGACTTCCTTCAATGTCATGATCCATGGCCTTGCCGATGTCGTGCATCAAGCCGACGCGGCGGGCAATCAGCGGATCCGCGCCCAGTTCGGTGGCCATCATGCCCATGAGGTGACCCATTTCCAGCGAGTGTTTGAGGACATTTTGCCCGTAGCTGTGACGGAACTTGAGGCGGCCAAGCATGCGCTGAACGGCCGGGTCCACCGCGGCCAAGCCGAGTTCGACCACGGCCGATTCGCCGGCCTTGTCGATGACTTCGTTGATTTCGGACTGCACGCCATGCACGACTTCCTCGATGCGCGAGGGATGAATGCGGCCGTCCGCGATCAGGCGCTCCAGGCTTTGACGGGCAATTTCGCGGCGGAGCGGATCGAACCCGGAGATGACGACCACTTCCGGGGTATCGTCGATCAGGATGTTCACGCCGGTGACCGATTCGATGGCGCGGATGTTGCGGCCTTCCTTGCCGATGATACGACCTTTCATCTCTTCGCTCGGCAACGGGACCGCGCAGGTGGTCATTTCGTTGATCTGCTCGGCCGCATAACGTTCCACCGCGAGGGAAATGATTTTGCGCGCGTCACGTTGTGCGGTTTCGTGGGCTTCCTGTTGGGAGCGGCGAACGAGGGCGGCGCGTTCGGCGACCAGCTCGGATTCGAGGGCGTGGATGTATTCGTTGCGCGCCGTCTCCCGGTCCATGTGCGAGGCGTTCTCGAGTTTGGCCAGCAACTGCTGTTGCCGGGTGAGCACATCCTTGCGCATTACATCGGCCTCGTCATGCAGGCGGGCAATGTCCTTCAGTCGATCTTCGATGCCCGCTTCCTTCTTGTCGAAGGACTCGATGCGGCGGTTCAGGCTCAATTCGCGCTCGGTCAAGCGATGCTCCAGCTCACGCAAATCATCCTTCTGCTTTTGCGTCGATGCCTCGAATTCCTCCCGCGCGCGCAAGACCTCGTCCTTTGCCGTGAGCTTGGATTCGCGCAGAATGGCATCCGACTCGCGGCGGGCTTGTTCGAGCATGGTGGCGATGTTGTTCTCGGTCAACGTGACGATGCGGCGGTAATTGAGGGACCGCAACACATACCCGAGGCCGAAAAGAATGATGCCCGAGAAGAGATAGAATAAACCTTCGGCCAATGTTTCCAAATTCACGGGGTCACCTCGATGTATTTGCGGTCGGTGAGGATCGCCTGCACCGGTTGATCATGTGGTTCGCGGGGAAGTTCTTCGACGAGTTGTTCATGAAATGCCAGGCCCAGGCGGAACCCTTTCACCCCGGCGAGCAGACGATCGTAATGACCGCCGCCGTGACCGAGCCGCGTGCCGTGCACGTCAAACGCCATGGCCGGCACCAGGATGAGATCCAGTCCGGATGGATCCACCGGATCGGGCTGCTCGGGCTCGCGCACATTCCAGCGCCGCGCGCGGAGGGCCGCCGCCGGGTCCAGCCGGCTCATGCCATAGAAGCGCTCGGAGGCTATGTAGTAGGGCACGCATACGGTGGCTCCGTTTTCCCAGCAGGCCCGGATGATTTCGCGCGTTTGCACTTCCGCCGGTAGCGAGAGAAAAGCGCCGATGCAGCGGGCCTGTTGAAATGCGTCATGCTTGAGCAACGACTGATAGATGGCGCGGCTGGCCGCGGCGACTTCGTCGGCCGGCCGGTTCTGCTCGAGTTCGCGAAAGCGCGCGCGAAGAAGGGCTTTGGTGCTCATGATGATTTCCGTTGTTGCTCGCGGAGGGTTTGCCAGCGCTCGAGGCGTTGACGGATGCGTTGTTCGTATCCCTCGCTGGTCGGCTGGTAGTAGTGTTTGCTGGTGGGGACATATTCCTGGTCGACGACATGCCCCTCGAAGTCGTGCGCATACTGGTAGCCTTGGTGACCCAACTGCGCGGCGCCGCGGTAGGTGCCATCCCGCAGATGTTTGGGCACGGGCAATGTCCGTCCGTCGCGGATGTCCTGCCATGCCGATTCGATGCCGAGGTACGAGGCGTTGCTTTTGGGCGCGGTAGCGAGATAGGTGGTGGCTTGGGCGAGAATGATGCGGGCCTCCGGCATGCCGACAAATTCAACGGCCTGCATTGCGGAAACCGAGAGCGTGATGCCCATCGGGTCCGCATTGCCGATATCCTCGGAGGCGAGAATGATCAGTCGGCGCGCGATGAAGCGGGGATCCTCCCCGGCATAGAGCATTTTTGCCAGCCAGTAGAGCGCGGCGTTCGCATCCGAGCCGCGCACGCTTTTGATGAAGGCGCTGATGGTGTCGTAGTGGCCGTCCTCGTTATCGTAGGTGACGGTTTTTTTCTGGATCGATTGCTCCGCGATTGCCGCGGTGATGTGCACGCGCGCATCCGCCTCCGGGGGCGTGGTCAGTGCGGCGATTTCCAGAGCATTCAATGCTTTGCGGGCATCGCCGTCGCATACGCGGGCGAGATGGTTCAGGGCGTCCTCATCGGCATGGATGTGGACATGCGCAAGGCCGCGCGGATCCCGCATGGCGCGCTGGAGGAGCGAGGCGATGTCGGCTTCGCTCAGCGGCTCGAGCTGAAAAATTTGTGAGCGGGAGGTGAGCGGCGTGTTGATGAAAAAGAACGGATTGTGGGTGGTCGCGCCGACGAGGGTAATGGCGCCGGACTCAACATACGGCAGCAGCACGTCCTGCTGGGCTTTGTTGAACCGGTGGATTTCGTCGATAAAAAGAATGGTTTCGCGGTGGCGGAATTTTTTGCGCTGCTCGGCGGCTTCGAGGAGACCGCGCAGGATGGCGACATTCGCGAGTACGCCGCTGGTGCGTTCGAAATAGCGACCGGTAACTTGGGCGATGACTTCGGCGAGCGAGGTTTTGCCGCAGCCGGGCGGACCATAGAGAATGATGCTGCCGAGGCGGTCCGACTCGATGGCGCGACGCAGCAACTGGCCGGGGCCCAGGATATGCTGCTGGCCGGCATAGTCTTCCAGCGATTGCGGACGCATGCGCGCGGCGAGCGGTTCGTTGCTTCGCGCTTCGCCACGGCTGGTTTGTTCAAACAGATCCATCGTTATTTTCCGTTCAAGGATTCCGGGCATCCTTCCGGGGCAAAAAAATACCCCGCCATAAGTCGTTAAGGGCATCGAGCTCTGACACCTCAAAGTGAGGTGGGCGCTCTAGTCCGGATTTCCCGGGTCCCCCCGAGAGGGGCTTCCGGTACGTCCAGCAGTTGAACTCCCTGGATAAACCAGTATTGGGTCAGAGGACTTGGCCCGATTACGAACAAGGCAGGGTAAATTTTTGGCCGTTGCCGGCCGGAAAATCTACATCTCGACTATGAAAGAACGATCTCCCGCTCGCGGGAGAAGATGGTTGCCGAACATACTCATGTTATTCCCCTGACTGGTATCAAACCCCCGCCGCGGGGAATACTGCGGCAAGGTCAGCTCAACCAAGGCGAAGGTTTTTTCCGGAAAAAAGGCCGGAAGCCATCGCCCGCACGCCCATACGGCGCACATGATTAGTATTAACGTATCAATCCATCCTGTTGCCAGAGATGTCATTACTGCCTCATTCAATCTAAAATGGCCTCGTGGCTAGCTCTCGCGAATGTCCACAGCAAGGGACGTTTTGAGCTCCCGCTTTACTTGCTCATGATACACGTTGACCTCGTCGTCCGTCAAGGTGCGCGAGGAGGAACGATAGGTGAGCGCGTAGGCCAGGCTGCGCTTGCCTGCGCCGAGCGAGGCGCCGGTGAAAATATCGAACAACTGGATTGATTCCAGTTCGGGCGGGCCGGCCTTGCGCATGGCCGCGACCAGATCCTCATGGCGAATCGAGACGTCGGCGACGAGTGCCACGTCGCGCGAGACGGATGGAAACGTCGGCACGGCCTGGTAGGCGATGCGGGCGGGCGTGTGATGCGCCACCGGGGCGACATCCACTTCCAGCACACCGACCGGATCGTTCAAGCGCCACTCCTTGCGAATGGCCGGCGCGATCAATCCCATCCAACCCGCCGGTTGACCATCAATCGTCAACGCGAAACCATATCCCGGCTCGAAGAACGGCCGCGCATCCGGCACGATGGACCAATGACCCACGCGCTGATGGCTGGCGATGCGTTCCCACAATCCTTTGATCCAGCCAACCATCTCTTCGCGGCTGGGCGGCTTGCGTTCCCACAAGTCGCCGCTTTGCGGTCGTCCCATCAACCCGATGCCGAGGTGGCGCGCTTCGCGGTAATGATTGGCGTCGTCGCGATGATACACGGCGCTGATTTCGAAGAGAGAAGCCTGCGCGATTTGGCGGGCGCGATTGCGGCCAAGCGTTTCCACGAGTTGCGGTGTCAGCGAGGTGCGTAGAATAGCCTGGTCCGTGGTGACGGGCCGGGGCAGGACGATTCGTTGCCCGGCATCACCCGGGTCGAACAGGTTCATGAGCGACTCGGAGACGAGACTATACGTGACGGCTTCCTGAAGTCCCAGGTGGATGCAATGCTCGCGCAAGGCGGAAACACGCCGCACCGGAGCATCATCGGCGGTCGGATGAGGCGCCGCCGTCGATGCCACCGGCTCGATCTGGTCGAGGCCGTGAAGACGGGCCACTTCCTCGATGAGATCGACCTCGCGCTCAAGGTCGAAACGGAAGCCGGGGATTTTGACGCGGAGATCGGACTGGCCCGACACGTCCGGCACCTCGAGCTCGATGGAGCGAAGGACTTCGACAATGCGCTCCGTGCTGATGCCGGTGCCGAGGAGTTGTCGGACGCGGTCGGGCCGCAAGGTGATTTCGCGGTCGGGCGCGGCTTCGCCGTGCACGTCGAGGACGCCCGGGCATAATTCGGCCCCGGCGATTTCGCACATCAGTTGTGCGGCGCGCCGGCTGGCCCAGTCGATGGAGCCGGCATACACCCCGCGCTCGAAACGGTACGACGAGTCGGTAAACAGCATCAGCTTGCGCGAGGCGTAGCGGACCGGCGCGGGCGCAAAGGTCGCGCATTCCAGCAGGACACTCGTGGTGTCTTCGCGGATCTCACTGCCGGCGCCACCCATCACGCCCGCGAGAGCCACCGGCTTGTTCGCGTCGGCGACTACGAGCATGTTCGGATCGAGTTCGCGTTCGATGCCGTCAAGGGTGGTCATTTTTTCCCCGGCACGGGCACGGCGGACATGAACCGCGCGGCCTTCGAGAAGCCGGAGATCAAACGCATGCATCGGGTGGCCGGTCTCCAGCATGACGTAGTTGGTGATGTCGACGATGTTGTTGATTGAACGGATACCGGCACGCTCGAGATGATTCTTCATCCAATCCGGCGAGGGCCCGATTTTTACATGATGAAGTACCCGCGCCGAATAGCGGGGGCAATCGACCGCGCTTTCAACCTCTACCCGCGCCGCGGATGCCGCGCTGGCGCCGCGTTCGTGAATGACCACCTCCGGCTTGCGCAACGGCTTGCTGTAAAGCGCGGCAAGTTCGCGGGCGATGCCGATGTAGCTCAGGCAGTCGGGACGATTCGGGGTGATTTCGAGTTCGAATACGGTGTCGGGCGGGCCCAGCAACGCGGTCATCGGCGTGCCCGGAACAGCGCCGGCGTCGAGGGTCATGAGTCCGCGGTGGTCGCTGGATAGTCCGAGCTCGGAAGCGGAGCAAAGCATGCCAAACGATTCCACCCCGCGCAGTTTGGCTTTTTTGATTTTCAATTCGCCGTTCATCAGCACCGCGCCGATGGGCGCGAAAGGATATTTGCCGCCGGCGGTGACATTCGGCGCGCCGCAGACCACCTGATGTTCGTCTTTTCCGTCGAAGACGCGGCAGACGGAAAGTTTGTCGGCTTGGGGATGTTTTTCCACGGCACGAACTTCCGCGGCCATCACGCCGTCGACCTGACCGCCGATCTGCTCCATGCCTTCCAATTCCATCCCGGAAAAGGTCAGACGATGAGCGATCTCCGCCGGCGCGATGCCGGACAGATCAATATACGTGGACAACCAGGAGAGAGGAGTCTTCATGCGTAAACGTATCTTTATCCAAACTGACCGAGAAAGCGGACATCATTTTCATACAGCATCCGGATATCCGGCACGCCGTACATGATCATCGCGAGGCGCTCCACGCCCATGCCGAAAGCATAACCGGTGAGGGCGTCGGGATCATAGCCCGCCGCCTTAAACACATTCGGATCGACCATGCCGGCGCCGGCGATTTCAATCCAGCCGCTATGTTTGCAGACGCGGCAACCCGAGCCGCCGCAGATATGACAGGAAAAATCGATTTCCACGCTTGGCTCGGTAAAGGGAAAGAAGTGCGGACGCATGCGAATGGAAACTTCCCGCTCCATCAGCTTGCTCAAGTAGTACTGGAGATCGGCTTTGAGGTTGGCCAGCGAGACGTGGCGGTCCACGTACAATCCCTCGATCTGGTGAAAGCTCGCGCTGTGGGTGGCATCGGTGGTGTCGCGCCGGTAGGCCCGGCCGGGTGCGATGATGCGGACCGGAGGCGCGTGATTTTCCATGTAGCGAATTTGCACGGGCGAGGTGTGGGTGCGGAGCAGTTGGCCGGTGGCGAGATAAAACGTGTCTTGCGGATCGCGCGAAGGATGCAGTTTCGGGGTGTTTAGCGCGTCGAAATTGTGGAATTCATCCTCGATGTCCGGCCCTTCGGCCACGATGAATCCGATGCCGCGGAAGATCTCGATGCTGCGGTCGATGATCCGGGTGATGGGATGTTTTTTTCCGGTGCCGGGCCATGTGCCGGGCAAGGTGTAGTCAAAAGCGGCGGCCGATGGGGTTGCGGCATCTTCGAGCGAATCGCGCCGCGCGTCGATGGCGGCTTGGACGCCCTGCTTGAAACGGTTGGCGGCCTGGCCATAGTCCTTGCGTTCGGCCGGCGGGGCGGCTTTGAGCGCCGCCATGATGTCGTTCACGCGTCCATTGCGGCCGAGGTACTTGATGCGCACGGCCTCGAGAGTGGATGGGTCAGCGGCTACCTGCGCCTCGGCCACCGCAGTCCCGGTCAGGGAATCAATATCGGCTATGTTCATAAGGGAAGCAAAGTAAGCCCGAACCACGCTGGTCAATCAATGAAAAATACGCTTGGAGCGCCCGCAAGCAAAACCCCGCTGGAACGACCAGCGGGGTTGGCGTGCCGTGCGAACCGTGGTGGTTGCCGGCGCGGGGCTCTCCGGGCGGATCAGGGACGGCCGGGATAGGAGATCTTTGCTTCGGAGACGAGTTTTTCGACCAACTCGCGGGCTGACTTCTGTTGCTTCTGTCCGCCCAAATAACGAACCAGCTGTTCCTTTACCTCGTCAAATTCCGTCGTGCCACCTTCGCTGCGAGAAGTGACCTTGATCAGGTGGAAACCGAACTGCGTCTCCACGATATCGCCGACTTCGTCGATCGGTTGGCTGAACGCGGCGGCTTCGAATTCCGGCACCATGCGCCCGCGGGTGAATTCGCCGAGATCGCCGCCCTGGGCTTTGCTGGGACAGGAGGAATGCTCGCGGGCCACATCGGCGAAATCCGCGCCTTCGGTGATTGTGGTGCGGAGCGCTTCCAATTCGGCGCGCTTGGCCGCTTTGTCTTCGTCCGAGGCGCCCTCTTCCACTGTGATGAGAATGTGACTGGCTTTGACCGACTCCGGCTTCTCAAACTGCGCCTTGTTCTCGTCATAGAACGTGCGGGCTTCTTCCTCGGTAGCCTCGATCTTGCCGCCGCTCTGTCCCTCGATCAGCTTGCGGATTTTCAGCTCCATGCTGAAGTTCTCGCGGAACTCCTCTTTCGTGCTGCCGGCCTGGGCCAGCATGTCGTCGAGCGTCACGTTCTCGGGAAGGTTGGCGGTGAGTTCGCTGATGGCGGTGTCGAAATCCTCGTCGCTCACGGTGATGTTCTCGCTGGCGACTTTGTCGAGCAAGACTTGGCGGTTGACTAGATTGTCCAGCATTTGCTCTTCCATCTGCATGCGCATCTGATCCAAGCGCTCGGGTGGCACCCGGCCCTGCATGCGGGTCATCATCTGGTTGATTTCCTTGTCCAGTTGGGCCTGGGTGATCTCGGTTTCGTTGACGATCGCCAGTACTGTGGCCGGATCCTTGGCGGTTTGCAGCGGCTGGGTAAAGAGTTCGCCGGTGGCCGGTTCAGGTTCGGCAGGGGCGGCGGCTTCGTCCGCTGCATCCTTGCATCCGCCCAGAAACAGCGTGGAGGCGCCGAGAATCAAGCTGCAGAAAAATACGTTAAAGACGTTCATACAAACCTTTCGTTAAGTGATCGGCGAATGTCCCGCAAATCCACGGGTGTGTCAAAATGATTATTTCGCGGGAGAACCGGGGCAAGCCGTGGTACTGTGTGAGGTATAGCCATGTCATCCATCGATTCCATCTTCCGGGTGGTGGCCGGGTATGAGCCCATGGGCGATCAGCCGGCTGCCATCGATGCGTTGGCGCGCGGGTTTTCCGGCGGTCACCGGTTTCAGACCCTCGAAGGCGTTACCGGTTCGGGCAAGACCTTCACCATGGCGCATGTCATCGCGCGGGTCGCCAAGCCGACGTTGATTATTTCCCACAACAAGACATTGGCCGCCCAGCTTTACGCCGAGTTCAAGAGCTTCTTTCCCGGACACGCGGTAGAGTATTTCGTGAGCTACTTCGATTATTACCAGCCCGAGGCGTATATTCCGCAAACGGATACGTTCATCGAGAAGGACTCGGCGATCAACGAGGAGATCGAGCGGTTGCGGCTGTCGGCTACGAATTCGCTGATGAACCGGCGCGATGTGATCATCGTGGCGTCTGTGTCATGCATTTACGGCTTGGGTTCGCCCGAGGACTACAAGGGCATGGTGGTTGAAGTCGGGCGCGGGACGGACGTCGATCGTGATGCGCTGCTGTTGAAGCTGGTCGATATACAATACCAGCGCAACGACATCGAAAATTCACCCGGTACGTTCCGCGTGCGCGGCGATTGCGTGGATGTTTTTCCATCGTATGCGAAAAAAGGAGTGCGGCTGGAGTTTTTCGGCGACACGGTGGAGTCGATCGCGCGCATCGACGGACTAACCGGTCATCGCGAGGCGGAAATGGACGGGGTGATCATTTCCCCGGCCAAGCATTTCGTCACGCCGGCGTATAAAATGGAGACGGCGATCGCCTCGATCAAGGCCGAGCTCGACGAGCGCGTGAAGTGGTTCGAGTCGCAGCAGAAATTGCTCGAGGCCCAGCGCATCCGCATGCGCACGATGTATGACATCGATATGATGAAGGAGCTCGGCTACTGCTCCGGCATTGAAAATTACTCCCGGCATCTCACCGGACGGCCGCCGGGCGCGCGGCCCTACACCATGCTCGATTATTTCGAGGGCGACTTCCTCACCATCATCGACGAGTCGCATGCGACCTTGCCGCAAATTCGCGGGATGTACAACGGCGACCAGGCCCGCAAGCGGGTGCTGGTCGAGCACGGATTCCGGTTGCCCAGCGCGCTCGACAACCGTCCGCTCAATTTTGACGAGTTTTTACAGGTGACTGGACAGACCTTGTTTGTCTCGGCCACGCCCGGTCCTTATGAGCGCGACACCTCGCCGCCGCCAGTGCGTCAGGTGATACGCCCGACGGGCATCGTCGATCCGCCGATCGAGATCCGGCCGTTGAAGGGACAAATCGACGATGTCATCGAGGAGATTCGCCGGCGCTCCGAAAAGGCTGAGCGTACGCTGGTGACCACCCTCACGAAAAAAACCGCCGAGGATCTGACGGAGTATCTCGTGCAGTTCAACATGCGGGTGCGGTATTTGCACTCGGACATCGATGCGATTCAGCGGGTGGAAATTTTGCGCAGTTTGCGCAAGGCTGAATTTGATTGTCTTGTGGGCATCAACTTGCTGCGCGAGGGGCTGGATTTGCCGGAAGTTTCGCTCGTGGCGATTCTCGATGCCGACAAGGAGGGGTTTTTGCGTTCGGAAACGTCGCTGATTCAGACGGCGGGGCGCGCGGCGCGGCATATCGACGGCCAGGTCATCATGTATGCCGACCAGATTACGGACTCGATGCGCCGGATGATTGATGTCACCGATGAACGCCGCCGGGTGCAGTTGGATTACAATCGTGCGCATGGCATTACGCCGAAGCAGATCGTGAAAGAGATTCAGGAGAGCCTGGCCGTGGTCAAAGAGTCGGAGGAAATCGACGAGATGGTCGTGCGCGAGGAGCGCGGCGACTACAATGTCCACGAGGTGGTGCAGCAGATCGAGCGCGAGATGCTGGAGGCGGCCGAAGCACTGGAGTTTGAGCGGGCGGCGATGCTACGCGACCAGTTGAAGGAACTGCGGGAAGCGCACGGGGTGGTGGGCGCGGGCGGAGAGGCGGCGCCGAAGTCCGGGTTGAGAGCAGCCGGTCGTAAATCAGCCGCCAAGACGACGAAATATGTGATGCGCCGTGGTCGCAAGAAGCGGTAATCCGGCTGTAACGCGACGGGATAGCAGCGATAAAATCGCCTGTCGCTTATCTGTGCGGTCCTGAGTTTGATGGTAAATCGTCTCCGCACTGAAGGGATAGCAAGCTGGTGATCTTTGACCCGACAGCCGCGCGCCGCAAATCCTTCTATGTCCCCGTCCGGCAACTAAAAATCCAACTATTTCCGGCATTGACCGCATAGAGCGGGCTGGGCTACGAATCCACTGGAGGTTTTCATGAGGAGTCGCATTCTATTTTTCCTGGCGTGTGGAATGTTTTCGTTCGTCACAATGGCGCTAAGCGAGGAGGCCCGTTGGGCCGGGCGTTATGAGGGCTATCTTGAGCAGAGCAGAACCACCTTGACCATCGAGGAAGAGGCGGGTCGCATTTCGGGTAAAATCGTTGACGATACAGGCTATACTTATCTTATCGAAGCCGGGATTACCGGCGCAGAGGCGCGCGGGCAATTGCAGGATCCGGCGGCTGGTGGAACCATGGAATTGGAGGCCCGGCTGGACGGCGACGCCATGCAGATGAACCTCTACCGGAACCTCTTCGGGTTGCGGATGGCGGAAATTCAGATTGCCTACCAGCGGGCTGGCGAGGGTGGCGAGATTGCGCCGGCGGCGCCGGCCGCGACTGGGGCGGTCCCTGTAGACTTGGATGCGCGACTGGTGGGAACGTGGCGCTACTCGACCTCCTACGTCAGCGGTGATTTCTCCGTGGCCAGCGAATACACCCTCATCGCACGGGCGGATGGCACGTATCTGTATGGTGATGGCCGGGTCGCCGGCGGTGGAAATGCCGGCTCGTTCGACAGCGGGGGCGGAGCCGGTTATACCGCGGGACAATGGAAAACCGCCAACCGGCAAATTTTCCTGAACGAAGGATACGGCTGGCAATACTATGCCAATTACGCATGCGACGGAGCGCGAATGATGCTGACCTTCCAGAACGGCAATAAACAAGTTTGGCAACGCATTGATTAGCTCAATGGGGACAGACACCATCACGCACGTCGTTGATTTCCAATGATTGGAAAAATGGTCCGGCAAAAGTTCCAATCGTTGGAATTTCCGCGTGCTTCAGTGCTTCTAGTTGATTTATCGCCGAGGTTGGGGATGATGCCCGCGTGAGCAAAGCAACGTATCTCGTCATCGATATCGGGAATACCAGCACCTCGCTCGGCATCTATCGGGCGGGGCAGGTGAGCCGGGTTGGTCGAATTGAAAAAGTCGCGCAGTCTACATCATCGATCGCCGCGGCCATGAAGAAAGCGGCCGGATCCATGCGCGTGCATGCCGTGGGCGTGGCGTCGGTGGTTCCATCGTTAAACAGTTTGTGGCGCAGCGAGGTAAAGAAACTTTTTTCCGTAGAGCCGGTGTGGATCGATCACACCAGTCCGCTCGGCATCAAGGTGACGTATCCGAAGCCGGCGACCCTCGGCGCGGATCGTCTGGCCAATGCTGCCGGCGCGGTGCGTAAATATGGATCACCGGTGATCGTGGTGGACCTCGGCACGGCGGTGACGTTTGATCTGGTGACCAAGCGGGATGGTTATATCGGTGGGATTATCGCGCCGGGATTGCCGTTGATGTTTGATTATCTGCACGAGCGAACCGCCCAATTGCCGCGCATCGGATGGGGACCGGTGCGTCATCGCGTTGGAAAAAGCACCATCGAGGCGATGCAACTCGGCGCCGACTGGGGCTACCGCGGCATGATCCGCGAAATTCTTGACGAAGTGCGCAAACTTCCCTCGCTCCGGCGTGCCACCGTCTGCGCGACCGGCGGATTCGCCGGAAGAGTCGTAAAAAATATTTCGCCGGAAATCATTCTGGACCAAGCGCTTACGCTTTACGGGATCGGGTCGATCCTGGAAAATAGCGTCTGAACAAAAAATTTTGTCCAAACCAGCCTTGCTCGTTCCTTTTGTTATCCATGCCACGGGATCAGGAAATACTAAGGACCTTTATCTGCCTCGACTTGACGGCGGCCGCCCGGTCTTCGCTGGAGCGAATTCAGACGCACCTGCAGCGGAAGGGTTTGTCGTTGTCCTATCCACATTTGGCGGATGCGCACCTCACCATGGTGTTTCTCGGCGACACGGCCGCCGCGGTGATCGAGAGTTTGATTCCCCGTTTGGATGAGGTGGCGCGTGGTTTTTCCCCGTTCGCGCTGACCCTCGCCAGCGGAGGATTTTTTGGGCCGCCGCGATCGCCGCGGGTTGCCTGGGTGGGCGTCGGGGAGTCGGCGGTGCTGATGAAGTTGCAACGGGCGTTGGCGGATGAGGTCCGCGCGGCCGGGATGCCGCTGGAGGCGCGCCCATTTCATCCCCACGTAACGCTGGCGCGGATAAAAAGTCGTCTGCCTGCGGACGCATTGACTTTGATAAAAAGCTCCATTAACAATAGTAAGTTCGCAAGCGTGCCGGTTGATTGCATTCGCTTCATGCGCAGCCAGCCGGGCGGATCCGGTCCTACATATTCGATCATTCACACGTCGCAACTAAACAGAGAGGTTCCTCATGGCTAAATCAACCGCAGTCAGCAAAACCGACAAGAAGGAAGCCGGGCTTCCCGCCGCCCTCAGCAATGTGCTCGCACAAATTCAGAAGGAATACGGTGACGGGGCCATCATGCGCCTCGGCACGGAGGATCATCGCCTGTCGGTGCCGGCGATATCCACGGGCGCGCTGACGCTCGACATTGCCCTCGGTGTCGGGGGCGTGCCGCGCGGTCGCGTGATCGAAATTTTTGGTCCCGAGTCGTCCGGAAAAACCACACTTGTTTCCCACATCATCGCCAATGCCCAGAAGAATGGCGGCATGTGCGCCTTCATCGATGCCGAGCATGCGCTTGATCCCGGTTATGCGAAAAAGATCGGGGTGGATCTCGACCAATTGCTCGTATCCCAGCCGGATTCCGGTGAGGAGGCCTTGAATATTGCCGAGACACTCGTGCGGAGCAACTCGTTGGATGTGGTGGTGATCGATTCGGTGGCGGCGCTCGCGCCGCGCGCGGAATTGGAAGGACAGATGGGCGATTCGCATGTCGGTTTGCAAGCCCGCCTGATGTCGCAAGCGCTTCGCAAGTTAACCTCAGCCATCAACAAATCCAAAACCTGCTGTATTTTCACCAATCAGATTCGTGAAAAAATCGGAGTCATGTTTGGAAATCCGGAAACCACCCCGGGCGGACGCGCGCTGAAGTTTTACGCATCGGTGCGGTTGGACATCCGTCGCATCGCCACCATCAAGGAAGCCACCGGCAAGGTGGTGGGCAACCGCACAAAAGTGAAAGTGGTCAAGAACAAGGTGGCGCCGCCGTTCACCGAAGCCGAGTTCGATATTCTTTACGCCGAGGGCATTTCGTGGACGGGTTCCATTGTAGACGCCGCGACCAATCTTGGGCTCATCGAGAAGCGCGGTTCGTGGTTGTCGATGGACGGCCAACAGCTTGGCCAGGGCCGCGACGCCGTGCGCGACAATCTCAAGAACGATCCCGAGATGCAGAAAAAGCTCATCGCGAAGATCCACGAGAAGGCGAAAGACGCGGCGTTGCCGACGAGTGGGCCGGGCGGGGAAGAGTAAGTCGCGCCATGAAGTCCCATGCGCGTGCACGCGCGTGGCGCCCGCCTTATTTGGCGTAGTTGGTAAATTTATAGCCGGAGCCGCCGATCCAGAGTGATGTAATCGGGTCGGTCGGGCTGAATCGTTTGCCGTCCGCATTTGTCAGTTCATCCAGATGGACCAGCACGGTCTGTTGCAGGGCCGGAAAAGTGAAGGAGCTCTTGAAACCCGCCGGTGGTTCTCCGTTCACATGAATGTCTAATGTGCGACCTTCGGCTTCCGGCGAGCCGATGTTGACCACGGAAATATCAAACTTTCCGGGTATAAATCCGATATTCAGCTCTTTGCCACCATCGCCGGCGGCCCGGTCCGAGCACCCGGTCAAACCGGTCGATGCAAGGGTCACAAGAGTAGCGACAAAAAAAGGGCAATAGTTTTGAAAACGAAACTTGCTCATGCATTACCTCGCTGGCTGAAAAGTATTAACTTATATATTGCGATCAAGTAATAAAATTATATGACGTTAACTTTTGCCTGAAATATCCGGACGTAATCTGCGTAGACGTGATGCGGGGACATAGATGCGTTGCGTGAAACCTGCCATCATGGCGATTGCCCCTCTCTGCAATAAAAGCTGTTGGAAATCAACAGCTTGCGAGAAACACACATTCTATGTCCCCAAGCTAGCTTCGGGGACATAGTAGCTATGGCCTAAACAGGGAAATTCGCCCCTTGAGATTGGAGTTAAATCGACGATGGATTACCCAAGCCCCTTGGTCGATCTCCCGAGGCGGCTTTTTTACGGCTTGATCGAGCTGAGTTTCGATCAATGTTGCTTATTGAGCAGACCTCAGCACTACGCAAGATGTGATTGGCTGAAACTACTTGCCCGGGTACCAAGTTCCGAGGCTAAAGCGCCGGTTGTACCCTGCGCCAGGAGCAGAGGTCGGGCAATGTCTCCGGGCTCTTGGCAATACGACGCGTGGCGGCACGCGGTGCATGCGGCGCCATGACCGTGCGAACATATATTTCCGATCCGATGACAAGCCCGCGCACCCAGTAGCGAACCCGCCCTTGCACGGAGGTGCCGGGAGTTGTGTTTGTAGCCACTTCTGATTCCGGCGTTAACGATTCATTAAGCATCTGCCACAAATCATGGAGCCCCGAGCAACCCATCATCGGAACGATTAGTTCATTTACATTTGCTGCAAAGGGATGATGCCCGGTCTGTCGCCAAACGCCGTAGGTTGAGAAACGATAATCGCCCGGATGCTTCACCATTCCGGCCTCGTGGGGATTGCGTTCGATGTATTTCCAACAATCCCACACCGCCGGACCATCTTCGAGGATGGTGTGCTTGAACCGGTCCGCCCACAGCTTGCCGCGACGGCGAATCGATCTACTCTGGTTGTACCACACGGTAAACAACTGCTGAAGATGCCGCATGAACCAACTGATATCCCTGGTGCGGATCTGCCAACGCGCACAGGCCGCACTGTCCGGCTCCATCGACTTTTGCCCGCGATGAAAGGCGTTGTAGCGGCTGCACACTGTCTGCCGGCTCAGCATATCCTTCGGCGCCTTGACCAACAGGTGATAGTGATTACTCATGACCTGATAGGCCACCACCCTCACGCCATATAAGATGCACACACGTTTGAGAATCCGGACGAACTGCTCTTTATCGGTGTCGTCAAACGGCCGGTCTTGCGACGTGCCGACCGTCCGGTTGTAGCAATGGTACCAAGTATCTTCCTGATCGACTTTGATGCGGTAGGTCCTGCTCATACCTACCAAAAGAATCGAGGAGGGGGTATTTGGACAAAATATTTTCGCGCTAATCCCGGCGATCGCGCTAATGTTTGTCCGACAACAGGTTGCGAGCAAAAAAAATATTGGCACCGCAAAAAAACAAATGCTCACATGGTCTATGTCCCCTCTCTTTCGACGAGGAATCACGGCGCTGATATAGATTCTATGTCCCCGTCTCGGATGGGGAAGTTCGCTTCGGCAATCCATCCGAAGCCTCGCGTCTTGCTAAATTAGGGTAACCGGCACTATATTCGCCGCTTTTGGAGTTTCAGCCATGAACACTAAACCAATGACCGCGGCGGAGATTCGTCAGTCGTTTTTTGATTTCTTCGCCTCGAAGGGACATAGCATTGTGCCGAGTTCGCCGGTGGTGCTGCCGGCCGACCCGACATTGCTCTTCACCAACGCGGGCATGAACCAGTTCAAGGAAATCTTCCTCGGCGCTCGCGAGGCGACCGATAAGCGCGTCGCCAATACCCAAAAGTGCATCCGCGTAAGCGGCAAACACAACGACCTCGAGGAAGTCGGCATCGATACCTACCACCACACCTACTTCGAAATGCTCGGGAACTGGTCGTTTGGCGACTACTACAAGAAGGAAGCGATCGCCTGGGCCTGGGAGCTCCTGACCAAGGTCTGGGGTCTGCCGAAAGAGCGCCTGTGGGTCACCGTGTACCGCACCGATGACGAAGCGGCGGACATCTGGAAAAGCACTACAGACATTAACCCCGCGCACATTCTCCGGTTTGATGAGAAGGATAACTTCTGGGAAATGGGCGAGACCGGGCCCTGCGGTCCTTGCTCGGAAATTCACGTCGACCTGACCGCCGACGGTTGCGGCCCGGACATGGTGAACGCCGGTTCGCCGCTGGTCATGGAAATCTGGAACCTCGTATTCATCCAGTACAACCGTAAAGCGGACGGCTCGCTGGAAGAACTGCCCTCGAAGCACGTCGATACCGGCATGGGCCTCGAGCGCGTGGTGAACGTATTGCAGGGCAAAACCTCAAACTACGACACCGATCTCTTTTGGCCCATCATTCAAAAGGTCCAACAATTGTCCGGTTGCATGTACGAGGGCGACGCGGCCATCGCCATGCGGGTGATCGCCGACCACATCCGCACGCTTTCGCTGGCCATCGGCGACGGCGTGTTGCCGTCAAACGAAGGCCGCGGCTATGTCCTTCGCCGCCTGCTCCGCCGCGCCGTGCGCTACGGAAGAAAAATCGGCTTTGCGCAGCCATTCATGGGCGAACTGTTGCCGACCCTGCAAAATATTCTCGGCGGCGTTTTCCCGGAACTGAACAAAAACCAGGAGCAAATCACGCGCGTGCTTCGGGCCGAGGAGGAAAGTTTCGCCCAAACGCTCGACCGTGGCATCGCATTGTTCGAAGAAGTCGCCGCCGGACTGAAAAAGAACGGCGATACCCTCTTCCCCGGCGACGCGGCATTTAAGTTGTATGATACGTACGGCTTCCCGATCGACCTCACGAACCTAATGGCCGCCGAGCAGGGTTTGTCGGTAGACCAGCAGACGTTTGCCGGGCTGATGGACGAACAGCGCGAACGCGCCCGCGCCGCCCAGAAGAAAAAATTGCTCACCGAAAACGCCGACCTCGTTTCCGGTCTGATCGCCCGCGGCGCGAAGAGCGAGTTCACCGGTTACGCCAGCCACACCGGCGAGACCACGATCGTCGAACTCATGTCCGGCGGTCACTTGACCGGGCAACTAGCTGAAGGTCAAACCGGCGAAATCATGCTCGCGGCGACACCTTTTTATTCTGAGTCGGGCGGCCAGCTCGGCGACAAAGGCACCCTCCGCAGTGCGAAGGGTGAATTTGAAGTGTGGGATACCCAACGCCCGGCCGAGGGTCTGATTCTGCACATCGGCAAAGTGGTGAGCGGCACCTTTGCGAAGGGCGAAGCCGTCGTGGCCGAGGTGGACGTCGAGCGGCGCGATCGCTTGATGCGTCACCACACCGCGACGCATCTGCTCCAATGCGCGCTGAAAAAGTTCGTGGGTCCGTCCGTCAAGCAGGCAGGCTCACTCGTCGCGCCGGACCGTTTGCGTTTCGACTTCAATCACTACGAGGCGGTCAGCGCCGATAAGCTCGAACAGGTGGAACGGCAAGTCAACGCGTGGATTCTCGACAACACCGAGGTCCGCACCTACAGCATGCCGCTCAAGGATGTGGCGAGTTCCGGCATCACCGCGCTGTTTGATGAGAAGTACGGCGAGATTGTGCGGGTGGTCGATATCGGCGGATACAGCCGCGAGTTGTGCGGCGGAACGCATGTGAAACACACCGGACAACTCGGCGCCTTCCGCATCGTCGCGGAAAGTTCGGTGGCATCGGGCGTCCGGCGCATCGAAGCATTCACCGGTTGGCCGGCGTTCGAATGGACCCGTCGCGAACACGAAACGCTCAAGCACCTCGGACATGTGTTGAGCGCCTCGCCAGAGGAAGTGCCGTCGCGCGTCGAGGCGCTGATGGATCAAGTGAAGAAACTTGAACGCGAATGCCGCGAATTGAAATCGGCCAAAGCGGCGGGGCAGACGGATGACCTCCTCGGCAAGCTCGAGCAGGTCAAGGACATCCCCGTGCTGATCGCGAATGTCGGCGATGTCGATACCGACGGCCTGCGCGCCATGCTCGACCGTCTCCGCGCGAAAGTGCCGGAGGCCGTGTTGCTTATTGCCGGCACCAACGAAGGCAAGGTCGCGTTTATTTGCTCCGCCACGGAGTCGCTGGTCAAGAAGGGCATCCATTGCGGTAAAATCATCGGCCCGGTGGCGAAAGAAGCGGGCGGTGGTGGCGGCGGCAAACCAAACAAGGCGGAAGCGGGCGGCAAACAGCCGGAGAAAGTCGACGCAGCATTGGCGGTGGGGCGGAAACTGATTGTAGAGGCGATTGGGTAGTTGAGCTCCGGACGCGGACGCGCGTCCGCTCCTGCTCCGCCAAACTTGATTATTTTTCATCGCTCTCCATACTCCCCCCATGATCAACGTGAAAATAGTTGGCGCCGGCGGCTACGGCGGCGTGGGGATCACCGAACTTCTGCTCGGACATCCCGAGGCGAAAATCCAGACACTCGTTGCCGCCACCGAGACCGGCATGAAGATGAGCGAGTTGTATCCGCACCTCGACGGATTTTGCGATCTGCCCATCCTCAAGCCCGATGATCCGGCCGCCCAGGCGCCGGCGGATGTGGTGTTTTTTTCAACGCCCGACGGCGTGGGCATGGTCCAGGCCCGGGCCGAACTCGAAAAGGGCGCGAAGATCATCGACTACAGTGGCGATTTCCGGTTCGCCAGCATCGAGGATTACGCCGAGTATGCCCGGCGAATCGGCAAGGACCCGAATCACAAATCGCCCGATCTCCTCGGAAAGACCGTGTATGGTGTGCCCGAGATCCAGCGGGAAAAAATCGACGCATCGCGGAAACTGGTCGGGAATCCCGGTTGCTTCGCGGTCGGCGTCATCATCGGCCTTGCCGCCGCGGCGAAGCACCATTTGGTCGAAGACAACAGCATCATCTGCGACTGCAAGAGCGCGGTCTCCGGCGCGGGAAAAAAACCGGCGCCCGGTTTTCATTATCCGGCGCGATACGACAACATGAACGCTTACCGGCTCACCGGTCATCAACACGTCGTTGAAGTGGAGCAGGCGCTCACGCGCATCGGCGGCAAACCGGTGGCGATCACCTTCACAACCCAAGTCGTTCCCATGTGCCGGGGCATTTTATCTTGCCTCTACGGGCAACTCAAAGACGGCATCAACTATGCGCAGGTACTGGAAGCCTACAAGTCCTATCACAAGGACAACCGGTTTGTCCGGATCTACGACCGGAACGCCAACATTGGCACCGCGAATGTGCGGGGCAGTAATTTCTGCAATCTCGTGGTCGACGTGGATGAACGGACGCGGAAGTTGCGGGTCATTTCCCATATCGACAACCTGATGAAGGGTCAGGCTGGCAGCGCGTTGCAAAACATGAATCTCATCATGGGGCTGCCTGAAAACATGGGTCTCGACCGTCCCGGCAATTTCCCGTAACTCGATTGCCATCCATGGGACCAAGCCGTTCCTCATCGATCAGAAAGTCTGCCGCCCGGCAGGATCATCGCCCTTCCCGTGAATCGCACATAATCTTGACTGTACAATTTCGAACCGATCGTTTATATCGTTTTAAACAAGGCAAACAACATGGTCCTCCCGAGTTCATTATGTCGGCCAATTTATTATGCAAGTAATTTATTTGCAATTATTTATGCTTATGCCGAAGTCATTTCGGGTTTCCCGCTGTTGAATCCGGAAAAAAACATCGTCGTCGCGAATAAACGATCTGGTCTTGGAAACGCTATCTCCGGAGATTCTGCCGGATCGGGCCTCGGGCTGGTGATTAGTGATTTGCATTCCAATCTCTTTGTGCGCAAGATGTTGTAGTCTTTAGCGTAGATGCTCCGACATGGAGCCATCGCCACATCCTAGTCTTTTTGTCGCCGCCCGGGATGCGACCGGGACGAAGTCTAGGGTTTTTCGTAGGTTTATCTACGGAATTTCACTACGCGCAGCGCTTTCATGATCGTTTCCTTCATCATCGTCGTCTTCAACGAAGCCAAAGTGCTTGGCCGCACCTTTGAAGCGATCGCCCAACTGAACTTGCCCGCCGGCGTGACGATCGAGACGATCGCCATCGATGGCGGGAGCCGGGACGACTCGGTGGGCGTCGCAAAATCGCTCGGTTTTTCGCGGGTAATTGAACTGCCGGGCGCGAACATTCCGGTATGCCGCAATGCCGGCCTCCGTGCGGCCAGCGGGGAGTGGATTGCGTTTGTCGATGCCGATTGTCTGCTTGATCCGTCCTGGCTCGTCCACGCCGCCCGTCTCATGACGTCACATCCCCGTCTCGTTCTTGGATGGCCGGCATCGCCGCCGGTGCCTGGCACATGGGTAACCCGCGCATGGTATGCGCACTGGATGAACAAAATTCCCGTCCGCGACACCGAGCACGGCGAACCCGTGGTCAAACAGGATGGGTTCCGCATGATCACCACGCGCAACATGATTTGCCATAAAGCCGTCGCGGTCGCGGTGGGTGGCTTCGACGAATCGCTCGCCACCGGCGAGGACACCGATTTCGTTTTCCGCGCGACCATGGCAGGCACGCCATGCTGGGGATTGCCCGCGCTCGCCTCCACACATCTCGGTGAGCCGGATACCTTGCGCAAATTCTTCAAGCAACAACTCTGGCATGCCAACCGTCAGGCCTACAAAACAATCATGGCCAAAAGCGGCATGAAGTCGGGCGGAAACGCCCCGCTGTTTACCGCGGTTTTTCTGGCTTCGCTTATCCTCGCCTTGGCCGGCGCCGGCGGTGCGCTATGGTCGCCGCTCTTGCTGTTGGCCGCGCTTCCGTTCGGGCTGCTGCTCGTTGGTCTTGGCTGGCGCACCTCCACGCGGGCCGGTCAAATCAGCCTGTTGTGGCCGTTGGTCACGCTGTACGGAGCTTATGGATTGGCCCGGAGCATTGATCTCATCGGTCTGGCCCACGCGAAGAAAAGTTGGAAGCGTGGATGACGCCGCCGCTGCACGATGAGGAAAGCGACAAACTCTTTCGGACAAAAAGTATCACTGACCCATTGAGGAAAACCCCATGCTCTCCATTTATCGCAACAAACGCGTGCTTCTGACCGGCCATACTGGTTTCAAGGGCTCCTGGCTGACGGCCTGGTTGCATCAACTCGGTGCCGAAGTGTACGGGCTCTCGCTCGTGCCGGAAAATAAAAAATGGTTGTTCGTGCAGGGAAAACTCGAGGAGTGCTGCCACCATACGGTGGGTGATATTCGCGACCTCGCGCTGGTCAAGAAAGTCGTCAACCGGGTGAAGCCCGCAGTGATTTTCCATCTCGCCGCGCAACCGATCGTTCGCGCCTCCTACACCGACCCGGTAGGCACATCGGCGACCAATATCATGGGCTCCATTCATCTCATGGAGGCGGTGCGACTTCTTGGCCGGCCTTGCGCGGTGGTCATGGTCACGAGCGATAAATGTTATGAAAACCGCGAGTGGTCCTATGCCTACCGGGAGAATGATCCGATGGGCGGGCACGATGTCTACAGCATGTCCAAGGGGGCGGCCGAGCTCACGATCTCTGCCTATCGTCGATCCTTCTTTCCACCGGAGGGTTCCATCGCCATGGCCAGCGGGCGCGCCGGCAACGTGATTGGTCCCGGTGACTGGGCCAAGGACCGTATCGTCGCCGACGCCATGCGCACGTTACTGGATGGCGAGACGCTGGTCGTGCGAAATCCCTCGGCCACCCGGCCATGGCAACATGTCCTCGAGCCACTGTCCGGTTACCTGACCCTCGGCGCCATGTTGATGGGCGGAAAAAATGAGTGGGTGCGCGACGGCTGGAACTTTGGTCCCGGCCTGGATGCCGCCCGCACCGTCGGCGAGTTGGCCGACGAAATGATCAAGGTGCTTGGTCGCGGCACGTGGACCACGGACAAGAAAGGCAAGCACCCGCATGAGGCAAACTTCCTGCGCTTGAGCATCGAGAAGGCCAGCAATCTACTCGGCTGGAACCCGGTATGGAATTTTGACGAGACGGTAAAGCGGACGGTGAAAGGATACCAGGCCCTCGTCGCGGCGGGGAAGAGCCACCGCGAAGTGAGGTCGTTTATGGAGCAAGAGATCCAAGCGTATGCGGGAGATGCATCGGCCGCAGGGTGTGCTTGGGCCCGGAAGAGTTAAACTACGAAACACGCGAAATACACGAAAATAATTCACGTGACCGATTTGGTTTACAAAGAAGAGAGCTACCAGATTGTGGGTGCTTGTTATGAAGTTTATAAGCAAAAGGGAAGCGGGTTTTTGGAGCCGGTGTACCAGGAGTGCCTGGCCATTGCGTTGGGCTTGAGAAACGTGCCGTTTGTGGAGCAACCCAAGCTTCAACTCGATTACAAAGGCACTGCGTTAAAAAAGAGTTACGAGCCGGATTTCACGTGTTTTGGGAAAATCATCCTCGAAATCAAAGCCGTTACCAAATTGTTGGACGAGCACCGCGCCCAGATTATCAATTACGTGAAAGCCACCGGCCTTCAGCTTGGCATACTCGTGAACTTTGGCCATTACCCAAAAATTGAAATCGAACGATTTGTAAATCTCCCTGATCACTTAAAACCACAATCAATTACTCCTTCATAATTATCATCGTCTTTTTTCGTATATTTCGCGCATTTCGTAGTTCAAAAAAGAGGTTAATCCCATGAGCAAAATACATCCCAAAGACATTCCCGTAGTGCTTCTTGCCGGAGGCCGCGGCACGCGGTTGATGGAAGAGACGCAGGTCATCCCCAAGCCCATGGTCACGGTTGGGGGCAAGCCCATCCTGTGGCACATCATGATGACCTACAGTCATTTCGGCTTCCGCAAGTTCATCGTTTGCCTTGGCTACAAGGGATTTGTCATCAAGGACTACTTCATGAACATGCTGCGCCACACCTCCAGCGTGAAGATCCATAGCAAGTCCGGCGAGTTTGCCTACGAAGCCGATAAAACACCCGATTGGGACATCTCCCTCGTCGAGACCGGGGAGAATTCCCTCACGGGCACCCGCTTGAAGATGGTCGAGTCGTATATTGACGCCCCGCATTTTTGTCTGACCTACGGCGATGGCGTGTGCGATGTCGATCTCGGCGCGGAACTGGAATTTCATCTCAAGCACAACCGGCTGGGCACCGTCACCGCGGTGCATCCGCCGTCTCGCTTCGGCATGATTGAGGTCAACAGCGCCAACGAGGTAAAGTCATTCCAGGAAAAAGAACCGTTGCACCATGACTTTATCAACGGCGGCTATTTTATCTTCAAGAAAGAGTTTCTCGACCGTCTGCCTGACAACGAGAATTACAGCCTGGAATCAAAGCCACTAACCTCGCTGGCCCGCGATAATCAGTTGAGCGCGTTCAAGCACGATGGCTTCTGGCAATGCATGGACACGATCCGCGACCGCGAAAACCTCGAAAAGGTATACGATGCGGGCCATGCGCCGTGGGTGCGATGGTAGGATTGTTGATCGGCAAAACACTCGAAAAAGTTCGATCATAAACATCGAGTCACCATCCATGCGACATAAGCGTTGTGTTTGGTGTCGCCGGTAGTCGTTTGGTCTATTGATTAAATGAATTTCGTAGTAACTGGTTCCGAAGGATTTCTTGGTCGTGCCGTGGTTGCCCGGTTGGCCGCGGCTGGCCGCACCGTCGTTGGCGTCGATCGCGTTTATCATCGTGAAATTCCACCGCCGAATGTAACCTGTCATCACGCCGATCTGGAAGATCCTCTCACTCTTATTCCCCCCGCGTTCGCGGCTGCGCCTTTTACCTTGATTCATCTCGCCTGGGATATGCGGCGCTACGAGGGATATGCCATTCAAGCCGGGCAAATTCGCATCCTCGCCTCGTTGCTCGATTACTGGGGATCGCGCGGCTTGCAGAAAATAGTTTTTATGGGATCCGCCGAGGAATTCGGTCAACGCAATGGATTGATTGCCGAGGCGGACCAGCCCGGCTTGCCGCTCTCGCCTTATGGATGGGCCAAGCGTTCGTCCCGTAATGTGATCGAGTCCTGGAGCATGAAAACGCGGATTCCTGCCATCATCCTGCGCCCATTCGTCATGTACGGAGCCGGACAAAAAGGCGACATGCTGATTCCCTCGGCGATCGAATCGGCCCGGCAGAAGCAACCAGCCGGCTTCACCGATGGTCAACAGCAACGCGATTTCGTCCACATCGATGATGTCGTCGAAGCCATCAACCGGGCGGTGGATGCAGAGTTGCCGGGATTCCACGAGTTCAATCTGGGGCGCGGAGAAGGCGTCCGGGTCGCCGACATATTATTGACCATCGCCGCGCATTTTAACGCCGGGGAACTTTTCACGTTGGGGGCTAAGCCCCGCCGGCCCGGCGAACCGGACCAGCAGATCGCCAATTGCGCCCGCGCCCGGGATCTGCTTGGCTGGACCGCCAATGTGGATTGGCAAACCGGTATCCGGCGCACCATGGAATGATCAAGTTGTAGCGTAAGTCGCTTGTAGTAAACGAATTAACCATTTATTTGCAACCCGGCCAATATGATTGATTTATCTCACTATACAGCGAGCGTCTTTTTGTTTACTTTGTTCTAAACGATGCAAACAGAAACCGTCAACCGGGCCGTAAAAGATGCCTTGTGGCAGATGATTGAAGCCGGTGGTCGCACCGCCGAAACCTTCGGTGTGTCCCGTCTTTTAGGGCAGATTTACACCTTGCTCTATCTCAAGAAAGCCTCGTTATCGTTGGATGAAATCGTCCATGAACTCTCGGTCAGCAAAGCCAGTGTCAGCATCGCGTGTCGTCAGTTAAACACCTTTGGCGCCATCCGCCGGATTACTATGAAAGGAGATAGGCGCGACTTCTACGAGGCCGTACGTGACTTTCGTAGTCTTCTCCATCAAGGTCTGCTTCCGGCAATCGAGAAAAAACTGAACTCGGCCGCCCGTCAGATCGAACAATGCCGGCAACTGATCGCCGATGGCGGGGATCACCAGCCCGAGGCGGTCGAGTTGCTGGCCAGCCTCGCCGAAGTGGACGAGCGACGCCAGAAAATCAGCGATCTGTTGTCGAATCCGCTCATTCGCAAGATGTTGTAAGTGCCTTGTCTCAGCAGTCTTCCCCATGGAAGCATCTGAAAAATCTGGATCTGCCTGGTTGCCCTTCGGGACGCGACCGGGACGAAGTCTAGAGAAGGCAGAAGTGAGAAAGCAGAAGTCAGAAGTAAAAACGCAGCCCAAAGATTAGGGTGGAGCCGAATCCTCCAAGCTGGAGGGCGCGCTTTCACGCGCGCCAAAAAAGTCAGCAATAACGCAATCAAATCATGCAGTCTAAAGCCCTAGAAGCAATTTTTCAGTCTCTTCATGATGCTGAAGTGAAGTATGTTGTTGTCGGTGGTTTGGCCGTGGTTGCTCATGGTTACGCCCGGACAACGGGAGATGTGGATCTAGTAATAGGGTTGGAGCCCGAAAATATTATTCGTGGCCTGAAATCGCTCGAAAAAATTGGCTATAAGATGAGCCTGCCCGTGACGCCTGAACAATTCGCTGATAAAGAGTTGCGGGAAAAGTGGCGACGGGAAAAAGGCATGCTGGTTCTAAAATTGTGGAGCGATGAGCACCGTTGGACACCCATCGATATTTTTGTCTACGAGCCGTTTGATATGGATGCGGAGTGGGCATCGGCCTCCCGGATTGAATGGACGCCAGGTTTAAAGGTGCCGGTTGTCACCAAGGAAACCCTTCTGAAGATGAAAAGAGAAGCTGGCCGGCCTCAAGATCTGGCGGACATAGCCGAGTTGGAGTCAATCCACGGATGATGCGTTTTGATCAAAAGCCAACGGATAAATCAGCGGTCAAAGATCCATGGAAAAACTGCACCGCGGAAGGCGCAAGGCGCAGTGTTAATGAACTTTTCCGTTCACTCTCCTTCCGTGAGAAGGTGATTTGGCTCGAGGAGGCGGAAAAGATTGCCCGGCGATTCAGGATCAAGGACTCATCAAAGACTTAAAGAAGTGCGGATGGAACCGAACCCTCCACGATGGATGGAGCGCTTCTGTGTGCGCCGAAAATATTCAAAATCAGCTTATGTATTGTGTTTTGGATGAAACCCGCGAATGAGCGAACCCTCAGAAAGTTCATCGGACTACCTGAAAATCATCTCTCGGTGCACCCTCGCTGATTTTGACGGGCACACGGATTTCAAGAAGCTGACGCCTTCGCAAAAGTTGGATGCCTTGGCCTCGATGGCCCGCTTTGTTCATGAATTCAAAGGCCTCGCGGCCCAAAATAGAGCAGAATCCTCAAAAAGATGAGTAGTGGTTAATTAATCCACGTCACAATTCTTCCTCGCATCTTTCCCTTTCTTTGCTTCCTTCGTTCCCTTCTGTTCAAAAAAATCAATTTCTATCGACTGTTCCCAGCTCAATCCCCGTGTCGTTTCGTCAAAAACTATCGTCCCTCCAGCATCACCTCCCGGACCCGCTTCAGCGGCTGATCCGCCGTCGGTACTACCTGGGCGTGGTGCAGAAATACAGGGAGTCCGACTGGGAGTGGTCCCCGTTTATCAAGCCGCTGGTTGCCCCAGGATCCACTGTCATTGATATCGGCGCGAATGTTGGCTATCTCGCCGGGTTGTTTGCCAGGTGGGTGGGACCGCAAGGGCGGGTGGTGGCGGTGGAGCCTATACCGCGTACGTTTGATGCCCTGTCGGCATCCATGAAAAAGCTCTACCCGGAACGTGTAGTCACGATCCAATCATGCATTTCAGAAAAAGCTGGCGAGGTCACGATGTCCGTCCCTGATTATGCGGGTGGGGGCGCAAATTATTATGAGTCCAAGATTGTCGAGCAGTCGACTATAGGCGGACAAAAGTTCACCGTGCCGGCGATGACGCTGGATCAGCTCACGGAAACGGCGGGAAGGTCTGAAGACCATTCCCGCCCTACAAATCAAACTCCTGACTCCATCTCCCTCATCAAGATCGATGTTGAAGGCCATGAACTGTCCGTGATCCGCGGTGCTGCCGGCTTCCTGTCGCGCCATCAACCACCGCTGCTGATTGAAGTTGCTGGAAACCCCGACGATTCATCCTCGGCCGCCTCGCGCCTGTTTGCTGCGCTCAACCAATACGGCTACGTCCCGCACCTGATCAAAAACGGGAAGCTGGTGGCGCGGGAAAAAGGCGACAGTTCAGTCGATTATTTGTTTCTGCGGTCCGCTGGCGAATAGCCCGGGATGCCGGCATGGCGCGTTGTCGGACATAGTTTCTTCGGCAGAAGATATAACTAATGCCTTTTCATCAAAAATTCAGCTTCACAACTTGCGTACACTGCCGTCCAAACCACGATTCACCAGTCGTCGTTCCGGAAATGAGATGCGCAGACAATCCAGAATATCCGCGCGATAGCGGGCGTAAATCACCTCGTTGGTTAAGTCCGGGTCGTTGTAGATAAACCCGGAGCTGTAGTTGAAATCATTCAATACATCGCTTTCAATCAACACGAGCAATCGCTCGCCCGGGAATTTTTTGGCATACGCCTCAACTGAGTCGTGCAGTTCGGCGGAAACTTGTTCGTAGTTATGTCCATACTTTGGCGAGATGTAATGCGGCCAATAATACATCACCGTATAAAAGCCCAAGCCTGCAAGTAAAGCCCTACGACGCGCATCCCGGACTGGATTTCCTGGCGCCGCAACTACATACAGGCCTTGCGCGACCAGTAAGATAGCCGCCGGAAGCGCCGGGGTCCAATAACGAGCCTCCAGCTCAAAGCCCAGATACGGAAAAAAGAAGTACATGCCCACTGTCGTGACAATCACCGCCAGACTAATTATCGCAATGCGCCACTTCTTGGGATCAACCAGTCCCAGCAACATAAACGGCAAAACAGTCGGCCAACCGGTCAGGGCGCTATCGAACCGGTACAGGGTCAATCCGGTAAACCAGGCCGCCCTGCCCGGGGTATGCGTGGCGCTGAAACCGAAACTGTCTTGAATAATCGGGGTTAACGATGGCGACTGACCAAAATGATAGCCGCTGGACAACCACCCGCCATACAACGTCTTGTTCCAGACCAGTAGCACCAGTAATGGCAATAACGTGCCCATGAGTAACATCGGCAACGATCGAAGCATACGCCCGCGCGTCGCCGTCGCTGCCTGCAAAAAGGTGGCAAGCACCGCGACCGCCGCCGGTAACACATCCTGCGGCCGGGTAATCGCCGCGAAGCCCAAACTAATACCGGAACCCAGCAAAAGCACAGTGCTACCGCGGCCTTTTTCCCGCGCATCTAATGCCTTTGTCCATGAGGCAAATCCGACCAAAGCGAACATCAGAAACGTGCTGTGGGACATGAAGGATGCGCTGGCCAGTAACCCCAGCGGCGAGGTTGCAAATAGCATGGCGGCCAGCCAACCGGTTGATTCGCCACAAAACCGGCGAGCCAATGATCCAAAAGCCCAGGTCGCCAAACCCCAGCCCAGCGGCATCATCAGCCACGCCGCGCCTAACGCAACGCCAGGAGTCAGCCAGAGCGCTTGGCCCGGAAAATATTTGGTATGCCAAAGCCCGCTTCGGCCAATGACCACGTTGTGCTGGAAAAACGCATCGGGGCAGGGCGGGTTTTCCGCGGTCAGCCGTCCGCTAGCTAGGATTTTCGCCTGAAAGACATGACTGGTGGCATCGGTAATATGCGGAATATTGTCAAAAAATCCCCACTGTACCCACGCGCTGAGCATGAAAGCCGCGAGAGGCGGTAATACCCTTAGCCACCGGGACGGTTCTCGCGGCACCATGTTTTTCGACCGCAACATCCAAAACATGGCCAAGCCAAAGAGCACGCTCAGCAAAAACCATTGCTGGGCCTGGGCCAAGGCTGCGGTGAAGGTGGGCGAAAGCGGCCGCGACAACCATTTACCGGCAACAAACGGAATTAGTGGGGGAAAATCAACAAGAGCGAGCATGTTCATGTCCGGAGCGTAGAAAGTTGCTCAATCAGGCTCAAGTCTTGTTGATGCTCAGGCTTCGGGATTGGAGGATTAGTTGATTAGTTGATTGGTTGATTGGGGTAGTTTGGGATGAGTCGGAAAGCGAAAAGTGCGATGTTCAGCTTTTCCGCCCCGTAAAAAATCAAAATCACCGGCATAGCTGTTCCACCGCCTAACCGCGGCAGCTACAGGGCTCGCTTCACGGAAATAACTCAATTAATCACGATCGGCGCGCTCTAGATCCAAAATCGCAAATCCAAAATCCCCATGTCTCTCTGGGCCTTCAGATTCGTCCTCTTCTACATCGCCGTGATGCTGGTACAGCCGCAGAACCGGTTTCCGGTATTGTGGCCATGGCGTATTGCCTTGGTGTGCATGATCATCGCTGCGGTGTTGCATATGATTTCGGCCTCGCAGGAGGGTAAACCGCTGATCCGTTTCGGGCCGGCCACCATTACCGCGCTGATTCTGCTGGCCTTCTCGTTCATCGCCAATTACATGGGCACCTACAATGGCGCCTGGAATTCGGAAATAGACATCATCGTCAAGAACTGTATCGCCCTGATCATGATCGAGGCCATGGCGACTACGGTGGAGCGGGTCTGGGCGATTCAAGCTACCGTATTGTTGTCCACCTTGTGGTGGATAAAAGGCGGACTTCGTCTTTCTGGCGCCGGGGCCACGTTTTCCGGTGATCGCATTATGGGTCCGGCGGTGTCGCTGGTGGAAAACCCCAACGGCTATGCGTATATGATGTGTCTGATGATTCCGCTTTATTTATACTTCTACCAGAAATCGACCCATAAATACATCCGTCTGGGCTTCCTTTTCTGTGCCTTGGCCTCGGTCTACATCATATTGAATACCGGCAGCCGCACCGGTATGCTCATCCTTATTGTGCTGGGAATGGTATTGGTGCCGCGCTATTTCGCGCAATACAAGGCCTCGATGATCGCGGGCGGACTGGCGATCTTCGTTATTCTCGGTACGGTCAGCCCGAAAAATATGGAGCGATTCAAAACGATTGGCGATTCGGTCAGTGAGTTTTTGGCGGGCGGCTACGAGGAAAAAGACCCGACCGAGATGACCCAGGACGAACAAAGCGCCTGGGAACGGAAGATGAAAAACAAGCACTCTTGGGCCTTGATTAAGGATCATCCCGTGTTGGGATTGGGCCTGATGCCGGATCAGGGCTATATCGGAGAACGGTATCAATACGCCACCGGTCAGGTCCACAACGAGTGGCTCTACATCGGCGTTCGCATGGGAATCATCGGCATGGCGCTGTATTTCGCCTTCATGACCTTCATCTTTCGCTTCGGTAACAGGGTCCAACAGGAAACCAAGGTGTCATTCCCCGCCATGTCCGATCTGGGCTGGACCCTCAAGATGCAGGGGGTGGTATTTCTGGTCGGCGGTTCCTTCTCCCCCGTAGGCTGGAATCCCCTCTATATGTTTTTCGCCGCCTGTGCTTCCGCACTTTGGCTCAACTACCAGAATCAGAGTTGGAACCGGGCCACCGAGAGCATATAGTCAGAGGCCAGAAGTCAGAAGACAGAGGTCAGAAGACAGGTATTCATGTTTTATCCGGTTGGCGGCGTTCTGTGATTTGATCGTAACCATTAACGCCTCACAACATGTAGACTACCCCAATTTACGCCATCATCCCCCCCCCATTACCCCCCCCATCCATGAAAACCACTACGTACGAATCTTCCAACTTGGACCGGATCAGGCTCTCGGCATGGAAGGTGATGTTTGGGGAATTATGGGATAGCCGCGAGCTGATCCGCCGCCTGGTGGTCAGAAATGTAGCCAGTCAATTTCGTCAGTCTTTTCTGGGTTATGTTTGGATTGTCCTTCCGCCGCTGGCCACCACATTCATCTTTACCATGTTGCAGCGAGCCAGGATCGTGAATATCGAAATGCCCGCTGATGGCATGCCCTATGCGATATTTGCCCTGCTTGGCACCACCTTCTGGCAATTTTTCGCGCAAGTGGTGAGCATGGCCACGAACAGCATCTCCAGCGCCGGAGCTCTGGTGAGCAAAATTTACTTCCCGCGCGAAGTGCTGGTGTTGAGCGCGGTGGGGAATTCAATTGTGAATCTGGCTATTCGCATGGTGGTGATTTTGCTGACCTTCGTGCTCTTGGCCTATACCCCTCATGGTGCAGCTCTGTTTTCCGTGGTTTTGTTGGTTCCCATGCTCATGCTGGGGGTGGGGATCGGCCTTTATTTGGCGCCCTTGAATACCATGATGAATGACGTCACCCGTATGATTGAATTTGCCTTTCAATTTGGTCTATTTCTCGTGCCTACCGTGTACCCGACACCTGTCCTGGGGCCTGACTCAACCACCTGGCAAATAGGCCTGCACTGGATTCACCAAATCAATCCCATAGCCCACTATTTGAATGCGCTACGGGACCTGTTTCAGACTGGCGAGTTTGCCCTGACCGCGGGTCTGCAGGTGACCATTCTTCTCTCTATCTTGTTGTTTTTTTCGGGTTGGCGCTTCTTCCACGCTACGGAACCCTTGCTTGCCGAACGCGTAAATGCATGACATACCTTGTGCCGGCATGCTGCAGACGTTTTAATTTATTGAACTTTAGCTACCATGAGCGAACCCGCCATCCTTGTTGATAATGTGTCGAAAAAATTTGCCCGCTCGATGAAGCGGGGCATGATTTACGGCTTGCGTGACATCTCGACAATGGCCCTGCTGCCCAAGCGATGGCAATCAAGCGGTTTTTGGCGGCGTTTGAACGAAGTGTATCCATCGGATACGCTGCTGTCCGGTCACGGCCCCGGAACGAGTGTGGCCGGGGCATCCCATGCGATTCCGGATCAGCCGCCGGTTAGCGACCGGGAACTCCGGCCTTCCGAATTTTGGGCCTTGCGCAATGTCTCATTTTCGGTGGAGCCGGGTGAAACCATCGCCTTGCTGGGGGCTAACGGGGCGGGAAAAAGCACCTTGTTTTCCATCATCAGCGGCATCTATGCCCCGAGCCGGGGCATGGTCCAGTTTCGAGGTCGTTTGCAGGCCTTGATTGCCCTGGGAGCGGGTTTTCACCCGGCATTGACCGGGCGGGAAAACCTCTACATCAATGCCGCCATTTTGGGGTTGAAGGAAAAGGAAGTCGATGCCATGTACGACAGCATCCTGGACTTCGCCGGCATTGGCGCCTTTATCGATTCCCCGATCCGCAATTACAGTTCCGGTATGAAGGTGCGGCTGGCCTTCAGTATCGCCATTCATCTCAACCCGGATATTCTCCTGATCGACGAGGTATTAGCGGTGGGCGATGCCGCGTTTCAGATGAAGTGCGCCAAGTACACCCGCGATCTTGCCCAATCCGGTAAAACCATCGTCGTAGTATCCCATAACATGCTCATCATTCAAATGATGTGCAAGCGGGCCATCTGGCTGGACAAAGGTACGATTCTTCAGCAGGGTGAAACACATGAGGTCACCCGCGACTACCAGAAATTCATGATGATGCAGGGCGCCGCCAAGGATTTGAAGTCGGCGGCTTCGTCCAAAACCATGCCTGCCGCTATTCTTGGTTGCCAGTGGTTGGATGCTGGCGGATCGCCGGTAGCGAAGTTGCGTTATGGTAAAGCCTATACCTTGTCGTTTGAAATTGAGGCGCATCAGGATATCGACTGCGGCCGGATGTGGGTGGCGATTTCTCCGGTTAGCGGCGAGGGCACACTCATCGGGGCCAATATGTTCGATGACGGGCACATGATGAAACTCAAGCGCGGCTTGAACAGGGTCATGGTACAATGGGATCAACTGCCGCTGGGTCAATTGCACAGCTATCAAATATCCGCCGGCTTGCGGGACTGGTCTGGACATGTAATCCTGTGCGACTCGTTTGCGTCGAGGACATTTGAAATACAGCCCTATGGTGTACTTTGCCATCAAAAGTCCGAGCAACGATTAAGCTCGCCCACGATGAATCCAGTTCTTGGTTTGCCTTACGCCTGGTCGGTCGATGAAAAATACGCCAGCCTTGAAAACTTCTCCATATCGCACAGCTAAATAAGGAGCATGCAGGGATGATAAAGCAGATTGCCAGTTTACGAATTGTTTGTTTCTCACGGATGTTGATTATTGTCATGGGTATAGCCTTGATGCTCATTACCGCTTGCGCGACTATTCCAGGTTATATAATGACTAAGCTGGATATCGATAAGGGCGACCCTTTTTTGATTTACAAGCAAAATAATGTTTTGAATATGGGGGCCAACTCTCATATCAAGACACTCGTTCAACTCAATACCAATCGTTTGGTCTTAAGTTATCAGGCCGGCGGTGAATCTATTATGATACCTGCGGTAATACCTTGGCCGGCTTATTCGGATGACCGGGGCAAAACATGGCAATTCGGCAACCCTCTGAATTTGGTGACTAACCGGGAAATCAAGCGAAAGCCATGGGTGGTCGAGATGGGAGAAAAACCGGTCAAGGGCTTTTATGGCCTTTACTTTTCTCCTGCCCGGTTTTCCAATAGTGAAAGGGTGATGTATGAATACAGTACCAGTATGCCGCATCATTATCTGGTATCGATTAGGAGTGAGGACGATGGATTGACTTGGCAGGATCCTGAGACGATCACAGTTCCAATTCCGGAAGAAATCAAGTTTCCGGTGCGCTACATATGTTTTGCATCTCCAGCGGTGGTTACATCTAATGATCAAATGTATACCGTGGTAGGCTTGTTGGATCACGCCAAGGTAAAGTTGATCACAGTGTTGTACCGGTCGGATGATCGAGGTCGCACGCTTCTGCCGGTTTCGATCGTTGCGGAACCGAAGCATTCGAATTTCGGACCCATGCCTCACGGCCCGGGTGAGCCGGCCATGTTGGCTTTATCCGATACGGAATTTATTGTCATCATGCGCACTGGAGGCCGGGCGGGTACGGCGGGCATCAGTGTTAATGCCGAAGCTGAGGATATGCTGATTGCCCGTAGCACGGACGCGGGAAAAACCTGGAAGCGTAAGCGCATGAGTATTCAGGGGGTTATGCCACGTTTGCTGAAGATGTCCAATGGTGTGTTGGTGCTGGGCGCAGGCCGACCGGGTAATCGCATTTATTTCAGCGTGGACGGTGGTGAGAGTTGGGGAGGTACCATTGAGCTCTCGAATTCCTACATGTATATGACATCCGGCTATCTCGACATGGTCGAAGTGGAGCCCGGAAAGCTGCTGGTCGTTTACGATTCGATCAACGCGCCCTTGGATTGGCGCTGGAAAGAGGATGAAGATAGTTTGCTGAAAAAAACCGGCAACCTTTTGTCCGACATCATTATTGGCCCGGGCGAAAGTACTGACCACTACAATCAAATAATTGGTCGCTACATCACGGTGACCCCTCGCTAGAAAACAGCGGATTGCGATGGCTATTCATCCCGCTAGTCTTGTGTTGCGTCAACTTGAGCAGCTTTACGAACTGGAGGAGCATGAGCAGGACCTGCTCGACGCAATCATGCCGCAGGCCATGAAGCGCGTCATGAACTGTTTGGGCGCTATTGCTCATAAGTATTACCGAGATGAAAACGGGATTCCATACTTTGATCCATACCACTCGGGACATTATTGTCTTTTTCTTTCCTATCTCAGTCAGCAAGCAGGCCTTGAATCATCCGCAAAGTCATTGGCTACCAAGATTTATTTGCTGAATAAAGCGTTGCATGCCGTTGATTTTTACTTCGAGGTAAACTTTCCAGATGTGTTCATGGTCGAACATCCCGTCGGAACCGTATTAGGTCGAGCTCGTTATTCAAATTACCTGGTAATCCAACAGGGATGCACGATCGGCGGAAATCGCAGCGCTTATCCCGAATTAGGTGAATACGTCTGGCTTCACGCCCAAGCCATGATCATCGGAAAATGCCGCATCGGAAATAATGTATTCTTGTCGGCTGGTTCCATCGTGATGGATTGCGATGTGCCGGATAACACGATCGTATTTGGTCGGTCGCCCAACCTCATCTTCAAGGAAAAAGTCCCAGCCTACTTTCACACCAAAAGTCCTTTCGCGGTGCATCAAAACAAGCGAGATTAATCACTTTGTTGGCAAACAGCACAAGAATTCTGGTCGTCGGTTCCGGAAGCATTGCCAGGAGGCACATCGGCAACCTGCATGAGCTTTTTCCGCACGCATCTATAGGTTTGCTTAGACATTCCTCGCATGATTTTCCGGCCGAATTGAAAGGTTTGGTGGAACGAGTTTTTGTGAGCCTTCACGAGGCTATTGAATGGCAACCATCGGTAGCGATTATCTGTAATCCTTCCACGAAGCATCTGGCGGTTGCCTTGCCGCTCGCAAATCAATCGATTCACCTGCTTATTGAAAAGCCTGTTTCACACTCTGCAGAGCGGGTAAGCGAGCTGGTTTCTACGGCACGCCAGCAAAAAAACATCGTTATGGTGGCGTATAACTTCCGTTTTTCTGTTTCGATGCAGATTTTAAAAGACGCCTTGGATGGGGGATCAATCGGAAAGATGCTCCACATTCGGGCCGAGGCCGGGCAATATCTGCCAGACTGGCGGCCATCCGCGCCTTACCAAGATACGGTCAGCGCCCGCAAGGAGCTGGGTGGTGGCGTGTTGCTGGAATTGAGCCATGAGATTGATTATGTCCGTTGGCTGGCCGGTGAATTCAACGCGGTGACAGCCCGCGTGGATAAATTGAGTAATTTGGCTATGGATGTTGAAGACTCCGCAGACCTTCTCTGCTCTTTTTCCCCGGGCGCAACCGGACATATCCACATTGATATGATTCAGCGAAAACCTTCCCGCTTCTGTAAAATCATCGGTTCCGAGGGTACGCTGACTTGGAACGGAATAACTGGAGAAGTGCTACTCCATCTCCCCGGACGGATGGACGCCGAGGTTCTGCATCCGGCCGGTGTCGAACCGCGTAATGACATGTATCGCAAGGAATTGCGTCATTTTTTTGCATGTTGCCAAGGACGCGCTACACCTCAAGCCAGCGGTGAAGATGCGCTGCGCGTTTTGCAAGTGATCGATGCGACCAGGCTCTCATCCTCTACCGGCAAGAGGGTTGCATTATGAGACCCAACATTATTGCGGCTGTTTTTGCCCGGGGTGGATCAAAGGGGGTGCCACGCAAGAATGTGCGGCGGGTAGCGGGCAAGCCGCTGATCGCTTATGCCATTGAAACCGCGAAAGCGGTATCTCGCATCGACCGGATTCTGGTCTCGACAGATGATGTGGAGATCGCCGAAGCAGGTCGTCAGGCTGGGGCGGAAATTCCGTTTATGCGTCCAGCGGAATTGGCTACCGATACAGCGGCGGAGTGGCTGTCTTGGCAGCATCTACTAAATTGGATCCATCAGGAGCCGGGAAATCGCCGTGCCGATGTGATGGTTAGCCTGCCCACCACCTCACCGATGCGAAGTCCGGTCGATGTAAACGCCTGCCTCGATGCGTTGCTTGACAGCGATGCGGATGCGGTAATCACGGTCACCCCGGCGGCCCGCAGTCCGTATTTTAACATGGTCACCATGGACGAGGAGGGATATGCGCGGGTGGCTCTGGCCGGTGGTCCGGTCTTTACCCGCCAGGCGGCACCGGTGATGTACGACATCACTACAGTGGCTTATGCGGCGAGGGCGGATTATGTCTTGGCTTCGTCTTCCCTTTTTGCGGGCAGGGTCAAAGCCGTATTGGTGCCCCAGGAACGGGCGTTGGATATCGATTCGATGTACGATTTGGAAATCGCTGAGTTCTTGTTGAGCAAACGCCACACGGTGGCGCCATCATGAGAAGTGTTGCGGACTTGTCTAATCTGCATGGCCGGGTGGCGATGATCACGGGCGGTGGAGGACACATTGGCTCGGTCATGGCCAACGCCTTGGCGGAGCAGGGAGCGTGCGTGGCCTTGTTGGACATGTCGGCGGATCGGGCCGGCAAGGTAGCCGATGACTTGAAGGCACAGCATGGCGTAAACACAAGCGCATGGACTGTTGATCTGGAGCGAGAGGAGGATGTCCGCCGGGTCGCTGCGCAGGTGGTGGCCAATCACGGACGCATGGACATCTTGATTCATTGTGCGGCGCTAGGTGGCACCTCTCCGCTGAAAGGCTGGGTGACCCCATTTGAAGAGCAGTCGATGGAAACCTGGCGGAAAGCGCTGGAAGTGAACTTGAATGCCGCCTTTATCCTCTCCCAGGTCTGTGCGCCCGCCCTGCGCGCGGATGGAAAGGGCTCCATCATTCTTGTCGGTTCGATCTACGGCATGCTTGGTCCGGATTTGCGGCTTTACGAAGGCACACCCATGGGTAATCCGGCCGCCTATGCCGCGAGCAAGGGCGGCTTGCTCCAGCTATCCCGCTGGATGGCTACCGCGCTGGCGCCGTCGATACGGGTGAACATGATTAGTTTTGGTGGCATTGAACGCGGTCAGCCGGAGGCATTTCAGAACCGCTACATCGACCGCACGCCAATGAAGCGCATGGGCACCGAGGAGGATGCCAAGGGGGCCACCGTGTTTCTGGCCAGCGATCTTTCCGCCTATGTAACCGGACAGAATATCGTGGTAGATGGAGGATGGACAACTTGGTAGACCCCATCAATATAGCAGGCCGGTTAATTGGTTCGAGCCAACCTTGTTTCGTCATCGCCGAAGCTGGCGTGAATCACAATGGAAGTTTGGACATGGGCAGGCAATTGATTGATGCTGCTGTTGAAGCTGGCGCAGATGCGGTGAAATTCCAGACTTTTCGGGCTATGGATTTGGTGACGCGGGACGCGCCCATGGCCGAATATCAGCAGCGAAATACCGGTAAGTCAGAAGCTCAATATGAAATGTTACGCAAACTCGAATTGGATGAACCAGCCCATCAAAAACTGATTGGTTATTGCCAGGAGCGCGGCATTTTATTTTTGTCGACACCGTTTGATCAAAAAAGCGCCGATTTATTATTACAATTAAATGTCAGCGCTTTTAAAGTGTCCTCCGGCGACTTGACAAATCATCCGTTACTCGATCATCTGGCTGCTAGTGGTCTGCCGGTCATACTGTCTACAGGTATGGCAACAATGGAGGAGGTGCAGGATGCGGTAAACATCATGCGTGACGCCAGCAATCCGCCGGTCGCGATTTTGCAGTGCGTGAGTAATTATCCTGCCGATGTCCGTGATGTGAATCTGCGGGCCATGAATACGATGGCCGCCGAGACCGGCTGTTTGACCGGCTATTCAGACCACACGCTGGGAGATGAGGTTGCCCTTGCTGCGGTGGCATTAGGCGCTCGTATTCTGGAAAAGCACCTCACGCTGGACACCACGCTTCCCGGGCCGGATCATGCGGCCTCGATGAATCCAGCAGATTTCGCGCTCATGATAAGGCGATTGCGTAACATAGAAGCAGCGATGGGAAGCGGCCTGAAGATGCCCGTTATGGCTGAAGAAAATACGAGATTCGTGGCGCGTAAAAGCTTGTTTGCCGCGATTGATATCAGTCCTGGAGAAGTCGTCGCTGCACATCATTTTATCTGTCGTCGACCTGGATCAGGGCTGTCACCAAACAAGTTGGCCACCTTGATTGGGAGGCGGTTTATCGAGCCGGTCAAGGCCGGTGAATTGATTCGACCCGAGAGCATTCAATGAGATCGGTAGGTTTAGTAACGGTTGCCCGGTCTGATTATGGCATTTGGCAGCCGGTATTGAAGCGTTTGGCTCAACAGCCCGGTATAGATTTCTGGTTGTATGTGGCCGGTATGCATCTCGAAGCGCGATATGGTATGACGGTAAATATGGTCGAGAAGGATGGTTATCCTATTCGTGCACGAGTTCCCATGTTGATGAAGACCAATGATCCTGGTGGTGTCACGCGCTCCATCGGCCATGGTGTTGAAGGGTTTGCCAAAGTGTTCGAGTCCGGCCTCCCGGATATTTTATGTGTTTTGGGGGACCGTTTTGACATGATCCCGGCGGTGATTGCTGCAGCGCCATTTCAACTGCCTGTAGCTCATGTTCATGGAGGCGAGGTAACCGAGGGAGCCATGGATGAACTATTCCGTCATGCTATAACCAAGATGGCGCATCTTCACTTTGCAAGCACCCGGGTATACGCGAATCGAATCATTCAGATGGGTGAGGAGCCATGGCGAGTCAGTGTGAGCGGGGCACCGGGTCTGGATCACTTAAGATCCTCGGCCATGTTGTCAAGAGAGCAACTGGCCGAATGGTGTGGTCTTGATTTAACGCAAGATCCTGTTTTGGTGACCTATCATCCTGCAACGCTGGATGATATGCCGGCTTTGGAGCAGATCAGGCAACTTATGGCTGCGTTGGCGCAGATTGACGGGCCCATCGTATTTACGCTTCCTAATGCTGATATGGGTGGCCTTGTAATCCTCGAGTCCATACGCTCTTTTATTGAGCTCAAACCGCATCAAGCGGTGTTGATCGAAAACTTAGGATCAAAAGCTTACTTTAGTATGATGAGCATCGCTAGCGTGATGGTTGGCAATTCATCAAGCGGAATTATAGAGTCTGCATCGTTGAAGTTGCCTGTTGTGAATGTCGGGAACCGCCAGAAGGGACGTGAGCGGAATGCAAACGTAATCGATTGCTCATGCGATGCAAAATCTATTCTGGAGGCCCTGAAAAAAGCGCTTGATCCGGGTTTCCGGTCATCAATCCAAGGCATCAAGAATGTTTATGGAGACGGAGATGCTGCTACTCGTATTGTCGATGTCTTGGCGGAAGATATACCAAGAAAGAAGTTGATAAATAAGCGCTGGCACTTCATCTAATGCTATCTCGACATAATTAATGAAATTATGCGTTATACTGGGCGGAGGCGGTCATGCAAAAGTTGTGCTGGATGCGCTTGGGTGGGGTGAGCGTATTCACATAGTTGGACTACTGGTTCCCGATCGGGAACAGGGCAGCGCACGAGAGCTAGGACTGCCGGTTTTGGGTAATGATGATCTGTTGTCCACGTTGCCTGAACGAGGTATCACCCACTTTGTGATCGGGTTAGCGGGCGTTGGTCCAGGCGAGATGCGTGCCGGACTATTCAATCGGGCGATGCACGCCGGTCTACAACCATTTGATGTCATGCATCCAAAAGCGATCGTTTCCGCGCGCGCCATTATGGGTTCCGGAGCGCAGGTGCTGGCTGGTGCTGTGGTCAATGCCGGTGCTTCTTTGGGCGCCGGTTGTATTATCAACTCGGGCGCGATTGTCGAACACGATGCAAACCTTGGCGACTTTGTTCATGTGGCCTGCGGCGCTTGCGTCGCTGGTGGAGTTTCCATCGGACGCGCGGCATTCGTGGGCGCCGGAGCGACGATTATTCAAGGTGTCCGGGTCGGAGACGGCGCTTTAATCGGGGCCGGAGCCGTGGTTATTAGCGATGTGCCCTGCGGTTCGCGCGTTGTTGGCGTGCCGGCACGCGTGCTGGGATAGACGTCCGTATGAAGAAAAAAATACCACGATTGCCCGATCATGTCGGGCGATGCTGTGTCGGCGTTGATGCCAGTATGGAGACCGTTCTCCGGGTTATGTCGGAAGGAGCTTTGGGAATTGTGCTGATGGTCGATCAAACCGGTCGACTCGTGGGCACGATCACCGATGGCGATATCCGGCGGGCCATACTGTCCGGCGCATCTTTAAAAGACGGCATGCGGCCTTATGCACAACATCAATTCGCCCGGGTTTCGCCTATCGCCGGCCGGGTGGAGGTGCTGGACATCATGCAGGCCCGCAGGCTGGAGCAGATTCCCGTCGTTGATCACACCGGGCGTTTGACAGGCCTGCACACCTTGCATGAAGTGATGGGTAGGGCTGAATTGGCCAACTGCGCCGTGATCATGGCAGGCGGGCAGGGCATGCGCCTGCGACCGGTGACGGAACATATTCCCAAGCCCATGATTAAAGTGGCGGGGCGACCGATTCTCGAGCGACTGGTTCTTCATCTCGTCGGTTGCGGCATTCGAAAGATTTATCTTGCTGTGCATTATCTGGGGCACGTGATCGAAAAGCATTTTCAGGATGGTACAGCGTACGGGTGCCGCATTGAATATTTGCGCGAGGAGGACCCCCGAGGCACCGGAGGGGCTCTAGGCTTGCTACCGGCTAAACCCAAGGCACCGCTGCTGGTGTTGAACGGGGATTTAATTACCCAGGTTGATTTTGCCGCCATGTTGCGTTTTCACGTCGCAGGCGGCTATGACGCCACAATGGCGGTGCGTCGTTATGGTCATCAAGTGCCTTTTGGTTGTGTTGATATGAAAGGGGAACTTATCACCCGGCTTGAGGAAAAGCCCGTCTTGGAGAAGATGATAAACGCCGGGATCTATGTGGTGAATCCTGCGTTGTTGCGACGCATACCCCGCCGTTTTTTTCCAATTACCGATTTGTTTAGCTCCTGTTTAAATCGAGGCGGTAAAGTAGGGGCTTACGAGGTCGAGGAGGAGTGGTTGGATATTGGCCAGCGGGATCAACTTAAACCAGGAAGAGTTCATTGATGAATAATTCAACGTTTTGGACCGGTCGACCGGTATTGGTTACGGGAGCGGGAGGGTTTATCGGTAGTCACCTGGCCGAACGGTTGGTTAGCAAGGGCGCCCGGGTAAAAGCGCTGGTACACTATAACGCGCTAGGTCAATGCGGGTGGTTGGATCATTCTCCCTCTCGTAAAGACATCGAGATTGTGGCGGGCGATATTACGGACCGGGACAGCGTTGGCAAAGCAGCTGCAGGCATGGACACCATCTTCCATCTCGCGGCCTTGATTGCCATTCCTTATTCCTATCAGGCTCCCATGTCTTATGTGCGCGCGAATATCGAGGGTACAATGAATGTACTGCAGGCAGCCCGGTCATCGGGAGTTCGTCGCGTTTTGCATACCTCCACCAGTGAAGTTTACGGGACCGCGCTGGAGGTTCCGATCACGGAAAAGCATCCGCTACAAGGGCAATCCCCTTATTCGGCCAGCAAGATTGGGGCGGACAAGATGGCCGAATCATTCCATTGTTCCTTTCAAACGCCGGTGGTGACGGTGCGGCCTTTCAACACATTTGGGCCACGGCAGTCGATGCGGGCGGTCATACCGACCATTATATCCCAATGCCTTTCCGGTGCTTCCGCTATCAAGTTGGGTTCACTATCCCCGACGCGCGACATGAATTTTGTCGCCAATACGGTGGAAGGTTACCTTGCTGCAGGATCGGCGGAGGGGGTTGAGGGCGAAACGTTTAATTTTGGCAGTGGCCGGGAAATTAGTATCGGTGACTTGGCGGCCTGCATTGCCCGCTTGACGGATTGTCCCATTCGGATCGAAAGCGACGAACAGCGGTTACGACCGGTTGGTAGCGAGGTGGAGCGATTGCTTGCCTGTAACGCGAAAGCGCAAAAGCGGCTTGGCTGGTCGCCTAGAGTCGATCTGGAAGAGGGGCTTGCCGCCACAATCAATTGGATGCGGGAACATCTCCATCATTACCGTCCAGCCGACTATGTCGTTTAATCAAAAGGTCATTCCGCTCAGCGTGCCGTGCCTCACCGGCCGTGAGTGGCTATATATTAAGGAGTGTCTGGATACGAATTGGGTGTCGTATCTGGGTCCGTTTGTTGGCCGTTTTGAGCACAAACTCGCCGAGGTGACGCAAGCGCAACATGCCGTGGCGGTCTCCAGCGGCACGTCGGCATTGCATGTTGCGCTTCATTTGTCCGGCGTTGGCCGGGATGATGAAGTGGTTATGCCCGCCATGACCTTCGTTGCTCCGGCGAATGCAGTACGTTATTGCGGGGCATGGCCGGTATTTACCGATGTCAACGAGGCGGACTGGCAATGGGATGTGCAACAAGTGGCGGATTTTCTGGCCACTGGATGCATGCGAAAAGACGGTCGACTGGTGAACCGGGCTACTGGACGCCGTATTGCGGCATTGTTGCCGGTCCATTTGCTGGGCGGCATGTGCGATGTGGATGCCGTGATCGCGGTTGCACAAGACTACGATTTGCCCGTGATCGAAGATGCCGCCGAATGTCTTGGCGCGACCTGGCATGGCCGTGGTGTGGGCGCGCCCTCGGGCTCGATTCAGCGCATCGTGACGACCAGTTTTAACGGTAATAAAGTGGTAACTGCTGGAGGCGGGGGAGCTTTGCTTTGCAATGATGAAGAACTCGCGGCAAGGGCGAGACATATCACCACTACGGCCAAAACGGGTTCACTTGAGTTTTATCATGATGAGCTCGGATTTAATTATCGCCTCACCAATGTGGCTGCGGCCATGGGGTTGGCACAACTCGAGTCATTGCCGGATTACGTTGGCATCAAGCGTAAAATCGCCAGCCGCTATTATGAAGCCTTGGCTAATCTGCCGGTGGTCAGGCATCCTGAGTCAACTGGTTGCATGTCCATATATTGGTTGTATACGATATTGCTGCGCGATAACTCGCGCGTCGTCATGCACGCTTTAAACGAGCGTGGTATCATGGCCAGGCCTTTTTGGGTGCCCATGCCCAAGCTGCCCGCCTTCGCGCATGCTATGGTGTACCGCTCGACAAACGCCGATCTGCTTTATGATCGAGGGATCAGTTTGCCCAGCTCTGTTAGCTTGTCAGAGGAAGATCAGGGATTCGTGATCAGGTGCTTGCGGAGCACGGTATAATTTCCTGCTTTTTTGGGGATGAGTAACAGCACTTTAACCAAGCACCTCTTTGTGTGGAGTTTGCCGGAGGAGCATGAGCTGGTAGCGGCGTGGAATCGCAAGTATGCGCACTATAAAGTGTATCCGCTTACCTATGCGGCTCATTTAATGGCGGTCAAATTGTTTGCTCGCGAACAAGTTGCGGATATCGCCACGTTGGTATCACCTTTGGAGCGACGACAATTATATGAGCATGCTATGCATGATACGGATCAAATGATGGAAGCTCTGAGTGGTGACTACTATCTTCGGAATATTGATCCAGGGGAGATTTTATACAATTTATTTCAGCAGTCGTACTACGCGGCACTCATTCACGCGGGTCGGGCCACCCATGGCGAGGGTCCGGTGATTGTGTTGCCGATGTTCTCCGGCAGTGCGGCGGCTCCAATGATGATCGGGATGGCAAAATGTATGGATTTGGCAGCTTCAGAGGCTAATTGGTTTCATCAAGTGCACAAGCTCGATCTCTTGGCCGATTTCTTTCACTTTCTTTATGGTCGCATCCTGTACGGCCTTGGGCGGATTAGACGCCTTGGGATTTCTGTCTTGCACCGCACCAAGCTGCAAGGCTGTGATGTATTGTTGGTTGGCTTCGAAGGCGCTGATCGCCGGAATCTGGACCCGGTATGGAATTTGCTGAACAAGACAAACAACAGTCACCGTTATATCCGGCCCGCGGGCGATACCGCAACCGTATCGATGGATGAGGCGTCCCGCGAAACAGCGGTAGTGGGAGGAGAAAAAATTCAAGACGTTGATTGGCACGCCGCCGAGCAGTCATGCAGGCGAGTGGGCACGGCAACCCGAAGCGCGCTGGCGTTCAGGTTTGCGTCCCGCTTGCGAAGCGTGTTGCCAGACAGGTTTTCCAGGCAGGGCGCACGCCTGGTCAGCCGGCAATTACTGGGCAACACCACGATTGTGGCGCGTAATCATTGCGTAACAAGCATTCTTTCCGCCTATCGTCCTTCTACAGTTTTGCTTACAGCCTCGCATCAAATGAACCGCTTCGCGATGAGTTGGGCCAAGGACCAGCAGGTGGACATTATTCGTCTGCCTCATGGTGTTGAATATTATCGTTTTATCAGATCGTGGTGGCCGGAAGGTTACAATGGGGTGTCCGGACGACGTGGTTATCGTGCATTTCAGGAGTCTTGTGGCGATGCAAAACGCAAAGCCTTCGTGGCGGGCGGCATGTTGTTCAAGGAGCAGTACGAAAAAGCACGCTCCGCGTTACCCAGGCCAAACGTAGTATGTGGCACCAAGCGTCAAATACTACTCCCTCTATCGTTTGTGGCCTATTTCTTTCCTGACCGACCGGAGGAATTTGTCGATGATCTATCATCAATAAACAGGGCGCTAGAGGCTCTGGACATGCATCTACTGATCCGTAAGCATCCACGTTCGGGCATGTGGATGCCCGATGATATTTCAAGAATCAAAGAACATCATTGCTTGAGTCGCATTCAAATATCTGATGGTTCATCTTCTTTAATCGTGGAGCTCATGGAAAGCGAGGTGGTGATCGTGCGGCATCTTAGCGGAGTCCTCATCAGCAGCCTGTATGCTGGTAAGCCGGTTATCGGATGGTTGCCTCGACCATCGGCGCCCTATGCAGACGAGGTCTTGTGCGAGCTGCCTTGCGTCGCCCGAACCGTGGAAGATTTGCGTGGTCTCATTCAGCAATTGACTCACGACACGAATTTCAGAGATTTGCAGTTAAGCAAGCAGGAAGAGTATTTTCATGAAATTATTGAAAATCCTCGCGGGGATGCCATGGCACTAATTCAGCAATTCATGACCAATTATCGAGAAGGCGAGTGTTAATCCTATGAGGATCAGAACGACTATTAGAGACTACCTGGGCCGCCAAGGCTGGCAAGTTCGAAGAATGCCGGAAATAACCGTTCCGGACTCATGGTTGTCGACCTGGGTTGAGTTGTACTCTCGAAACGCCGGTCGGCTTGCCGAAGTGATGGTGGAAAACCGCCGGCATTTAGCGGCGGTGCATACCTGGTGGGATCTGGATGCGTTGAATGATTCCTTCTACTATTACGGAGTGCCGAAAGGCTGTCCTGATTTGGATGAAGTAGAGCAGCGGTTGACCTACAAGGACTGGATGTGTTTTTTGGCCGGGCAATTAAACAAGCCCGTGAAGTACCTTGAATTGGGCGTTTCGGTGGGGATGTCATCCTATGAACTGTTGAAAACATTGAAGCCGGAACGGGTGGTGGGGATGGATATCGAAGCGATTTATCCGGTGTTGAAGGGCTACTTGACCGGCGGCGAGGTGATCGACGAATGGCCCATGGGTAAAGTCTTTAACGTGATCAATGACGGCGGACCGAGGCCGAAGCCGTCACGTATCACCCGCTATCATCACGGCGACTCGATCTACGATTACCTGGAAGCCAATGTCTGGGAGGAGTCCACCTGGTCGCGGTTAGACCATGTAAAGTTCAATCTGGTGCTCTCCGATGCCGTGCATTACCCGGATGCGATCAAGATGGAATGCGAGCGCTTATTGGTGAACGACCGGTTGGACAAGGATGGCTTCGTTGCGGTTTGGGATGATTTGCAAATGGAGGGGATGCAGGAAGCCTTCATCTGGATTGTGGATCAAATCAAAACCGCGTTTCCCGGGCGGAAGATTCATGCCGGATGTATGGATGTGTATGGCTCCTATTGTAATCATGAACCGCATCGGGCGGGGTTTGTGGTGCTGGACGGTAGACCGTAGAAAAAAAGATATGGGATACAAAGCGTACTCGTACACTTACTTGTACACTCCCATCGTAAATAGACCGTAGACTGTAGACGAAGGGATACGGAATACGGGTTGCGCGATGCGGGTTGATGCCCACTTACTCGTTTACCAGGACATTCCCCATTTTTGGGGTGTGATTTGTTGTAAGTGATTGATGTATCG
>CAYYAR010000025.1:0-50270 GCA_964470065.1 uncultured Verrucomicrobiota bacterium | reverse complement strand
CAATCTATGACCCTTACGCTATCTACGCATAGAGGGGCTTGGCGTGACGCTTACTGCCGGTTTCTTGGGCGGTGCGAAAGTTCAACCTGCTGGTAGCGAGTTATTTGTTTTATGCCGCCTGGAATCCGCTTTTTGTCTTGTTGCTCGTTTTCTCGACGTTGCTTGACTGGTTTGTCACCCGGGCGATTTATCACGCATCAAATCAGGCCAAACGACGGATGCTGTTGGGACTGAGTTTGCTCGGGAATCTCGGTGTACTGGCCTTTTTCAAGTACGGGAACTTTATTCTGGAGAATATTTTCGCACTCAGCGCTATCGCCGGGTGGCGGGCCGATTATACCGCCATGAGTATCGTACTACCGGCGGGCATTTCTTTTTATACCTTCCAGACCTTGTCATATTCGATTGATGTATACCGCGGCCGCATGAAACCATGGCCCAGTTTCCTTGATTTCGCCCTGTATGTGACCTTTTTCCCTCAGTTGGTGGCCGGCCCAATCGTTCGCGCGTCGGATTTTTTTCCGCAATGCGCGGAGGCGGTCAGGACCAGCGCCCGTCAACTCGGGTGGGGTTTGACGATGATTGTTTTGGGATTATTCCAAAAAATCGTTTTGGCGGATGGCATCTTTGCCCCGGTGGTTGAGGATGTATATGCGGTGGGCATTCAGCCCTCGACGCTTTCCGCCTGGACGGGAACCTTGTCCTTTGCCGGCCAAATATTTTGTGATTTTTCCGGTTACTCGACCTGCGCGATTGGAACGGCCTTGTGCTTTGGCTTTCATTTGCCAACCAATTTTAGGTTTCCATACGCGGCAGCAGGTTTTTCGGACTTTTGGCAGCGTTGGCACATTTCGCTGTCCACCTGGTTACGGGATTACCTGTATATCCCACTGGGAGGAAATCGCGCCGGTCACGTGCGAACATTATTGAATCTTATGGCCACCATGCTGATCGGTGGCTTATGGCATGGCGCGTCCTGGACATTTGTTGTATGGGGCGGCTTGCATGGCTTCTATCTCGTGGTTGAGAGATTGTTGGCCCCGGTTATTCGTGTGTGTTCAAGGCATTGGGGTCAACCAGGCAGGTATGCCGGAATCACCGTCACCTTTCTGCTGGTGAATATCGCCTGGGTATTTTTCCGCGCAGGTTCGTTCGAACAGGCTTGGGTTATATTATCCGCCATGACGGGTAGCGTAGGGACAGATATTTTTCACCTATCCATGCCGGTTGCTGCCGTAGCAGCGCTGGCTACCGGCGGGCTCGTTTTGACGCATCTTTTCTTCCGCGATTTGTCACTCGAGTCCATGGCTTCGAGAGCGCCTCGCTTGGTTATTGTTATTGTTCTGGCTATAATGTTGCTGTCCATTATGCTGGTACCTGGTCAGGATCGTGCATTTATCTACTTCCAGTTTTAGGCGCGTAATTCCAGACCGCCGTTGGCCATGCATTCTTTCGCGGGCTGTTTTATTGGGACTGGCGCTTTTGCTGGGAGCCGAATTCACTTTGAGAGGTATGGGCTACACCTCTACCATTGTAGATACCCCAGATTTATGGGCGCTTGAGCGTAGTCGGTGCAACGATGGAACGAATGTTCTCGCATTGGTTGGAAACTCACAACTAATGTGGTCATTGTCTCCGGCAATTATGATGGATAATGATCCTGGACTACGTGTCAAAATGCTTGCCGTTGAGGGATCGAGTCCAGTGCCGGTTCTTGAAGATTTGGCGAGTGATTCGTCCTTCATAGGCAAGGTCATTTGCGCCATTAATCCTGCTGATATACTGCCGCTCCAACATGATGAACAGGCATATTTAGTAAATCATTATCGTGAAAATTTTGGGTTAAACGATGCGATTAATAGGCAAATCAGCACATGGTTGCAGTGGCGCCTTGTCTTCATGGATCCATATGTAAATCCTCGTCGTTTAGCTCAAGAGTGGGTGGCCGATGGAGTTTTACCCGGACAACGCCCGGTGTTGACTTATCCTGATCGCTCAAGGCGGTTTGATTATTCTCTGGTGAATGTAAAAAACAGACAAGATTCACAATTTGCCGGAACAGATGAATTGTTTCGCAACGCGAAAGAGATTGGCTTTGAAGCTTGGCATGAACACGCTTCCCGTCTTGCTCTTTATGAAAAAGCTATAGAGAGGCGCGGCGGGCATGTTTTGTTTGTTCGGTTACCGGTGGATATAAAAGCATGGGAAATGGAAGAAAAATATTTTCCGAAGTCGCATTATTGGGATGCTTGGGTGAGAGATACCGGCGTACAGGCGCTGCACTTTGACGACTACCCCGTATTTGATTCTTTTGTTTACCCGGATCACTACCATATTGATGCCAGTGATGTCTCAAGATTCACGAAGACCCTTACGACCATCATCCAGCAACAACGTTTACTTTAAAGGTATTAAAAGTTCCAATCACCCACTGCAATTTGTCCATGAATTCGATTAAAATAGTCCTGCGCCGCTTCGCCTTCTTTTTCCTCAAAGGCCTTGAGCGTCACTACGATCTGCATGCTTCCGATCCGGCTGGCCAGAAATCGTTGCTGCTTCAGTATGCGGCCGCGCCGGCTTCGTTCGGTCTGGACGACGCGGGCTTCAAGGTGTTTTCCCAATCGGACGAAGACGGTCGTCTGCTCTATATCTTCAGCAAGATCGGGATGAAGAGCCGGAAGTGTGTGGAAATTGCTTGCGGGAATGGGAAGGAATGTATTTCGGCGAATTTGATCGTGAATCATGGCTGGCACGGATTGCTGGTGGACGGGAGCGAGAAAAATATCGCGGAGGCGCAGGCATTTTATGAGACCTGCCGGGCAACCTATGTATGGCCACCGGTGGTCAAGTGCGCTTTTGTGACCAGGGAAAATGTAAACGAGTTGATCCGGTCGAATGGATTTGAAGGAGAGATTGATTTACTGACCGTTGACATCGATGGCATGGATTACTGGATTTGGCATGCCGTCGAGGTCGTGAAGCCACGGGTGGTAGTTGTGGAATATGTTGGCTGGATGGGGCCGGAGCGAGCTTGCACCATACCTTACCAGGCCGAATTCAATGCGTTCAACTATCCGACCACCTATGGCGCGCCAGACTATGCGGGGGCTTCACTGATGGCGATGGTCAAATTGGCGAGGGTTAAGGGGTATCGACTGGTTGGTTTTAACCGGCATAGCTTTAACGCATTTTTTGTCCGCCATGATATCTCTCACGCTGCGCTGCCCGAAGTTGATACTGGTGGGGGTTTCTCCCACCCATGGCTGACCCGTCAAATTGACCGCCGATATGCTCGCGTCAAAGATCTCCCCTGGATTGATGTCTGATATAGACTGTAGACCATAGACAGTAGACTTTGAACTTGAAGATGCTAGTAGGTAGCCGGGTATATGCACTTTTGTTTCATCATTGAGAATGCCTGGCAAATCGGTGGCGGGGATTATGCCCAGTTCAAGTATGCGGAGTATCTGGCCAAGCGAGGGCACCGGGTCACCGTATTTGCCCAGTTCCACAAGGACTTCATGGATCAACTGGCGCACTCGAATGGGTTGCGGATGATTTTTCGTGGGGCGTTATCGCCGTCTTTCCGCGGTGCGGGGCGATTGAATCAGTTGTGGGGTCGAATTTATGCGCGCGTTCGCATTCTCCCCTTTCTCAAGAATTACGTGCACCGGCCAGATGTTATTATTGGTTACTCAAGAAAATCCTCCATTCTCGCGGATCGCTTGGGAAGGTTGACAGGAATTCCCTGCGCGCATGTCGTTTTTGAGACACCGGATTGGATGAGCCGTGATTTGGGGGCGCTACACGATAATGTCTATGAGGGAGAGTTGAAGCGGGAATGGGATGAGACCCGCGAGGTCTATCGGCGGGCAAAGTGGCTATTGCCGAATTCGGAACTGACGCGAAAAGAGGTGGCGGATTGGACCGGACGGCCAGTTGAACCGGCGATCTATGCCGGCTTGGATGATCCGGGGCCGCCGCCGGGTGATCCGGCGGTAGGTAAGCATATCCTCTATGTTGGCCGTCTCGACGTGACCAAAAATGTCCATGATTTGATTGATGCGGTGGCGTTGATGAAGAATCCCCCGCTGTTGATCGTTGCCGGACGAGGACATGACGAAGAAGAGTTGAAGGCTCGAGCGCGCGAAAAGGGTGTTCAGGCGAAATTTCCCGGTCATATTTCCGATACGGAAAAGTGGCGGTTGATGCGGGACTGCTATTTTCTGGTGTTTCCGACTTCATTTGAGGGCTTCGGGATGCCGCCCGGTGAGGCGTTATCGTGTGGAAAGCCAGCCATCTGTTCGGATATTCCTATTTTGCGCGAAGTTTATGGCGATCAGGTGGAATATTTTCCGTTGCATGATGTGAAATCGCTGGCGGCGAAGATGGAAGAAATATTGGGCAATCCTGATTACCGTGTGCAAAGAGGGGTGGCGGGACAGGCATATGTTCTTGGTCGGTATACGTGGGAGCACTGTGCTGACCGCATACTGCACGTGCTTGGCGCTTAGTTCGTGGTGATTACGCAGTGATGTATCCAATTGCACAACCATCGGGCCACATGATCCAGCTCGATGGTCTTCGGGCTCTGGCCGTTTTGGCCGTCATATACTGGCATTGGCTTTCGAATGACCAGATGAATTTTCCGTTCGGAGGCGGGGTTCAGCTGTTTTTCGTGCTCAGCGGCTTTTTGATTACGGGCATTTTGTTGCGATGCCGGGATGAAGCAGGCGATGTCCGCGCAAAGTTTGTAGCCTTAAAGGCTTTCGTTATGAGGCGGATGCTGCGCATATTCCCGCTGTATTATGCCGTTCTATTGTTGGCGGCGGCGTGGGGCATGTGGCCGGTGCGCGAATCGCTCTGGTGGCATCTTGCCTACTTGACCAACTTTTATTTTTACAGTGTGAGCGAGTACCGGGGCATCTTGACGCATTTCTGGTCGCTCGCGATCGAGGAACAATTTTATTTGTTCTGGCCGTGGGTGGTTCTCTTTATGAAGCCGGCCCGACTCCCGGGACTGATTTTGGGAATGATTGGATTTTCGATCGCTTGGCGATTGTATGGCGCGTTAAGCGGAAGCATCCCGCTTTACGAAGTGCTGACGTGGGCCAACCTTGATGCCTTGGGTTTGGGCGCGTGGCTGGCTTTGGTGTGGCGTGATGAACGGCGCGTGGCATGGGTAAAACGAATTGGTCTGTGGGCCATGATTCCATTTTTTGTCAGTCAAGGTGTCGTGATGGCGGGCATCGATCATCCGCTCAACATGGCGATCCGTCACGAGGCACTCGTGTTTTCTTGCGTCTGGCTGGTGGCCAGAGCGGCGGAGGGATTCTCCGGTCCCGCCGGCAAATGGCTATCCTGGTCACCGCTGGTTTATCTGGGGAAGATCAGTTACGGACTTTATGTCTTCCATTATTTTGCAGGACCGATTGTGCATGGGGCGAGCAAACGATTCGCGCCGGTGGTATATGACGAAATCATGCTACGTATTTGTGCCATGCTGGCATTCACGATCGGTATTTCCGTGGTGTCCTGGCATGTGATGGAAAAACCGCTGAATGATTTGAAGCAGCGGTTTTCGTACCGGGGGAGTTTGTAGTTCTTGGTTCTTGGTTCTTGGTTCTTAGTGCTTGGTTATTAGTTAATAATAACTAGTTAGTGATTTTTGGTGCTTTGTTCTTGGTGGTTGCTGAGATGTGCTGATGAGGTTTCTTTTGTTTCGTCTGGTTGGTGTTTGTTTGCTGGCGGGTTTGTTGGTTGGTTGTGGTAATCGGAATTCCGTGGCGATCGGAACGGCCCGGTTTTTTCCTTCGGTAATCACCGGTGAGGAGCGTGCACAGATTGAGCTGGTTATTCCCGTGCGCGATACCTGGTGGCGGCGCATTCGATCGGCTGAAGCCAACTTGTCCGGGCTTCCCGGCGGATCAAATCAGTTGGTCAGCATGAACCGGTTAGGCGATTCATTCCGTTTGCCAGTGGAAGTCGCGGATCGTGTCAAACCGGGGGATTACACGATCGAGGTGGTCATCACTCCGCCCGGCTCGTCGATCCCGGAAACCCGCGCGGCGCGTCTGCGTGTTTTGCCCGAGGAGGGCATCGGCTTTGCGGAGTCCCGGCACCCGTATTTCCGTTATCAAGGGCGTGTGCATGGCTTGGCGGAAGGGAAGCCGAATTTGCTATGGCCGGGGAATTGCGTGGAAGTCCGGTTCCGCGGTCCGCACGTCTCGGTGCGCTTCGATAACTCCGATCCGGATGCGCGATTTTATGCGATTATTGATGGTAATGATCGGCAACCCGTCGAGTTGAAGCTACTGGATGGAATAAATGACTATACGATCGCCAGTGATTTGCCGGATGCCTGGCATACGCTTACGATTCACCGGCTTACCGAGGTGTGGAAGGCGTGCCGAACGACCTTCCTGGGGATCACGTTAGCTGATAACCGGGGTATTTTGCCGCCGGATGATTTGTCCGGGTTAAAAATTGAATTTTATGGTGACTCGATCACGGCCGGTAATCATGCGGAAAAAGGGCGTAAAGACCATGACGACAAGGCACGCATGAATAATTATCTCGCCTTCAGCGCCCGCACGGCCCGGGCCTTTGATGCGGAATTCTCATGTATTGCTCAATCCGGTATTGCTTTGACTTCGCGCTACAGCGAAGAGAACGGGGTGATGGATACGTATTACCGTCGCACCTTACCATGGTCCGATGATCCGCCGTGGGACTTTTCCCGGTGGCAGCCGGATGCCGTGGTGGTCAATATGTTGACCAATGACGATTGGTATTGGGGTAACAGCACCAACATACCCCCGGATGCTTTCTTCAGGGCGAAATACATGGCATGGCTGACGGCATTACGCGGTCATTACCCGGAGGCTCATATATTTTGCGTGCTGGGCACCATGCCGGCGGTTGCGGATTGGCCGCCGCCCAATCCCGATATGGTGGGGGTGATCAAGGATTCCGTGAAGGCGTTCAATCGCGCGGGAGATGATCGTTTTCATGCGTTGATGTTCGATTACCAGCATCCCGATCCGGGTCATCCATCGGCGTGGCATCATGAACATTTGATGGAGAAAAAGCTGGTGCCGTTTATGGCGAAGAAAATGGCTGTCCTTGCGGAAGGTAAGTTGATCAGGCGCTAGTTGGCGTATGCAACGGGTAAAAATAGGTATGGCTTAATCTTTCGCGCGACTTTTTGTTTCTTTTCACGCTTTTTAGATTGCATTAAGCTGACCATAACGATCAGTATGATCATAACAATCAGGTGAGGGAGCGTATGAAGACAATATCAGCCGTAAAAGCAAGAAAAGGACTTGGCATGCTTTTGAACCAAGTATCCATCAGGCATGAGCAGTTTATCATTGAGCGAGATGGCAAGAAGATCGCCTTGTTGAAATCGCTAGATGCAGAGGAGGCTGGTAAAAGAGGGTTGCATGAAGGAAAACTGGATTTGCGCGACATTGCCGGTGTGGGCGCGCAAATTTGGCGAGGTGTTGATGCGGACACCTATGTGCGACGAGAGCGTGAGACGTGGTCGTGAAGCTGGAAGCCGGCATTGTGCTGGCCCTGGATACGGTGCCGCTCATCTATTTGATTGAAAATCATCCGGATTATGGTGCCAGCGTCAAATGGCTACTTGATGTCTGTGACCACTTGAAAGTCGGTTTGGTGACCTCGATGGTTACCTATATCGAAGTGCTAACCCGGCCAGAACAACTTAAACAGTTCGAACTGGCTGCGCGCTATCGAGCTTTTTTGACGAATTCCAGGCAGTTATCGCTCTATCCGCTGAACCCGCAGGTGGCTGATGCCTCCGTGCGATTCAGGGCGAAGTATGGCTTTAATACACCGGACGCGATTCAATTAGCCGTCGCGCAACTATGCGGAGCCCGGTATTTCATCACCAATGACGCCGTGCTCCGAAAATGCAAGGAAGTGAAGGTGGTCATGTTGGAAGAGCTTGATCGTCCTGCTTAGGCTGGATCGAGCTAGGCCTTTGAGTCCAATGATTTTTTGTGTGAATCGGCAACGATGAATCTTCTTTTTATCACCCCTGGTTTTGTTTACCCACTCGTCGGTGGTCAGTCGATTCGAACGTACAACTTTTTGAAGGAGTTAAAGGCGTTGGGGATGAACATGACCGTGATTACCATCCGCGAGCCGGGGAGTGACGGGGCATTTATCGAGGTGATGCGGGCGTTTTGCCGGGAGGTGATTCCTGTGGAAGTTGATCCGGATCGGGAGCGGTCGGGAGTGGAGAAGATTTTACTGAAGCTGGGGGCAAGACCGGCGACTATGGTGCGGTATGATGACCGGGGATTTCATGCTGAGGTGAAACGGGTGTTGGCGGAGGGCAACTATGACGCGATTTTGTGTGATCAATTGCATATGGCGTCGTATTGCCATGATGTGGACTTGCCGAAGGTGCTGAACACTGACGATCCGCTGTATGTGCAGCTAGAGCGCGATGCGGAAGTGGCGAGGAGCTTGATCGCGCGGTTGAAGCTGAAGTGGGAAGCGGCGAAGTACCGGCGGTATGAGCAGAAGATGTTCCGGGCTTTTGATTCCGTTTTATTCGTGTCGGCGGCGGACCGGGAGGTGGTCCAGCGGGATTTGGGGGTGAACAACATCGAGATCATTCCGCAGGGGGTGGATTTGACCCTGTTTAATCCGGCGGGGCCGGGATGGGTCGAGGCACCGTCGGATCCGTATGTGCTGATCAGCGGTATGATGAATTACGGCCCGAATGCGCGGTCGGCGATTTATTACCTGCGGGAAGTGTTGCCGCGGGTGCGGACAACTCATCCGGAGGTGAAGTGCGTAATCATGGGCGCCTATCCGACGGAGGAGGTCAAGGCTTTGGCCCGGGAAAATGAAGGAGTGATCGTGACCGGATTTGTGGATGATGTGCTGCCGTATCTGCGTTCGGCGGCGGTGTATGCCGCGCCCGCGGTGAGCGGCACCGGGATCAAGAACAAGGTGCTGCAAGCGATGGCGATGGAAAAGGGGATTGTGGCGACAAAGCTGAGCATGGATGGTATTCCGCAGGCGGTGAATGGGGAGCATGTGTTGGTAGCGGAGACGCCGGAGGGCTTGGCGGAGGCTACGGTGAGGTTGCTGGACGATGAGGAGTTGCGGACGCGGCTGGGGAAGAATGCTCGGCGGTGTATTGAAGAGTATTATGGCTGGGGGGCGATTGTGGAGAAGCTGTATTGTATTCTGAAACAATGTTAGTCGTCGAGCGTGATTTGTTTTTGAACAAAGAGGTAACGAAGAAAACGAAGATGTCGTGGATGGGATCGCGAATAGCCACAAAAGGCACAAAAGACACAAAAAATTTTGGGGGTTGTCGTGGGTGGAGTAGATGTCGTGGGTGGCGGACTGTAGTAACTACGCCCGCCGAAGGCGGATCCGCCTCTGGCGGGAAATACGCGAAATAAACGAAAAAAGGGAAGTTGATTGAGATTCATCGAGCGCGATTTTTTTGACCAGAAGATAACGAAGGAAACGAAGATGTCGGGGATGGGAGCGGGGTGGCCACAAGAGGCACAAGATACACAAAAGGGATTTTTTGGGGGTGGTCGTGGGGAGATAGGTGTCTTCGAGAGCTGTTTTTTGTACAAAGAGGAAACGGAGGGTCGTGGGTGGGAGCGGGGTGGCTACAAGAGGTACAGAAGGTACAAGAAAATTAGGGGGGGCGTGGATGTTGTCATGAACCTCTTTTTTTTTGAGCGGGTTGTGCGTGGGGTTGAGACTAGGAGTTCAGACGAGAGGACGAGAGATTAAGCGACCATTGACATGGTCACAATTAAGATCTATTGTATGGTCATATAGAGGATCATATGATAGAAGCTAATGTTGTTGAATTTAAAACGCACCTCAGTGATTACCTGAAAAAAGTGCGCGATGGTGAGCATATTCAGATTCGTAACCGGAATCTGGCCATTGCGTTGGTTTCGCCGGTTTATCATCATCCAATCAACCGTACCCGTCTGGGTAGCGGCATCGATACCGTGCAGATTCATACTGATTTGACTGAACCTGCGATGGACGAGAACTCTTGGGAAATGTTGCGCTGAATGAAGGTTCTTCTTGATACCTGCACCTTCATTTGGGCGATATCCAAGCCGGAGCAACTGACCAATCGTGTGCGTGATCTTCTAATCGATCCCGGAACGATTGTACATTTTTCGCCCATTACCTGTGCCGAGATTGCTTGTTTGTGTGAACGAGGCCGTCTGATCATACCCATGCACTGGAAAAGATGGTTTGATCTTTATAGTAAAGAGAATGCATGGTCCGCCGTGGATATTACCCTCCCGGTTATCCAGGATGCTTTTGCCTTGCCCGGTTCTTTTCACGCTGATCCCGCCGATCGGATCATCGTGGCCACCACGCGCTGTCATGGCATGTCATTGATAACCGCGGATAAAAAATTGCTGGAATATCCTTTTGTGGAAACAATCTGGTAAGGTGAGAGGTTTTCAAATGGCTGGATATCGATGTCAAATAAATGCATCGTCTGAATTCCTCGTCTAAAAACCGTCTTCCGCGAACTGGACGCTAGCCAGCATACCAACCGTTCATTAGACAAAGTGCAAAAAGATGAGGTCAGACGATGCGTTACTTGAATACTCCTAGTCGCCGCGGGTGAACAAACTCATGGAGAAGATTTTTTAAATCGCAGATGACCCTCCTTCGCTCGAAGCGCTATGGAGGGCACGCGCAGAGATCGCAGAGCGGGGGGCGTTTATGGGAGCGGGAATGGCCACAAAGGACACAAAAAGATGTTAGGTTATCGTGGGATACAAGGTTTTGTGGATCGCCACTGCCATAAACAGCGCTGAATCATCTGATGACAATCAAAAATCAACATTCAAATCCAATGATGGTGAACTGCGAATGTCATGCATAAAGCGATGCTAAAACGATTGATGCCGATGGTCGTTTTCGTGCTGGTTTGGGGTGGTTTGCTGGCGGGTGATTGGTTTTTCCGGTTTAATTTATTCCGGTGGCAGGACCGGTTGATTCGCCAACCGGTGGTGGAGACTGAGGTGGCGCGGGGACCGTATGCACCGATGATGCAGAAGGAAGTTTCTGCTTTCACCGGTGGTGATCTGACCAGATTAGCCGCCGTGGATGAGGTCACGGAGCGTTTTGGGGAGGAAAAGCCGACCACGATCGTGGTGACCGATGAGCATGGTTATCGAAATTCGCCGCCTACGGATGGCAAGCGTTACCCCGTGATGGTGGTGGGGGATAGTTTTCTGGATGTGCAATACGGAAGCGATGGAAATTTCGTCCGGTTGTTGGAGCGGGAGCTCGGGAAGCCGGTCTACAATCATAGCTACCCGGGGGCAGGGGCTTTTTGGGGATTGCACCGGTATTTGATTGAGCAGCGCTTCAAGCAGCGCCCACCGGAAGTCATGGTCTGGGGCTTGCTCGAGCGGGAGCTAGGTGGCTCGCTGTTTGCCGGGTATGTGTACCATATCAGAAAGCTAAATGATCGTGAGGTTGCGGAGGCTCCGACGGCCGCAACGGGCGTGGCGTGGGATCAGTTGCAACCGAAAAACCTGGCCGCGAGCTTGCCATCGACGTCGTTTATGGCGGCGGGAGCGAGGCGTTTGTGGAATGTGCTTCGTTATCCCGTTTTTGGTGCGATCACCTCTGACGTGATTCTCTCCGAGAAAGATCAAACCGGAAGTGACTATCTGTTTTATCGCTACAACCTTATGGCTTTGGCTTGGACCGAGCAGGAGCGCAATCCTTCTCAAATTGCCTGGTCGCTGGAATTTATTCGCAATTATCTGCGTGAGCAGGGAACTGAATTGATGATCATGTTGATCCCGGACAAGGAACAGGTGTACCGGGAGTTGATTCCAGACGGCGATCATCTGCCCCTATCCACCCTTTACGACCTCGAACAAGCGTTGCTTGCTATGAATATACCCGTGATTAATCTGCTGCCCGGTTTTCTGGCTGCGAAAGAAAATGGAATACCGCTTTATTGGCGGGATGATACCCATTGGCGGACGGAGGCGATGAAGATTGCGGCAGAGATGGTGGGGGAGAGGATTAGATCAGAGGTCAGAGGTCAGAGGTCGGGGGTCAGAAGTCAGATGAAATACTCTTACTCGCACCACACCTACTCGCCACACACCTACTCGAATACACCGACTCGAAAAACCGATAACCACAAGAAAAAAGTCTCTAGCGAACATGTATGCTATATACGATCCGATACACCCTGTTTTAACACCCTGTTTATGCGATGGTAGAAGAGTGAGTGCTTTGGAGTGGGTGAGTATACGGGGTGTGAGAACAGGGTGTGTGGACAGGGTGTGTGGACAGGGTGTGTGGACAGGGTGTGTGGATAGAGTGTGACGAGTGGGTGTAGGCGAGTAGGTGTGTGGACTATGTGTGTATAATCGTGAAGGAAGATGTAGGAATTAAGCTATGAATAAACCTGTGATCACCGTCGGCATGCCGGCGTATAACGAAGAAGCAAATATCCGCAACGTGGTGGCGGATTCGGTGGCGGCTTTGGAGAAGCAGGCCGAGCCCTGGGAATTGATTGTGATTGATAATCATTCCAGCGACGGAACGGTTGAAGCAGTCAAGGAGATGATGGCCAATGATTCAAGAATCCGGATCGTGGAGCATGAGACCAATCGTTTCTACTCGGGATCGGTGGCCAGTATTCTTCGCGAGTCACGCGGTGATTTCATCATGATCATCGACTCGGATGGTCAGTTCACGGTCGAAGACCTTCCCGTGTTCATGACGAAGCTGCGGGGAGGCGCTGATTTCGTACTAGGGTGGCGCAAACATCGGAATGATCCGGTGTTTCGTTTGGTGGCGTCCTGGATTTTCAAGCAGATGGGCAAAAAATGGCTGGGATTCAATCTGCATGACTTAAACTGCGGCATACGCATGTTTAATCGTACATTTGCCGATGCCGCCGTCATCACCTCTAAAATCAATCTGGCCAATCCGGAATTATTCGCCTGTGCCATGAAACATGGATTGAAGGTGGATGAAGTGGTGGTGCAGCATTTTCCCCGTACCGCGGGAAAGACCTGCAATAGTCTAGCTGATTCGATCAGGATTTTTGGCAAAGTGAGACGACATATGAAGGAGATTGGGGGATAGGCTGAAGACGGTAGACTGAAGCCTGAAGAGGAATGGCGAAAGACGAAGGGCGAAGAACGAAAGGCAACAAGCGAGGGGCGATGGACCAAGGACAATATTTCCGATGGGTAATTTGAATTTAATGAAAACGCTTACACGTTTTACACCTACACGTTTTACACCTACTCGCTAACACCCACTCGCTAACCGTGATATTTTCGTTGATTTCAAATGGTATGGCGTCGCTTTTCGGTTGGGTGTTGATGGTTGTATGCGGTCTAGTAGGTGTGAACGAGTAAGTGTGAACGAGTAGGTGTGTGGCGAGTAAGTGTGTACGAGTAGGTGTTTTTGTTGGACGTGAATATCCGGCGTTATCTCGCTTTCCAGATCCGGGTGGTTGGTGATTGGGTTTCATGTACCAGCTCGAAGGCTTTGGCGTGATCTTTTAGCAGTGGTTCGATGATGGCGATGCGTTCGCGGCCGAAGGCGGTTTCGGGGATGAAGGCGTCTTCGATGAGGTAAGCGCCGGTTTGGCGGTGTTGAGTAATAGCCGCGAAAAGATTGGTTCCGGTGCCATGTTCCAGATAGCGATCAGAAGTATGACCTGAGGCGATAAACATTTCGTGGGGTTTGCGGCAGAAAATGACCGCGCCGGGGGGAGCATTGCTTTTCAGCCAGTGGGCGCTGGCGAAGTAGCTACCCCAAGCGCGGTTATTTTCGTTGGGGCTGTCGTAGTAACGGATCGGGTTCATCGGGGATATACCGCGGAAAGCCGATTCAGCCTTGAAGCGGGAAATCCCCGCGCCGATCGCGGTGACGGCCACGTACAGGGCAAGCAAGGGCAGGGCGAAGCGTGCGACAAAAGAGACCGGTTTCCATTTCATCCCGGCTAGCAAGGTCAGGGCGCGGGTGAGGTATATCGCGGCCAGGGGAATGACTGGTATGACATAACGATCCTGAAAAAGAAATTCTCCACGAGCTGCATAATCCGCCTGATTAAAGGAGCTGATGATAACGAAATAAGCACCGAAATAGAGGTCGGTGAAACCGAATTTGAAAATGCGGGATAGGAAGCCGATGGCGATCAGCAAGCCGATGATGCCAGCCAACGGTGCGATCGCCATGCTCAGTCCAAGTTTGGCAAGCAAGCCATCGACACTGAAGAGGCGATAAAACATCAGGTCGGGCAAACCATAGAACAAATAATGGGAGGCGAAGATGAAGAGGCTGTGCAGCTTGTCGATCAGACCGGCTTCATCGCCGCCTGCATATCGAGTGTAGGGAAGAGGCGATCCGGTGGCGGCATACGCCCGGATCAACAGCGGCAGATTAATGGCGATAAAGCCCGCGGCGAATAACAACGCCTTGGTCCATTCCCGCCGAACCAGCAGCGCGAGTATGCCGGCGGGGAGCAGGGCGAGGCCAACGGTGCGGGTCATGAAGGCGGCGCCAGCGAGCAGGCCGGGGAGAATAGCTTTCCATGACCGGGCCGATTTTTCCGGCCAGCAGGCAAACGCGGCGAAGCTCAACAGCATGTAGAGGATTTCGGTGTGGACGCGCCAAGCGGTGCTGATGGTGAAGACGCCCCAGAGAGCGAGAATGACTGTAGGCCATAGACTGAAGACTGTAGACTGTAGACTGAAGACTGAAGAGGGTAGTGACCGGCGATGTTCCGCTCTCTGTTTTCCATCCCCTGACTTGTGACCTCTGACTTCTGACCCCTGACCCCTGAGCTTTGTCCTCCGACCTCTGTCCTCTGCTCTCTGATCTCCCATACCGTCTACCTTTATCAGCCACCAAGCGTATATCCAGGCCAACGCGATCAGTAGTATGGCCGAAAAGGTCATCACAGCCTTGAGGTTGTCGGCGCCGAAGATGGCGACCATGGGGGCGAGGGCGAGGGAGAGCCCGGGGGGGACGATGACTTCGGGGGTTGGGTCGGGCAGGTGAATATTGGTGATGCCTTGTCCCTGAGCCAGCGAAATGGCCCATACCGTGTAGCGTCCGTCATCGCCATCAGGCCAGGTGAATTTGGCGCTGAGGAGCACGATCAAGGCGGTCAATGCCGTGAAAAGCAGGGAAAAGTGGTGAAATGAGCGTTGGCTAGGCATTTAGTGGCAGGTTGAAAGGTTTGACGAAAGATTGTTTGGGGTAGATCGGGTCGTGATGTTCAGATTGTAGGTTTGCCATTTTTTTAAAAGCGGTAATTATCAACGATTTAAGCCATGCTGTTCAATTCATTGCCATTTGCCATATTTCTGCCGCTGGTATTTTTGTTTTACTGGCTATTGCCGGCCCGATATTTCCGGATGCAAAATGCACTATTGCTGATTGCTTCCTACGTCTTTTACGGCTGGTGGGACTGGCGCTATCTACTGCTGATAGCTTTTAATTCATTGGCGACTTGGTGTCTAGGGTTGGCGGCGGACCGTTGGCGCAATACAGGAATATGGTGGGTTTGGCTGAGCTGTTTGATCAATTTCGGTTTGCTTGGTTTTTTCAAGTATTTCAATTTCTTTACGCTCGAGTTTGCCGGATTATTGCGTCAACTGGGTTTTGTCGTGCACCTGGAAACACTCAGGGTGATTTTGCCGGTTGGTATCAGTTTTTACACCTTTCAAGCGGTGAGTTACACCATTGACGTCTACCGGGGCGTGGTGAAACCGAGTCGCGATCTGTTGGCGTTCATGGCCTATGTGAGTTATTTCCCCCAACTGGTGGCCGGACCGATTGAACGAGCCGCTCATTTATTGTCACAATTTCTGGGTCCGAGACGTTTTGATTACAGCTTGGCCGTTGATGGCTGTCGGCAAATGCTATGGGGATTCTTCAAGAAAATGGTGGTGGCGGATAATTGCGCACTGGTTGCCAATCTGCTCTTGAACGACGAGGGGGATGTTTCCGGTTTTGCCCGGTGGGTGGGGATGTTCTGTTTTGCTTTTCAGATTTATGGAGATTTTTCGGGGTATTCAGATATTGCCATAGGTTGCTCCAAGTTGTTTGGCATCCGTTTGATGCAAAACTTTAACTATCCCTATTTTTCGCGGGATATCGCTGAGTTTTGGCGTCGATGGCATATATCGCTCTCCACGTGGTTCAGGGATTATGTCTACATTCCGTTGGGTGGAAGTCGTGGTTCAGTTTGGCTTTCAACGCGGAATGTCTTTGCCATATTTCTAATCAGCGGATTTTGGCATGGCGCCAACTGGACGTTTCTGGCCTGGGGAGCTTTGCACGCTCTTTATTTTCTGCCTCTCATGTTGCGCCAAAAAAACCGCCGGCATCTTGGGGGCATGGCCAGTGGATGTTGGTTTCCAGCGCCCGGTGAGGTTGTGCGCATGGTGATGACATTTACCTTGGTGACCTTGGCTTGGGTATTTTTTAGAGCGCCCGATCTGTCGGTTGCCATGCAGTGGTTGGGTGACATGTTGACTATGCGCGGCGGTATCGAGGGTATCCGGGGTTCAGGCGCAGGTGCGGTGCTGAGGATTGGACATTGGATTGTCTTGTTGATGCTGGTGGAGTGGATAAACCGTAATCATCCGCATGGTTTGTGCCGTTTACCTCGCTGGAAATCGTTGCGTTGGATGCTTTATCTAGCCTTATGGTTTGTTGTGATCGCTGTTTCGCCCCCGGATTCCGCTGATTTTATTTATTTTCAATTCTGATCATGAACCGCTTTCTGTATCAACTGGCAGCTTTTGGTATGCTTTGCACGTTATTGTTTTTTTCAGTCTGTTTTGTAATCCCCTTCAAAGTGGTGGGTGAACAGGAGTACAACATGGGCATTCTTGACAAGATTGCCAGGCTGCAGGCAACGGAGCATGCGGACAAGCGCAGGTTGATTCTGGTGGGCGGATCGAATTTAGCTTTCGGGATTGATTCGGAGAAGATTGAAGAGCAGACGGGGATGCTCGTCATTAATATGGGAATCGCGGCTGGACAGGGTTTGGGCTATATCCTTCATACGCTGGAACCCTATATTCAAGATGGTGATACCATCGTATTAGCTGCTGAGTATGGATTTTTTGCAGGCGGATGGAATGGATCCCATGAACGTTTGATTTACATGCTGGATATTCATGGCGAATCGATATTTACGCTTATCCGACCCGGCTTTCTCGGTTGGCCGAGTGGCATGGATAACTACGTAAAGTGGAAGTTCTATCGCGTTGTCACCCATCCGCACACCTGGAAATCGCTTGGCCCGCGGAGCTGGTGGAATCGCTATGGTGATGTGACCGGTCATTTAGGGTTGCCATCTGTGCCATTCAGCATCCATGAAGGAATTACAGACGCGCGTAATCTTGATTCTTTCTCTATCGGCGCGATTTCAAATTACATACAGCGCGTCAGAAATCAGCACCGTGATGTCAATTTTCTACTCAGTTTTCCCGCCGTGGAGCGTCAGTCCTATGCGTATTATGCGCCACTTGTTCCAGCGCTGGTCGACCACTTGAAGTCAAGCGGGTTACAGGTTGTATCGAAGCCGGATGATTACGTGTTCCCCGTCGAAGATTTTTATGATTCTATCTGGCACTTGCGCCAGGAGGCCCGCCAAGTCCGGACCGAAAAGCTCGTACGTGACATGAAAATATGGCTCGACAAAAGCATCAAAGAGCAATCCGTAGACCATGAGTCATAAAGCATAATGGAATAGCAGATGAAGCATATATTTCTGTCATTGATGTGCGGTATGCCGCTATGCCTTGTGATGGGTTGTTCCGGGCAATCCGGCTCGGACTGGTACGATCAAACCGTTGAGCATAATCAGGAACAAGGCGAATATATCCAGGATATGATGGATAATGGGATGACCGCAAAAGAAGCGAGAGATTTGCATGACCGAAGGGTGTGGGAGATGAATACGATCAACATGTCGCGCGAAGGTGGCATCCCCGCGGAATATCGTGAAAACCATGGGCGTTAAGTATACTGCTCCAGCTTTTCGAATCAAAGAGTAGTCAAATCGACAACTGAAAACGCCGGTGCCTCCAGCCGTAGACGACTCCTTTTATCAGGCTGGACCAAGCTCCGAGCCACTGACTTGGATGGCGGACGATATCTTTGCGGAGAGGGCCGGTGCGGAGAGCACGCCAAACGAGGGAGGCGTGGTTTTTGTGGGTGTGGGCATGGCGAAACATGTACAAAAAAATGTTGGCGGTTCGGGTCCATTCGGGCCAGACCGTGCCACCGCGGGTGCCGCCGGAGCGGGCGCGCAGATGTATCAGCCAGAGGTCCGGGTCGTAACCGAGGAAATAACCGGCATCCGCCAACCGGTCCGCCACATCAAAATCTTCACACTGTGACGAAGCAATAAATTGTTCGTCGTAGCCGCCGATGGATTCGGCGGCTTTTTTTTTCACGCTGTGGTTGCAGCCGATGAAGTGACGGGAAGGAAGAATTTTTGATTTTTGATTTTGGATTTTGGATTGAGCATCGGTTGAAGGTTGAAGGTTGAAGGTTGAAGGGTTGAAGGGTTGAGCATGTATATCAGGCGAGCCATCACTGAGGTTCTGATTTTGGTGGTTATCTTTCCGCACACCTTGGCGTCCTTTAACCTTTAACCTTGAACCTTCAACCGCTTTCCTCGCTTCAAAATGCGCCGTCGCGTTCCTCGTCGGGTCATCCAGCCCGGGCGGACTGTCCGGGTCTTGGGCGTGGTAGACCTGGCCGGTGAGGCCGGCGAGGGTGGGGGATTGTTGGTAGTGCTGGAGGTGGCGAAGGAGGAAGCCGGGGGGAAGGATGACGTCGTCATCGATATAGAGCACGATATCCGCGGAGGCTTCGCGGAGGGCGATGTTGCGTTTGCCGGTGAGGGAGTCGGTGTCGACGCGAAGCCAGCGGATGACGCCTTCACGATCAAGGGCGGCGAGGCGGTCGAGGATGGCGGGGGGGTGATCGAATTGCTGATCGATGATGAGGACTTCGGCGGGTAGCGCGGCGGCTTGCGGGAGAACGGAATCGAGGGTGCGGAGAAGGATTTCACCGCGAGCGTAAGTGCAGATGGCAACGGTGAGGGGAACTTGATGGAAATGCGAGGTTTGGAGCATGCGTGGTTAGGTATAGAGCCGATTATTCAACGTCCAGCATACAACGTTCAACATTCAACATTCAAGTGGCGGAAGTCGCTGGTTCATTGTCTTTGGTTATATGATTTATTTCCGCGCCTTTCGGGTATTTCGCGCCAGAGTCGGATCCGCCTATAGCTGGGGCGCTATGAGCGAGCCGAGTTGGTTTTTGATGTTCAGGTGAAAAGCGATCAAGGTATCGCCACAGATGTGCAGATCGAACGCCGTCCGGACCGGCAGTCATGGGCCGAGGCTATTCACGGGCATTACCTTCTTCGGACCGACTACGACGAGCCGGATCCGGCGGCGTTATGGTCAACCTACATGCAGTTGACCCAAGCCGAGGCCACCTTCCGGATTACCAAGAGCGATCCGGGCTTGCGGCCCGTCAAGGACCGCCCTGAGCTTTGCCTCCGCTTCGTCGGCCGTCCCGAGCCCGCGCTTCAAATCCTTATCGAATGGCTTCGTTTGCCGCTACCCTACCGGAGCATGCGCATCGAAATGTAGTGGAGAAAAACAGCCCCCGGAACACCAAAGCCAGCGCAAAATCAGAAATTTAATCGTCCAACTGCGGAAGATGGGTTAGTTCGGGATGAAAATCAGGAGGTTGCCGGGCCGGGCGGGCTTTCCATCGACCGTGCATCCAGTTATGAAGGCGCACTGGTATGGTTTTCGTGGCTACGAAGGACCCTTGGTCATCTCGAGTCGACGATCTGCCAATGTGCGGTGATTGTTGGGTGGTTTATCTTGATCTTCGCGATTTTTATCTAAGACCTTTTCCATTAATTCATCCCGGAAAAGCATCCCTCGATTAGCCGGCGAGGAGCCGTAGAGGTACACTTAAAGCTAAAGGGTTACACTATTAGGGTATATCGATTGCTCGCACGTTTAACTAACCCTTTACCCACCAAGCTTATTCGTGTATTTTTTAGCGTAAATCAATCAATTTAAGGCAACGTGGCGATATGTTTAACCGACAGACAACAGGAGTCTACCCTGATCAAGGGATGTGGCTTGGCGGGCTTGGGCTTTTGATGTGGTTTGTAATGGCCGCTGGAACCGCCTTGGCAGGCAATGTTTACTTCGTCAACGACCTCGCCACGAATGGAAATGTGTACACCACGGCACCGGGTGATGATCTTCATCCCGGAACGAACGCCGCGGCTCCGAAATTGACGCTAAATGGATTGTTTTCATCGGTAACGTTGGGTCCGGGCGATATCGTTTACGTCGATACCGGCACCTATGAAGAAAGCGTGGTGATGGGATCCACCCACGGCGGGCTGGTTACCAACCGCATTTTGATCGTTGGTAGCACCAACCGGGTGGATGGAGGATCGGTTATTCGATCACCGGGAGGGACTGCCTTTACGTTGAATGCCAATCATGTGGAATTGCGAGACCTCGTGATCCGGGACAGCGCCAAGGGAGTTTTTTGGACCGATAACGATGCGCGATTACCCCGATTTACCCGGCTTTGGCTGATCAGCAACACGAGCGGCTTGGAGGCGGGTGTGGATGGTGGTATTGGCAACACATTGATCGATCGCTGTCTTTTTGTAAGCAACGGAATTGCGCTTAATTTGGTGGGTTCTGGCGGTCAGCAGCCAAGAGGTTTTACGGTTTCCAACTCGGTCTTTTATCTAAACCGGGTCCATATTTTCGCGAGATATTCAGACCAGATGTTTAATTCGGTGTTTGTCGGCGGTGATGTATTTACCAGAAGCACATGGGGTGGTGATCACAATGTATTTTGGAACCTGAATTCCATTTTGGCGGTGACGGGTGGAGCCGGACTGTATAACTATCATTACACGCTGGATGACTATCAGCGGGCCACCGGCGGCAACTTAAACAGCATGGTGGCCGATCCGGCCTTTGCCGATCCGGGAGCGTTGGATTTTCATCCTAAAAGCAAGGCCGGTCGCTATAATCTGGCCGGAGCGATTGTCACCGATGCAGTTCATTCCGTATTGATTGATTTCGGTCGACCAGATGATGGCAGTTGGACCAACGAGACCGGAGCGAGTGGCGCACGAATAAACGCCGGCCTTTACGGAGGAACCGCCGAGGCCGGTCGAAGCATCACGCAAGCCTGGCTTCGGGCGCTTACCTACAGCGATAGCGGCACGTTGTATACCACCAATACGCTCCGCTGGATCGCGGGCGGCATAACCACCAATGCAACGGCGACTTTGGCTTACTCGACCGACAATGGAAATGTCTGGTCAAGCATCGCGACCAATGCGACGGTTGTGGCCGGCGCGCATGAATTCGATGCCGCTTCAATCACTTCCAGCCCGATCGCCCGTTGGCGCATCACCCTGAATGATGATCCATCCGTGAGTTCCACCAACTCCTCCCTCTTTGCTCTGCGCGGCATCGGACCGGTCAAGTATTTTGTGAATGACGCAGTGACGGTCGGGGATGTTTACACAGACAATGCCGTTGGCAATGACAGCAACCATGGCGCTACGCGTAATCAGCCCAAGGCCACTATCATGGGTATTGTTTCGAATTATGTGCTTCGCGGGGATCATGTAATCTATGTGGACACCGGTAGCTACACGTCATCTCCTGTGGAATTCGGAACCGCTGATTTTGGTGATTTTGGGCTTCCGATTGCGGTGGTGGGCAGTACCAATTTCGCCGCAGGCGGGACTACGGTATTTGCCCCGGCCTCGAACGTGGAGGCTTTTCGTCTTTTCCGGACGACCAGCATTCAAATGTCCGATCTTCATTTGCAGGGCGGGTTGTTCGGGTTGCGCTTGTCCGAATCGGTCACGAATTGTCAATTTTCCGGTCTCACCGTTTCACGAAATGGAACCGGGATAAGCATTCTCGGGTCCAGAGGAAATGTGTTTAACCGCACCATCATCGCAACGAATTCCACCGGTGTTGGTGTAAGTGGCGCATCATCGGCGGATAACCGGTTTTTGCATGCGGTGCTGTGGGGAAATGCAACAGGTTTTTCCATAAATGACAGTGATGATGTTTCGGTGGAAAACTCTGTTTTTGCAGGTGGCACGGCCTTTACTGTCATTCCCGCGGTTGCGGACTATAATGTTTTCTGGAATACGTCATTGGGGGGTGGTTACACACTGTTAAGCGGTTTGCAATCCGCCTTGGGGCGCATGTTGAACTCCACGGTGGCTAATCCGTTGTTCAACAATCCGGCCGCCGGTGATTTCCATCCGAAGAGCGTAACCGGAAGATACCAGCCGATCAGCGCGACATTTACCCCGGACACGGAACACTCCCCGCTGATCGATTTCGGCGACCCGGCTTCCACGGCATGGACCAACGAGCCTGCGGGTGAAAATGGTATGCGCTTGAATGCGGGCGCTTACGGCGGAACACGCTTTGCCAGTAAAAGCCGCACCAATGCTTGGTTGTTTGCCATGTCGTATAATGACGGAGGGCAACTTTCGGCAGGTTTTGATTCCGTGCGCTGGAATTACGGTAACATCGACACGTCCCTTACCGTGCGCATCGAATTCTCCGGCGATAGCGGAGCCAACTGGATGGTGGCGATGACCAATCTTGCCATCACCGATGGCTCGTGGCTGTGGAGCAACACCAATATCGCGTCCTCGAAATTAGCCCTGTGGCGGGTGGTGCTGGAATCCAACACGAATGTGTTGAGCGGATCGATTACCAATTTCACGTTCAAGAACGGGCCTTTCACATACTACATCAACGATGCAAATCAGGCAGATGATGTATACACCGATCATCCGGGCAGCGATAGCAACCCTGGCACCACGCGACAGACCCCAAAAGCATCGCTGACCAATTTACTGGCGGTGGTTGACTTGGATCCGGAGGATATGGTGTTTGTCGACACGGGTATTTACAGTTCTTCCGGGTCGCCTGTATTCACAGCCGCGGACTCCGGAGTATCCGGTTTTCCGGTCCGGGTCATGTTCAGCACCAACACAGCTGCGGGGGGATCGATTACTGCACCTATTACGTTTAGCGGAGCTTCGTATGTTGAGGTTCATCACCCCATCGTGACGAACGGAAATATCGGGATAAACATCATCGACTCCCAGGGCATCACAGTTGCGGATGCCACGATGCGTAATCTGACTGACTCCGGCGTGAAAGTCGTGAATTCCTCCCGGGCTCATATCCGGCAAAGCGGGTTGTATACCATTACCTCCAACGGTGTGCAGATCATCAACTCTCCGTCCGTTTCGATCGAGCACACGGTTTTATGGAACAACCGGGCTGCCGGCCTGGCCGTTGAGTCGGGTTCGGCAACCCTTACCAACTCGATTATTGGCTCGGATCGATCTTTCTCGCCACTTTACCGCCTGCAGTCGATGACCAACATTCAGGCTAATTACAACACTTTGCGCGCTGTCTCCAATGCGGTTGTGGCTACCATCCGATCACCGGCGCAGCAATATGACTCCCTGGCCGCCTGGGCGCGTGCGTCCGGACAAGACCGGGCGAGTCTGGACGCTGATCCTTTGTTTGCAAACGCTGCCGCTGGCGATTTCCACTTGCAGACCGAAACCGGTGAGGGGCGTTACGAGGCAAGCGCCGGTATTTTCGTGAATGATTCGCGGACATCGCCGCTGATTGATGCGGGTGACCCGGCCTTTCCATTTGAGCATGAAACCGGCAATAATGGTGGACGTGTCAACATCGGCCGCTATGGAAACACATGGCAAGCGACGAGAAGCGGCACCGCGCCCCGGTTGCATGCTGCCACGTTGCAGAATGGCGGCGTGGTCGCATCCACGCAGGTATTGGCCTGGGTTGCGTTGAATATGAGCACATCGGATCAGGTTCGAGTGGATGCCTCACGCGACGGAGGTGAAACCTGGTTCACCGTCACCAATCATGTGCCGGCCAGCCAGCAACTGGTTTTCTGGGACACTGCCGGCATATCCAATTCTCCGGCCGGGCGTTGGCGGGTAAGTCTGGTTGCTGACTCGAATACAGCCAGCTTTACGGAGGGGTTGTTTTCCATACGCAACGGCCCGTTGAGTCTGTATATCAACGATTCGTCCACGGTCTCCGACGTCTATACGGGGGGGGCGGGCGCCTCGACGAATCTGCTCGCCAGTTACGAACGGCCTTATAATTCGCTGGCCCGGGCCCTGGCGATCTACGATCTGGAGCCGGGCGATATTATTTATGTGGACACCGGCTCTTATGGCGAGGGTCAAAATACCATCCTGGGGCGGGCGGACAGCGGAAGTAGTCTGCAACGTGTTCAGATTGTGGGTACCACCAACACGGTGAATGGCAGCTTGATGAATCGCGGATCAACCGCCAGTGGTGCCATTGGTTTGCTGGTCGAAGATGCCCGGTGGCTTGCGATCAGCAACATGAATTTTAGCGCCGCCAACACCGGCGTGTCGGTGACCAACAGCCATGATGTTATCCTTTCCCTCCGCTCCACGGGCAATTCATCGAACGGTCTGGATATAGGCTCCTCTTCGAATGTGGTTGTGCGCAGCTCGGTTATCGCCGGCAATGGCGCTCGTGGCGTTTCGGTTTATGGCGGTGGAAGCCCGCTGGTGATTGAGCACTCGTTGGTGTGGTCGAATGCCAACGGCGCGGTGTATTTCAGCGGTAATAACCCGCGGATCACCAATAGCGTGCTCACGGCGCATGGAGCAGGTCGGTATATCTACCAGGGCGTCGGCACAAACGATGTTCCGGTAAGCGATTTTAACAACATTCTTGCCGGTGATGGCGCCCAGGTTGGTTTGGTCAGGGGTTCAGTACGACGATTTCTGGTGGATTTGCAACTGGCCGAGGGTCTTGATCGGCACAGCCTCTCGCACGACCCCGGCTTTGTCGACGCGGCGACCGGTAATTTCTTTCTGCGAAGCCGGCAGGGACGCTGGTTGCCCGGGGCAGGCGAAGTCACAGACACCAACACATCGGTTATGATCGATGCAGGATCGCCGGCGTATGCATCTGCCGTGGAGCCGGATCCGGATGGCGGACGAATCAATATGGGCCTGTATGGTGGCACGACCTTGGCCAGCAAAACGCCGACCAATTCCCGATTACTGGCGCTATCACTGAATGATGGCGGTGTCGTCAGAGGCACGAATGCCCTTTACTGGGTCGCCTATGGGAATGCGACTGGACATCTGGTCACGCTACAATATTCGATCGATGGCGGGGCCAACTGGACAAATATTGTGAGCGGTGTGGATGCCTCGGTGGGAAGGTTTACTAATTGGAACACGATGGCATTCCAGTCATCGGCTAGTGCTTTGTGGAGGGTGGTTAGCGAAATCGAGACCAATAGTTTCGATACGCCGGATTCGATCTTTTCGGTGAACAACGGATCGCTAACCTATTATGTGAACGATGCGAGCACCAATGGTGACGTGTATGCCACCTCGCCGGGATTGTTTGCCAACGATGGCGCCACGCCGGCGACCCCGGTGAATTCGTTATCCACACTACTTTCGCGTGTGCAATTAAGCCCAGGTGATCAGGTGTTGATCGATACTGGAACTTATCCGGCTTCTGGCGGGATTACGATCGGCAGTCTGGTGCAAGGAGTGGGCACCAATTATGTCACGTTCGCGGGCAGCACCAATTATCTGGGCGGGGGCACGATCATCGAGGGCGGAAGTGGAGCCCGGGGATTGTATCTGGATCGTTCCACCGGCGTCCGGTTGAAGCATCTCGCGGTGCGGTCATCCCGCATCGGTATCGACATGCTGGGAGTCACCAACATCCTCGTCGAACAAGTTACAGTGCAGGGTGCCCCCAATTTCCTCAATCAAGTGTATGGTTTTGAAATAGAACAGGCCTCGAATGTGGTACTTCGCGGTGTGGCGGTGGCTGGTGTGACCAACGGACCAGGGTCAGGAGCAGCGGTGCGTTTGGTCAATGCCAAGTCAGTGGCCTTTGACCAAGGCGTGTTATGGTCAAACGGTGCCGCGTTTGAGGTGAATGCCAGTCAGCTCTCCGTATCGAACAGTAGCGTGTCGGTGTTTGGCGATGGTCGCGTATATCAATTAGGCTCTGCGCCCGAGGTGAAGGCGAATTTTAACAATTATGACTTGCGTGATAATGCCACGCTGGCCCGTCTTGCCACCAATCTGGGCGTGAATGCGCTGTCATCCTATATCACGTTTGAAGATGCGGATCGTTGGAACCGCTTCACCGGAAACGACACCCATTCGCTGGCCATGGATCCGCTTTTTGTCAATCCGGCCGGCTTGGATTTCCACCTGCAGACCAATCCCGCATCGCCCTTGATTGATGCGGGAAGCTCCGCCGCCGTCTTCAGTTTGGAGCCGGGCGCGAATGGGAGTCGGGTCAATATCGGGCGATACGGTAATACCCCTGAGGCCGCGCAAACGCCCACGAATGCCTTCTATTCGCTGCTTTATCTGCATCGCGGTGGTATGGTTTCCGGAACCAATGTCGTGTTGCGATGGAATCATCGCGGAGCGGCCACATCGGAAACACGGCGAATTGAGTGGTCACTGGATAGCGGCACCAATTGGACGGTTCTCGCGACAAACCTGTCCGCCTCGACCACCAGTTACTCGTGGAACACAACCAGCCTTTTGTACAGCGCCCGTGTCCGGTGGAGGGTTGCGGGGGAGACATCGGGAGTAAGCGCCTCCTCCGAGCGATCCTTCACGGTTCGTAACCGGCCGGCGGAATTCTTCCTCAACGACGCCAGTTCAGCCAATGATCAATTCACCGCCGCGGACGGTGATGATGCATTGGATGGATTAAGCCCTGCTAATCCCATGGCAACGCTTTCGGGTCTACTCCAACGGTACGACCTTGAGCCGGGTGACATGATTTATCTCGATCACGGATCGTATAATCTTGGCGGCACATTTACCTGGGGTCAAACCGATAGCGGATTTGGAGGCGAGCCGGTTTACCTGACGGGCGTGCCGAGGGAGAATAACGGGGGCACCAGAATTATTGATTCCGGTTTCTTCCTCGATGCCACCCGCGGATTTTCGATCAGCAACATCGTCATGGCGATGAATGGTTCTGCCAGGATCAACGGTATAGGCATGAATCAGGCCACAAATGTCACCATCAGCGAGGTTCATATCGAGGGAGCGCCGGGTACTGGTATTGATGCGCGAGGATCCGCGGATATCGTAATCAAGCGAACGCTCGTTCAGGGAGCGATGACCAACGGCATTGCCCAACAACAGGGTTCGACGCCGATCTTGATCAGTCAGTCCGTACTCTGGTCAAACAAGGTCGGACTGCTTGGCGGGAGCGGAGTGTCTCTCTCCAATTCGGTTATTGGTGCTTTTGGCGCATCCAGTCTGGCTTTCTCCGGTGGTCCCACCTCGGATTACAATATCATCCACGTTGATAACGGAGCTCAAGTGGGTGTTGAGAGTGTGCCGGGTATTGCGCTGCCGGTGCAGTACCCCACGCTATCCCTTTGGACCCGGAGGAGTGGCCGCGACCGGCACAGCCTGGCTGCCGATCCGCTATTTGCGCAGGCCGGGACGAATTTCCGGCCCAAGAGCACGCGAGGACGTTTTATTCCCGATGGCACGGGCACCAACTACATTGCCGATGCGGTTGCCTCGCCATTACTTGACTTCGGTGTCCCCGGGCATGATTTCTCGCTGGAGCCGGACCCCAACGGAGGCAGGCTCAATGCCGGCCTTTATGGAAATACCCCCCAAGCTAGTTTAAGCGATACGAATCCATCCTTGCGGGTGGTGTCTTTAAACGACGGCGGCATCGCGGGAGGATCGGAACAGTTCCTCTATTGGCTGGCCGGCGGGGCGGCCACGGGGATGACGGTCCGTTTGGAGTATTCGCTCAATAATGGCGCGGATTGGAGTTTGATCGCCTCCAATGTCGCGGCCGGAGTCACCAGCTACATATGGAATGCTTCCGGGTTACCCAGTTCTTTGCTGGCTTACTGGCGGGTGATTTTGGAGGATGACGAATCGGTAACGGGACAAAATGAAACCGTTTTTGCGGTGCGTAATGGTCCGGTCAACTTTTACATCAACGATAGCTCCACCAATCAGGATGTTTATGCCACGGCGCCGGGCGCGGCCACAAATCTTGGTTACGATGCCAGCAGCCCGATGGATTCGTTGTCCGCCCTATTGACACGTTATGACATCGAGCCGGGGGATCGCATTTTCATCGACACCGGTTCCTACACGACGAGCACGACCATTGCCTTTGGCCAGCTCGACACCGGTGACAGTTCATCAACCAATCTTTACGTCACCATATCGGGCAGTACAAATTATGCTGCGGGAGGAACGGTCATCTACGGATCGGGCTCCGAGCCGGTAATCGAGTTTTTCGATGTTCGCGGTATGCGATTGCAGGATATGGAGTTAGTATCCGCAGCCGGTTCCGGTTTATCGGCAAGGTCATCCTCGACTTTGCGGTTTGTGCGCGTCCGGACCCGCGGAGGTGGTACGGGTTTTGCCTTAGCCAGTACAACCGATGTGGACATGTTGCATTGCGTGAGCCGGCAGCACAGCTCATATGGCTTAAGTGTTTCCGGCGCGAATAATGTTCAATGGCGGCACGGGGTGATTTGGTCGAACGGGGTGGCGGCGGTAAATTTTGTCAGCGGCACATTCAGCATCAATCATACCGTCATGAGTGCGATGCGACCGGGTGCGCGTATATATGATCTTCCCGCAACCGCGCCATCGTTCGCCTCCGACTACAATGCCTACATGATACATGATGGCGCCTACATGGCCCAGCAAGTCGTGAACGTACAGCCCACTATCCCTATGATCTGGGACTCGCTCTCCCGCTGGTCACGCCATTCCGGTCAGGACCGGGCCTCGTATGCGGGTGATCCGTTATTCGCGGATCCGGACAACGGTGATTTTCATTTGCGCAGCGAGGCGGGGCGTTTTGTGACGGCTACAGGAACGTTCACCAATGACATGATCACGTCACCTCTTATTGACATGGGATCGCCGTTTGTTGCCCTGATTAATGAGACCACAAACAACGGTGGCCGGGTCAACATTGGTTTGTACGGAAACACTGCCGAAGCCAGCCGAACCCCGACCAATGCTTTTCTGGTGGCCTTGTCCTTGCGTGACGGAGGCCGGGCAGAAGGCAGCGCCTGGCCGCTCTTGTGGTCGGCCCGGGGTGCGGCGACCGGACACACGGTGCGCCTGGAATATTCCGGCGTGACCGGTGATGTCTGGTCGGTGGTTGCCAGCAACTTGCCGCCCAAGCCGGTGAGCCCCATCTTCTGGAATACTACAGTATACACCTCAACCATTCACGGCGCATGGCGGGTGATTAGCGAGCAGGACAATAATGTGGTGGGCTCGAATGAGATACGTTTCGCGGTGCGTAACACGCCGCTCCAATTTTATGTCAACGATGCCATGACCAATGGCGATGTATACGTGACATCGGCAGGTTCTCCTTTGAATACGGGCTCGCGCCCGGATGCCCCCCGTTCGGATATGCAGAGCATATTGGATGACTACGACCTCGAGCCCGGAGATGCCATTTATATCGATACCGGTACTTATTCCATTGGCAATCCTATCACGATGGGCCGTTTTGACGGATGGGATCGATTCACCAATAATTTGCCGCTGCAGACCGGCGTTAGCAGTTTAACGATACAGGGTAGCACCAATCAGTTGGCAGGCGGCACGCTGATTCAGCGAACCGGCGCTGGTAACTTGTTTGATCTGGATACTTTCTTCGGCCTTCGTTTGAGTTATTTGAACATGGTGTTCGACGAGCCGGGCGCTGGTATCGCCTTCAACGCTCAAGACTCCTGGTATGCAGCAATGGCGTGGTTGACTATCGCACAAGCGTCCAAAGGCATTTATCTGGACGATGCAAGTTACGTGGATATGGACCATCTCGTGGTCCGTGAATCCACAACAGCGGGGCTGGATGTGCGCGATTCTGTGGGCGTGGAACTCAGACAGTCCGTACTCTGGTCTAATCAAGTGGGTCTGGCGGTGAGTCGGGAGGCCGAGGTTTATGCCCGGAATAACGCGGTCGTGAGTTTCGATGAGGACAGCGTGGGCTGGCAACGAGACGATGGTCCGTCTGCGGTTGATCGAGGTTATCTGGACGCTGATTATAATCTGTTCTGGGTGGGACCTGATGCATTTGTGGCCCAGAGCCTGAATGATAATCCGGCAAATGCGAAATTATATGAACGACTGTATGACTGGCAGTCCAATACGGGTCAGGACAGCAACAGCGCGGTGGCTGAGCCTCATTTCGCCGCGCCGGTCTCGGGCGATTTCCACCCCCAAAGTCCATTTGGTCGGTACGAATCTGGATCCGGTTACGTCACTAATTTGTCCGATGCATATTCGCCGTTGATTGATGGCGGTTCACCCTCGCTTCCATTCTCGCTGGAAACTCCACCGAACGGATCAAGACCAGACATCGGCCTTTACGGCAATACCCGGCAGTCCAGCTTGACGGGTTCCGACGGTGTCCTGCGTATCCTCACGTTCAACGATGGCGGCGCCGGTAACAGTAACATTGTGCTGCGCTGGACAGCCAGCGGCCACTTTGCCAGCCAGTTGCTCACCCTCGAGTTTTCCAATGATGGTGGCGCCACCTGGACCAATATCGCCAGCAATCTCGTTGGCAGCCAACAGGCCTATTCATGGAATAGTGAACCATATGGCCGCGCCGCGGCTGGCTTGTGGCGGATTACGACCACCAACGGTTTCGCTGTCACCAACGATCATTACTTCGCCCTCCGGCAAGATGGCAGTATTCCTTACTATGTGAACGATGTGCATACAAACGGTGATGTTTATGCAACCGCGCCGGGTGATGACTCGAACAATGGCTTTTTGCCGTCGACGCCCAAGGCGACTCTTCAGTCGTTGCTGGATGATGTTGATTTGGAGGCGGGGGACATCGTCTATATCGATACGGGACTGTATGTGATTACCACCAATGTCGTGGTTGAGTCGTTTGACGGGGGCTCAACCAATGACAATCCGGTCATTTTGCAAGGAAGCACGAATCGTGCGGCGGGTGGCTCGACTTTCCGTCTGGCCGATCAGGGCGGTCCGGTCATTAACCTCGATAATGTAACGGCCGTGGCACTTCGCGACTTGCAAATCGAGCATGGTTCGGTCGGCGTATTGGCCACTTTCGCCAACAAGCCCGAGTTGGAGCGGGTGCGCATTACCGGCGCCTTGAATACAGGTGTTCAACTCTCCGGATCACCCAACGCCTTGATTAAAAATTCGGTGTTGTTCTCCAATAAACTGACCGGAGTCATCATTCAGGACCGTTCTATTGGTCAAGGCAGCGCCAGCAGTTCGCTTCATCTGTTGAACAATGTGGTGTGGGGTAGCCGTTATGCGGTGCAGCTTGCCGGGCAAAGCAGTTTGACCTCCTACAACAACCTCTTTCAGGCGAATAGTACGACCGGCCGGGTCTACCTGCTCAGCGCCGGCCAGCGAAATATCATCTCCGACTATAACGCCTTTTTCCGCGAAAACAGCTCCTTCGTCGCGGAAAGACAGGAAGCCGGTCTGGATGTTCAATACTTTACGCGTTTAGCCGAGTGGCAGGCGGATCTGACCAACGACATGCATTCGCTCAGTCATGATCCGCTGGTGGCGAGAGCGCTGACCGGGGATTTCCACCTGAGCAGTGGTGGACGGCGTTTTCTGCCGGACGGCAGCTTTACCAACGATGCCCCCGGCATCTATTCGCCTTTGTTGGATACGGGTAATCCCGCCATGGCGGCTATCCGTGAGTCTGAGCCTAATGGTGACCGGGTCAACATCGGGGCATACGGAAATACGGAAGATGCCAGTTGGAGTCGAACCGATAATTGGCTGCTGGCGCTGTCATTTAATGATGGCGCGGAGATTTCCGGCACAAACATGATCCACTGGGCCGCGGGAGGCTGGAGCTCCAATGAGTTGGTCCGGATAGAGTATGCAGAAAACGGATCGGATTACAGCCTGGTAGTCGCTTCCAATCTACCCGTATATCTGGATGGTTATGCATGGAATGTTTCCACCTATCCCACAAGACCTCTGACCCGCTGGCGGGTCGTGAGTCAGAGCGACACGTCGGTATTTTCTGCCGTGCAATCCACGGTCGCGGTCAAGAATGAGCCGCTCGTCGTCTACGTCAACGACGCGTTTACGGCGAATGACGTTTACACGTCTGTTCCGGGTAGTCCGTTGAATTCGGGACTAAGCACCAACGCACCATTAAGCAGTCCGGCGGATGCGCTTGAACGCTATCCACTCGGAGCGGGGGACTATGTGTTTATCGATACGGGCCACTACGCCATTAGTGAGCCGGAGGGTATGCGGCTTGGTTTGTTCGATGATCTGAGTAAACAGGGCGCGGCAAATCAGCCGATATTTATCATAGGATCCACCCATCCCGATGGAACCCATATTCAGGGTAATGCCACCGCGGGTTATGGTCTATGGCTGAAATCGACCCGCCACGTCGTTGTCTCGAATATGACCTTTGGCGGAGTGAGCAATGGCGTGTTGGTTACTGATTCGGAGAACATACGGTTTGAGCGGGTCGAGGCCACCGCAGCCACGGATGGGTTCGAGATCCGCAATTCGCCCTCGGTATCATTCCGGCACAGCGCCGCGTGGAACAATAGCCGGTATGGGCTGAGCATGCAGGGCGGATTGACCACGGTGGAATGGCTGAGCGGCGTTATATCAGGCAACACCAATGCCGGCATTCTGCGCTCATCCGGCGCGCTGACGGTGAGTAATTCGATCGTCCGGGCAACCGGACCCGCCAGTTTGATTTACCGGCTGAGCAGCCTGACCGGTCTAGGTATGGATTACAACATGTACTGGTCTGTAACTAATGCCACGCTTATCGCGCCTGTCGGACTGGGAACTTCCTACAGCAGTATGCGCGCCTGGCAGTTGGCCAGCGGCGGGGATGGAAATTCAGCGCGGGTTGATCCGTTATTTTTCGATGGCGATGCCGGCGATTTCCATCTGCTCAGCGACAATGGACGTTTTGTTTCCGGAAGCACCAATCCGTTATTTGATGCCGGGACTTCGTGGGCGATCGATGGTGGCGATCCCGCCGCCGCATTTGCGCAGGAGAGTTTGCCGAATGGGGGAAGGCTCAACCTGGGTCTTTACGGCAATACCTTGGAGGCCAGTCGCTCGACCACTAACCCGGCCTTGCTTGCCGTGTCCTTGAATGATGGCGGACTGACCACCAATCCGCAGGATTTGCGCTGGTTAGCGCGCGGCTTGAGCAGCCACGAGACCGTGCGTCTTGAGTTTACCTCGAATGACGGTATAGATTGGTCTGCACTGGCCACAAATATTGCCATCACCAACGGGTTATTCTATTGGGACAGCGGCGCTGTCACATCCACCCCGCTGGCGAGGTGGCGTGTCATTCTGGAAGGCAACACCAACCTCATGGATGAAACCGAAACGCCGTTCTATGTGCGTAACGGGCCGATCTACTATTACGTCAACGATGCCGATACCAATCGCACCGGCGATATCTACACGCTCGCGCCGGGCGCGGCGACCAATCAAGGCATCACCGCCGGCGCTCCGGCTTTGTCCGTCGCTGCGATTTTCGACCGTTATGATCTCGATCCAAGCGACACGATATTCATCGATACCGGTCATTACCTCGTCGAAAGCAATATCACGGTGAGTGCGGCCGACTCGGGTGTGGCGACCAACCGCGTGCGCATCATCGGGAGCACAAACCTGCTCGCCGGTGGTACGATCTTTACCCGCGAACACCATGCAACCGTGTCCTCGTCGAGCAGTACACCGGTCGCCGCCCGCCAATCCTTGGCGGTCTCGACCGATCCGCAAGCCGCGTCCCGGGCACGGCGCGCTTCGGCGCTTGCGTCAACGGCGGATCGCTCGGCTGACTCCATTCTCGTGAAATTCAAGCCGGATGCCTCCGCCCGGACGAAGCAGGCCGCTCATGCCGCGAGAGCCAGCCGCACCATGCGTTCATTTGATCGACTGCGGACCGATGTGGTGAAACTCCCGGCCGGTCAGTCGGTCGCCGAGGCGATTGCCGCCTACGAATCGAATCCGGCCGTCGAGTATGCCGAGCCCAATTACAAGTATGCCCTCAACGCTGTGCCAAATGATCCCGTGTTCTCCATCCTGTGGGGCTTGGATAACACCGGCCAAAGCGGAGGCACCGCGGGAGCCGACATCAGCGTGTTGGATGCATGGGATATCACTACCGGCAGCACCAATGTCATTGTGGCGGTGATCGACTCCGGCGTGGATTACAATCACCCGGATCTGGCCGCCAATATGTGGGTCAATCCCAATCCGACCTTCGGCGATACCTACGGCGCCAGCTTCACCAACGGCTCCGGTATTGCCACGAGCGGAAACCCGATGGATAACAACGGACACGGCACACACGTGGCCGGAACGATCGGTGCGGTGGGCAACAACGGCACCGGAATGGTCGGCGTCAATTGGCAGGTGCGTATCATGGCGCTTAAGTTTATCGGTGCCGACGGATCAGGCTACACCGCGGATGCCATCGCCTGCATCGAGTATGCCGTCCGGCACGGCGCGCGGATCTTGAACAACAGCTGGGGTGGTGACGGCTATTCATCATCACTGGAAGATGCGATCATCACCGCGGCTGAATCGAATGTGCTGTTTGTGGCGGCTGCGGGTAATGACGGAACAAACAACGATACCGCACCCGTTTATCCGGCCAGCTACGAGGTGTCGAATGTGATATCCGTGGCCAGCAGCACCCGCACGGATGCCCGATCCAGCTTCAGTAATTATGGAACCAACACGGTTCATCTTGCTGCGCCCGGCAGCGAAATCTACAGCACGGTCTGGGATAACACGTACACCACGTTTAATGGAACATCGATGGCGACACCGCATGTCGCTGGTGTGGCGGCATTGCTTTTAGCCGAGTATCCGACGGCGTCGTATGCCCACTTGAAGTCGTGGATCCTCCAAAGTGTGGACAAGGTGCCGGCGTTGAGTAGCTCGGTTCAGTCCGGTGGACGCCTGAATGCCGCCGCCGCCCTGGTGCTGGCCGATACCGGTGAGTTGCCCGCGCCGCCGCCCAATTTCACGTCCGGCAACACCGAAGCGGTCTTCCAACTTTCCGGAGCGAGAAACCTCGAATTTGCCTGGCTTAATTTCACCAATTCGAACGTGGGCATTTATGTCAATAACGGCACCACGCTGGCCGGCGATCAGCACCTGTTCCGCGATTTGACCTTCGCGGGCGGTTTCGCCGGTATCCGCCTGTCCAGTTCGGGTACGAATCAGTTCACTCGCATCGCTGCGCGGAATCTCAGCGGATACGGCATCTGGGCGTTGAACAGCCCGGGCAATCGCGTGGATTCGTCCGTGTTCTGGTCCAACCGGTTGGGGTCGGTTTCGTTTACCGGTAATGGCGGCGTGGCGATCAGCAATTCCGCCCTGCATGCATATGGCGCGGTCACCAATGCCGCGGTGATCCTTGGAACCAGTCCGGTGCTCGGAAATTACAACAACTACTTTATCGAAGGTTCGGCATCCTATGTCTTTGCCGATGGCGAGCCCTTCGGCGGTTTGCCGCAAATCAACCAGCGCTATACGCAGGAAGTTTACACGATCAGCGTGGAGCCGCTGTTTGCCAATGCCGCGGGCGGTGATTTCCATCTCCAGAGCGAGGCCGGACGCTGGCTCGCGATGTCGAACAATTTCATTTCGGTGGACACCAACACTTCGTGGTTGATTGATGCGGGTGACCCGGCGGCCAGCTACACCAATGAGCCGGATCCGGATGGCGGGCGGCGCAACATCGGCCTGTACGGTGGCACCGCCGAGGCGAGCTTGAGCAAAACCAACACGGCTTATCTCCGCGCGATCACCGGTATGGCCGGTGGCCGCATCGAGGGCACGGTTCATCTATATTGGGACTACGCCCGGGTCGACGGCGCCAGCGCAGCCCATCTCGAGTACTCGCTCGACAACGGCTCGACCTGGCTATCGATTGCATCCGGAGTGACTTTGAGCAATCGCTCATACACCTGGAACACCCTGAGTTTTGCGCCGAATCACATCAGCGCGCTGACCAAGTGGCGCATCAGTGCCGCCGGGTTGACCAACGAGACCGCCTCCAGCTTTGTCATGAACGGGCCGATCGCCTTCTATGTCAACGATGCCAGCACGGCGAATGATCTATTCACCAGCGCCACCGGTGACGATGATAATTCCGGCGTGGCGAGCAACCAACCGATGGCCAGTTTGCGGGCCCTGTTGGACAAATGGGATCTCGAGCCCGGTGATGTGGTCTATATCGATACCGGCACATACAACTTTACCCCGGCAGATCTGGCGGTAATCCGCAAGAACCAGAGCGGGGCGTCGACCAGCGATGTGGTGTTGATCACCGGCAGCACCAACGGCGTGATTTTCGACGGCAGCATTTTTGTCGGTAACGTGCCGACGCTGGTCACGATTGAGGCTCCGTACGTGGTGATGGAAAACATCAACGTCGATCGCGGCTCCTTCCTGCTCGAGGGTCCCAACGTCACTGTGCGCGATGTGCATATTGATACCGGAAGTATTGTGATCAACGGAAACGCCAGCGCGCTGGAGACCTTTAGTATGTCGGGCGGCAATCTCTTGCTCAGTCGCACGAACAACATTGCCCGCTCCGGTCGCATTCACGGCGGCAGTGTTTCGATGAACGGCGTGCAAGGACTGCTTAAAAATGTGATTGTCTCCAATAGCGCAGGACCATTGGTGACCATCGCCGGCGCGAGCAATGTGGTCATCAACAACACCCTGATCGGCGGGTCGGTCATTCGCCAGAATTCCGGTTCGTCGACTATTCGCAACAACATCATCAGCGCCAGCGGCACGGACAAGCTGGCCATCGATGTGCAGGCTGGCACGATGACCTCGGACTATAACCTGTACCGCGTGACCAATGGCGCCTGGTTTGGTTACGCCGACGGCGGATTGTGGGAGCGGTTGGTGTATTGGCAGCAACGCAGCGGTAAGGACTTGAACAGCACGGCTGCTGATCCGTTGTTCGCGGACGAAGCCGCCGGTGATTACCATCTTGCATCCACGGCCGGAAGATACAGTCTAGGCTCATTTGTGACGGATGCCGTGCACTCGCCGGGAATCGATATCGGTTCGCCGTCGGACGGTGTGGGCAGCGAACAAGAGGATAATGGCGATCGCGTGAATGTGGGCGCCTATGGCGGCACCGCCGAGGCCAGCAAGAGTCGCACCGGACCGTGGTTGCAAGCGCTGTCCATGAATGATGGCGGCGTGATTCGTCAGTCCGGCATGCTGACCTGGACGTATGGTGGCATGGCCGGCAGTGCCACCGTGACCCTTCAATACTCGACCAACTCCGGTGTGGATTGGATCACGATCACTACCCGCCGCGCGGATGCCGGGTCATATGCATGGGATAGTTCGGCGTTGAACTCCTTCGATGTGCGCTGGCGCGTGGTGCAGGGCGGCACGTCGGATGCGACGGATCAAGACTTCTCGGTCCGCAATGGCCCGATGTTCTATTATGTCAACGACAGCCTCGATGCCGGCGATGTGTATACCTTGGCGGCGGGAAGTTCCACAAACAACGGCCGGACCATGACGACACCGAAGGCGAAGCTGAGCGATATTGTCCAGACCTACGATCTGGAGCAGGGCGATATTGTGTTTGTGGACGGCGGTGTCTACACGGATCAAATCACTCTCTACTCTTCGCGGGAGGGAACGAACGGAGCGCCGGTAACGATTCAGGGAAGCACCGATGAATCCGCCCCAACCCGTATTACGGCAAGCAGCAGCGGGCAACCGGTGATCGATGTCGCGTTGGCTGATTATATTCATCTGAAGGATCTATATTTGGTGGGTGGCACCGCTGGGGTATTGCTCGAAGGCAGCGATGATGCGCTGCTGTCCGGCTTGACCGTGCGCAATGCCAGCACCGCCGGCATCCATGTGCAGGGTTCGCGCGATGCTGTGATTCAAAATTCGTTGGTTTGGAGCAACGCCGCCGCGCCCGGCATCCTTGTCGCGAATGCGACCGTCGCCGGGGTGAATCAGCGCGGTGAAGCGGAAATCATCAACAACACCGTTTGGGCAAACAAGACCGGCATCAAGCTGACGGGCAATGGCGACGTGAACATCATGAACAACATGCTCATGGCGTCCGGCGAGTCGAATGTGGTGTTTGACATCAGCACGGGTCAAACCAACTACAGTTCGTCCTACAATGCGTTTAACGTTTCCGGCGGCGCGGCGCTGGCGATCCGTGGCGCCAGCACCAATGCCAGCCTGATCGCGTGGCAGCTGGCGACGACCAATGACATCCGCTCCCTCTCGCACGATCCGCGTTTTGCCGATGCCGCGAATGGCGATTTCCATCCGATGAGCGCGACGGCCCGTTTCCTCGCGGATGGATCGGTCACCAACGATAGCGACGAGTTGCACTCGCCGCTGATCGATACCGGCAATCCGGCCTCGGTCTTCACCAACGAGCCGGCGCCGCGCGGTAACCGCGTAAACATCGGCCGGTATGGCAACACATTGAGCGCCAGCGGCAGCCGCACCAACGGGTGGGTGCTTCCGCTGACCTATAATGAAGGGCACACGATCAACGGCACGAATCGTATTTACTGGACGGCGGGCGGCTGGACCAACGGCAATACCCTCCGCATTGAATACGCGCAGGATGGAATCACGTTTGACCGGTTGGTCGCAACGAACATCGCGTATACCAACGAGTCATTGATCTGGGATGTCTCGACCTACACCCGCACCACCAGTGGCCGTTGGCGCGTGGCCGGCGAACAGGCGCCGTTCCCGGCGGTGGCGATCGACGGGCTCCTGACAATCCGTACCGGTGTCGAATTGTCCGATGCCGCGGTCCAAGTGGTGGCTACGAATGTGGTGGCCGGATCCACCAACATGGTGCTCTATCGCTTCCGCCTGAACGCCGACTTCACCACCAATACACTCAATTCAGTCACCGTAGTGACGACTGGGTCGTATGTGAGTGACGATGTGCGCAACCTTCGATTGTGGTCGTCGAGCGGCAATACACTCTTGAAGACGATCACCACGCCCGGTGCGGCCGGCACCAATACCTTCGCCAGCCTCAACCGGGCATTGGTTCTCGGTAATAATGATTTCTATGTGACGGTGGATATCGCCTCGAATGCGGTGGGCACCCACACGATCGGTATGATCGCGATGTCGAATGCCTCCTATAGCGTGAACACGATTTCCAAATCCGCCGGCATCACCACGAGTGGCGGTATCTTGACCATTTTCAATCGTCCGGCTGTTACTACGGTTGGATCAAGCGACATCACGCTGGATTCCGTCATTCTTTCCGGTGAGGTGGTGTCCGATGGAGGAACCAACGTGACCGAGCGCGGTTTCGTGTATACGACGTCGCCGGCGGTGACCACCAATGACAACCGCACACCGGTGGGCAGCGGTATCGGCACCTACAGCAACAGCTTCTCCAATCTCACCGTGAATACCCGCTACTATTTTGCCGCCTATGCCATGAACAGTGTGGGTGCCAGGCTCGGTGCCATATCGAATTTCTGGACGCTGGCTGAAGTACCGCCAGCCCCGACCTTGCTGAATGTGGCGGCCACGACCCTGGATGTCGTGGTGAATCCAGGCGGAAACCCCGCCCATACCGAATTTGCGATCCGCGTGAATTCCAATCTGTTTATTCAGGTGGGTGGTTCGCTTGACATGACACCCGACTGGCAAACCGCCACCCAGTGGGGCATCATGACCATCACCGGGCTTTTGACGGAAACAACCTACCATGTCGATGTCCAAGCCCGCAACGGAGCTTCCATCGAAACCGGGTTCAGCGAGGCAACGTCCGCAGCAACCATCGACTTCCAACCCGGCATCGGTATCGGTGATACGCTGCATGTCGCTTCCGTGCTTGGTGACACACCGGCGAGCGTGACGTTTGGCGTGACCAATATCGGCGGCTCGCTCCTCTCGTACGAACTGGCCACGAATCAGCACTGGCTGTCGGTATCGCCGGTCAACGCGAATGATTTATCCGCGGGATCGTCCTCGAATCATCTTGTCGACTTTGCCCTGCAACCCGGCATGAACGCCGGCGTCAGCAATGCCGCCATCTCTGTTGTCAGCACCGGATCCGGCATCAATGTGGCGACCAACAGTCCTCGCGCGGTCCCAGTGGTTTGGACGATCAGCGCCTTGCCGGATCCGCTTTCCGTTTCCGCGACGGCCGATGGTAATGGCTTGGTGCGACTTGCCTGGTCCACCAACGGATACGATGTCATGGTGGTGCACCGGGCAAGTGCGCCGGTGGAGGCGCCATCGCAGGGCGCCGCATACATCGTCGGCGATTCCGTCGGTGGCGGCACAGTCATCTATCTTGGCAGTGCATCTCCTGCCGACCTTGAGCACGAAGTGCCGGCCGGGCTGATTCACCACTACAGTTTCTTCTCGGTGAACAATAATTACTATTCGCCGGGAGCCGCCGCCAACGTGTCGATGCCGGATTATCGCGCGGGCGTGATTGTGGATCCGGTGGGATACACCAATCTCATTCCGCTGACCGGACGTGACGGTGGCTTTGGCTGGACCAACGCATGGCAGGGAGCGGGCGATGTGTCCTGGATCGTTCAGACGAATTACGAGCATATCGCGGAGGATGTACCGCTGATACCGGCCATCGAGGGTTACGCGCCTCCAACCGGTAACCGCGCCGCCGTGACCAATCTTGGCGCGAACCAATCGGCCACGGCCAACCGCGCCTTCGCGGCCTACACCAATGGCAGCGTATATTTTGGTGCGATCATGGCATTCCGCCAGCACGGCGGGGGGACCGGCGGTCAATTCGCGGGACTTACGCTGCTTGATGGCGCCGCAGAAAAAGCATTCATCGGCCGGTCAGCGGGCAGCGACAAGCTGTCGATTACCAATTACGGTGGCGCGAAAATCGAGTCGATCGATGCCGCCCTGCAAGGTACAGCGTCGGGTGTGTCGAATGCATACCTCGTCATCGCGAAATACGACTTTGCAACCAACAAGCTGTCGGCCCGCTTGTATTATCCGACAAGCAGTATTCCGATCATCGAGCCGGCATGGGATATCGAAGCGACCCCGCCGGCGGGCATTGACCGGTTGGATGGTATCGGCATTCGCGGCGGTGCATCGGGTGGCGATGCGCTCGGCGCCATGTGGTTCGACGAGGTGAGGGTTGCCGCCAACTGGGATGACCTGATTCTCGGCATCAAGGCGCCCGCGCAAGTGAATGCCACCGATGGCGCCAGTCTTGATGATGTCGTGATCAGTTGGTCCGATGTGCCGGATGAAACCGGTTTTGTTTTGTGGCGTAATACATCGAATAACTTTGCCGTCGCCGCGGCCATTGTTACCAACGATGCCAATCAGACCAACTACATCGACACTGCAGTCGATCCGGGCCAGCTCTACTACTATTGGGTTACGGCTACCAACGCTGACTTCACCAGCGATCCAAGCGCATCGGAGACCGGCTACCGCCGCATGCAGGCGCCGGCGTTTGTCTCCGCGAGCGATGGTACGTCGACCTCGCTCGTCACCATTGCCTGGACGAATGTAACAGGAGCCACGGGCTATACGATCTGGCGCAACACCGCCAACCAGTCCAACACAGCGACGGTGGCCGGTTCGACCGATCCGTCCGTGTTTAGTTTCGAAGATACATCGGCCGTGCCCGGACAGCTTTACTACTATTGGGTCACCGCCACCAACAACACCAGTTTAAGCAATGGAGCCTTCACCGAAGGCGATCCGGGATACCGGATCCTCTCGCCGCCCGTCAATATCAGTGCCGGCAAGGGATCAGCGACCGGGCATGTGGCGGTCACGTGGACGGATGCCGCCGGCGAGACAAGTTATTCGATCTGGCGCAGCACGGTGAGTGACAGCAGCTCGGCCTCGATCATTGGCTCCGTCGCTTCCGGCATTACCAACTTCAATGATGCGACGGCGTCCGCCGGTATCAGGTATTTCTACTGGGTACGCACAACCAACAATACCAGCGCGACGCAATCCGGATTCGGGAACTTCGACAGTGGATTTCGTAAACTGGCGGTGCCGGCCGGACTGGCCGCGACCGACGGGTCGTCGGCGGATGAAGTGGTCATCAGTTGGTCGGATGTGGAAGGTGAAAGCGCCTACGGGGTATGGCGCAACATCAGCAACCATTACGGGTCAGCCACCTTTATCACCGGACTCGTCGCCGATGTCACCAACTACCTCGATGCCGCAGCGAACCCCGGACAGTTGTATTTCTACTGGGTGCGCGCATCCAACGAAACGTTGGCGACCCAGAGCGATGTCGGAACGGCGACGGATGGTTACCGCCGTCTTTCCACGGTGATCGCCACGGCCAGCGATGGAACATCCACGTCGGTGGTTGCCATCACATGGTTGGATATCGAAGGCGAGACGGGCTATGGCATTTGGCGCAGCATCAACAGTCCGTCGAACACGGCATTCTATCTGGCCGCCGTGGGTGCGGATGTGACGAATTATCAAGATGCGGCGGTCAGTCCGGGCCAGCAGTACTACTACTTTGTGCGCGGCACCAACAGCTCCAGTGGCAGTCTGTCCAATCCGGGTGCGGGCGAGGGCGGTTACAGCCGGCTGGCCGCGGTGGACTTCGTGAGCGCGAGCGATGGCGCGTCGACCGGTTTCGTGGAGGTCCAATGGTCGAGTATCAGTGGCGCTACCGCCTATGTGATTTTCCGGGGCACCACCGACAATTCCGCTAGCGCCCAGCGGATCGATACTTCGGTAATTACCAATTACAATGACAGCACCGCCACCAATGGCACGCTCTATCGTTATTGGGTCAAGGCGACGAATGATACCAGTGCGAGCGAGAGTCCGTTCGGCGTCTTCGATACCGGGTATCGCAAGATGGAGATCGTCAGCAATGTGACGGCCACGATTGATCTCTCCTACTCGAATATCGTGATCAACTGGCAACATGTGACCGGGCGCACCAGTTACTCGATCTTGCGCAGTGAACTGGATGATCCGGAAACCGCCGAGAGTATTGGTTTTGCCGTGCAGAACGCCACCAATTACAGCGACACCTCCACGGTGCCGGGCGTGAGCATGTTCTACTGGATACGAGCCACCAACAACTTCAGTGGTTCGGTCAGCGATCTGGCGCCGTCGGGCGCCGAGGGTCGCCGCTTGCTGCTCGATCCGCCCGCCGTAATCACGGTGGGTTTCACGAATTTGTCTTCCAGTCAGGCGGATGTGATCGGGCAGGTCACGAACGATGGTGGAAGCCCAATCACACGGGCCGGGTTCTTCTACGGCACCGGTAGCCATCCCACCAATACGAGTTCATCGGTGTTTACCGACGCGCCGGTGGGTTTAATCTTCACGAATACCATCACCAACTTGACCGCCGGGCAGGTCTACTATGTCCGGGCGTACGCCACGAATGCGCAAAGGATCGGATACGGGAATATCCTCTCCTTCACCTCGGATTGCTTCAGCGCCGGCGGACCGGCCGTGGTGTCATCGACCAACATCACCACCACCAGCTTTGTGGCCGCCTGGTCGACCGTGGCCGGAGCCACGCGTTACCGCTTGGACGTGAGCACCAATAGCTCGTTCGCCAACTTTATTGCGTTCAACAATAACCGCATCGTGAACGGGACAAACCAGAGTGTCACGAGCTTGTCGCCTGGTTCAATCTATTACTTCCGCGTGCGTGCGGAAGGTGCGGCGGGATGTCTCAGTGTCAATTCCTCGACGCAAATGGTCATGACCCTGCCGCCGACGAATTTGCAGGTGGTAACTCGCGGCACGACGAATGTGATGCCGGATCGCGTCGATGCCACCGGCGAAGTGCTTAATCCGGCCAATGGCAGTGCCATTACCGAACGTGGTTTCTTCTACAGCACCACCAGTCACCCGACCAACACCGATACGAAGGCGGTCGCATCGCTGGATGGCAATCTGTTTACCAACACGATTTCAAGTTTGCTTGCCGGGCAGACCTACTACATCCGTGCCTTCGCCACCAACGCGCAAGGCATGCTGTATGGTGCCATACAATCCTTCACCACGCCTTGTTTCACCAATGCCCCGATGGTGCTGGCCGCTTCCGGGGTTACCGAGACCAGCCTGGTCGCCAACTGGTCGGTACTGGCCGGCGCGGTGAATTACCGGTTGGATGTCAGCACCAATAATACCTTCGCCGTGCGTTTGTCCGGTTACGATGACCTTCTTGTCGCGGGTACAAGTCAGGCCGTGACGGGTCTCACGTCCGGCACACTTTACTACTATCGGGTGCGGGCAGAAGGAGTGGGTGGTTGTGTCAGCAGCAACTCGACCACGATTACCGTTCCGCTGCCGGCGCAGGTTTTCGCCATCACGGGCATATCCTACGGGACAAACAACTCCGTGCTCATCAATTGGTTCGGCGATCAAACCGGTTACTATCAATTGCAGTATTCCGTGAACTATGATGCCACCAACCAGATGTTCGTCTGGCAGGATCATGGTGGCATGACCAATCTGTCCGCGGCCGGGGCATCCGTGTTCAATGATATGCCTGGTTCCATCGACTTGTACCGCAACTATCGCGTGGTGTGGATGGGAACCAACCCCGTTCCATCCATGTTGATCCGGGCGGTGGAGCGGACCACCAACGGTCACGTGCGCGTGAGTTGGTATGCCAACCGTGATGGCGCGTATCAGCTTCAGTTTGCCAGCACGTACGATGGCAGCGGGCAGGAGCTCGTGTGGGAGCCCCTCGCTGGAAGTACCACCAATCTGCCTTACGCCACCGAGTCGGTATACACCGACGCCACGATCACGACCAACAGCATGCGGCTTTACCGGATCACGCAACCGTAGCGCAGGCTAAACCGGACTTACCTCATGCGTTCTTCCGGTGGCGGGCGCAGTCGCAATCGGGTGACCCACCTATTCATGGGTAAGGCCCGGGCATGCCGACTCATTCTGGAGGGCCCCGCTCCGTCGGGGCCGCGAGCATGGACGCAGCCCTGCTTGGCTACGCTACGCCGAGATCGACGGCGCGAACCCAAAAACAAAGTTCGTGGCGGATGTTGCACGAAGGCGACGGGGGCGTCGTGGCGCGTGCGGGTTTCCCCATTCGGAATCGGGAAGTCGGCACTTTCGCTCCCGCCCGGAATAATGTATAGCTCGCCCCGCCGGCGGATGGTGTGCCGGGTATGGATGTTGCGCCATGGTGTTTAGTAGCTACGAATTTCTGTTTTTGTTTTTGCCGCTGGTATTGTGCGGCTACTACCTTCTGCCGCGAAGCTGCCGCATCTTTTTTCTCACCCTGGCCAGTTATCTTTTTTATGGCTGGTGGGATTACCGTTTTTGCGGACTGATGCTCCTTTCCACGGTGATCGATTTTGCCGCTGGTGAAGGCATTTCCCGCGCGACGGCGCGCAGCACCAAAAAAGCCTGGATGATCACATCGATCGTGAGCAATTTGTCGCTCCTCGGATTTTTCAAGTACTACGATCTGTTTGCTTCCAGTTTGAATGGAGGATGGGCCGCGCTTGTCGGCACGCCGGACGAGCCGTTGATTCGCTTGCTGCACATCACACTCCCGGTCGGCATTTCGTTTTACACCTTCCAAAGCATGAGCTACGCAATCGATCTGTATGCCGGGCGGGCAATAAAAACGCGTTCGTTCATGGACTTCGCCTGTTATGTCAGCCTGTTTCCGCAATTGGTCGCCGGTCCGATTGTTCGTTACCACGAGTTGGCCGGACAGTTGGTTGAGCGCCGGCATTCGATTGCCCGGGCTTCCCGCGGGGCAGCCTTGTTTATTCTCGGCTTCGCCAAAAAGGTGTTGGTGGCCGATGCGGTAGCGCCACTGGTTGATGTGGCCTTCAAGGCGGACGCGCCCGGATTCGCGTCGGCGTGGCTCGGCGTGTTGGCCTATGCCATGCAGATCTACTTCGACTTCAGCGGCTATTCCGATATGGCGGTGGGTCTTGGTTTGCTGTTCGGATTTCAATTTCCCATCAACTTCAATTCGCCTTACAAGGCGGTCTCGATCACGGATTTCTGGCGCCGTTGGCACATCTCGCTCTCCAATTGGTTGCGCGATTATTTATATATCCCGCTGGGCGGAAATCGTGTCGGACCGGGTCGCACGTATATCAATCTGGCGGTCGTCATGCTTCTCGGTGGTCTCTGGCACGGCGCGAATTGGACCTTCGTGGTGTGGGGCGGTATGCACGGTCTGTTGCTCGCCTGGGAGCGTTACCGCCGTTCAGCTAATCCGCGTCTGGTGATTTGGGGAAGGGTGCGGACGTTTCTGTGGGTGTGCGCGGCTTGGGTTCCATTTCGCGCGACCGACACGCATCAGGCCATGAGCATATGGTCTTCCATGGCGGGAATGCGTGGATTCGGCTGGCCGGTCTCGTGGGAGGGGGCGCTGCCGCTGGGCGCCCTGATGACCCTGCTGGGTCTGGCGATGACCATGGCGTTTGTCGCCCCGAACACCTGGCAAGTGTTGCGCATGCATGAGGATGAGGAAACCGTGCCGGTCTTCGGGACGAGTTGGCCGGCCGTGATGATCCGGACCGGAGTGGCCGTGGTTCTTTTCGTCATCAGTGTAGGAGTGCTTCTGGTCAACAGCAGCTCACCGTTTCTCTATTTCCAGTTTTAGCTCATGGGCAACGATGCGGCAGCCCGGGTAACCGGCCTCGGCCGGCCCGCTCCATGTCGTTATCAACGTCGACACGCTTCCGGCCTTTTCGCTCCGCAAGATGGGAGGCATAGGGCAAGAGCGGCTCTGCCCGGTGACCGCCTCCCGTCTTGCCAAACACCCTCCGTAAACGTACTCTTCACTCCCTATGCAATGGCTCATCCGTACTATCGTTGGCACCAAGAATGAACGTGATCTCCGGAAGATGCGCCCCTTGGTTGCGCAGATCAATCAGCTGGAAACGTCCTACCAGGCGCTTTCGGATGCTGCCCTCAAAGCCAAGACGGTCGAGTTCAAGGAACGGTTGGCAAAAGGCGAAACGCTGGCCAGTATCGAACTCGAAGCCTTTGCGGTGGTGAAAAATGCCTGCCGCCGCCTGTGCGGCACGGTGGCCACGGTATGTGACCACACGCTCACCTGGGATATGGTGCCGTTTGATGTCCAATTGATCGGCGGGCTTGCCTTGCATCAGGGCAAGATCGCCGAAATGGCCACCGGTGAAGGAAAAACGCTGGTTGCAACCATGCCCGCTTACCTCAACGCGTTGGCCGGCAAGGGCGTACACGTCGTCACGGTGAATGATTATCTCGCCCGCCGTGACTCGGAGTGGATGGGACTGGTCTACAAGTATCTCGGACTCACCGTTGGTTGCATACAGAATCAAATGGATCCGGCGGCGCGCCGTATGATGTATGCCTGCGATATCACCTATGGAACCAACAGCGAATTCGGATTCGATTACTTGCGCGATATGGGCATGGCGTATCGTCCCGAGGATCAGGTCCAACGCGGCCATGCCTACGCCATCATCGATGAAATCGACAGTATTCTTATCGACGAAGCGCGCACCCCGCTGATCATTTCCGGTCCGGCACCTTATTCCACCCATCAATACATCGAGCTCAAGCCGCTGGTGGAGCGCCTCCACCGCAAACAGCGTGATCTCTGCAATGAAATTGTTCAGGACGCGAAGAAGCTGATCGAAAGTGGCGACTCCGATGGCGCCATGCGAAAGCTGTACCAGGCCAATCAAGGCATGCCCAAGCATCCGCAGCTTCAGCGCATGCTTGAAGAGGCGAGTGTGCGCCGGCTGCTCGAGAAGATCGATGCGATGATGCTGACCGACATGCACAAGGAGGAGGCCCGGTCGCTGCGCGAAGAGCTCTACTTCATCATCGAGGAGCGGCACCACGATGCCAGCCTGACGGAAAAAGGTTGCACCGCATTGAGTCCGCAGGACCCGGATGCCTACCTGCTCCCGGATATTGTCTCGGCGATGTCGGAGATCGATGGCCGGAACGACTTGACCGACGAGCAAAAGTTTGAAAAACGGCAGGAAGTTCAGAATGCGTTCGCCAACCGGAGCGAGCGGATCCACGCGGTCGATCAGCTGATTCGTGCATACAGTCTATACGAGCGCGATGTCCAGTATGTCGTGCAGGACAACCAGGTCGTGATCGTCGACGAAAACACCGGCCGGCTCATGACGGGCCGGCGCTGGAGCGATGGCCTGCATCAAGCCGTCGAAGCAAAAGAGGGCGTGAAAATCGAGCGGGAAACCCAGACCCTCGCCACCATCACCATTCAAAATTATTTCCGCCTCTACCGTAAACTTTCCGGCATGACCGGCACCGCGGAAACCGAAGCGGACGAGTTTCACCAGATCTACAAACTGGATGTGATGGTGATTCCGACGAACCGTCCGGTGCGCCGCATGGATTACAACGATTTCATCTACAAGACCCAGCGCGAGAAGTACAATGCCATCATCGAGGAGATTGCCGATTGCCACAAGCGCGGCCAGCCGGTGCTGGTCGGTACGATCTCCGTGGAGGCGTCGGAGCTGGTGAGTCGCATGCTGCGCCGCCAGAACATTCCGCATAATGTGTTGAATGCCAAGAATCACCAGCGCGAAGCCGACATTGTCGCGAATGCCGGTCAGTCCGGCTCGGTGACCATCGCGACCAACATGGCCGGCCGCGGGACCGATATCAAGCTGGGCGCGGGCGTCGTCCATCTGGACCGGGAGTTGATCAAATCGAAGGCCTCGCTTGATTCCAAGATTGAGGGGAAGACCCTCCGTCAATTGCTGCTGGAGAAACCGGCCGGCTTGCACGTGATCGGTTCTGAACGCCATGAATCCCGCCGTATCGATCGCCAGTTGCGCGGACGATGCGCCCGCCAGGGGGACCCCGGATCCTCCCGATTCTACGTGTCGCTTGAAGACGATTTGATGCGCATATTCGGCTCCGACCGGATCTCGAAGCTCATGGAAAAACTGGGCATCGAGGAGGGCGAGGTGATGGAGCACCGTTGGTTGAATAAATCAATCGAGCGGGCGCAACGCCGGGTCGAGCAGCACAATTTCTCCATCCGCAAGCGCACCCTCGACTATGACGATGTCATGAACAAGCAGCGCGAGATCATCTATGGTTTCCGCAGCGACGTGCTTCAGTCTGAAAACGTCAGCGAGCACATGCTTGAAATATCCGCCGATGTCGTCGACGCCAACGCCGGAACACTCATTCAGGAGGGTGACGAGGAGGCCATCAAGCAGTTCATCGATTGGGTGAACCTCAAGTTTCCCGTCGGCCTCAAGCGCGAGCAATTGACCGATGCGACGATCACCGCCGAGGCGGCGGCGGCCGCGGTGAATCAGCGGGTGCGTCAGGCCTACGAGGTTAAAATCAAGGTGGAGGATGCGCAACGACTGGCTTCGATGGAGCGTTACATCATCCTCAATGCCATCGATACCCATTGGCAGGAGTATCTCCGCGGCATGGATGCCTTGCGGCAGGGCGTGGGGTTGCGGGCTTATGGACAGCGTGATCCGCTGGTGGAGTATAAGAAAGAAGCCTACACCATGTTCTCGGACTTGATGGACAAGATTAAATCCGATGTCACGGACCGGATGTTCCGCGCCGCCACTTCGATGGGCGCATTTCAATCGTTTTTATCGGCCTTGCCACGCGCGCAGGCTCAACATGCCTCGATTTCAGCCTTGGGTGGAGGATCGGCCAGCGCTCCGGCGCCCCGACCGGCATCTCCCCAGGAAGCGGCGATGCAGGCGGCACTGGCGAAAAAGCCGGAACCGGTGCGTCGCGATCTCCCGAAGGTCGGCCGGAATGAGCCCTGTCCGTGCGGGAGCGGCAAAAAGTACAAGCATTGTCATGGCTCACAAGGATGAGGGCTGAACTGCGCAACACATGACGGTTGAGCAACATGTCAAACGCCTGCTATTGCAAGTCATTGAATGGCAAGGGTTGAGTTTTTGATCGGGGTCATTTCGGGTGTCTCATGCTATGTGGCTTGGTATGGCGA
>CAYYAR010000024.1:0-51166 GCA_964470065.1 uncultured Verrucomicrobiota bacterium | reverse complement strand
ATCCGCCGCCGACGGCGGATAGATTAAGAAAGCATCAACACCCGGATTCTCCGCAAGCTGATTCCCGTAGGCATGTACGTCGGGGTGTCCCATTGTTGAAGTCAGGAAATTGGTTTTTAGCCAACGCATGCTCGCGAAAGAAAATAGAATGAATGAAGCGCAAAAACGGATTTCGCTCAGTCGGACAACGAGGTGGATGATGCGTTCTGGTCGCGGGCGTTTTGGCCGGAGGATTTTTCCAGCAATCCGGCAATTTTTTTGGTGTGACGGACAATGCGGTCCATCTCGCTCAGGTATTCGGTGAGGAGAAATCCGGTGATCGCCTCGCTCTGGCCGCTGGCGATGCGGGCGACAATTTCGCTCTGGAAATTTTCCGACGCGGGAAGGTAATTGCCGCGGTGTTCGCGGATTTTGCGGGCGTGATCAATCCGCTCTTCCGGACTGGAAACCCAGACCTCCTCGATTGTTTGCAGGAGTGGTTCAACGGCGGCATAGAGATGATCGCAGGTGGAGCGGGCGTAGGATCGTTCCGGCGGGCTCAGGTGCTGGTTGAGATCGTTGGACAGGTAGGCGAGGTTTTCGTTGTGATCGCTTATGCGCTCGAGATAAATCAAAAAAAGATTCATCCACTGCAACCGTTTGATATCGCTGGTGTCGGTGGCGTGACGGGCGATGCGCATGAGGAAATTGCGCATCGCATCGCGAATCAAGTCGACGGACTCCTCGGTTTGCCGGACGAGGTGGGCATAGTGACGGCCCGGTTCGTTGATGAGTTTCCGGTTGTAGGCGAAGCCGCGGCGGACAATCCGGGTTAGCCGGGCCAGTTCCTTGTCGCCGGCATCGAGCGCGGCGGCGGGTTGATCGACGAGATGCTCGGCGAGGAACGATTGCTCCACCGGGCCGTTGCGAAAACGTAGCGTGTGGTTCAGCAGCCATACCAGCAAACCGGAGGCCGGCACGATCAGGACGCTTCCGATCAGCATGATGAGCGTGTGCACGTTCGCCACGCGACGGGCCGGTGTGCCGCCGAGCGCGGTGACCGCATCGATGATCCACGGCATGAACACCAACGCCAGCGCCCCGGTGATCATGTTGAAATACAAGTGGGCGAAGGCGCCGCGGCGGGCATCCGGACTCGTGCCGATGGCGCCGATCAGCGCGGTGACGCATGTGCCAATATGCGCGCCGACGACGAGCGGCACCAGTTCGCCCACGCCGGTGATCACGCCCGATGTGACGAGCGAAAAAAGAATGCCGATGGTTGCGCCGCTGCTCTGGATGATGGCGGTGAAGACGGCGGAAGCCAACAAGGCGGCCAGCATGGATGGCCAATCCCCGTGCCGCGGCATGCTCAACCACGGCGCAAGTTGATCGCGGAAGGGATACAGCGATTGATTCATCAATTGCATGCCGAGAAACAGCAGCGCCAGCGCCATGAAAGCCTGACCGGTGCGTTGCCGGCGCAGATGGCCGGGCACTACCCGCAACGGAAGGCCGATGATGGCGATGGCGGCCCAGATCCATGCCTTGTCGAAAGCGATGAATTGCATGGCCAAAGTGGTACCGAGGTTTGCGCCGGCGATGAGGGGAATCGATCCGGCGAGCGAGAGTAGACCGGCATGGATGAATCCGACCGCCATGACCGTGGTGGCGCTGCTGTGCATGGCCGCGCCCATGCTCACGCCGAGCAGGTAACTGCGCAGTCGCCGCGACGACAGAGTGGTCATGATGCGGCGAAACCAGGGACCGGATGCCTGCTTGAGTCCGTCGGACAACAACAACATGCCATAGATGAAGAGGGCGAATCCACCCAGACCGATCAACCAGGCGTAGTGGGAGACATGCATGCGGAATCAGCCGGGCGCGTTCGGGAACCGCAGATCATAGCCGAGCATGGCATCGCCATCGAAAAGAAAACGGCCGATGAATGAGCGGCCGGCAAGCATGTGGGGCAACCAGTACTCGTCATCCGCCCACATTTCGCTATACGGAATGCGATCGAGCGGGGTCCAGAGCGGCGCGGCTTCGTCGGTTTCCGTTGGCGCGCCCGAGTAGTCGGAGGCGGTGAACACATAGCCGTGCAGCGCGTAGCCATCGGCGAATTGGAACAGCAACTCGCCGGCGCGGGCAACGCGGAGCGGTGTAATGTGTAGCTCTTCCTGTGCCTCGCGGATGGCACAAGCCTCGGGGGTTTCGCCGGGATCGATTCGACCGCCCGGGCCGTTGATTTTGCCGGCGCCGAGGCCGCGTTTTTTGCGGATCAGCAAGACCTGGCCATCTTTTATAACAAACACGAGGGTCGCGGTTTGTGTCGGCTTCCAGCACGTCCAGTCTATCTCCTCAAACGACCGGTAGGCGGGGGGCGTCGATTTCATGGCGGCCACTTTGCCAGACCTTGACCATGTGTCAAGGACACCGTAGGTTGGGAGATATGAGCTTATTTTTTATTGTGCTGGGAATTCTGGCCGCCTGCATGATTGGCATGGCCGTGGGCATCATCATTCGCAACAAAGGCTTCACCACGTGCGGACGCGCAGCGGCCGCCGCGATGGAGGAAGGGGATGGCAAATGCTCCGTGTGCGGCGTGAGTGCGGGCGGTGGATGCAAGAACAAGAAAAGCGGATAGCGTTTTCCCGCTGTTACTTCCGTTCGACCACGATGTGCATGTCGGCGAGCGCTTTGGTGATGAAGCCGGCTTCGCAATAGCTGAAGTAATACTGCCACGTGCGGTAAAACACATCGTCATACCCCATGGATGTCAACCGGTCGCGGACGGCGGCGAGATTTTCGCTCCAGCGTCTGAGGGTAGTGGCGTAATGAGGACCGATGTCTTCGAGATCAGCGATCGTGAAATGCGGTGATACGCGCGCCATGGACTCCTTCAGGATCTGCACGGAGGGAATCAGCCCGCCCGGAAAAATGTACTTCTGAATCCAGTCGACGCTCCGGCGGTAGGCATCGTATCGCTCATGGGCGATGGTGATGACTTGAAGCACCACACGACCACCCGGCTTTAGCACGCGATGAATGGAGGCGAAGTAGTCGTCAAAATGTTCGTGTCCCACCGCTTCGAGCATTTCGATCGACACCACGCGATCGTATGCGCCGGCGGCATCCCGGTAGTCGCAAAACTCGATCGATACGCGGTCCTCCAGTCCGGCGTCACGCACCCGTTGGCGGGCCAGCTCCAGTTGTTCTCTGGAGACCGTGATGCTGGTGACCCGGCAGCCGCGTTGCCGGGCCATTTCAATGGCAAATCCACCCCAGCCGGATCCGATCTCCAGCACGTGATGCTCCGGCGACAAATCGAGCTTGTCGATCAATACGCTCATGCGGTGCCGCTGAGCCTGCTCCAGCGTGTCCGATGGCGAAGTGAAAATCGCCGAGGAATACATCATGGTGGGATCAAGAAACAGGCCGAAGAACTCGTTGCTCAAGTCATAGTGCGCGCTGATGTTGCGGGGGCTGTTTCGTTTGGTGTTGGGCCGGCGAAGATGGGTCAGACGATTGGCGAGCCAGGAAATTTTTGACGTGATAAATTCGCCGTTCTTCAACTCGTCTCGATTGCGGATAAGATAGGAGAGAAAACCGGTGACATCGGGCGAGTCCCACTGTCCATACATATAGGCTTCGCCGAGACCGATGTCGCCGTTGAGCAGGATGCGGCGAAAAAACGTATGATCCTTGACCTGCAGCACCGCATCGGCATCCGGCGCGGGAGTGCCATAGGTGCGCGATGAACCGTCGGGCATGGTCATGACGAGTTGGCCATGGGTAACGCGGCGGAATAAACGGTTGAAAATGGTCTGTCCGGTTTTCTCGATCAGTGTGGGTGGTGACATGGTGATGGTCATGGTGCTTGCCGGTGCCGGTTTTGGATAATAACGCAACTTTTTCCCGAAATACAATTTCGCGGCTTGCCAGTGAATGCGGGGCAGGGTGAGGAGATGTTGCCAAGGATACCGAAGTAGCGCGCGGAGGAGCAAACGGTCGGTGATGGCGCCGCTGACGCGACCGGCCATTCCGCTTTTGAAAACGATGCGTCCCTCGCGTGCGATGTCGACGTGGATGGCGATTTGCCCGGCGTCGGCATTCAACCGGAATTGGTACTCGCCGAGGCGGTCGTTGAACGGCGATACGTGAAATGCTTTTTGTGTGGTGAACCGCACGGTGCCGTCGGGACCGGTGACGGGATGTTGCAGGATGTACACGTGGCGCTCGCCAAAGGTGTTGTTCACTTCGGCGAGGGCGCCGGTGATCCGGTTGGCGCTGTCGTAGCCGAGGTAAAACGAGACGGGATTGAACACATAGCCGGCGATCCGCGGTGCCGTGCAAAGAATCACGCGCTCAACCGGTTGCCCGAGGAAGCGCCGCGCTTTCACGGCGAGCGGTTCGGGCGCGGCATCGAGATAATCGCTGTCGCGGATGGAAAGTAGCCGGCGCCGGCCGTAGCCAAACAGTCGCGTGGACGGCATGTGATCGAGATCCAGCGCGAGAAAAAAGAACGGATAGGTGAAACCGTGCTCCACTGGCGCGAGACGTTGATGATAGATCGATCCCTGCAAAATGCTGTTCATGACGGGAGGGTGATGCCGTGCGTCGCGGCCATGTCGACGGCGGATCGCACGGCGTCTTCGTGGAAGCCATGTCCGAAATAACTGCCGCAAAACCAGGTGCGCTGGTTGCCCTGCAAGGTGGCAAGATGCGGTTGCGTGGCCACGGCGGGAAGGTCGAACACCGGATGATGATACACCATGTCGCGGATCAGGGTGCCCGGAGCTGGTTCGTGGTCGGGATTCAACGTGACAATATACTCGCGTTTCGTCTCCAAGCCTTGCAGCTTGTTCATCCAGTAATGTACCGGCACCGGGGCATCATCCGCTTGACCGGGACGTTCGCGATAGTTCCAGGAGGCCCAGGCGCGTCGCCGGGGCGGTAGAAATGATGTATCGGAATGAAGCAGCGTCCGGTTCGCCTGATAACGCCAGGCGCCGAGAAGTCGCTGCTCATCCGGCGTGGGCTTTTCCAGTAATGCAAGCGATTGATCGGCGTGGGCGGCAAGCACGACATGGTCGAATTTTTCCTCGCGTCCGTCTCCGTGAACCAGCGTCACGGCGGAGGCGTCGCGACGAATAGTGGCAATGTCTGCGTTCAGGATGAGCGAACCATTGAAGGTGCCCAGGAATGACTTGATGTAGGCATGGCTTCCGCCCACAACCGTATGCCACTGCGGCCGGTTCTTGAGGGAGAGCAGGCCATGATTGCGCCAGAAGGCCAACAGGCTGGCCGCGGGAAATTCGAGGATTTCCTGGCGCGTGGCCGACCAGATGGCGGCAGCCATCGGGATGATGTAATTGCGCACCGTGGCGGGATGCAAATCGCGAATGTAGGTGGCCATGGTCTGTGTGCCAACCCGTTGGTGGGCCAGATCGTCGATGGCCCGTTGTCCGAAACGGACGATGTCCGACAGAAAACGATAATAGGATGGCCGCAGCAGATTGGATCGACGCGCGAACAGGCCGGAGAGATTGGTGCCGGCATAGTACCAGCCCGAGACATCCGAATAGAAGCCGAAGGACATATCGCTGTCCCGCACCGGACATTTCCACTGGCGGAGAAATTTGTGCAGGAGTGGATAGGTCTGATCGTTCAGCACGATGAAGCCGGTGTCCACCGGAGTGCCGGCATCGGGGCCATCCTCCAGCACGACGGTGTGGGTGTGACCGCCCGGACGCGCGGCTTTTTCAAACAAGGTGACGGCATATTTTTCCTGCAAAAGCTGGGCTGCCGTAATGCCAGCCACGCCGGAGCCGATGATGGCGATGGTGGGTTTCGGCGAGGTCATGTGGCGGGCGATGGCAAGGCGTCAAGCATGCGGGGGAATTCATGCTCGAATTGGCAGGTGAAGATTCCGCTTTTTAGCCGGGAAGTGATTTCCTGGAGATGCCAGAAGCGACCCTCGCTGATTTCGTGTGGGTCGAGCGTGAACGGGCCGTCCTGGCGCAAGATGAAGGCGTGAATCCATTCCGTTTCGAAGCCGGATTCCCAAATATACTCATACGCGGGGCTCAACTCCTCCGCCCGGGCGGTCACACCCAGTTCCTCGCGGGCTTCGCGCAATGCGCCTTCCACAGGTTGCTCGCCCGGTTGCATGTGTCCTCCCACCGACGTGTCCCATCGGCCGGGTTGCAGGTCTTTGCTGAGCGATCGTTTTTGCAAAAATAGTTCACCCTGCCGATTCACCACGAGGACATGCACCACCTGGTGCATCAATCCGGGATGACCATGGCACACATCGCGCAAAGCCATGCCGGTCACGCGCTTTTGTTTGTTGATTACCTCGAACCACTCGCCGCTCATACGAATGCGAAGTATATCGAAGCATAATGGAATTTCACGATAAAAAAGCGGCCGGAAAAAATCCTCGTATTGCCCGCCGGACAATCCGGCACTGGAAAAACCACCGGTTCACCTGTATCTTTGCCGCGTGACTATCCGCGAGGACAATTCATCCCTTCCTGCGATCCGGCTCTGGCTCGGTATCGTGCTAGGTTTTATTTTGTTGATGGTGGCGGTGGGTGGCATCACCCGACTCACGGACTCGGGTCTTTCCATGGTGACGTGGGAGCCGATTTTAGGCGCGTGGCCGCCCGTCAGCGAGGCGGACTGGCAACATCGCTTCGATCAGTACCGCGCCTTTCCAGAGTACCAGCAACTTCGCAAGGGGATGACGATGGATGAATTCAAAGTCATCTTCTTCTGGGAGTATGTCCACCGTTTGCTCGGGCGACTGCTTGGTTTGGTGTATGCGCTGCCGATGTTTTATTTCTGGTGGCGGGGATCACTAGGACGATCACTAAAAATTAAATTAATTGCCGGACTTCTGCTCGGTGGCGCGCAGGGGTGTATGGGATGGTTTATGGTGCAGAGCGGGTTGGTGGATAATCCGTTTGTCAGTCATTACCGGTTGGCTGCGCATCTCGGTCTCGCCTTCATTGTGTTTGCATATTTGCTGTATGTGCTTTTATCGCTCATCTCGCTGGATGCGCCATCCGGACCGGCATCCGCGCGGGCCCGGGGGTTGGCCTGGTTCGTCACCATCCTGTTCGTGATGCAGATTGTCTGGGGCGCATTCGTCGCCGGATTGAACGCGGGTTTCATCTACAACACCTATCCGATGATGCAAGGCTACTGGATCGCTCCGCACTGGAATAATCTCACGCCGTTTATCATGAATCTCGTCGACAATCCGGTTACGGTTCAATTTATCCACCGCTGGCTCGGGGCGCTTTTGCTGACGGGCGCCATCGTGGTCTGGTTTGTTTTGCGGCGCGACGAGAGTGTGCGCGGTATCCGCCGCTGGTCGCTCGATATGTTTACCGCCGGCTTGATCGCACAATTCGTGCTGGGAATTTTGACGCTGTTGTTTCATGTGCCGCTGGCGCTTGGTGTCATGCATCAGGTGTTCGCGTGTGTGCTGGTCGGGTTGGCCACCGTGTGGCTGGCGTCGCTATACCGGTCCGGGGGATCCGTCTAATGCGTCAGATCGGACAACTGGACAACGAACTCGATGCCCGGACGTTCGGTGATTTCCTGTTCAATCAGGGTGTCGAGTGCGACCTGGAAAACAGCCAAAATGGTTCGTGGTTGATTTGGGTGCATGACGAGGACCGCATGGCCGAGGTGGCCGGATGGTTGGCCGAATTCAAGCTCAACCCCGGTGGTGCCCGGTTTGTGGCCGGGGCCGAGGGCGCGGAAGCCAAGCGGTCCGCGCTTGAAAAAGAGCAACGCGCGTTTGAAAGGAAGCAGCGGAAGGTATCGGCGCGCAATTTCGTCAGCGGGTGGGGGGTGGGTCATGTCACCTTGGGCCTGGTGCTGGCCAGTGTGGCGGTATCGCTGCTCATTTCCTTTGGTCAGAATGAAACGGTCTTTCGCTGGTTGATGATTTCACAGTTTCCGCCGATTCCGGACATGAAATTGTTTTTGCCGGAAGTCCGGGAGGGTCAGGTATGGCGATTGATCACTCCGGTGTTTATGCATCTGGGTGTGATTCATCTGCTCTTTAATATGATGTGGCTCTGGGATCTTGGCGGGATGATTGAACGGATCCGCAGTCCAATCTACCTGGCGGTGTTCGTATTGATTACCGGCATGGTGTCGAACATGGCCCAATATTTCATCAGCGGTCCGGCGTTTGGCGGTATGTCCGGTGTCGTTTACGGTTTGCTGGGTTATGTCTGGCTGCAGAGCCGGCTTAACCCGTGGTCCGGTTTTGAAATGCACAGTTTCACCGTGAACATGATGCTGGTGTGGCTCGCCCTCGGAATGACCGGGCTGATCGGGCCGATCGCCAACACCACGCACCTCGCGGGTTTGTTGATCGGTTGCTTCTGGGGTTATCTCGACGCCAGGCGAACCGCCGTTTGACGTGACGGATTTACCGGTTTCGTCGGTTTTGCGATTGAACGCGGGCATGGTACACCATACGCTTTGCCCATCTGTATGAGCTCGGATTCCAACCTGCACGACGTCGTGGAGCTGGCCGCCCGGTTGGTCCGCATCCCCAGTATCAATCCGTTGCTGTCGGATGATCCCGCGCTGTCCGGAGAGGCCCGCTTGGCCGGGTTTCTTGAGGAATTTCTCGCCGGCCGCGGATTTTCCGTTCGTCGCGTCGAAAAAACCGCCAACCGGCCCAACATCATCGCCACGGCGGGCGCGGCTCAGCCCCGTCATCGCCTGATCGTGGAGGCCCATCTCGATACGCAGGGGATCCATGGTATGACCGTGCCGCCTTTCGGCGGGGATGTGCGTGATGGTCGTTTGTACGGTCGCGGAGCGTGCGATATGAAGGGGCCGATGGCGGCGGCGCTGGTCAATTTTACGCCGGCGCGGATCGCGGCGCTGGCTCATGCCGGTGTGCAGCTGATGTTCATCGGCGCGATCGGCGAGGAAACCGGGAATATCGGGGCGCGCGAACTGGTCGCGGATGGAATCGGCGCGGATGAGATTCTGGTGCTTGAGCCCACCGATGCGCATATCGTTCATGCTCACAAAGGCGCGTTCTGGTTTGAGGTGGAAGCGGTCGGTCTGGCCGCGCATGGCTCCAACCCGGATAAAGGCGTGAGCGCGATCGCCAGCATGGGTAAAATCATCACGCTGCTTCAGCGGCAAGTCGATGCCAGTCGGTTGGAGCATGAGGTGTTGGGCCGGCCCACCGTTAATTTCGGCATCGTCCGCGGCGGCACATCGATCAACATTGTGCCGGATTCGTGTGTGGTCAGCGTGGACCGGCGCACGGTGCCCGGCGAGACCGCGGAGAAGATTCTCGATAAGCTGCGCGATGGCGTGAAACGATTGGTGCGCGATGGCCAACTCGTCGATGCCCGCATCCGCATCATCAAAGATGGCCCGCCATTCGAGACCACCGCAGACTCCTCGCTTGTAAAACGGCTCAGCGCTGCCATCAAGAAGAACGGCGTGAAGCCGGTGACCGAAGGGGCGGCGTGGTACAGCGATGCTGGTCCGTTCGCGGCTACCTGTCGTGAAGTCGCCGTATTCGGGCCCGGCAGTATCCGGCAGGCTCACACGGCGGATGAATTTATCGAGATCGGGGAATTGCGCAAAGGCGCGCAGATCATGGGCACGTTCCTCGATGGACTGACCACCATTTGATTCATGGCCACATCCACATCATCCTGGAGTTACCGGGGCGCACTGGCCCTGATCATGGTGGGCGGCATCCTGCTGGGCGCCGCGAATTTGATCATGGGCGATCTCAATCAGGACGAAGGATGGTATCTGTACGCGGCGCGCCTGGTCTCGGAAGGTTGGATGCCATACCGCGACTTCGCTTTCACCCAGGGTCCGGTAATGCCGCTGGTGTATGCGTTGTTCGATGATTTTGTCGATGCGCAGGGTGTCGGCGGCGGCCGGTTGGTGACGTGGTTGCTTGGTTTTGCCTCTGCGCTGGTGGCCTATCGTCTGGCCGATGCGATGGGTGGACGGGCGGCCGGAACGATGGCGCTCGCGCTGCTTCTCCTCAATGTTTATCACAGTTATTTTACGACAATTGTCAAAACCTATGCGCTCTGTTCGTTGCTGATTGTTCTTGGTTTTTGGTCGTTCCACCGGGGTTGGCGCGGCGCCACGGGAGCTTGGTTTGCGCTGGCCGGATTTATTTTCGCCGCGGCCGCCGCCACGCGTCTCTCCACCGGCGCGCTTCTGGCCGTGGCCGGCTTGTGGTTGTTGTGGCATCCGCACACGCGGGCCTCAAAGTCCTGGCTTTGGTTTGGCGCCGGCGGCGCGGCGGGCTTGCTGATGTGGTTTTTGCCTTTTTACGCGATGGCCCCGGAAGGTTTTCGTTTCGGGGTGATCGAATTCCACACCTTGCGTCATGCCGGCAGTGCAATGGAGATGATCGCCTTCAAGGCCGGATTTGTTTCACGTCTGGTCCAAGCATATTTTGTCGCGGCGGTGCTGGTGTTGCTCATGCTGGCGGCGAAGTGCTGGCGACCGTTCAACGGCGATGACACCGGCTATCATCATTCGCCCGATTTTCATTTTGTGCGCTTGCTGGCCGTGTCGGCCATCGTGCTCACCGTCGTTCATGTGGCCGCGCCGTTTCCGTACGAGGATTATCAGGTGCCGGTATTTGCACTGGTGGCGATTGCCCTGGGAGTGTCCTGGTCGTTTGCCGTTCGTGCCTGGTCAGGGACGGGTTACCGCTGGCAGGCGGGCGGGGAACCGCGCGATCCGCCGGCGATGCCCTGGGTAGTAGCGGGGCTGGTGTTGGCCGGTCTGGCTGCGTCTTTTTCTTCGCCGGTGAACCAGGATTGGATGATTGCCGGACGCGACCGCATCTGGTGGAAGACCAGGGAGAAGCCGGCGTTGCTTCATTTGCGCGAGGTCGCCCGCGACATAAAAGCGGAAGCCTACGACGGCAATTTGCTGACCCAGGATTTGTATATTGCGGTTGAAGCAGGCTTGGCTGTGCCGATGAGTTGGGAGATGGGCCCGTTCAGTTACTATCCCGACATGGACCCGGCTCGCGCCGCCACCCTGTGCCTGGTGAACAAGGAAAAGATGTTGCACACGCTGGCCACCTCGCCGGCTCGCATGGCGGCATTCAGCGGATACGGTCTTTCGATCGCTTCGCCGGATGTGATTCCGCTGGACGATGCGCACGCGCGCGACTTGCATGAGATCGTAAATCAGCGTTATCAACTTGTCCGCGAAGTGCCGCATTTCGGCCAGGCGGGCACCACCCTGCGGATCTACCGGCTGACATCCTCGCCATGAAGTACTCGATCGTCATTCCCGCCTACAACGAGGAAAAAAGAATCGGCCGCATGCTGGATGCCTATGCGGCATATTTTTTGACGAAATATGCGGAGGACGTGGAAATCATCATCGTGGTGAATGGTTCGGTCGACGCCACGGCGGATATCGCGCGGACCTATGCCGCGCGTCACATCCAAATCAAGGTGATCGAGGAAAAAAGGGCGATCGGCAAGGGTGGGGCGGTGATGTTGGGGTTTCGTGCCGCGGCCGGTGCGCTGGTCGGGTTTGTCGATGCGGATGGATCCACGCCGCCGCCGGCATTTGATGAATTATTCACGCATATTGGCCACGATGGCGCGATCATCGCCTCCCGCTGGCTGCCAGCGTCGGATGTGCAACCCCGCCAGCCATGGAAACGCCGGGTGGCCTCGCGCATCTTCAATTACATGGTTCGTCACCTTTTCGGCATGCGGATCAGCGACACCCAGTGCGGGGCCAAGGTCTTCCAGCGCGAGGTGCTCACGGCCATTATCCCGCACCTCGGCATTACGCGATGGGCATTTGATGTCGACATGCTTTTTCAGGTCCACCGGCTCGGCTACTCCATCCGCGAAATCCCCACGGTGTGGCACGATGAGGCGGGATCGCGCTTGAGGGTGGGTCGCGCCTCGACGGAAATGTTTCTGGCCATCATGCGTTTGCGCCTGCTGTATTCGCCTTTCCGCTGGGTGGTGGGGTTGTATGACATCAGCTTGGGCCGTATCTTCCATCCAACCACATCATGAAACCATGCGTATTTTTTGATCGCGACGGCATTGTGAACGTCGCCCCGGTAACCCGCTACGTGGAAAAGCTGGACGATTTTTTCCTGCAGGAATCGTTCTTTGCCTCGCTGGCGATTGCTTGTGCCCGCGGATACGAGTCGGCCATTATCACCAATCAGAAGGGCGTAGCTACCGGCGCGACACCGAAAAGCGAGTTGGATGCCATGCATGCGCGGGTCCGGGATGAAGTGGTCCGGCGCGGTTTGCACTTGAAGGATATCATCTATTGCGATGCCACCACGGATACCGACCCGCGCCGCAAACCCAACCCGGGCATGCTCTACGAAGCGGCGGAAAAGCACGATCTCGATCTCACCCGGTCGTGGATGATCGGCGACAATGAAAGTGACGTTCTCACCGGCCAGCGGGCCGGCTGCCGCACGATCTATGTCGGGTTGAAAAAACTCACCCTGATTCCCGATGGCCGGGTGGAGAGCATGGACGAACTTCCCGCGCTGCTCGCTAAGGTGTTGTAGCGCGGCCATCTGCCGCGATGATTTCGCGGAGCACCGGCGAAATGAAATTCCAGACGTTTTCCGCGATGATGCGTTGCCCCTCCGCGTTGGGGTGAATACCGTCGGGAAGATTGAGACCGGGCTGGCCGGCTACGCCCTCGAGCAGGAACGGCATGAGCGGCACATGTTGCGCGTCGGCCACCGCCCGGAACGCCGCATCGAATTCATCCTTGTAGCTCGAGCCCATATTTTCGGGCAGAAGCATGCCGGCGAGGAGAATCCGGCTCGACGGACTCTTCGCGCGCACTTTTTCGATCATGCCGGCTAGATTCGTCTTCATGCTCTCAACCGGTAGGCCGCGAAGTCCATCGTTTGCGCCGAGAGCAATCAAAATGAGATCCACCCGCTGCCGGAGAAGCCAGTCGATCCGGCGCAGGCCGCCGGCCGTAGTGTCGCCGCTGATGCCGGAATTGACCACCGTGAAGGGCAGCTGCGCCTGCTTGATTTTTTGCTGGATGAGCAGCGGGTAGGATTCGTCGAGATCCAACTGGTAGCCGGCGGTCAAACTGTCGCCGAGAAATACGATGCGCCGATCGTCCGCGGCATACGCCCGCGACCCGATGCCGACGCCGAGGATGGCGGTGAGAAATAGCATGGCGGCTTTTTGACGGTTCTTCATTTGCAAGGTAGACTTATCACACCATGTCCACTGTACTTTCATTTCATCAAGTTACCAAATGTTTCCCCTCGGCCGATGGCGAGATCACTGCGGTGGATCATATTTCATTCGCGCTGGCGCCGGGGGCTACTGTGGCGCTGTTGGGTCCATCCGGTAGCGGAAAGACCACGCTGCTCAGCCTTGCCGCAGGACTGGATGACCCAACCCGGGGATCGGTGTGCCTGGACGGTGTCGACTGGAAGTCTGAACCCGAGGATGCGCGGGCGCGCCGGAGATTGCAATCGCTCGGGTTTATTTTCCAATCGTTTCAGTTGCTCAACACACTGAACGCGCTCGAAAATGTGATGGTGCCGGTGGAATTGATGGGGCGCAATCATGCCCGCGATCGCGCGCGCGATTTGCTGAACCGCGTCGGCTTGGAGGAGCGCATGCATCACTATCCATCCCAGCTTTCGGGTGGCGAGCAGCAACGGGTGGCCATTGCCCGGGCGTTTGCCAACGAACCGTCGATGTTGTTTGCCGATGAGCCGACCGGTAATCTGGATCGCGCAAATGCCGCGCGTATCGTCGATTTGCTATTTGCCATGAATCGCGAACGCGGCACCACGCTGCTGTTGGTGACGCATGACCGGGAGTTGGCGGCGCGTTGTTCGCAAACACTGGAGCTAAAGGCGGGTCGTCTCGTGGATGCCGCGCCATGATGTTTGCCTTGCGCATGGCGTGGCGGGATTTCCGGGCCCGGCCGTCGCGATTTATGCTGTATGTGGTGGCGATTGCCATCGGCGTGGGGTCGCTCTCCGCGATCGACTCGTTCCGGCTTCGCCTGGCCCGCGCGATCGAGGATCAGGGGCGCAATTTGCTTGGCGCCGATATTGCGTTAAAAAGCCGGCGGCCGTTCACGGCGGAGCAACAGGCGTTGGTCGACTCGTTCGATGGCGCCAAAGCCCGGCTGATCAGTTACCGGACGATGTTGCTTGAGCCGGCGGGCGGGATGACGCGTCTGGTCGAGGTGCAGGCGTTTGATGATGCCTTTCCTTTTTACGGCGACCTCGCCACCGAGCCGCCCGGCGCCGGAACCGGTTTCAAGCGCGATGGAACGATTCTCGTGGATGATGTGCTCATGCTTCAGATGGCCTTGACGCCGGGGTCGGTGGTGGAGTTGGGCGGTCAGACGCTCCGGGTGGCCGGATCGCTGCGTCAAACACCGGGCGAGGTGCCGGCGCGGTCGTTGATTGCCCCGCGGGTATTTGTGCCGTTGCGGATGGTGGATGCGGAGCGTTTCGAGCGGCCCGGTATGCTCGCGCGGTTTGAATGGTACCTGGCCGGCGATTCGTTACGCGATGCATCGGCGGTGGCCGCGATGGAAAAGCGGGCGCGTGAGGCCGGCATGAGTGTGGATATGGTCTCCGAGCGGCGCGAAGAATTGCTTGGCGGAACTGACCGCATCAGCCGCTATCTGGGCCTGATGGGTTTCACGGCGCTGATGATCGGCTGCCTTGGCGTGGCGGGCGCGTTGCAATTCTTCGTGCAGGCCAAGCGTCAAACCGTCGCTCAATTGCGTTGCATCGGCGCGTCGCTTTTTCATGCCGGCGGACTTTTTGCCGTGCAATTGGCGCTGTTGGCCGGCGCCGGCGCCACGCTCGGGGTGGTGGCGGGGATGATGCTGGGGCCGTGGATTCCCCGCTTGCTTTCGCCGTTCATTCCCGTGCCGGTCGAGTCCGGCCTCGACCACGCAGCGATCTTGCCGGCTTGGACGGTGGGTTTTTTGTTTACCGTGTTGGCCGGGATGTTTCCCATCACGCGATTGCGGAAAATCAGTCCGATGCTTTCGCTGCGTTTGGATGATCAGCATGGCGATCGCCGCCTGGACTGGGCCGGACTCACCACGCTCACGTTGCTTGGGTTGTCCTTGTGGATGTTTGCCTCGCGGCAGCTGGACAGCCCCCGGCTCGCCGCGATGTATCTCGGCGGTCTGGGCGGCGTGGTGGCCTTGCTGGCCTTGACCGGGCTGGCGTTGCGATGGATGTGTCGCCGCTGGATCCAGCCGCGATGGTCCTATCCGACGCGGTTGGCGGTCAGTGCGCTCTACCGCCCGCAGAACCAAACCGCCTTGCTGGTGATCACCCTCGGACTCGGCATGTTCATGATCAACACCGTCGATGTACTGGAGCATCATGTCATCGAGGACGTGGAAGTTCTCGAGCGCGACCGGCCGAATATCGCGATGATTGACATACAGCCCGATCAGCGCGAGGAGCTGATCGATATGCTGAATCGTTATGCTCCGGCGTCGAGCTACCTAGAGCCGATGATTACCATGCGGCTCGCCGCGATCAACGGCGTGGATGTGCGTGAACTCGAGCGCCAGCCCGGCCACCGGCGGGAAGATTGGGCGTTGAAACGGGAGTTTCGCGCCACCTATCGCGAAGATATCAAGCCGGAGATCGAGAAAGTGATAGCCGGCTCGTGGGTTCGCACGGTCGATGACCCGGCGATGCGCCCGTTGCCGGTTTCGCTGGAGGAGGGGATTGCCGAAGCGTTGCAGGTGGGGCTGGGCGACCGGTTGCAGTTTGATATACACGGCGAGATGTTTGAGACGGCGGTGGTGAATTTACGCGAGGCGGACTGGAAAAGCATGCAACCAAACTTTTTCGTCGTCTTTCCCGCCGGTGTCCTCGAGTCCGCGCCGCAATCGTTGTTGCTGTTCACGCAGCTGGATGACGCCGCCCAACGTGCGCAATTCCAATCCGAGTCCGCGCGGCGTTTTCCGAACATCACCTCGATTGATATTTCGCTGATGATGAACACCGTCAGCCGGATGGCGGGCCAGTTGTCCGCGGCTGTGCGCGGGATTGCCTGGATGACTCTGCTGGCCGGGTGGCTGGTGTTGATGGCGATTTTGCGCGCCGGTCGATCGGTGCGGTTGCGCGAGGCGGTTTTGCTGCGAACGATTGGCGCGTCGGCTTCGCTGGTCATCCGCTATCAGCTGGTGGAATTGATCTTGCTCGCGCTGGGCGGGATGCTCAGCGGACTGATTCTTTCCTGGTTGGCCTCCGGATTGATCGTTCATTTCGGAATGAAGCTCGATTATGCGCCGGAATGGCGCTCGGCGATCGTGTATGTCGTTGCCTTGCTCGTGGTGGTGGTAGCCTTCGGATGGCGTCACGGAAGGGTAGCCATGCGGGGCCGGCCCGCCGAGGCCTGGCGGCTGCTGAGTCTCTCGTCTTCGTGATGTTCAAAATAGTGCTGGCCAGCCTTCATGCCTCGGGGTAATTTTTAGCCAGTCTGGAAATCGACACATCAGGAGTTTATGTCATGTTGAAGCATGTTTTGTTGACGGCCGCAATCACCTTGCCATTTGTTTCCACCTTCGGCGAACCCGCGCAAACCATGATCACCGGTCGCAGTGACTTGAAGGCGGTATACGAGTCATCCTACACCGGTCCGATGCGCACATTGCTTAATCGTGAGAACAAATATCCGGAATCGGGACGGGGAGAGCTTGGCCTCGGGGTCGACCGGTTTAGTCTGAAGGACCTGGATGCATCCGTGACCGATGTGTCGCTCAGCGGTCGCTTTGGCATTTGGGAAAACATCGTCGCGGGCGCGAATGTGCCTTTTACCTCCACCGACGTATTTGGCAATGATGAATCCGGTTTGGGCGACCTGTCGCTGGATCTCGATCTTCTGGCCTTTCAAGACATCTTCCGCTATCCGTTTGTCATTCCTTATGTGACCGTCCAGTTGCCGACCGGCGACGAGGACAAGGGTCTAGGCGCCGGCGAAACCGTCTATGAAACGGGTATTTCACTGGGCACAAAAGTCTACGATGCCATCACCTATCTCGTCGGTATCTCCTATCTCGTCAACGGTTTTCAAGATGCCGCGGGCGATGGAGAAGATGCGTACGCTATTTCCGGATCGTTGGTTTGGGATATCAGCGACCGATTCGCCGTGCTTGGCGAAGGGCGCATCTACGAAGAGCTCAGCTACATGGATTCACAGCCCTACGAAGCGCTGGGTGGTTTAGCCTACCGTTTTGGCCTCAAGAGCTCGTTCGCCGTTTATGTCGGCCAGGCTGATGATGGCAGCGATCTTTCCGCCGACCTCTTTTCGTTCAAATACACCCTCGGCTTCTGATTACATTTTCCGGACCACACCCACGACCGGACCGGCGATGGCAAATCCCGGCGTGTCGCGGGTGATGCGGGTGGGGCAGTATTTGGGATTTCCCGGAACGAGCGTGTAGTCGGTGCCTTCGCGGACAAGTTTCTTCACCGTCGCTTCACCGTCAATATAAACCACCGCGATCGAGTTTTGCTCAAGCACGGGTGATTTGCGCACAATGACGTGATCGCCTTCGAAAATCCCGTAATCAATCATGCTGTCACCGCGTACGCGCACGGCAAACAACTGGCCGCCGCCAAACGAGGACTCCCACGACAACGTGCCAAGGACGTTTTCCGCGGCGAGAATGGGCAAGCCGGCGGCCACATCACCGACGATCGGGATTCCCTCGTCCTGTTCCTCCTCGGCAAACGGATTGCTCAATACGCGCAGGCCGCGGGCCAAACCCCGCGCTCGGTCGACATAACCCTTTCGCTCCAGGGCGGCGAGGTGGTCGGAGGCGGCCTTGGGCGAGCGGAAACCGAAGTGCGCGGCGATTTCCCGCACCGTCGGCGGACAATCCGATTCCGACTGACGATCGACGAGGAAGCGAAGCACCGCCGACTGTTTTTCCGTTAAATTTTCCATAGTTTGCCCTTTACACGAGGTACTATTCATATGTATAGTATAGCTCACAAAGGAAATCAATCATGAAAAACAATGCATTACCTGATCGTTCCCAAGCGCTCGAAATCGTGCTCCGGATTGAGGCGCCTTTCCAGGTGCTCGCCTGGATCATGCTCGAAAACGGAGCCAGGTTTTCCGATATTCAATCGTTGCGCGTGCGCGATATCCGGCTCGACCGGGGTATGCTGATCTGTGGCGGCCGTTCACATGAAATGTCGGCGGGTTTGATGGAGGCGATCGATGAGTATTTGCGAACGATTCTCCGTCCGGCCTTTGAGCAGTTGAAGCGCCTTCGGGAGAGCGCCCCGTTTGCTTCGCGCCGGTTTTTCCCGGCCTGGATCCTTGATGGCTACGAGCATCTGCCCGTGGACGCAGCCTTGCCTTTGGCGGAATATGTGGCGGCCCTTCAAGCCGCCGCGTCACGGGTGGGATTTCATGGCATCGTTAATTCCAATACCTTGCGGCTGGTGACCGCCCGCGAATGGCTGGCCCAGGGCATGCCTTTGCCGGAGCTGCATCAACGACTTGGTCACGGCGATATCATGACAACGATGCTTCTTGCCCAGACCTTGCAGTATGGCGGGCTCACGTTCGCGGTTGCGGCGTAAAGCGGGTTGATTTGCGCCGGCATCCAGCGGATCGGCAAGGCCGGCTGGGCCTCGGTCAACGCCGCCACGCCATCACCGTGACTTCGCGCCGGTCGTGGTACAATTGCTTGATCGACCAAGCATACTTGGTCTGATTGGATAGCAGTTGTTCCACCGGCTTCACCGATTGATACGGCTGTTCTTGGGGCAGCTTGATATTGCAAACGATCCGGCGCGCCCGTCCGGTGGATAGCCACCGGCGAATCAGTCCAAGCGCCACGCCGGGCGCGATCAGCATATCCGCGACCAGCCAATCCACGTCGACGCCTGGCTCATATGTGATGCCGTTTTCCCGGACATGTTTCACCGTGCCCCACGATTCCTGATGCGACGGGAGTTTCATGGGGCCGTGATCCACCGCGGTGATGTGACATCCCCGCTTGAGAAACGCATACGTCCACCCGCCGGGCGCGGCGCCGAGATCGATGACGCGTTCACCCGGCAACGGCTGATCCGGCATGCGGTCGAGCGCCTCCTCCATTTTCATGTACGAGCGCGACGGGGCGAGTGCGTCGAATCGTTGACGGGTAAAGCCGCCGGGACGCGGATTGAGCATGGTTTCCACTTTCTCGTGCGAAAACCAGAGGCCCTCGTTCGTCAGCAAAATCTGAATCACGAGGCCACCGGGTTTCAGGCGATGGGGCGGGCGGAATCGTTTGTCGAGATCGGGCGCAATTTTTTTGCCCAGCCGCACAACCGTATTCCAGATGCCTTCGAGTCGTTTCGTGTCGGGTGCGTCATCAGCCTCCGCCTGTTCGAGGGCAAGGAAGTGAATGGTCCAGAGCGGATGGGCGGACGCGGCCTCGCCAAGCAGGGTAAGAACCGTGGACTCGGCCAGCGGCTTCAGCTCATTCCCTGGAATTAAATCGGGCTGCACGAGCCGCTGCCGCTCGAAGATGAGTTCGGGAAGATTCGCCGTGGCTCGTTCAATCTGAATCAAACCCGGCTGTATCGCCCGGGCATCCGCCACGCCGTGATCCCGGCACTCTTCGATCAGGGCCTCTGTGAATTCGGGGCGGCAGAGTGAGAAGATCATCAGCGGCAAGGCGCTTCCTGCATCTGATGCTCAATGGCTACAACGATTTCGTTGGGCGGGAGTTTGTCCTTGATGGTGGCGAGATAGTCTGCACCCATTTCTTTTTTCAGCCGATTCATGAATTCCTCAAACTTCTTGTCTTTTCCGGCCGACTCGATGATTTTCCGCAAGGTACGGTCGGATAGTGTTCCGTGATGCTGGATATCCTCCAGCAGCGTTCTGGCGAACGCACCGCCCGAGCCCTTTGATATCGCCGCGATCAGCACATTCCGCGCTTTCGTAATGAGCGATGTGGCGCCGGGGGGCGCGCTTTGCCGCCGCGCCAACAGGTTCTGCTGTAATAGTTCGTAGGCCGTCCAGAAGTTGTCCGAAAAACCTTCGCATCGGGGATCATCAAACCGGCACTGGATAGCCTTTAGCGCATCCTGAATCGACCAATGGGAAACCCCATCGCTGGCTTCACCATCCGGCCGGTGGCATAACGCAAAAATGGTCATACCCTTGCGGGCGAAAAGCCAAGTCGCGGCCGCGTCTGATTTGCGTGTTGTCTTCACCCGCCCCGGCAGTTTTCCCAACTTTGCCACCAGTTCCGGGTGCTTCTTCATAATTTCCGCCCACGTGCGTTTGGCCAGGGTCAGAAAACTCTCTTCCTCTAGTTCATCCGGATTCCGGCTCAGCTTTTCAAAAAGGCCGGCTGGCGTTGGCTCTTCATCGAGGTCAAAAATCCGCGCATCCTCGCCGATCGAGGTGTGAATCATGAACATTTTGTTGGTGGCAATTTGGCGTACATTGTGCAAATCGGCGCCTTGCTCGGAGGGAAAGAAGTTGAACAGGTACAAGTCCTCGAAAACCTTCGAACCAATGCGGTTGATACGACCCACGCGCTGAATGACCCGCGTCGGATTCCATGGAATATCGTAATTGATCGCCAATCCGGCCCGGTTGAGGTTGAAGCCTTCCGACATTTTGTCCGTGGCCAGCAAAACCTTGAATTGATCCTGCTGCAGACTGGTTGGACATGATCCATCAAAGTTTTTGCGGATGGTCGCGGCCAACTCTTTGCTCAAAACGCGAACGGTTAGCACTTGGCCCGGAAATGCCTTATCCAGATAGCCTTTCAAATGCTCTACCGTGTCGGCATATTCACTGAAGACCAGCACCTTCCGCGGCGGTTCGCCCTCCCGGCCGGTGACTCCCGAATGACGCCCCGCCAGAACCGCCTTGATTTCCGCAATCAGTTTGCGGGCCTTCGGATCATCGGCCACCAGATTCAGCCGGTCCACCTCGTCCTTGACCTTCTCCAGCAAAAGAATGTCCGCCTGAACATCTCGATTAAATCTATCGCGCCCTTCATCATCAAAATCCTCGCTGACGCGATAGACCTGCATGTTGCCGCGTCCGGAGGCATTTTCCGCTGGATCTTCGTAAGTTTCCGCCAGCCGCCGCAGGAGTTCATCGACTTCCTCTTCCGGAGCGTCCTCCAGATCGATCAATTTCTCCATCAGTCCCCGGTCCAGTACGATGATGCCTTTACCCAACGGGGCCGGTACGGCTAGTCGCTTCACGTTTTTGTGCACTTGGATCAAATTCTCCAGTGTGCGCGCAAATGCTCCAAAGGAGCTCTCGAACCGCCTCACCAGCAAGCGGCGAATGAATTTGTACATATTGCGCTGCTGGGTGTTGGCGGTCACAACCGGATCGTCGCTATCCTCCTCCTCATCGGCACCGCCGTTTGGGGATGCCGGCAGATAAGCCCCCGGCTGATAAACCGCCCCGCTAAAGGCGCTGTTTTCCCCGAAATAATTGCTGATCACGAGGTCGTAAAACGCGCTTTGCTCCCGCGATAATTCATAAAACTGCTCCACGGGGTCGTGCATCGTTGGCAGATTCGTCCCAACCTCCCGGGCATAATCCGGATCGCCTTTCAGGTCGAGGCGGTTGCGGCGGATCATCACCGGTTCGACCACCTGGCGGATTTCTTGTGCCAAGCGCTTGCAGATTTCCTTCGCTTCCTTGCGAATCCGCAGGTAATTCGTTGGCTTTAGCTCCAGCGTGATACCCAGCTTCTTCAGATACCCCTCCACCGACCCCGCGCGATCCGGATGCTCCAAATGCTTGAGCACATAATCGACCCGGCCGTAGTGCACTTGGTACCCACGAAAGAGCCCTTCAAGGTTGCCGTCCGGCGTCAACAGCGACTGCCGCGCCGGCGAGAAGAGCTTGAGCAAGGCCAGCATATCGTTCGGGCGATTGCTGTACGGCGTCGCGGTCAATAACACCACCTGCTTGCCACGGCAGATTTGCGAAAGGTAATGGTAATCCTCGCTGTCCTGGTTCCGGAAATAATGCGCTTCATCCACCAGCACGATTTCAAAATCGCGCTGGCGATTCACCATGTCCAGCACCTCATCCATCTTGCCGCGCGACTCCACGCGCCAATCATTCAGTCCGAAATCCTGCAAGTAACCCCACCATCCGGTGCCGGCGTGGTAATCCCCGGCCAGTCCCGGCGGGGCAATCACCAACCCGCGCTTCCGGTTGACCCGCCCCAGCACACTGCCGACCACTGATTTGCCCAAACCCACCACATCCGCGATGATTACACCATTGTAGGCATCCAAAATCGAAATCGCCTGATTCACCGCGTCGATCTGAAAGGTCAGCGGACGGTACTTCGGATCATCGTTCTCGTCTTTGGGCTCCCCGAAAATGCGCAGAATCGAATCCTTTTTGTCCACCAGCTCACGGTGCTCCAGATAGCTTTTCAACACCAGCGCATAGGCTTCGAAGGGCGTTACCTCCGCCATCAGCGACTCATCGCCGCCGACCAGCTCGACAATCCGGGTCTTGGTTGCCGGATCATCGGTCAGCGGCACGGCGCTTGCCCACAGTGTGTCGAAAAACTGTTTCGAATCCTCGCCGCCGAAATCCAGCAATTGCACGTTCAGTTCATTTTGTTCCAGCAGGCCCGGACGGGTCATGTTGCTGCTGCCGGTAATCCAGCAGAATTCCTTGCCCAGCGTTTTCGCAAAATGCGGCTTCAGGGAAAAGTGATAGAGCTTTGCGTGATTCGGCTCACGGGTCTTGCGGATTTCGATTTGCCCGGATTTCACGAGATCGATGAACAGCGAAACCCGCTCGTAGTATTTCTGCGTATCGATTTCCTTCCCGCGCATCACCGAGCGCAGGCTCTCGAGGAAGTCCTTGCGCCGTTCCTCGTCCGTGGTTTCCTCCGTATGCTTACCGGCATACTCCACGATCTTGCCCGCGTGCTCCTCCGCCTCCAGCCCGACCAGAATTTTCAGCCGGAATGCCTTGTTGCGGGTCAGTCCGCTATGCAGGGCGGCAATTCCCCAGAAATAGAAAAACCCCACCAACACCCGCATCTCCTCGCTCTCCGCGATCAAATGCTCCAGCCGGGTCAGCAGGCTCTGTTCTTCATTAATATTGGTAATCAGCATGGTGTTTTCCTTGCCAGTCCATATCCGTCAGCCGACTCAAGGGGTGTTCCCGAAAACAGGTTCAGAAACATCATTCGCAACTCACACGCCAGAAGTGGCTTATTTGGCGCATGTATGGCGCAATGGGGAACATGACAATTATTGCTATCATTCATTTTTGTCTCGTGGCGTATTTGGCGCATTTATGGCGCGTTTCTTGATCAGACGATATTGGGCGCCACGTCCGCGGCCGTTTAGTTCCACGATGCCCGCATCAACCAATCCTTTGAGATCCCTCGTAGCTGTTCGAGCAGAGGCATCGATAACAACCTGATACTCCGCATTGGTCATAAATTCAGAACGCTTGAGGTGTTTTACCGCCTTTATCTGCCGGTCGTTGAGGCCAAGTCCGTCGAGTGCATCGTTGGTCAGCCAGTCGCGCCAGATGGTCGTCACAAAATGCGACCCGTGCTGCGCAAAATCCGGCTCCGGTAGCCCGGCCTCCAGGCAGTCGGCAATCATGTCGGTGGTGCCGGTTCCGGCCTTCTCGACGTACTTGGTTCGAAACAGCGGCTCGGCGATGAGCGGATTGTGGGGCATCGGCCCGTGCGGCTCCCGAAGCAGTTCCGGCGTCAGCCCCGGAGGGAGTTCGCCGGGATTCCAGACCTCAATCCGGTCGGCAAATACGATCACCTGCACCAACCCGGGATTGCGGTAGTCCCGGTGCGCCACCGCATTCACCACCGCCTCGGCAATCACCGGGCGCGGCACCTCGAAATCGCCCGAAGCCTGCGACGAGACCGCGCGGGTTCCGACCGGACGATCCAGTTTGCCCAGCACAAACTCGACCGCCGAATCAATCACCTCAAACAGCGTCCCCTCGTACGGCTGTTGCGACAGCATCGGCTTGCGCTTTTCCGTGCCGGGAAAATGGAGGCAGTGAACCTGAATATTGTTGAAGAACTTCCGTGGATTCCTGCCAAACAGCAGAACCGCCGCATTCACCGGCTGGCCATCCCTCAACAGGTTAAAATGCTGCAAAACCGCCTTTGGCGCCCGCGACCCCTTCAGCGTAAGCCGTCCCTTCGACTCGGCGGTTTCCACGAACTCCGTCACCCGCGCATCGTCGATGTCCGCCAGCGTTGCGCCCGCGCACGGTGTATCATCAAACGGAAGGGTCTGCAGCAATCCGCGTTTTTCCAGACTGGCCACCAGACTGGCATACACCTCGCTCAGCAGACCGGATATATCGATAAACCGGCGGCGCGCCAACTGGTTGCCCGCCTTGCGGATCAGCTTCATCATATCCGGATCGCGCCCGGCATCCTCTTCGCCCTTCACAAAAACGAGACGCTCGCGATGCGTCCGCGTGGCGCACTCGAACTCCAGCTCCGTCGGGGAGAGGCCGTCCTCATTCTTTCGGCCGTATTCATTGCCGAAAATAGCCAGATAGATATCGCACTTCTCCACCACGGAAAGATAGATGTCATCCGGCACTCGATCGGCGGCTGGAATATCCTCAAACAGGAAAACCGAATCCGCAAAACGGCTCAGCAACGGATCGTGCAGGATAAATTGCTTCACTGCCCGCCGCTCCCCGGCCAGCTCCTTTTGCACAGAACTGATCACTATTTTCAGCTTCTTCATCCGTTACTTTCCAATGCCCCTCAGTCCCACCCCGGCAAACTCGCCGGCAACGCCGCCTTCGCCTTCCGCCCCCGCTTCTTCTTCGGCTCCACATCCGCCGGTCTTTCTACTCTCCTACGGCAGGCCGCCGACACTCGCCCTCAGCGCTCACTCCTTCCGCTCTGCAAGTAGCCGGTAAAATTCATGCAACTTGGCCTGCAATACATTTTTATCGGGCAACCGGGTTTTGTACTCGGCCACCAGCGCGGGGGAAAGCGAGCGGCTCAAGGCATATTCCACCACTTCACTATCCTTGGTGGCGCAAAGGAGAATACCGATCGATGGATTTTCATGCGGCTTGCGCACATCCCGATCCAGCGCCTCCAGATAGAACTCCAGCTTGCCAAGATGCTCCGGCTTAAAGCGGACGGCCTTCAGCTCAACGGCCACCAGGCTGTTCAATGCCCGGTGAAAGAAAAGTAGGTCGAGCGTAAAATCCTGCCCACCCACCTGCAAGGGAACCTCGGAGCCGACATAACAAAAATCCCGTCCCAACTCCGTCAGGAATCGCCCCAGATTGAGCAGTAGCGCCTTATGCAAATCCCCTTCGTCATGCGTCTCGGACAACCCGAGGAATTCCAGCGAATAGGAATCCTTAAAACAGGATTCCGCAGCCGGATGCAATCCTCTCAACGTCGTTGAGAGTTTTGGCGGATTCAAAATCGCCTTTTCATATAAACCCGACTCCATCTGCCGTTCCAGTTCCCGCACCGGCCACCGGTTTTCAGCGGACACCCGCAGATAAAACTCGCGCTCTTCCACGCTGCGCGACCCCGAAAGAATATGCAAATGCGCCGACCACGGAATTTCTCTCAACAGCGTTGAGAGATTTGACTGCTCCCGGTACGTCTCATAAAACTGACGCATTCGCCATAGATTCTGCGAGGAATAGCCCCGGATGCCCGGCTGACGATGCTGAATGTATTCCGAAAGCAAGACCACCGTACCTTTGCCCCAGCCGTCCTCTCCAATCTTTCGCGACAGATATTCCCCAATGCTCCAATACAACTCAATCACCGCCGTATTCACGGCCCGCTCGGCCTGCCCCCGGGCGGCCACGATCAAATCCAGAACGCATTGAAACGCCTGCTCACTCGCTACGGCTTCAACACCTGCTTTTTTAACTGTCGTGTCCATCGGCTAAACGCTTTCCTCTCCAAAAATCCAAAATCGAAAATCCCCGCCATAGACGGATCTGCCTCTGGCGGACAAAATCGCAAATCCTCAGTCCCACCCCGGCAAACTCGCCGGCAACACCGCCTTCGCCTTCCGCCCCCGCTTCTTCTTCGGCTTCTCGGCCTCATCCATCTCACCGTCGTTCTTGTCCGCCGTAGCCTTGGTAGAGGCGGATGACTTCTGCCCACTGCCTTCTACAATCGCAATCTCCTCCGGCGTCAACCCGTACAGCTCATACACCATCTGATCAATCTCCGCCTCCAACGCGCTCGTGTCGGCGGATGGGTCGGCCTTCTTGGCGGCGAGGATGCGGTCGACAAGCGCCTCGATTCGGGAAGACATTTCCGGCGGAAACTTTGATGGAACGGGGAACGGCTTGATGTAATCCGGTTTAAACCGAAAATATCCGTTCGCCAATACGGTCCCTGTGTTTGTTAAAAACCACCAGCAAAGTTCTGAATTCAAAACGGCCAGCAAACATTTATAGCTTTCGGGAACACCGCTTTTCTTGATGTAGCCATAAATCGTTGTGGTCGAGTAGAAGACACCGCTCGAATCGTAGGCAAAGTTCCCTCGCAAAGAGATGTCAGGTGCAACAAGCTTTTCATTTTCCGCAGACAGCATCCCCTGTTTTCGGCCAAACTGAAACCATTCACCCTCAATATTAAATCGCCCCTTTTCTCTGGCACGTAGCTCATTTTCACAGGCTTTTAAGTACGCATAGCCCTCTGGGAAAAGACGTTTAACCTCTTTTTCCGAAAGAAGAGTGGCTTGTTCATCCGCCAACGTATAAGGAAAAATAACAGATCGCCGAGTAACGAGGTTTTCGTAGCGATGAACATCGTCTCCCTTGAGAACCGGTTTTAGCAGCCCGTTTTCCATTTCGACCGTCTTATCAAGAAACTTCGAGTAGCCCTTGGTTAACCCGCCCGTCACATGGCAATCGTTCAGAAAATAAACATCATCTTTGCTTGTGGCGAGCCCCTGAAAGATTTTCGCAAAAATATCGCCCACACGACGAGGATGCCGATTTAGCTTATCCAAAAGCGATGCAGCTTCGCCCACAGAAAGCACCCATGCGTCATCGCTAAGGCGAGTAATGGGAATGTGTGCGGCGGCTTTATCATCCAATTCGCGCAGATATTCCCCCAACTCATCGTTGGTTTGAAGGTCTTTATCCAACTGGTGATAAGCCAGGCTTTCTGAGTTGCGTTTAAACCATTGCAATCCGGTGTAGGTTGAAGCATTGAAAACCTGGTAAGCACCAAAATTTATGATCTTCCAGGGTGCCCGGTCTTTCAATAGCACCTTGCGAAGCCCCGTTCCAAATGCTGCATTTACCCACTTCACCGGCATGATAAAGTTCACAAAACCTTTTGACCCGGCAAGTTGAAGCGCCCGTTCGGCAAAAGTTACGTAGATATCAAAAGAGCCTGTCGCCGAGACGTAGAGTCGAACAAGAATGTCCGCCAGATCAGGGTTTGTTTTTCGAATTCCCTGTATTCGCAAATACGGCGGATTCCCAATCACCACATCAAACCCGTCCCTCACGTTAAACATCCACTCTGGGTCGTAAAACGGGGCGCTGGTGTTTTGGTCGTAGGGGTCCCACTCGGCCATGAGCCGGGCGGAGTCGGTGTCGAAGCCGCCGCCTTCTTCGAGCGCCTTGGCGAGTTCGGTGCGCAGTTTCTTGTCTTCCTTCCGGAGTTCCTTCTTCTCCTGATAACTGCGGGCGAGGAAGTGGCGGTGCCGCACCGACCATAATTCCTTTTTCAGCTTCTCCACATTCTGCATCGGCAGGGCATCGCCGCTCCGGGGCAATCCGATCAGCGAGTCGGCGGCCACGAATTTGGTTTCGAGGTTGGGGAGCGGATTGATCCCGTAGTTCTTGCGAGCCTCGCTCGTCGGCTTCTGCTCGCAGACCAGCGAGATAAAAAAGCGCAGTTTGGAAATCTGCACGGCGATGCACTGAATGTCGCCGCCGTAAATGCAGTTCTCGATCAATTCCAGCTTGAGGTCATACACACTCTGGTCTTCCGGAATCCCGCGCAAGATGCGCAACAGCTCCACCATCCGGAGCAAAATCCCCATCGGAAACGCCCCCGACCCGCAGGCCGGATCGAGCATCTTCGCCGTCACCAACGCCCGGTCCAGCGCCGCCGTCTCCTCCTTGCCAAACGGATTCCCCTCCGTCCCGGCAAACAGCTTCCTCAGTTTGTTTTCTATCTCGTCTTCCTTCGTTTCCTCCGTTCCCTTCTGTTCATCCTCTTTTTTCGTGTCTTTCGCGTATTTCGTAGTTAACACATTCTTCAAATGCGCGATCAGACTCTCATCCACCATGTAATTCACGATCTCGCGCGGCGTATAAAACGACCCCGTGGCATTCCGCGCCGCGACCTTCGTCTCCGGATTGTACGCCCCGAGCAGATTCTCAAACACCTTCCCCAACAACTCCGGATCCAGCGCGACTTCCTCATCGCCGGGCGAATTTTCCTCGACGGTGAAATTGTACTGACTCAACAGCGGAATCAGCCCCTGCGCCTCATCGAAAAACAGCCGGTTGGGCAATCGGGCCTGTTTATTTGAATTGCGCGAGAAGCCATCAGAATAATTTTTGCCCCGGTCCAGACACTCGAACAGTCCGCCATTCAGAAACGGAATCTTTTCAAACAGCTTGAGCACGTCCTTTTCCGGCAGGGCAAATTCCGGGCCGTAGCGGTACAGCGTCTTGATGTCGAAGTGCTCACGCCGGTCACCAGTCTGCACCGCAAACGCCCGTTCGGGAATTTCCGAGTTGAGGGTGGCAAAGAAGAGATTCTGGAGAATGGCTCGGTAATAGTTGTCGCCTTTCAGCGGATCAAAGCTTTTGAGAATTCCCTTCAGCTTCGCCGGATCGAACAGGTTGTCGGGCACGAGATGTTTCTGCTTCAGGAACCACACAAACATCAAGCGGGTGATCAGGCGGATGATGTGCTCGTTGATTTCGCGGTCGTCGTCGTCCGTGTCCGTCCGGTTCGGATAGGTCACGTTCATCTCGTCCGAAAGCGCCCACTGATACCAGGCAAACAGCCGATTGTAGAATTCCTTGGTCAGCTTTTCGACCGAGAAGGCGTCCTTGAGTTTGTCGAACGCGCTCCAATCCAGCGCCATGCGATCGCGGAAGGTTTTATTCGGGTGGCCGGCCTCGACGTAAAAGCTCAACCGCTTCGCCGTGCTCCACACCAGTTTCGCGTCCTCGGCGCGGCCATGGACCAGACTCAGCCGGAAGTTGCCGTGGTCGTCATGAAAAACAAACAGTCCTTGAGTCAGCACGCCCTCGACGCCGGAAGGTGGATCGGCCATCGCTTGATCGAGGGTTTGCTTGGCGAACTTGAACTGGCGGATGCGGCTACTGCGTTCCTTGAGCGTATCGCCATCGTGGAGCTTGGCCGCCACCACCAGCAACGGCATGTTTGCCCCGCCCGGTCCGGCCAGCGCCTTCACGATGCCCAGCCGCTCAGCGCGCTCCCAGCCATCCTCTTTTTTCAGCAGAATCGAGGCGCGCGACGCCGAAAAGGATCCGCCGAATTTGGCATTCAATACACCGCGGAAAACCTCCTCATCAAATCCATCGACCAGCGAATTGCTCATGCTTGAAACCTCGCTTAAGACCTTGTGCCATCTGTGCCCTTGGCGTGGTATCTTCTACACCGGGATAGGGTATGGGGCAAGTTTTCGCATATAGTTCGGTTTAACCTGATTGCCAGCGGAAATAATCTCGCAATACAAGCATCGCTGTATATTTTGATCACATGATCTTACCAAGAGACTCATCGCCTGATCCGGATCCTGAAAATCCGCCATTTCAAATATATCTGGACTCCTTGAACGAGTTTCTGATGCAGGAGTCGGATCGTCACAACAGCATGCCCGATCCGGGGATGGGCGGGTTGTCTCCGGAACAGGTGCACAATCTGCTCTACTCGCCGTGGGGTGAGCCGGGATGTCTGATCCAATTTAATCACGAACTCGATCTCGCGTTGCTGAACACAAGTCCCTTCTTCCGGCAGGCGCGGATGCTCCTTCAGGCGGTGGTTGAGGCGGGCGGGGTAAAGGCGACGGCAACCGGAAAATGCCTGAACAGGCGATTCGTCGAGGGGCTCGTTCCCCGGATGTTTGACGGGAAAACGAAAAAGAGAGTATGGGATCTATCTAAAAAGCTAGATGAGTTGGATGTGTGGGATTTGCACATCGCCCGGGTTGTTTGCGAATTGGCAAAATTGATTCGTCTGCAAAAAACCACATTCGCAGTCCCCAAATCGAAGCAGGGCATACTGGCGGATCAAGCGGTCGGCCCGTTATTCAAGCTGTTGTTTCTTACCTATTACCGCAAATTCAGCCTTGGCTACCTCATCGCATACGGACCTCATGTCGAGCGCGTGCAAAGTTGCATGGGATACTCCTTGTACCGGATGGGCGTTGTCGCCTCCGATTGGGTGCCGGTCGAGGATTTGCCAAAACTTATTTTTCTGCCGGCCGTGATCAAAGAGATCACCGCGGTGCTTGAAGGATATTCCTATCATTCACTGAATGATGTTGTGGAGAGTCACGCGCTGAAACCGCTGATTGATTGGGGTTTTCTGGAGGCGACACACAAGCCCTCTCCGTACGAATATTGCGACGACGATCTCGAAAGGGTCCGTATCACGCCGCTCTACCGGGCCTTTTTCAGGTTCGGGATCAATCACTGATCTAATTCATCGAGCTAGAGCATTTGAAAATATGCCGCAGCCGTTTGAATGCGCCCGGCGGGAAGGTCCTGGCGGACCGTTCCCGCCCTACAAAACGCAATTGTAGGGCGCGAATGGTCCCGTCGGCGGGACCTTCGCGCCGGGAACCATTCGCGGGTATCGATCGAGTTGAAATGCTCCAGGAAAAAGTTCCAACGATTGGAACCTGCCGCCTGAAAAAATTCCAATGACTGGAACTGGTTACACAACGCAGTTTGATGCGCGTGATTTGTACTTTTTGATGTTGGCGCCCCCACGAAGGCGCTGGAGGATCCAGCCATCACGTATTATCAATCCAGATCGCGCGCGGTCAGGTCGTCCTCGTCCAGCCCCAGGTAATGTCCAAGCTCATGCAGATAGGTTCTGCGGATTTCCTCGCGGAAATCCGCGGATCTCCGGCCGGCAACATTCCAGATATTTTCCATGTACAAGGTGATCTGCGTGGGGCCATCGGGGTTGGCCTCCAGGCTGTCGTTGAGGGCAACGCCGGAGAAGAGGCCGAGGGTGTCCGGCGCGATGCCTTCGCGGGCGCTGGACGGCCGGGGCGTCATTTCGAAAAGGACCGGAAGTTTTTTGGCGTGTTGCTTGACCGGCCCGGGCAAGATGTCCACAACGGCTTTGACTTCCTCCTGGGCCGCAAGAAACAGGCGCCGGCGGAGTTGTTCGCGGATGGAGGGATTGGAAATCATGCTGGATGTATACCATGCGCGGGGCGTTCGATGGAAGATCGCCTGAGCGGAGAAGTTATTTGATCGCCGCGAAGGCACGCTCGAGGCGGGCTATCAATTCCTGCGCGGATTCGAGGCCGATCGAGAAACGAAGCAGGTAACGGGAAACGCCGCATTGCTCGGCCCAGTCGAGTTCGTTGTAGTGCGCGAGCAGCGTGAAGGGGCAACACAAGCTGAAGGTGGTTCCGAGATTTGGCCCCTTGCTGATCTCCAGCGCATTGTAAAAGGCAGGCGTTTTGTCGGCCGCATGCTTGAGCACGATGGAGAAGAGGCCGCCGTAACCGCCTTCGGGCTGGCGGTAAAGGTCGTAGATGTCGCGCGCGAGGTATTTCGGATAGTAGAGCTGGTCGATTTCCGGTCGATCCTTCAGCCATGCGCATACCTGCTCCGTGGTCTGATTGATTTGCCGGACGCGCCCGGTCATATCGCGGCTCTGCTCTTCCATTTTCCGCAACATCTCCACCCAGGTGGCGTCCTCGTATTCGGCGCGCATGGCCTCGCGGAGTTCGGTGATGCGCGGGCTGCGCGGGTTGATGATCACCGCGCCACCCATGACATCTCCGCGGCCAGTGAAAATTTTGGTGAGGCTGGTCACCACGACATCGGCCACCTCGAGCAGGTTGACATTCAACCAACTGGCAATCGTGTCATCGACCACCAGCGGCACCTGATGGCGGCGGGCCAGCGCGCTAAGCGCGGACAAGTCGGGGCTATTGAGCAGGGGATTGGAGGGAAATTCGCAAAAAATTCCGCTGACGGCATCGATGGACATGATCCGGCTGAGCATCTTGATGTCGTCGGCCGTTCCGATGGGGAAAAAGGTGGAGCGAAAGCCGAAATCCTGCTGAATTTTCAGGGTGTCGACGTAGGGAAATCCGAATTGCACGCATGCGCCGTCGGGATTCGCGCGCGTGACCATGCGGTGCAGGGTGTAAATCGCGGCCATGCCGGATTTGAAAAGGTATACCGAGTCCTCGGGCACGCCGGCGAGGGAAGCGATGCGTTGACGCACGAGCCGCCGCGCGACGAGCGTATCGGTGGCGGCCGGCTTGCCGGCGAGAATGTGCCCGGCCTGCAACGAGGAAAGACCGTCGCCGCTGTGCCGCCAGTACTTCAGCGCGGCTACTTCCGATGCCGGTGGAAAGCACACCACATATAGTTGATGTTCCGGCCATTTGACGACGCGGGCTTTGTGGTCGGACCAGCGCTCGATCAGCGCGATGCAACGGCGGGCCGCCCACTCGGTGGGGTAGGCATGGCAGAGTTCCCCGTCCGTGGCAAATTTCTCCCGGCATTGGTCGAAAAGTTTGGCGCAGAGCGCCGGCACCACAAAGCGCGGGTAACCGGCCCGCAGACGTTTGATGACGCGGGGGTTCTTTTCCTCGTAATCGACCACATCCTGCCACATGGGCAAGCACACGGAATTGGCATGGGCGGAGTCGGGCAGGGGAGCGCCGAGATCCTCCTTCCGCCACAACGGCTTGGTGATCAATCTTTCGTCAGGCAAACCAGTCATAATCTTGAACCAGCCGCAAACGGTAATTCCACCCTGTTAAAAGGCAACCTTTATCTACCTGCGGCCATTCTCGCGCTGGTCTTTTCAGTGATGTGCGAGTAAGATTACCGCGTTTTCGATGCGGAGATCAACATGACAGCGATTGATGAACGTTCCAGCGAATGGATGAACCAGGGCTTCCGGCTTTTTGCCGAAAATGCCTTGCTCCTCATGGTGTGCGGGCTGGTGGCGCTGGTTGTGACCGGCGTGTCGCTGGGTTTGCTCGCCGGGCCGATGCTGGCCGGGTTGGCCTTGATCATTGTGAATCTGATGGATGCCCGCCTGGCCAAGCCGACGCTGAATGATTTGCTCAAAGGATTCGACTACCTGAAAGAGACGATTCCCGTGACGCTGTTCATCTATGCGCTCGCCGCGGCGTTTATCGTCTTGCATGTCGTGCCGGTGATTGGTCCGATCGTGGCATGGTTGGTGGTGAGTGCGGGGGTGTCGCTCGCGGCCATGTCGGTATTTCATCTGATCGTCCGGAAGGTCTCCCCGGTTGACGCGGCGCGAGGCTGGTTCGATTTGTTCAAGCAATCCTGGGGATCGTTGACCGGCTTCTTCATTCTTGCCACGCTGACCGGTGCCTCCGGATTGTTGTTTTTCCTGGTTGGCACCGGTGTGACGGTTCCGCTGCAATTGTGCATGCTGGGGTGCGCCTATCAGGATATTCAATCCCGCAGTGCGGCGATTTGATGTGGATGTGCTCAAATCATGATTAAAAGGATTCCGCGTATGAAGAAAGTTCTCCTGTGTCTTGCCCTCGTGCTGACTACGTGGTCGCTCCGTGCTGAAGGTCCGGTGGAGGCTTCGCCTCCCCAGGGCGTGACGATTTCCGTGTACGATGTCGGACTCGGTTTGATCAACGAAGCGAGACGCGTGACGCTCGGCTCCGGAGAGAACACCATACTTTTGCGCGGTTTGCCCTCACGCGTGGATCCATCGAGTTTGTCCTATGCTACAGTCACCCGTTCCGCGCCATTTGATCTGCTCGACCAGACGCTGGAATATGATCTGACCGATGCGCCGGCTCTGCTGGCCCGTTTGGCGGGTTTACCGGTGACGCTGGAAACCGCCGGCGGCGCGCGCGAAGGCGTCGTGCTTGGTCCTCCCGTCGCCACCACACCGGGCGCGCCGGCCATGGTGCCTGTCGGATCGCGGGGTGGTGAGCAGCTTTGGATGCTCGGCATGGATGATCTCTCGTCCGCGACATTCTCCACCGCGGGCGGCCGTGTCGCGATCGAGCCGCAAGCTCGCTGGCGGGTGCGTGCGCGTGAGAATGGTCCGCAAAATTTCCGTCTGACCTACCGGACGGAAGGATTGTCCTGGCGCGCTCATTACGAACTGATGCTTGCGCCGGTGGCCTTGCAGGCGGATTTTCTGGCCCGGGTGGAGTTGGTCAATAATTCTGGTGGTCGATACGACAGCGCGCGCGTGCGCTTGTTGTCCACGGAGAAGGGGTTGGCTGAACCGGTGCTGCCGGAACCGCGCGGTTCCGGCGCGCCAACCCGCCCGGCGATGCGATATGCCTATGGCGCGAGTGAGCCCGCTTTCGAGCGAACCGTGGCCTCGCTGGCTCCCGTGGAAGTCTATGAACTGCCGCAAGCCATCGACATGATGCCGGGGCGCTCAACCTTTGTGCATTACATGCAGGCGGTGGAAGTGCCGATCAAGCGATTTTTTGTTTATGACGGGGTTCGTTTTGATCGCTTCCAGCGCAATATCCGCACCGACTGGAATTACGGAACGGAGTCACAGGAAGCGGTGCAGCTGCATGTCGAGTTTGGCAATGAGAAGAAATTCGGCCTCGGAATGAATCTGCCGCCCGGACTCTGCCGCGTCTATCAGGTGCGCGCGGATGGGATGATCGATCTGCTCGGTGAGGAGCCAATGATCGCCACGGCGACAGATTCATTGACCAGTGTGCGGGTGGGCCCGGCGGCCGGTCTGCGTGGTCAACGCGAGCGCACCGGCTATACGGAAATACGTCCGCACCACGTGTACGAGGAAACCTTCCAGATTCGTCTGTCTAATGCCACGGATGAAAAGGTGGACATTCGCGTGGTGGAACACTTGTACCGCGGTCCGGATTTCGAGATTACGCGATCGGATGCGGAGTACACCCGCTCCGGTCCGCAGACGATCGAATTCACGGTGCCGCTGGATCCGGCGGTACGCCGTGCGATATCCTACACCGTCCGTTACTCGTGGTGATGATGCGCGTTCGCATCCTGCGCGTAATCCTGGCGGCGCTGGCGACGGCCGGCGATTGCGGACTGGCGCAAGTTGCCGCGACCTCCCGGGGCGGGGTCCGCATCTACGTCCATGAAAACGGTGCGCTGGTGCGCGAGAGTTTTCAGGTGGCGCTGACCGCGCCGGAGCAGGTGGTGCTGTTTCCGGGCATTCCAACCGGTGCGGAGGTGGGGAGCGTCCAATTACTCGATCGTCGTCGCGAAGTCACGCTGAAGGAATGGTATCGCCAGTGGCGCGGGGACAACGATGTTCGGTCGGCCGCCGCAGGGGATGGACGAATCACCGTCCTTCTGCCGCTGGATCACGCGGCGGAGGCTGGCGATTTGGCGGCGGTGCTGGCGACGCGCGCGTTCGGCGTAAAGCAATTCGATTTGCTGTATCAAGTAACCGGCCTGACGTGGCGCGCGACATACGATGTGCTGGTGCGTGGCGATTTGTCGCGCTTGAGCGAACCGATTTCCGTGGATGTGCAGGGTTGGTTTGTCATCAGCAACGAAACCTCGCGCACCTTCACCAACGCGTCGCTGGTGGTGACGGGTCCTGATACGCTCGGCAAGACGCCGGAGGTCAATGCGCCCGGCATGTTGTGGTTGGATGATGACAGCCCGATGAGTGACCTTTGGCGAGACCAGCCGGATCCTCCGTTGGTGCCTCACCGGTACGAGGTCGGCGCCGGGCTCGACCTCCCGGCCGGGCGCGGCACGCTTTTTTCCTGCATGGCCGCCACGCGCCAGCCGGTAGACCAACAATTGATCATGCGCTCGACGGATATTCCCACCGATGTGCGAGGTCTCGGCCGGACGCCGTCGCTTTTGGTCAGTTTCAACAACAAGCGCGAATTTTCGCGTGGCCGCGCTTTGCCGCCCGGCAAGGCGATGATTTACGTCGGAAGCCAAAGCTTCGCTCTTTACCAGAAGGCCTGGTTCAAGCACGCGCCGCCCGAAGCGGAAGTACGCATCGATCTCGGCCGTATCGAGGGTGTCTATGTGCGGCGCATTGACCGGGGCCGGGTCATCCGGCCGGATGGGGGCTACGAACAGGTCTACGAGTTGCGAATCAACAATGAGTTGTCGCATCCTGTGCGTATTCTCGTCGACGATGCGCCGTTGCCGGCCTTGTCATGGAATGTGCTGCGCGCTTCCCAGGCATATGAATTGATCAACCGGCAACTGGTCTTCTCGACCACGGTCAAGTCCCGTACCGAGGGCGCGATCGACTACACGTTGCGGGTGTTCACTCCGGAGGAGCCATAGCCGGCGGCGCCCGCATGAAAAAGCGCGGCGTTTGCCACCGGATATTTTTCTGATAGATTGTCCGACTTAACTGAGCGTGTATGAATATACCTTTACTTGATTTGAAGCCGCAATATCTCGCGCTGGAGGCGGAGTTGAAATCCGTGGTCGAGCGGGTCATGGCCTCGCAGTATTTTATTCTTGGTCCCGAAGTCGAGGGCCTGGAAAAGGAAGTGGCGGCGTATTCGCAATGCGCGCATGGTGTGGGAGTATCTTCGGGCACGGATGCATTATTGATGGCGCTCATGGCCATTGATCTGCAACCCGGCGACGAAGTGATCATGCCGCCGTTCACGTTTTTTGCCACGGCCGGCAGCGTGGCCCGTCTCGGCGGGCGGCCGGTGTTTGTGGATATCGATCCGGTGACGTTTAATCTCGCTCCGGCCGCGATCGAAGCCGCAATCACGCCGCGGACGCGCGCCATCATGCCGGTGCATTTGTACGGGCAGATGGTGGATATGGATCCGGTCATGGATGTGGCCGCGCGCCACCGGTTGGTGGTGATCGAGGATGCCGCGCAGGCCATCGGTTCGGAGTATCACGGTCGTCGCGCCGGTTCGATCGGTCATATGGGTTGCTTCAGCTTTTTTCCCTCCAAAAATCTCGGTGGATTCGGCGATGGTGGCATGGTAGTGACCAACGATGACCGCCTCGCCGCCAAGTTGAAGTTGCTGCGCAATCACGGCATGGAGCCCAAGTATCACTACAAGCTCGTCGGTGGTAATTTCCGTCTCGATGCCCTGCAGGCGGCGGTGCTGCGCGTGAAATTGAAACATCTTGATGCGTGGAGCGGGCAGCGGCAACGGAATGCCGCCATCTACCGCGAGGCCTTCGCGACCGCAGGACTCGTCGCTCCCGATGCTGCGTTGGCCTGTCTGCATCGTGAGAAATGCCGTCCCGCCGGCGGGGATGCCTGCCGGCTATGCGATTGCGCCGGCCGTGTGGTCTTGCCGGTAGCACTTGCCGGTCGGCGGCACATTTACAATCAATTCATCATTCGGTCGGCGCGTCGCGACCGCATCATGGAACATTTTGGCCGGGCAAAAATCGGCTACGAGATTTACTACCCCGTGCCGTTGCACCTCCAGGAGTGCTTTGCGTATCTCGGTCACCAGGCCGGCGAGTTTCCGGCCAGTGAATGCGCGGCTAAAACCACCCTGGCCTTGCCAATTTATCCCGAAGTGGGCGAGGCAAACGTGCGCGCGGTGGTTGACGCCATCGCCCAAGCCCTGCGGTGATGTATGATGCCCCGGGCCGCATGGGTTCGCGCGGGCGCGATGCTGGTCGGTTCGTTGCTGTTGCATGCCTGTGTCTCGCCGCGACCTCCGGCCGTTGAAGAAGAACCGCTCATGCTCCGGCGCCCGCCATCGGAGATCGACGAGCTGCTTGATCAAGCCTACGAAGTGCAACAGCAGGGCGATCATTTATCCGCCACGCTGTTGTACGAGGATCTCATCAGTCGCGCGCCGATGAATCCACGGGTTCTCAACAATGCCGCGTATTATTTTGTCGCATCCGGTCAACGCTATGCCGAAGCCGAGGCGCTTATTCGCCGTGCGTTGACCATCGAGCCGGCGCAGCCGCGGTATCTCGACACACTGGGCTATTTGCTGTTGCAGTCGCGCCGGTTTCCGGAAGCCGTTGAGCCGCTGGAGCGCGCGTATGCCCGCGCGGACAGCTTGAGCCGGGCGGAACAGCGCGCCATAGCCGTTCGTCTCGTGACGGCGTACGAGCGGACCGGGCAGCCACATCTGGCTCGTCAGGTCGTTTCGTCCTACCGGGCGAAGGATCCCGAAGCACGTTTCGTTGGCTACGAATAGCGGGGGCATTACCGCCTTTCTTGCCTAGATTTATGGTCGTGTGGTATCGTCTCGCCCCGATGGATGGAGATGAATATGAATCAAATCGTATATGCTTTTTTATCGTTGCTGCTGCTCGCCGGCGTCGCGCGCGCTGCGGCTGAAGATGCCCATGAGCCCGTGGCTGTCGTGGTGCTGGGCCAGGCGGATCATGCCTTGATTCAACGCGCCGTGGAATGGGCCGCGGAAAATCTCGCCTTGCCCGTGCCGCGGTTGCCCGATGCCGTGGACTTGCAACCGGCCGATTTCGATCAGGCACGCGATCTGGCCAAGCCCTTGCTGGAGGCCAACCGGCTCGGGCTGGTGGTGGTCTGCTCGCCCGGAGGTGCGGACCAGGATCACGGAAAATATTATCCCGAAGAACGCATGGTCGTAATCAATCTCGGCGCGATGATGACCCCGGACACGGACGCGGAGACGGTGGCCCGCCGGGTGGAGCGCCAAGTGATCCGGGGCATTTGCTTTGCCATGGGGTTGGAGCCGAATCCGAATCCGCAGAGCGCCATGTTTTCCTACACCACGCTGGAGGAGCTGGATGCCATCGGTCGCAATCTTGATCCGCCCTGGCTGATGCGGCTGCAGGAAAAAGCGCTGGCGTCCGGTATTCAAATCAACGGTGAAAGCAGTTTCAATTTGGTGGTTCCTTTATACGAATAGGCATCCGCAGAAAGACATCCATGCTCGATATTAAACGCATACGGGAACAGACCGACGAAGTCAGGGAACGGCTCGAGGCCAAGGGCGCCGGTGCGCTGCTTGATCCTCTGCTTGAGCTTGATCGCGAGCGTCGCCGGTTGCTGACCGAGGTCGAGCAGCTCAAAAACCAGCGCAATGTGGTGTCCAAGGAAATCGGCGTCCGCAAAAAAGCCGGCGAGGATATTACCGCGGTGCAGGTGGAGATGCGACAACTGGGCGACCGGATCAGTGAAGCCGACAAGACCATCCGCGATGTCGAGGATCGTTTTCAGGATCACTTGATGCGCATGCCCAACTTGCCGCATGCGAGCACGCCGCCCGGCACTGACGCCAGCCATAATAAGGTGGTCAAGCAACACGGCGAGCCGCGGACATTTGCCTTTGCACCCAAACCGCATTGGGAAGTCGGCGAAAAACTCGGCTATTTCGATTTCGAGCGTGGCGCGAAGATTTCCGGAGCGGGCTTTCCGTTGCTCACCGGCGTGGGCGCCCGCTTGGAGCGTGCCCTCATCAATTTCATGCTCGATATGCACACCACGCGTCACGGCTACAAGGAGGTGGCGCCTCCCGTACTGGTGAATGCCGCCTCGATGACCGGCACCGGCCAGTTGCCGAAGATGAAAGAGGATATGTACTTCATCGGCGCCGATGATCTTTATCTCGCCCCCACGGCGGAAGTGCCGGTCACCAATATCTACCGCGACGAGGTGCTGCCCGGACCCTTGCCGGTCTACCTCACAGCTTACACGCCGTGTTTCCGCCGCGAGGCCGGTGCGGCCGGCCGCGAAACCCGCGGCATGATCCGCGTGCATCAATTCGATAAAGTCGAGTTGGTGAAATTTGTCGAACCGTCGACCTCCTACCATGAGTTGGAATCGCTGCTTCAGAATGCCGAAACCATTCTTCAGGAGTTGGGATTGACCTACCGGGTGCTGCAGTTGTGCGCCGGCGATTTGAGCTTTGCCGCGGCAAAGTGTTACGACATTGAGCTGTGGGCACCCGGACACCATGGATGGCTGGAAGTTTCATCCTGCAGCAACTTCGAGGATTTTCAGGCGCGGCGGGCCAACATCCGCTACCGCGATGCGCAAGGAAAAACCCATTTTGTGCACACCCTGAACGGCTCCGGCGTGGCTCTCGCCCGGTTGGTGGTGGCGCTGCTCGAGAACGGCCAGCAGGCCGACGGCTCGGTGGTCCTCCCGTCGGCGATTGTGCCCTACATGGGCGGGATCGACCGATTAACTCCGATCTGATCAAGCAGGCCGGCGCGACGATCCGGGAGCGCATGCTGATTCGCCCCGGGTCCCGTATCCTCGCGGCGGTGTCGGGTGGGGCCGATTCCATGGCGTTGCTGCATGTCTTGCATGCATGGCAGGAAGTCGTTCCTTTTCATCTTACCGTCGTGCATGTCCATCATGGTCTGCGCGGTCGCGCGGCCGACCGCGATGCCGTCTTCGTGGCGCGATGGGCCGCGAAGCTGGGCGTTCCTTGCCGGGTCGCGCGGGTGGATGTCCGCCGGCGCATGGGTTGCGGCGTTTCCCTTGAGATGGCGGCCCGATCGGCCCGGCACGAAGTTCTGCGCAAAGCGATGCGCGCAGATCGCGCCGATGCGGTGGCGCTCGCTCATCATCGCGATGATCAAGTGGAAACCGTGTTGATGCGTCTGCTCGCGGGAACCGGCATGGACGGTCTGGGCGGCATGGATTACCGGGCCGAGCCGATGGCCGGCTTGTCGATTATCCGGCCGCTGCTCGACGTGTCGCGTGATGATATCGAACATTACCTCAACGCACGCCATCTTGCCTGGCGCGAAGACCGCAGCAATCGTGATCGCGCGATGATGCGCAATCGTATTCGCCATGAGGTGATTCCGGCGATCGAAGCCGCCGGATACGGGAGCGTCGCCGAAAGTGTATGCCGCTTGGCCGACATGATGCGCGAAGAGCAAATCGTGCTCGATGAACGCACGAAGCGATTGCGCGTGCCGGTGACGGTTGACCACACGCTGTTGCGCCTAAAGTACAAGCGCCTCGCCGTGGCTGATCAGCGGCGCGTGCTGCGGTCATGGTTGAGCGGAAAGGGGCGGAGCGGGCGCGGATTGGACTTCGACTCAATCGAGCATATCCGCAAGCTGCTCGTGGATACATCCAGCGGACGGATAACGCTCGACCGTATGCATGAAGTTGCGTGGAGCGTCGAGCGGATACGGATTGAGCTGCGCAAGAAAACGCCGGCGCGCAAGCTGATTGCGCGCCGGCTCAAGCTTCCCGGAACGACTGTGCTGACCGGTGCCGGATTGGTGGCGGAGGTGTGCACGGCGAAAGGTTTCCGGCGGTTATCTTCTTCCCCGGGCGTATATCCAGCCACGGTATTTATTCGTCGTGAAGCTGGTGTGCGGCCGGCGTTGGCTATCCGAAGTCGCAAGCCGGGGGATGCCATGCAGCCCACCGGCATGGGCGGCTCGGTATCGCTGAAGGAGTGGTTGATCAATGCGAAAGTGCCGCTCGCGATGCGCGATCGTTTGCCGGTGCTGGTTTGCGGCGATGACGTGATTTGGATGGCCGGTTACCGGGTCGATCAGCGCTGGTCGGTGCCCTCCGCGTCATCACCCTCCTGGCGCATTACTATCCGCCCGGCGGACTGATCAAGCCTTGTCCCACAGCGCGAGATTGGTTCGCGTCAAGCCATCTGCCCATGCGCGCAAGAGCGTGCCCTGCATGACAAGAAATACCCGGATAAATCCGGCCAGTTTTCCGGCTGGCCCCTTTGCTTCGGGCCGCGCCAAAAATCCCGCGGCATAGATAGCGAGCTGAAGCATCATAGTGAAGGCGTAGAATGGTTGCGCGAGCAAAGCTAGATTGGCCACGAACGCGAGAAGCAAAAGCCATGGTGAAAACAAGCGGGCGATTTTGTGGGAGATAAATTGCCACCAAATGGGATGTCCGCCCGGAAGCAGCCATCCCGGATGGTAGCGCATCAATTGTACATTGCCGGCGAGGGTGCGCCGCTTGCGGACGGCTTCGCGCGCACTGTCCTGGGCGGGTCGATCATACATTTTTGCCGCGGGCTCGAAGATGCAGCGGTAACCCCGGGCAATTGCCTGCATGGGGATCAGCACATCGTCGAGCGCGGCGCCAGGTGGAATCGGCCGCGCAAGTTCGCGGCGGATGGCGTAAAGGGCTCCGGTGGCTCCGGGCACGGAGGCGAAGCGTCCTTCGCGCTCGCGAATCCATTTCTCGTACCGCCAGTACGCATCGATGCCTCCGGCGGCGGTGGTGTCGCCCTGATCGCGCTCGAATTCCATTTCGCCCGATACCACGCCGATGGATGGATCGGAAAAGTTTTCCAGCAACGCTTCCAGCGCGCCCTCGTCGAGTCGCTGTCGCACATCCATCATCACCAGAATATCCCCACGGGCGAGGGGAAGCAGGTCATTCAGCACCGAGGGTTTTCCCCGGCGGGAGGGAAAATCGATGCGCTCAATGCGGGCGTCCGGCGGTAGCGGGGCGGCGCTTTCCTCCTCGCTCCCGTCGGAACCGATGAGCACTTGGCGGATACGGCCGGAACCGGCTATTGAGAGAATGTTTGCCACTTTAGCGGCGAGCCGGTGCGATTCGTTGTAGCAGGATATGAGCACGCTGACGGAGAGATCATTGGGCGATTTGCGTGGCCGGCGCGGAGCGATGCGGGCCAGCATGCCGACCAGCAGCGGATAGCCGGCATACGTGTAAAAAATACCGGCGATGGCCAGCCAGAATAAATACGTCCACCAGAGCATGCCCAGAGGGTAGGGGGCCCGTCCGGCCCGTCAAGTGAGGACTCATCATGATGCCGGAAAAATCCGTGCCTTTGCCGGAGGCTCCCGCTAAAGTGCGGCCATGAATCAGCGCGAACTGAATATCCTGCATCTGGTGTTCAACCTCATTCGCGGAGGCACCGAAGGTCAATGCGCGCGCGTGGCGATGGAGTTGGCCGGCCGGGGACACCGGCAACCCATCGTGGTATTCCGGCGCGAGGGATATTTTTTGCCCGCCGTCGAATCCACTTGCGGTCCGGTGGAGGAGATCGGCATCGATCGCATGGTGCATGTGTCGACTTGGCGGGCGATCGCCCGGTTGGCCCGGCGGCTCCGCCGTGATCGGATTGACGCGCTTCATGCCTGGGATGCGGACGCGGCGATTTTTGGGCAATATGCGGCGGCGAAAGCCGGCGTACCCCTGATCACCAGTCGCCGTGATTTGGGGCAGATTTATCCCCGGCACAAACTGATGCTGATGCGGCGCGCTGACCGCCAGGCCGTGCGGGTCGTGGCGAATGCGCGGGCCATTGCCGATGAATTCATCGGGCAGGGCGCGGATCCGGGCAAGTTCAGGGTGCTACCGAACGTGCTTGATCTGAACGAGTCGGACCGGCTGGCCGCCACGCCCTTTTCACGCGCCTCCGTTCTTCCGGGCGGATCGCGGGTGGTGATGGTGGCCCGGCTCGATCCGGAGAAGGATGGCGCGACCTTTATTTACGCGGCGGAGTTGATCGGCAAACAGCATCCGGATGCATCGTTCGTCATGGCTGGCGATGGTGTTCAGCGGCCGGAATTAGAGCGAATGGCGAAGCGTCACGGGTTGGAGGGGCGGCTCGTTTTTCTGGGCGATATCACGGAAGTTCCGGCCTTGCTCCGAATGGGCACGGTGGGTGTGCTCACCCCGGCCCGCAATGAAGGATTATCCAATACGATTCTCGAATATATGGCCGCCGGTCTTCCCGTGGTGGCGACGGATTGCGGGGGCAACAAGGAGTTGATTGTGCCGGGGGAAGGCGGATTCATTGCGCCCATCGGGGATGCGGAAAAGATCGCCCATGGCGTTGTGGAATTGTTGCGGCGACCGGATCGCGCCCGGACCATGGGTGCGTTTAATCGTCAGCGCGTGGAAACCACCTACGCTCCGTCGCGGGTGGGCGATTTGTTCGAGTCGTTGTATCGCGAAGTCACTACGAGCCATTCATGAATCGCCATCTCAAAAGATGGATCGCCGCGGCGGGCGCGGCGTCCGGTTTGTTTGCCGCCCGCCGTCTGGCATCGCGCGATCACCTGCGCATGGTGACCTATCATGGCGTCGACGACCGTCATGAACCGTTGATCAATGTCGATCGATTGCAAACCCCATCGGCGCTTTTTCAGCGACAGATTGAGTCGATGGCGCGGTCGTTCCGGATTGTTTCTTTTCGCGATGCCGTGGATCATTTGCGCGCCCGCGGGGTCTGGCCGGACCGCGGATTGGTGGTTACCTTTGATGACGGGTATCGCAACAATCTCGAGATCGCCGCGCCGCTGTTGCGGCGTCTCGGCGTGCCCGCGACGTTTTTTGTGACGGCAGGATTCGTGAAAGGCCGGACGCAACCGTGGTGGTATGCCTTGCGGTTGCATCTGGCCAGTCATGCCGGCGCAGATGCCGCCGCGCGGATAATCGCCGGGGAAGCCCGATTGCGGCCGATGCCGGAAGCCGGACGCGAACATGCGCTGCGGGCGATGGGGGTGGATCCCGGCGCGGTGGGTCCTTATCCGTTCATGACGGTAGCGGAGTGTCGTGTCTTGCACGGCATGGGATTCGATGTGCAGTGTCATGGCGACACGCATGCTTCCTTCGCTGGTGAATCCCCGGCGCGCACTGCGGAGGAAATTCGCGCTTCAGCGGCATTTATCCGGCAGCTCGGTCATGCGCCCTGGGCCATGGCTTACCCATACGGTCATGAGCCCGTCGATCCCGGGTCCGCGCGCAAGGTGATGGCGGAATGCGGAATCACAGCCGCAGTTACCACGCAGAGCGGCCGCAATCGCCCTGACGCAGACGTGTACCGGTTACGCCGCCAGGATATGCACGGCGGCTACGATCCGGCGATCGCGCTGGCGCTGTTGTCCTGACGGATTAGACGCCGGCGCGCTACTCGCCGCCCTCGAGGAATCCCTCGAGTTTGCGGATACGGGTAGGATGACGCATCTTGCGCAGGGCCTTGGCTTCGATCTGGCGAATACGCTCGCGGGTCACGGTGAACTTGCGTCCCACTTCCTCGAGCGTGCGCGAGTAACCATCGGCAAGTCCGAACCGCAAGGTCAGTACTTCCTGCTCACGTTCGGTGAGGGTGGATAGCACGTCCGACAGACGATCCTTCAACAGGCTGTACGCGGTCATGTCCGCGGGATTTTCCGCGCTCTTGTCCTCAATGAAGTCGCCGAAATGCGTGTCGTCGCTATCGCCCACCGGGCTTTGCAACGAGATCGGCTGCTGAGCCATTTTCAGGACCGCGCGAACGCGCTCGACCGGCAGGTGCATTTCCTCGGCGACTTCCTCCGGCGAGGGTTCGCGACCGAGTTCCTGCACGAGCGATTTCTGCACGCGCATTAATTTGTTGATCGTTTCGATCATGTGCACCGGAATGCGGATGGTGCGGGCCTGATCGGCGATGGAGCGGGTGATTGCCTGGCGAATCCACCAGGTGGCGTAGGTGCTGAATTTATAGCCGCGGCGATATTCGAATTTTTCCACCGCTTTCATCAGGCCCATGTTGCCCTCCTGAATCAGATCCAGGAACGACAGCCCGCGATTGGTGTATTTCTTGGCAATGCTGATCACGAGGCGGAGGTTTGCCTCGACCATTTCGGTCTTGGCCCGTAGACCTTTACGCAGCCACATCTTGAGTTCCTTGTACTGCGCGTCGAACTCCTCGACGATCATCCGCTCCTCGATCTCGAAGTCGCCGATTTTTTTCTTTAAATCCTTGATCACGTCGGCGGCGTTTTTGGCCTTGGATGACTCGGCGCGCACCAGGCCCTGGCGATACTGGCGGAGCAACTGATAACGCTCGTCGGCGCTGGTGACGAAGTCTTCGATCGCTTTCTGCTTGAAGAACAGCTCGTCGAGCAGGCCGGCGAGTTTGGCGCGTTGTTGCTCGAATGCCTTGCGTTTGCGTTCGCGCGCGGCTTTGTTTTTGCCGGCCTTGCACCAGTCTTGAAAACGCTTGCCAGTGGCGGCGTGGTCTTTTTCGATGGCCTTGCGCAGCTTGGTGAGATCCTTCATGTACCGGTCGCGCGAATCGACGTGCTTGTCGCTGATGATGCGGTCGAATCGTTCTTTGGATTCTTCGAGGCGGGCCAACACGGCGAGATAGGCGTGGGTGGTGAAGCCAAATTGTCCAAACAAGTGGCGGGCGTTGATTTCCGCCTCCTCGATGCGCATGGAAATTTCCACTTCCTGCTCGCGGGTGAGCAGGGGCACCTGACCCATCTGCTTCAGGTACATGCGAACAGGATCGTCGAGCACATCGACGCGCTGACCCGGTTTGGCTTTTTCTTCCTTCTCCTCTTTGGCGGCTTCGTCGGGAGGGTTTTCCACCACTTCCACATCCATGCCCTTAAGCAGTATCAAAATGCCCTCGAACTCTTCGGGGCTGACCACGCTTTCCGGCATCGCCTCGTTGATATCGTCATATGTGACGTAGCCTTGCTCGCGGGCCAATTTGACCAACTCGTTGATCTTGGCGGTGCGCTCGGAGCGATTGACCTCGAGTTTCACGTCGCCGGGGGCTCCGGCGGCGGCTTGGTCATTTTTTCCGCCTTTTTTGGTTTTCGGCGGTGCCTCGACGGCTTTGGCGGCCTTTTTCGCGGCCGGGTCTGGCTTCTCTTTTTTGGCCGCCGGCGGCGCGTTTTTGGCCTTTTTTACAGGGGTTTTCGCGGGGGAAGACGATGATTTTTTTGAGGTTTTCTTGGTCATGGTAAATGATCGATGAATAGAGTTCTTCTAAGTATACAAACGAAGGGCAAGCTTTATTAGCGATTTAGACTTTTGCGTCAAGAAAAACGTTGTACGCGGGTTTTTCCAATGATTGGAAGCGGGAGCGCATGATTTTTCCAATCACTGGAAGTTTTGCCGGTTCAGGTCTGCATGCTGCTGAGCATTTCGAGCATGGGGCGGGCCTTTTCCCACCCGGAGCGGAGGGTGTGCTGATGGAGGGTGATTTCCATGATTTCCATCTCGAGCTGGCGGGCATCCTCCGGACTGCCCGGGCTGCGCAGGCGGGCCTCGAGGGCGCGTCGCTCCTGATCGAATTCCCGTTTGTAGAGGGCGATGATCAGGTCCTGCGCAATTTTATCCGCGGCAAATTCGGTGCCAGCGAGTTTTTCCTCGGCCATCAGCATTGCGGCCACGCGGCGGGACTCGGCGCCGAGCAGTTCGGCCATCAGGTCAAAGTGTTCGGCGTAGGCATGTTCGAGCAGGATGGTGTAAATCTCGCGGCAGACCTCGCTGCGAAAATGGCGGGGTGCGACAAACACTCGCAGGGTTTCGGCGCTCAATCGATGGCGCATGAGCAGGCGGATGATTTCAAGCTCCTCGCGCGGATGCGAGGGCGGGGCATCGGCGGCGGGTTCGGACTCCGCGGCATCCTCGTCGCTGCGGTTGCGGGGTGCGCGTCGCGAAATGATGCGCATCTCCGAGGCGATCAGGTCCGGGCGGATGCCGAGACGCCGCCCGATGCGTTCCATCCATTGCGTTCGCTGCACATCGGAAGGCAAGCGCATCGCCGTCTCGAGCAATGCGCGTGCGGTGCGCATCAAGGCGGCTTCGTCGTTGGTCTTTTCGCGCTGACTCAGGAGGTCGGCCTTGAAGTCGAGAAACGGGGCGGCGGCATCGACGAGGTTGCGGAAGTTGCTTCCACCGTCGCGCCGGATCATCGAGTCGGGATCATCGCCGGGCGGCAAGCTGGCCACCCGGACCTGAAGGCCACCTTCGATGAGGACGTCGCCGGAACGGAGAGCGGCATTTTGACCGGCATCGTCGGAGTCGAGCACGAGGCGAACGGAATTCGTGAAGCGCTTGAGTATGCGGGCGTGCTGATCCGTGATGGCCGTGCCCTGGGCAGCGACGGCGTGGGTGATGCCGGCGAGGTGGCAACGAATCACATCAATTTGCCCTTCGCAGATGATTGCTTCCTCGCGGTCGAGAATTTCGCGCTTGGCCAGGTGGAGGGCGTAGATGACTTTGCTTTTGGTGAAGAGGGGCGTTTCCGGGCTGTTGACGTACTTGGCCGGACGCTCATCGCCGGGAAGAATGCGGCCGCTGAAGCCGATGACGCGACCGCTGTCGTCGCAAATGGGAAACATCAGGCGGTTGCTGAAACGGTCGTACCAACCGCCTTCCTCGCGGCGGATCAACACGCCGGCCTTGACCAGTAATTCAATGTCGATGGAGCGTTTGGATGCCCACGCCGACCAGTTGACGTCGCGGACGGGCGCATAGCCGATGCCGAATCGCTCGATGGCATCCTGGCCGAGGTCGCGCTCCTTGAGGTAATCGCGGGCGACAGCGGCTTGATTGCTCTCGAGTAGACAGCGTTGATACCAGTCTCTCAGTTTCGCATGAAGTTGCAGGAGCGCTTCTCGTTGCGAGGGTGTCTCCGCAGGCGCGTTGCCGCGTTCGCGCGAGAGTTCGAAAGTCAGGCCGGCGCGTTCGGCGAGTCGGCGGGCCGCCTCGATGAAGTCGAGGTTTTCCTGGCGCATAATGAAGTTGAAGACATCGCCGCCGGCGCCGCAGCCAAAACAGTGAAACGATTGCCGCGTGGCATTGACGTGAAACGAGGGTGTTTTTTCCTTATGAAAAGGGCAGCAGGCTTTGAACGAGCCGCCAACGCGTTTGAGCTGCAGGTAGGAGCCGATGACCTCCGTGATCTCGTTGTGATCGCGGATCGACTCGATCATGGTTTTGAAATCCGGTTCAGGCATCCGGATCAGTTTCCGTGGTCGTCTTCCGAATCAATCAACGGACCCAGATACTCCTCGTAAGCGGGTGTATCGAGCAGCGCCGGTGGTTCACCTTCGCTCGCCGTGTCTTCGGAGACGGGCAACTCGAGGTCGGGATGACGGGCGGCGAAATTGTCATAGGCGGGGCGAAGATATGCCTGCGTCCAACCGCCGCTGACGGAAGCCGCCAACGCTTCTTGTACTTTGGGGTAGGGCAAAAGCGAGGTTCCGAGCAGCAGCACCGCGCAAAGCAGGAGCGCCCGGCTGAGTCCCAGCAATGCGCCGCCGAGAAGCTCCAGCTTGCCTTTGAATGAAAAATCGATGACGAGGCGCAGGGCCAGTCGCACGATGGCCAGGACAATATAACTGGCGGCGATAATCCCGAAAAATGCCGGAGTGGTCAGGTCTTCAGGCGGCCAATCGGTTCGCCCGGCCAGCCAGTCGGCGCCTTCGCCGGCAAATTTCCAGCCGGCGACGACGGCCAAAACCATGCTGATGATGCGGAACAGTTCGCCCGAGAGTCCGCGCCGGATGCCGCCGATCAATCCGAGCAGCAGAACGACTCCGACGGCGATATCGACCACATTGAAGAACTGTTGAAGAAAAGCCATATGTCAAAGTATTGCCTCGGCTGCACGAGGCAACAAGAGGAAAGTGAGGTTGCCCTTGCCTGGCGATCTGGCGATAATAAAGACAGTCCATAAGGAAGGAGTAGTTTCATGAAGCGATGCATGCGGTATGTAGCGTGGCTGATGCTGTCCGCGGTTTCGGTATTGGCGGACGTTGAGGTGGATCCGCAGGCGGCGGCGCTGAAGGCGTCGCGCAGTCTGGATGAAACGCAGGCCTCCATCCGCGCGACGTTAGCGGCGTTGGCAGCGCGACCGGAAGCGCAACGCGGTTCGTGGGAGGAGTTGGAGCCATTGATGGTGGAGGCAACCGCGCCGCTCACCATCACCGGCACGTGGTTTTACGTGCGGCCCGATGGCAGCTATTTCCGGATGGGGCACGGCCTCACCGGTTTAAACCTGCGCGATCGACCGTATTTTGATCCGCTTTTCCGGGGCGAGGAAATTACCGGGTTTCCGCTGTACAGCCGGTCGACGGGCAAGAAATCCGCATTTTTTGCCCTGCCGGTGCGGGATGAGAATGGATGCAGCGGCGCCATCGCCGTTTCACTGTTTCTCGACGAGTGGCATAAAAAAATCAGCGGGCAATTGAACCTGCCACCTCACTACACGTGGTTTGTCGTGAATCGCGAAGGGGTGACGCTGCTGGATCGTGACCCGGAGTTTATCATGATGAACGCGCTCACCCAGGGCGGTCCGACATTGCGAAAGGCGATGGAGATAGCCTTGGCCGGCGAAAGCGGGCGGGTGGCCTACGAGCTTGCCGGAACGCCGCGCGATGCTGTTTACCAGCGCGTTCCCGGGGTGGATTGGCGCGTGGTGGTCGCCCGCATGGAGCCGGAACAATTTACCGCACTGCAGGCGGAGGTGCAGATCCGCCTCCAACGCGTGGTCCGGCGGATGCAGGCCTTGCTGAACAATCTCGATGCCGACATCGCTGCGGCTTTGGCGCCCTGGCAGGGCCGTCTCGGCAACGAGGAGGAGTTGCGCCCGGTCATGAAAAAGCTGGTGGCGGACAACTCGATCGTAGCCGAGGTGGGATTTGTCACCGATGAAGATATCCTCGTCATGATCGAACCGCCCGACTATGCGCCGTTCGAAGGCAGTGACATCAGCGACTACCGCCGTACCGAAACCGTGCGGCAAAAAGGCGGGCCTTTCCTGACGGACATGCTGGTTTCCGTCGAGGGTATTCCGTGCGTGTTGATTGTCCATCCGGTGCACGATGCGGACGGCGATTTGGCCGGCTCGGTCAGTGTGTTGATCAATCCGGCGGTATTGTTGGCGAAGGCCGTGGGTAGTGGTTTGCCGGCGGATCAGGAAATTTGGGCCATGCAACTGGACGGAAAAATCATCTACGACGTGAATGAGGAGGAAGTCGGTCGCATGTTGTTGAGCGATCCGCTTTATGCGGAACACAATAGTTTGCTGGCGTTGGGACGCCGCATGCTGGCCTTGCCGGAAGGTCAGGGAACGTATGTGTTTGCCTCGGCGACCAAGGGTGAAAATGCCATCAAGGCCGCGGAGTGGCTAACCCATCTTCCGCAGTTGGACGATTAAATTTCCGGTTTTACTGGTGTTTTG
>CAYYAR010000023.1:0-52401 GCA_964470065.1 uncultured Verrucomicrobiota bacterium | reverse complement strand
ATGACCGGATGCCACTCGCACGCACGCATCTATCCGCCGCCGACGGCGGATAGATAAAGAAAGCATCAACACCCGGATTCTCCGCAAGCTGATTCCCGTAGGAATGTACGTCAGGGTGTCCCATTGTTGAAGTCAGGCGCGCGGACCGGAACTGGCCGGGCTACTGGCGGGATACGGTGTGCTGCCGGACTAGCCAGGTTGGCCTCAAGAGGCACAAAAACGCAAAGGGCATTTCTGCAGGACATGCACGCCTTTTCAAGGAAGGCAAGTCGCTCGATGATTATTCTATGTCCCCGCCGGTTTCCGTTTCGTTCTGTTCTATCTACAAGCGCTCAAGCCTTGTTGTCACCATGGCGCGGAGGCGGGCGGAACTTATGGATGTGATCATCCGGCGGGCTTTGGCCTTGCTGAATCGCGCGGGCAATTCGATCTCCGGCAGGTTTTTAAAGCGGCCAGTTCCTACCGACGCGAGGTAAAAGGTGTCGAGCAAGGCTTTCTCCGGCGTCGCCATGGCAATGCCGCTCACCGGATCGATCGTATATCCCAGATAAAACGAAGGATCTATGTGGTGTAGCGAAACGGTTCCGGCGGGCGTGTTGTGGCGGCGGGTGCGGGCCAGCGTAGCCGCGTATATCACAGAGGGAATTTGCTCGATCATGCCGTGATGATAGAGTGCGGTGTGCACGGAAAGGTAGGATGGCATGGGTGCCGTCAGCGCTTCGGGAAGCATAAGCGCGTCCAGATTAGCCCGAATGGCCCATCGTCCTCGCGCCAGCGAAATCAAGGTGCCCGCGGCGGCGAGTCTCCGCAAAAGTTGACTGGCGTGAGCGGTGGTGATCCCCAGACTCGCCGCGGCATCGGTGGTGGTCCACCACGATCGCCCTTGTGCCGTTAGGTGATTTTGTACGTCAAGCAGTCGCACGCCCGGCCTCCTCCAGCGCCTCGACGACGAACAAACGCATCGCGTCCCAGGTGGCGGCATCGTAGTTGGTCTGCTGTTCCGGTGGCAGAAAATCCCGCACTTGATCCCGGAACATGGCGAAGTCCACCACCCATACGTGCTCGCGTGCCTTGTCGAGATGACGCTTGAGTGTGGCGGGCAGGTCATGGGCTATCGCTCCGCTGGCGAGCAGATGCTGGATATCAAAAACGTCGCGCGCCTGGGTTTGTGTCCGGCCGATCAGCGCTCCCAGTTTTTGCTGATAAGCTGTCTGGCGCGGGTAATGACTGCTCAGGAAAGGCGGGATACCGTGGTGGGCAATAATCATGGGGTCGATCTGTTCAAATGCGCTCATGGCTGCGCTTCCTCGTCGCGAGCATTCGATTTTAGTCGGCACGGGCAGGCCGATCCCGGATACATGCAGCCCGAATTTCCAGCGTTGGGTGGTCGTGGTCTGCTTGTCGTTGTTCATATTGTTGATGCGAATGCCGTGCGCGGCCAAGAGCAGCGAAAAGGGTTTAGATCCGAGAATGCCGTCTATTTTTTCCTTCAGCTTCTCTACGGGAATACCGACCACGTCGAGATCCATGTCCTCCGAGTAACGCGGGCTCTTCAAAAAGAATCGCAGGTTGCACCCGCCTTTGAGCGTGTAGCGCCGCTTGTCCACTTTTGTGCCGAGCTGGGCCAGAAAAAGCAGATGGAAAAGTTCGACGGCTTTTTTGCTGTTCACCAGAGTTGATTTCATTTTTTTATAATACGCTTTGTATGAATTAGCGTCAATAACGCGTATTATTAATGGTCCGGAGCTGGCCGGGCTACTGGCGGGATACGGTGTGCTGCCGGACTAGCCAGGTTGGCCTCAAGAGGCACAAAAACGCAAAGGGCATTTCTGCAGGACATGCACGCCTTTTCAAGGAAGGCAAGTCGCTCGATGATTATTCTATGTCCCCGCCGGTTTCCAGCAGGGCGCGAGCCCGCTGGTCGTCCGGCCTGACGCGCAATGCTTCGATGAGGTGATGACGCGCCATGCTCTCGTCATTCAGTGCGCGGGCGGCGATGGCGGCGTGCAGGCGTAAATCCGCGTCGTCAGGAAACTCCTTCAAAAGTTCCTGAAGGATGTTCAGCGCCGTTCGAGGCTGGCCAGCGTCGATCTTGATGGAGGCGGCGGTGGCCAAAGCGCCGTTGTGATGCGGCGCGACGATAAGGGCTTGGTCGATGGCCTGAATGGCCTCGGCGAATAATCCGTCGCGGGCGAAGGATGCGGCCAGCCTGATGCCGGCATCGGTCAAGGCTGGGTTGGCGGCTAGGGCTGACTGCAAGGCTTCGCGAGCCGCTGCGTGTGCGTCCATCTCCGATAGAATGTCGGACTTCAGCATCAGGCCCAGGTTAAAGTCGGGAGCGATGACCAAGGCTTGATTTATTTCGCGTAAGGCTTGCTCCAGCGAACCACCGCTCCAGGAGTTCATAGCCAGAAAGAAGTAGGTCTGTGGATCCGAGTCGGCGCGGGATCGGGCCCGCTCCAGCCATGGCCGGGCCAGCACCGGGTCCTGCACTCGCTGGCCAATCATGCGATAGCGCTCGGCCTTGAAATCAAAGGATTCCAGACAAAACGGCCCGGGCCAGCTCTGCAGGACGGCCGTGACGCCAATCATCAGCAGGACTGGCCAGCGTCGACGGTTTTCATGCCACCACGAAATCCCGGCCATGAGGCCGCTGCCAGCCAAAATCAAAAGCGGTGGAATCAAAATGAGCCGGTAACGACTGGCTGGACTCAGTGCGATCAGCGCCAGCGCGGATATCAGCACCAGCCCAAGCAGCGGCGAGAGTTCGCGTCGATCCCGCCGCCAAAATATCAGCAGGGCACCGGGTAGCAGTATGCCAAAGGGGAAGCCGAAGTTGCCCGCCTTCCATTGCAAGAGCGGTAACAAGCTGGAATAATCATGGACCGCGTAACCGTCCAGATCGAGGCTGATTTCCCGCGAGCTGAGGAGAACAACCGCTTTCCAAAACAAACCGCGAATTATGGAGAGCGGCTCGTTCACCATGCGCTCGAATGTTGTGCGGTAAAAGAACTGATTATGTTCCTCCAGATTTTGCAAGCCGGCTTGTTTGGGCAGGTTGACGATGCGGTCATAATCCGGCCCGGGACGAGCTCCCAGAGTTGCGCAGAGATCCCCGGAATTGGCGATGTAAACATTCAGTCCGCCGTTTACCGGCAACCAACTCAAGCGACCCGTGAACGACTTATTCATCCAGCCCACCGGCAAAACGATCGCGTAAAACATCATGATGGTGGCTGCGGCGGTTCGTCCTGCCGCGATCCTGGCCGCGGAATCCCTGAACGAGACGCCCTTGAGCCGGACCAGCAAGGCGCCTGCATAACCGGCGATCAATTCGGGTCGAATTAGCGCGGCACCCGCCGCCAATACGCCTATGATCGCACCCCGCACCAGAGCGTTCCGGGGCATTGGACGACAGACGTTCCAACACATCAATAAGCTCCAGGTGACCGACCAGCCGGCGGACATCAATGCGGCCTCGTAAAACACGAGCGGACCGTAGATGGCCGCGAACAGGCCGGAAAACCATCCGGCGCCGTTGCCGAAGAGGCGCCGGGCGAGCAAACCGATGCCCGCGCAGGTTAGGGATCCGAGCGCGAGTTGAACGACCATAGCGCCGTATACGGAAACGCCGAACAAGCTGTAGACCAGCGCCAGAAAGAGCGGATAGAAGGCGGCGTGCCAGGCCGTGGTTGAATCGCGCAAGCCGGATTCAATCCAGGTGGCCGCGAAGTTGTGGTAGCTGGCGGCGTCGATGAACGGCCACGCATATTCCGGATGGCGCCAAAGCTCAATGCCGTAGATGAGCCTGATCACGGCGGCGACGAGAAAAATCGCCAAGCCGAAAGTCAGGCCGCCGCGTCCGGCCGGTTCCGGATTACCGGGGGTCTTTTCTTGTCGCGCTTTTGTCTTGTCGTTACGTTTTGGCATGAGCTCGTCCGCTTTGCTTCGTCAGTATGCGGGCGGCATTTATGCTTTCAACCTGAAATATGCCTTCGTCATCTTCATCGAATCCGGCTGACTTGAATCGTAGCAAAGCGTGGCGGGGTCGTTTTCTACTGGCCGCGCTCACGCCACTATTGTTGTTGGCGCTCGGCGAAGGCATGGCGCGCTTGGGCGCATCCTTTCCTCCGAGTTCGTTTTTTGTTGAGAAAGAGCGCCCGGACGGAGTCTGGGTGCATGACAATCCTTATTTCGGCTACACCATTTTTCATCCCCGCCAATCGCGTATCCCGGGCCCCAATCTGTTTCCCGCCGAAAAACCTCCGGATCGTATTCGTATTCTGGTGCTAGGCGAATCGGCCGCCATGGGCTTTCCCGATCCGGAATTCGGACTAGCCCGAACATTGACCACCTTGCTATCGCAGCAATATCCCGGGCGTTCGTTTGATGTCATCAACGGATCGATGACCGAGATCAACACCCACATCCTGCTGGAAATCATGCGCGAGGCGGAGCGCTATGAGCCTGATGTCGTGGTGCTGTATGGCGGCAACAACGAAGCCATCGGACCCTACGGCCCGGTGGGCGTATTCGGGCGTTTTTATCCGGCCCGCTGGTTGATCCAGGGCGATCGTTGGCTGCGCAAGCACAGCTACTTGGTCAGGGCACTGGTGGATGCGCGGAATCGCATGCTTCCCATTGATCGCACGGAATGGAAAGGGTTGGATCACTTTGCCCGCAACGCCATCCGGCCTGATGATCCCGCCCTCGATCGTATGCGGCAATTCACCCGGGCAAATGTCCGGGCCATCCTCGACCGGGCGGCAGCCAGGCAGATTCCCGTCGTGGTAGCGCCGGCGGCGGTGAATCTGAACGATTGGCCGCCGCTTTATACGTTCGCGCCGGAGCATCTTGCCGGCCAGATCAACCCGTTAATCGAACAGGCCCGGGAGTTGATGAAGCAAGCGGACTGGTCCGCGGCGTTGGCGGTTTGGCGCGAGGCGTTGACGGCGGCGCCTGACCATGCCGACGCGCGTTACGGGGCGGCTCAATGCCACGAAGCGCTGGGCGATTTGGATGCCGCGCGCGCTGCGTATGAGCTTGCCTTGGATTACGACGGCTACCGGTTCCGGACCGACGAGGCCACCTACCGCATCATGCAGGAAGAAGCATCGCGTTATCCCATCGGGCAGGTTGCGTTCGTTGATGCCCGAGGATCGTTTTTTCGCGCGGCTAAGGAACCACCATTGCTGCTCGAGCATGTGCATTTGACGGTCGCGGGCATGGTTGAGTTATCTCGTTTACTTGTTGAACCGATCGGGCGCGTCCTGCCAGCGCTAAGTGCGGCGCCAGCGCTAGCAGTAACGGATGAGGCGTTGATGAAAAAGCTCTTCTTTGCCCCTGATACAGAAGAGCATGCCTGGTTGGCCGTTGATCAATTCCTGACGATGCAGGTTTTTCGGGGACAACAGGGCTATTCGGAGCGACTGATCGCCCTGAAACGACGAAAAGAGGCGGCTGGCACAGCGATTGAGCATTTCGGCGAAGCCGCGCTGGCCGGGGCTTACGCGGCCGCGACGGGGCAATCTTTATCGTTCGACTGGCAGGTCGACGCCTTGTATGGGCGCTATTTGATGCGACGCGACTTGCATGAACAGGCGGTGGCGCCGCTGGCCCGCTCGGTCACGATGAAACCGGATCATGCCGGCAATGCGCAGCTTTTGGGAACGGCTCAATATCATGCCGGCAGGTTCGCGGAGGCCCTCGCAACCTTGGAGCGGGCCGCTCAGCTAAATCCATTCATACCCGAAACGTGGAATATGCTGGGCCTTTCGCGGTTTCGTTCGGGAGATCCCGCCGGGGCGCGGGTAGCCTATAATGAAGCCTTGCGGTTGGATTCGAGGCATGCGGGGGCGTTGAACAACCTCGGTTATCTGGACTATCAGACAGGCGAGCTCGTTGCCGCTGAAGGCCTTTTTCGGCGCGCCCTCGAGCAGGAACCGGACATGATCGAGGCGCGCTATCATCTCGGACTGACGTTGCTGGGGATGCAACGTCTCGATGAGGCGGCGTTGCAGCTCGATGAAGTTGTATATCAGCAGCCCGGATTGGCCCGGGCTTGGAGCGCCCGCGGTATGGTGGCCATGTCGCAGGGCAAGAAGGTAGAGGCGGAAAAGTTCTTCATCCGGGCGGTGCAGGAAGATAGTGGCTTGGTGGCGGCCAGTGTGAATTTGTCCATGTTGTGGTTGTCGAGCAAGCTGTTCGATAAAGCGGAGCGCTTCTTGGGCGACGCTCTGGCTGGAAATCCCCAAGCCGCCGAGTTGCATTACCTATATGCCCAATCCCTGATTGAAATGGGAAGAGTAGGTGAGGCCATGCCAAGTTTCCGAAAGGCTATATCGATCCAGCCGGACCGCACGGATTGGACGCTCGCGTTAGCCCGGCGCATGATTGCGCAGCAAGGCTTGCCTTCGGAAGCTCTGAGTGAAGTCGAGTTGCTTCTCGTCCAGATGGTACAGCTTGGTGGCCCAAATCAAGCCGAGGCATCGAGTATGCTTGAGGTGTTGCGCAATCGACGCTCGCCGAAATCAAATGAATAAGCGAATCCGGTCGGGTTCAGATCTTTTGATGCGAAGCATATATTCGCAAGATGTTTTCTTCCAGGTACTTATAAACAATACCATCGTTCCTTCCGGTTGAACTCCAGCAACGCCGATCTGACTCGTCCGCGAGTTGATTTCCATCCACATGCATGGTTATGGGGATGTTTGGCCATCCCTGACTCCTCGGCGATAAAATCCTGAATCAATACTTTCGTATATAAACCGAAGCAGAATTTGACGCCGGCCAGTCGGGGGATGTTAAAACGATACACTAACAAATAATTCATATTTGCTCCATTAGACTTTAACAAAAAATTATTTTCTGCCTATTTTTGAAGGTGGAAAACCAGTCGCGGTAGAAGTGTGGGTAAGGTTTTTCGAGGAGAAAAATCGCTGTTTTGTCGAGCGCGGGCGTGAACAACCTTCGCTTACGATGCGGTGTCGATTTTGTTGACAAATGCGCATGAATTGTCGGCGTGAAAAAATACGACCACGATTTTTGTTTGGAGAAGGGCGGAAAATCAAATGATGGATCAAGCTTGTAGGCGGATCACCGGCCGTGCCGGTCATCAAATCCACGGCGCGTGGACACCACGCGATGAAAAGTTCCAAATAGTGGAATTCCTTCTGTCCGTTTTATCAAATAATTGGAAAATCGCTGTTCTTATTTTTGCCGCATCGTTCTATGTCAACACGGGATTCGCGGCGACGGTGAATTACACACACCGTGTCTCATACTATACGACATTTGCCAATGGTTCTGCAGGCTTGTACAACAACAGCGGAAACACAAATGAAGTAGGACAATATGCGCAATCCGGAACGGGACAATCCGTCGGGTGGCGTCAATTCAACACGGCGGATGGCGGTGCGGGATCCGCCCGCTCACTCCGGCATGGTGATCAATTCACGATCACAGTTTACGGTGATGCACCCTATGGTGAATTTGGTATGGCACTGCTGGACACACCTGGCACCGGAAGCTGGGCGAATCGAGAAAGCAACTGGCGCGCCAAAATAGCCGAGGCCGGAGGCGGTTATTTCAACTGGTTTATCCATTACAGCGGATCCAGTGTCGATGCCGGCTATCAGGCCGCAGACAACGATAGCGCCATGAAAGTCAAGATCACCTCCAGCGATACCTTCAATGCACAGGTCGGTACCGGCTCGTGGATGTACAACTTGAAAATGAACGGGTCGCCATCGGATGCGGCGCTGATTTCCCATTACTCCATTTTTTACAACGACGATTGGGATGGCACGGCACGGCAAGATGCATTCTGGAAACCCACGACAGCGGTGGAAGACCAGGGCACGATCGAATTCGGCGGCACCACGGATGTCACTCCCGGCTATATCAACAATGGTCTTGTCGTAAACAGCACCACGACGATTCGAACCAACAATATTTATAAATTCGGCTCCCATACGTTGACCCTGGTTAAAACAAACGATTACAGCGGCTTCCTCCAGATTGAGGCGGGAACAGTGCGTGTTTCCCATGATCGTGCGCTGGGAGCTGTGCCATCGGCCATGACCACCAACAATGTGATTTTCACGAATAATCTGAGTTCGATCACCTTTACGAATGTATTCACCATTAACGCCAATCGTGGTTTCTGGTTGAATGGTTCAGGGCAGAACTTTTTCTTCGGTGTGGCTCCGGCGTCCACCATCACGCTGGCGGGTGTGATCAGCGGACCGGGCGGCATGATCAAAAACCAGGACGGACGCCTTCGTCTACTGGGCACGAATACCTTCACCGGGGGCATATATCTGGACCGGGGAGATCTTGAAATCAGCTCGGGAAATATCGGAAACGGAGTGCTTGATCTCGGGACTACCGGTGGAGACGCGGCCCAATCTGCCCGGCTTATTATAGCTACAAATCTCAGCCGTAATATTACGGTGCAGGGTGGTACGGGTGGCCGCACCTTCGAAGCGGGTTCTACAGCGGTAACCAATACCGGAACGATTACCCTGAACAATGCGCTGGTTGTAACCAATTCCTCGGGAGGCACCTTGACGTTGCTTGGCGCTGTTTCCGGAGCATCAAACATTGTGATGAGTGGTTCCGGAACAATCGTGTTGACCAATAATGCAAACAGTTATTCGGGCATCGTTACGGTTCGCGTTGGTACCGTGCAGGCATCGGTCAGCAACGCGCTTGGTAGCATCCAAACATCCAGTCCGGGCGCAGTTGTCGAAAACGGCGGATCGCTTACACTTTTCGGCAGTACCACATTCGCGCATGAAACGATTCAGCTGACCGGACTGGGCGTCACAAATGGTGGTGCGCTGGTGAAGAAGGGATCCGGAACCGCGACCTATCCGGGCCAGATCAATATAACAGCCGGTAGTTCGGGAGGCGCGCGCATCGCTTCGGAGGGAGGCCCCCTGAATCTTTCCGGCATCATCCATGCCTCAAACAATACGCTCTATGTGCGCGCCCAAAACACCCTGACGATGAATTCTGGTTCGACGATCAGCAACGCAACGAAAAACACCGGAGATGGCGCGATTTACAAGGATGGCACGGGTGTTTTTTCGTTGCGCCCGAGCAGTGACATGACCGGATCGGTCACGGTGGCGCAGGGAACGCTTGAACTAGCCGCAAATGCCAGTGGTAGCGGCTTGGTTGCGGGTAATTTCCTTGTTTTGTCTAACGGCGTAACCGTTCGCTCGGACGGCGCAACGGGGCGGACCGTTAGCAAAGCCACCCGGATTGATGGCGACGTTTCACTGAACGGAACCGGTGGAAACGGGGGACTGATCACCTACGCGGGCACGGTAAACCTGAACGGAGCCTTCCGTACATTGACCGCGACCAATGCCACCATTTCCGGCGTGGTTTCCAACGGCGGTATCATCAAGGCCGGTGCCGGTGTCTTGACCCTGAGCAGCGCAGCAAATACCTATACCAGCGGCACACGCATCAGCGCGGGCACGATTTCCATTGGAATTGGTCCAGACCTCGGCCCGCCGCCCGGCGCGGCGATGACCAACCATCTTCACTTTACAGGCAACAGCACGCTTCTTCTAAGGGCCGGATTCGCATTCACATCGACCCGCGGGTTTACAATCGACCAAAATGTCACGGCCACGATTGATACCGGCAACAATACCAACGTTGCTCCCCAGGTCATTGCCGGTAACGGAACTCTGATCAAGACGGGCATCGGTTTTCTTTCCCTTGGCGGCAACAATACCTACACGAACGGCACCCGCATCAATGCCGGTACGCTCTCTATTCTGACTGGACCCAACGTGGGTCTTTTGCCGGCCTCGGCGGTAACCAACCACATACAGTTCACCGGTAACAGTACGCTTCAATCCACGGGCACTTTCACCTGGGATGCCCGCCGCGGGATCACGGTTGACCCGGGGATCACTGGAACCATTGAAATTACCACCAACAACGTCACGGTTTTCCCGCAGATCATCGCGGGATCCGGCAACATCACCAAATCCGGCCCCGGCATCATGACGATGGAGGCTGTCAACACCTACACCGGCACCACGGCCATCAGTGCGGGTACGCTGCTGGTGAACGGATCGATCGACAATTCCGCGGTTTCGTTGAATGCCGGCACGCTGGGCGGTACCGGGTCGGTGAAATCCTTGACCATGGCTGCCGGAGCGATTGTAAGCCCGGGCGGTACAAATGTCGCTGCGGGCACCTTGCGCGTTGGTGGTAATGCGTCGCTCCAGGGAACCAACACGTGCGATATTACCGGCGCGACCAGTAACGATGCTGATCGCATCACCGCCTCCGGCAGCGTCAGCGCACCGGCTGCCTTGATCATCAATCTCGGAACCGCGGTGCCCGGCTTCTTCAATCAGGCCAACAACTACAGCTGGATCATTGCGAGCGGCAGTTCGGTCAGCACGAACAACATGAGCATCGGATCGAAATGGGCGGCGGCAGGCACTTTCGCATTAGCCACCAGTTCCACCAACCTGCTGATCACGTATACCCCGGCGGCCGTGCCAACCATTGCGGTCAGCCCGACCACCGCGACGGCGTTCACGACCACTTACGGAACCGCCTCCGCCGCGCAATCCTTCACCGTTACCGGTTCGGCCCTCTCCAACAATATCACCGTAACGCCGCCGACCGGATTTGAAGTTTCGACGAATGGATCAACGTATGCCGACTCGTTGACGATTCCCCATTCCGGAGGTGTTGCGAGTGCCACACTGTCGGTGCGCTTGAAAGCCACTGCAGCCGTTTCCGGCAGCTACAATTCGCAGACGGTCACGCTGTCCAGTTCGGGCGCGTCGAGCGTAACGATCACCACGGCATCGAGCGGCAACGCCGTAACCGCCAAGGCCTTGACGATCACGGGTATCGGAGCGGTGAGCCGGGCCTACAACGGAACGGTTACGGTTTCCGTGACGGGAACGCCCAGCTTTGTCGGGATGGCCAACGGCGAAACATCGAGCGTGTCCGGCACGGTGACATGGGCGTTTGCGGATGCGGGTGCCGGCACGTCCAAGGCCATCACGCGAACCGGTGATTACCTGGCTCCGTCCTCGAACTACTCCTTGACCCAGCCGACGTTGACGGCAGATGTCACCGCCATCGCGATCACCATAACGGCGAATGCCCAATCGAAAACATATGGCGGCGCGGTTGCGGTGGGTTCCGGCAACACGAATTTCACCATCACCTCCGGCAGCATGTCGGCGGGTGAGTCGATTGCCAGTGTGACCCTCGCGGTCAACGGTTCTCCGGCTGGCAATGTGACGAATGCCGCCGCGGGATCCTACACGCTCACGCCCAGCGCGGCGGTTGCCGGCGCCAGCACCAGCACCAACAATTACACTATTACCTATGCCGCCGGCACGCTGACGGTAAACAAAGCAAACCTGACGATCACGGCAGGCAGCCGGACCAAGACATATGGCGAGACCATCACGCTCGGCAGTACGAATTTTACATCGAGCGGATTGGTTAACAGTGAAACGATCGGCAGCGTCACGCTTACCGCCAGCGGCTCCCCCGCCGGTGATACGGCCGCGGCGGTTGCGGGGAGCTATACGATTACGCCAAGCGGTGCAACGGGCGGAACATTCAGCACGAACAACTATAACGTCACCTACAGCACGGGGACATTGACGGTCAATGCGCTGCAAGCACCTGCTGCTGCGATCGCCACCGTCGAGGGCAAGGAAATTGTGCGGTTGAGCTGGTCCAAGAATGCCACGGCACACGATGTCGTCGTGGTTTATCGGGCTGGCACCGCGCCGACGGCCCCGACGCAAGGAACGACATATACGAATTATGCATTGGTTGATGCCAATTCCCGCGTGCTTTATCGCGGCAGTGCCACCAATCTTGAACTGGTCGTGGCCGCGAACACCGCTCATCACTATGCCCTCTATTCGGAAAACTTCAGCTACTACTCCGCCGCGTTGAGCACCAATCTCAGCACCAGCGCCTACGGCGCCAACGAAGTGGTGGAACCGTTTGGATACACGAATGCCGTTACGCTGGCTTCGTTGGGCGGCGGCAATGGGTGGACCAGTTTATGGTCGGTGGGTGGCGGAACGTGGACCGTGGACTCCGGAATGTCGGTCACGACCAACTATCCGTCGTCGAGCGGATATGCCATCCGTTTGACGAATCCGGGTAGCGGAGGCTCAGGCAACGCCACTCGTTACTTCACACAAATGAGCACGGGTACTGTTTATATCGCGGCGATCATCCGCTACGGTTTTGATGGTGCCAACAAATGGGCCGGTATTGATATTTCGTCGAATGGCACGACGATGGCCTACATCGGCAAAGACTACTTCCAGAGTTTTCGTTTCGGCATTGAATCGGGCGGTAGCCGAAGTGTGGACACGGGTTATGATTTCAATCCCGCGGATGGAGGCAACGGCGCACCGAACACCAACAATCAGTATCTCATCATAGCCCGTTATAATTTTGACACGGATGTCCTTAATGGTGGGGTTTATTACAAAACGGTGGCGGTGCCTTCCGCAGAGCCGACAAGTTGGAACGCCACGCTGAATTCCGTATCCATCGGAAGCCTGAACAGCGTCAAGCTGTCAGCTGGATCCGGTGTGGGGGGCGAAATAGGCACGGTCTACTATGACGAAATTCGCGTGGCTCGCACGTGGTCGAGCCTGCTCGGCATTGCCGAGCCGCCGAGCATCACCGGCGCGGCTACGTCCACCGTGTTTACGACGACCTACGGAACCGTATCGTCCACACAAACGTTTGCGGTTTCCGGCGCGAATTTGACGGCGAATCTCGTGGCCACCGCGCCGGGTGGATTCGAGGTTTCCGCGAATGGATCGAGTTGGTCCACTGCGGCCACCTTTACCCAAAGCGGCGGCACGGCCAGCGGCACCTTATATGTCAGGCTTGCCGCGACGGCGGCGGTCGGCAGTTATAACTCGTCGAACATCGTGCTGTCGAGCACGGGCGCCACCAGTGTGAACATCACGACCCCGGCTAGCGGAAACACAGTGAGCCAGAAGGGATTAACGATTACCGGTATCGGTATTGCGAACAAGACCTATGACGGCGGAACGACGGCCACGATCACGGGAACGCCCACGTACGTTGGACTCGCGAATGGCGAGTCGTTCAGTGTGAGCGGTTCACCCTCCGCCTCATTCGCCACCAAGACGGTCGCGAATGGCAAAGCGGTTACGGTAAGCGGCTATACCGCCCCGAGCGCAAATTATAGCCTCACTCAGCCCGCCGGTTTGACCGCGAACATCACGGAGATAACCATAACCGGATCGTTCACGGCCAGCAACAAGACTTACAACGGCAACACCGCGGCTGCCGTGGCGACCCGTGCGGTGCATGGAAAGATTGGCGCTGACGATGTAATTCACACCGGCGGCACGGCGGCATTTGCCGATAAGAACGTCGGCACGGGCAAGACGGTCACGCTCACCGGCGCGACGCTCACCGGCACGGATGCTGTCAACTACTCGCTCGGCACGGTCAGCAATGCCAGTGCCAACATCACGGCGCTGGATATCACGGGCTCCTTCACCGCAAGTAACAAGGTCTATGACGGAACGACAACGGCTGCAGTGGGGACCCGTTCGCTCTCCGGAACCATTGGTGGCGACAACATCAGTCTATCCGGCGGAACGGCCACGTTTGCCAACAAGCATGCGGGCACCGGCAAGACTGTCACCCTCGCAAGCGCCACGCTGTCCGGAACGGACGCCGGCAACTACAACCTGACGTCGGTCAGCACCACGACGGCGAATATCACCGCGCTGGCGATTACCATCACAGCTCAGTCGAACAGCAAGACCTATGATGGCGGGACGAACTCGGCGACGGCGGCCTCAATCACCTCGGGTGCGGTTCAGTCGGGCGATACCGCTCCGACTTGGACGCAGTACTATGCAACCAAACACATTGGCACGAGCAAAACCATCACGCCGGTCAGCTTGAAGATCACTGACGGGAACAACGGCGACAACTATACCTATACGTATACGGCGGCAAATGTCGGGACGATCACCGCCCGCGCCCTGACCATCACCGCGCAGGCGAACACGAAGGTGTATGACGGCACAACCTCTTCCGTGACGAATGCCGCGCTGACCTCCGGGGAAATCCAGACCGGCGACTCCGCCCCGGCGGCGTGGACGCAGACCTATGACAACGCCAACGCGGGCACCGGCAAGACCCTGACGCCGTCCAGCCTGGTCGTGACCGACGGCAACAGCGGCACCAATTACACCTACACGTACGCGACATCCGCTTCCGGCGTGATCACCAAGTTCACCCCGACCGTCACCGAGTGGCCGGTGGCAGGAAGTATTGTGGATGGACAGACGCTCGGCGATGTGGTGCTGACGGGTGGCGCGGCGACGGGTGTGGGCGGGGGCGCGCTTGACGGCACGTTCGCGTTTACGAGCCCGTCTACCCAACCGGCCATCGGTACCGCGAATCATACGTTGCGCTTTACGCCGACCGATACCACCAATTACGAGACCGTCGATAATAACTCTTTTAGCGTCACCGTGGTCTCCGGCGAAGCGGAAGGCTCGTGGGACGGCGGTGGCGGCGATGGCAACTGGGGCTCGGCGGCAAACTGGACGGCGGACAGCGTTCCCGCTTCGACCACCAATGCCACCTTCTACACCGGTATCGCCTCCAGCACGAACATCAACCTCGAAACGACCTATTCGATTGACGGCCTTCGCTTCCTTGGCGCCGCGACGAATGCCCTGCGATTTACCGGTAGCGCCTTAACGGTGGGTGCCGGAGGCCTTATCTCCGAGTCCGGTTCCGGCGCGCATGTCTTCCATAATGAACTCCTGCTCGGCGCGAACCAGTCCTGGTCCAATGCTTCAGCAAATATCCTGAGCTTCAATGGGGTGATATCCGGAAGCGCCGGACTTACCAAGCTAGGCAATGGAGCTATCATTTTGACCAACAACAATAGTTTCTCCAGTGGTCTGACCATCACCAGCGGTAAGGTTACCCTTGGCGGTAGTACCAATGCCACAGGCGATGGTGTGGTGACCGTGAATAGCGCCGGCACTCTTGAGCTTGGTTACGGTGCCGTCAGCCTGCGACCAGTTGTGCTTACGCTGAATGGCGGAAGGCTGACAAAAGATACGGCGGGCGCCACCACATGGCGCGGCCCATTCACCAATGCCGGGAACTCCACGATCAGCGCTTCGGCAGGCAGTCTCTACTTTAACGATGGCATGGCTATATCCAGCGGAATCCTCAATTTTAGCAACTTGAACCAAAGCGGTATGAGCGGGGGCGCCATGTCCGGTTCCGGATCTCTGGTGAAGTCGGGCAGTGGCATTTTTAACCTCCGCCCTGGAACACACAGCGGAGATCTAATCCTTGGGTCAGGTTCGATATATCAATTCACCGGCGCCATGACCGCAAGCGGCACGCTAGTGTTATCCAACGGCGTCAACTACCGGTCGGATTCATCGACTGCTCGCACGATGACCAAGCGAGCCTCCATACAAGGAAATGTGACCCTCGGTCACGCCGCGGGTGGCGCGATAACCCTGTCCGGCGATGTGGATCTCGGTGGCGGAACCCGCGTTTTAACCATGGATAACACCAACACCATCAGCGGCATGGTGACCAATGGCGGAATGATTAAAGCTGGCGCCGGCATGCTCGTTCTCTCTGGCGTCAATACCTACAGTGGAAATACGGAGATTAGTAACGGTATTCTTCGCTTGAACGCGACCGGCTCAATCGCGAATTCTCCGGTGATACAGATTGCCTCGAATGCTATGTTTGATGTCTCCGGCCGGTCGAGCGCCTATACCCTTGGGGCGCAGACCTTGCGTGGGCCATTGACCGCGGACTCCACCGGTATTCTCGTGGCCAGCAGCACCGCCGGTCTGACGCTCGGCGCATCCTCCACCCTCGATCTGCCGTATTTCGTTTCCGGCGTTGCGCCGCTGACCATTACGGGCGGCGTGTTCACGATTAACAGCGCCACTGCGGTGACGGTGAACAATCAGGGCTCTGCGCTGGCCGTCGGCATGCATCGGATTATAAATGCGTTGAACGGCGGTTCGGTAGCCGCCTCTTCCTTGCCTGCCGTGACCGTAACCGGCAATGGTGTTTCGGCCGGTGCGTGCGCCGAGCTCGAAATAAACGGCGGCCAACTCTACATACGGGTTTATGCCGATGCGGTGGCCGGGACGGTGCAAGCATTGTCGTCATCTTCATTGCGGGTGCTGATTGACTTTGGCGGCGTGGGCGGATCACCGGTCGTTAATCCCGATGGAAATGGTAATTACTGGAATAATGCTACCAATGCGACGGCGGGGTCCACCATCCAAGGCCTTCTCAATGCCGGGGGCGCGGCGACCGCGCTTAGCTTAACGAACATTTCTTCCTTTGGCCGGAATGGCGGACCGGGAGCCGGCGGCCTGACGTCGCCGAATGCGGCGTATCTCGGCGAGTTCGCCATCGCGGCGGCAACCGAAGATTACTGGTTCACCACCTCCACCAACGGGGCAGGATTCGAACTGACCGGGCTTGATACGGCCGCTGCGTTCAATCTTCGCCTTTTCTCCACGCGATCCAACCTGAACAACCGGGTTACCCATTACACCATATCTGGCAGTACGACCCAAACGGCAACCCTTGTTACCTCCGGCCTCGGATCCGGCATCGATGGATATAACGGCAACAATCGCACCATATTGCAGATCACCAACGTGACGCCCAACTCGACCGGAGGAATCATCATCTCGATCAGACCCGACGTCTCGTCGACCGAACTCTTTTCCTATATCGGTGCTCTTGAAATCACGCAAAGCATGGGCGTATCGAATGTCTGTTCTGGCAGCGTGGTCGACCTGCTTCTCGGCGGCAACAATGGAACAATCACCAAGTGGCAGTCATCAGAGAATGGAATTTCATGGTCCGATATTTTAACGACGTCGAATCCGTATGTAGTGACTTCTTTGACGGCGACCACTTACTATCGAGCACTTGTACAGAATGGTTGCAGTGCCGTAGCAACTTCGAGCGCCGTCCAGTTGAATGTCGACCCGGTTGCAGTTGCCGGTACCATATCAAGTAGCACCACGATTGGATACAACAACAGCAGCACCTTGACGCTCAGCGGTCATACCGGAACGATCCAGTGGCAAGTCTCGTCGGATAATTCCACATTCAGTGATGTCACCGGTTCAAACGCGACGACCTTCGGCACGGGTAACTTGACCGCAACCCGGTACTACCGCGCCATTGTAACCAGCGGCGTGTGTCCTCCGGCGACCTCCAGCGTGGCCACGGTCACGGTGGATCCGGCCTCGGTCGCTGGTTCCATTTCCGGGGCGGCGACGATCTGCTCCGGCAGCGGCGTCACGCTGACCGTGAGCGGTAATACCGGCACCATCCAGTGGCAAAGCTCGAGTGACAACAGCACCTTCACGAATTTGAGCGGGCAAACTAGCGCCACGTATGCCACGGGCAATTTGAATGCAACCCGATATTACCGCGTGATTGTGACCAGCGGCTTATCGGCTCCGGCAACATCCAGCGTGGCGACGGTTACGGTGGACCCGGCTTCGGCCGGCGGCACGGCCACGGCCACGCTTTCGCCCATCTGCATCGACACGGCACCCAGTTTGAGCGTGTCGGGCGGCACGGGCGCGGTGACGAAGTGGCAGTCGTCGGCGAACGGCACCACGTGGTCGGATATTGCCTCCAGCGCTTCCTCGAACATCACGCCGGCGGCGATTTCGGCTACCACCTACTATCGCGCCGTGCAAGTGAACGGCGTTTGCAGCGAAGCGTATTCCTCGACCGTCACGGTGGAAGTGGCGGCAGCATCCGTCGGCGGCACGGTGGATGGCGGAACCGCGGTTTGCTCCGGCAGCGGGACCACGCTGACGCTGAGCGGATACACCGGTTTGATTCAATGGCAAGATTCCTCCGACAATACAACCTTTAGCGATATTACGGGCTCGAATGCGACGACCCTGGGCACGGGCAATTTGACGGCGACCCGCTATTTCCGCGCGATTGTCACGAGCGCCAACTGCGCTCCGGCAACCTCCTCGGTGGCGACCGTAACCATCAGCACCGGTCCTGTGATCGACACGCAGCCTCCTTCGACTTTTGCCGGCTGCAGCGGTTCCAGTGTCAATCTGCCGGCCACGGTTTCTGCTGCCACCTCCTACTACTGGCGGGAGCGCGGTGCGGGTTGGAATGTGGGCGGATCCGCGCAAAGCTGGTCGGTTACGACCGGCGGCGGCGGCGTATTCGCGGGCACATCCGCGAACAATGGCGGCGCGAGCAGCGGTTCGATTGATACCAGCAGCAAAGCCTGGGGTATGTACAACAACGGCGGCACCGTCACCGAAGTCAAGCGCGACTTCACCGCCATGGCGGTGGGCGATGTGTTCCAGATCGACATGGATAACGGCTACATCAACAACGGCGGCACCGTCGGTTTCGGGCTACGCAATTCCAGCGACGCCAATTTGTTTGAATTCTATTTCACGGGCGGCGGCTCCGGTTACACGGTAAATGGCTCCGGCGTTTCTCCGACGCCGAGCATTCCTTACACCGCAAATGGACTGCGCATCACCCTGACCGTGACCGGCAGCGGCACCACGTTCTCGGTGACCATTCAAGGGCTGAATGGCGGTTCGACCTACGGACCGTTCACGGGTTCGTTCCTCACCAGCGGATCCATCAGTCGATTCCGGGCCTTCAACGCAAACGGAAGCAACAATGGCGGCGAGGATCACGACCTATTCTTTAACAGCATCAAGATCGGCAAATCCGCCAGTCACCCCTTGTTTGACGATACGGCCGCCGCTTACTCCGGATGGAGCGGCAATCTTGGCCAGAGTCCGATTCATTCTTCCAATACCAAGTATAGCAATGAAAACACCGACACCCTGACCATTGAAAGTCTGGTCTCCGGCGATAGCGGAAAAGTTTATGATCTCGTCATCGGCAGTAGTTGCGGTTGGTCGACCACCACGGCATCGACCCTGACCGTCAATGCATTGCCGACCGTATCGATTTCACCGGCATCATCCTCCATTTGTGCCGGCGGTTCGGTGGCGTTGACGGCTAGCGGCGCGACCAGTTATGGCTGGTCGCCTTCGCCCGGATTGAGCGCGACCACCGGTTCCTCGGTCACCGCCAACCCAACCGAAACAACCACGTACACTGTGTACGGAACAAACGCCAATGGTTGCGTGGACACCGAGACGGTGACGGTAACCGTAACCGCGGCTCCGACCATCACGCTTGGCTCCAATCCCTCCGTTTGCGCCGGGGATACATCGGCCAGCCTCACCTATTCAGCCTCCTCGGGATCGCCCAACCAGTACCGTATCGATTTTGACGCCACTGCCGAGTCGGCCGGCTTCTCCGACGTCAGCCTGACCAGTTTGCCGGCCAGCCCGATCACGATCACCGTTCCTGCCAGTGCGGCAACCGCCACCTACAACGCCACGTTGTATGTGAAAAACGCCGGATGCGAGAGCGCCGGCTCCGCAATCACGGTGACCATCAATCCGGCCGCCGGCATATCGGTACAACCCAATTCCCCGACCGTGTGCGCCGGCACGACGACCACGCTTAGCGTAACCGCCTCCGGAACACCGACTGAATACGCCTGGCGCAAGCGTGGCAGCGGATGGGGTAGCGGAAACGCCTGGCAGTTCTATGCCAACGGCGGAGGCTTCTTCGTCGGTTCATCCACTGCGAACGGAAATGGTGGCAGCAGCGGCATCGACACCAGTAGCAAAGCGTTTGGTCTCTATAATTCATCCGGCGCCGATGCCGAAGTGTTCCGTAATTTCGCCGCCCTGCAGGTTGGTCAAGTCTTCCAGGTGGACATCGACAATGGAGACGTCAATACCGGTGGACCGACCGTGGGTGTGGCCCTGCAAAACGCCAGTGAGCAAAATGTGTGGGAACTTTATTTTGCCGGTGGCGCTTCTTCCTACACTATAAACGCTGGTTCGGTGTCCCCGGGCGTCAACATTCCCTTCACCGCAAATGGATTGCGCATCACCTTGCGCCTGACCTCCTCCACGACCTACTCGGCAACCATCACCACCTTGAACGGCGGCACGACGTATGGTCCATTTACGGGAACGTTGCTGAATCCAGCCGGAGGCCGGACCATCACCAAATTCCGCGCCTTCAATTTCAATGCCGGTAGCGGAGCCCGGTTTGACTTCTTCTTCAACAGCCTGACCGTTGGAAACTTCAGTGACGACGCATCGGCGTATGCCACATCGACCTGGATCACGGACGCAAATCTCGGCCAGGGACCTCTGGCCAACGGCGGCGATATCAGCGGTGCGACCAGCGCCTCACTGTCCATTGCCAACACCGATACGAATGATTCGGGCAGCTATGATGTCGTGGTCTATAACAGTTGTGGTCAGACCACATCCAGTGCGGGCACCTTGACCGTGAACGCCTTGCCGGCGGCCACCATCACGGCGGATGCGGGCGTATGCGTAACGACAACGAACAGCGCCTCCGTGCCTGACACCGGCGGCGCAACCTATGGTTGGTCGATCACCGGTGGCAGCATTGTCTCCGGTGGCAACACCCGCACCGTGACCTACACCTCCAGTGTCACTGGTTCGGTGGTGCTAACCGCGTACGTCACCAACAGCGCCGGTTGCGTAAATTCCGACACCGAAACCGTCACGATCAACGATGTCTCCGATGCCACCATCACCGCCGCCGCGGCCGTGTGCGCCAGCTCAACTGGAAATACCGCCTCGGTACCCACTTCCGCGGGCGCTGGCTATGGCTGGTCGATCAGTGGCGGCACCATCACGGCGGGCGGCACGAGCACACAGGTGACCTACATGGCAGGGACGGATGCCACGGTGGTGTTGACCGCCTACGTCACCAACAGCTCGGGTTGCGTGAGCTCGGATAGCGAGACGATTACGGTCAACGCCCTGCCGGATGCGACGATTACCGGTCCGAACTATATCTGCCCCGATTCCACTGGTAACACCGCCTTCGTGCCTTTCGAGAGCGGCGCATCCTACGGTTGGTCGATGACCGGAGGCACCATCACCTCAGGCGCGAATAGCACCCAAGTCGTGTTTACCGCCGATGCCAGCGGAACCATCGTGTTGACCGCCTATGTCACCAACAGTGCTGGTTGCGTGGCTTCTAGCAGCTTCACTAAGACTATCAATTTACTGCCCACCTTGACCGTGACGGCAGATGGCACGGTTTGCGTAGGCACCACGAATATTGTTTCCGCTAGCCCGACCCTCGGACACTTATATGGCTGGTCGATCACCGGCGGCGTCATTGTGAGTGGTCAATACGAGCGTATCATGGCTTACGCGGTGAATGAGGCGGGCACCGTTACGATTACTGCATACAAGACGAACTCGGTAACGGGTTGTTCGATCAGCCTTTCCACCAACATCACGGTAAGCGCATTGCCGGACGCCACCATCATCGCCGACGCCTCGGTCTGCGCCAGCTCGACCGGTAACACGGCTTCGGTCCCCGATACGGCGGGCGCGAGCTACGGCTGGTCGATTACCGGCGGCACCATTACGGCGGGCGGCAACACCCGCACCGTGACCTACACGGCAGACGCCAGCGGCACGGTGGAGCTGACCGCGTATGTCACCAACAGCTCGGGTTGCGTAAGCTCGGACAGCGCGAGTGTGACCATCGACGCGCTCCCCACCGTCACCATCACTGCGGATGAATACTTCTGCGCGGATTCGACCGGCAACACCGCTTCGGTCGCTCCGGTCGCCGGCGCGTCCTACGGCTGGTCCATTAGCGGCGATGGGACCATCACCGGCGGCGCGAATGCAACCCAGGTGACCTTCTCGGTCGGCAGCAGCGGTGGCTCGGTCACCTTAACCGCGTATGTCACCAACAGCGCCGGTTGCGTGAATTCCGCCAGCACCGCCGCGCTGCCCATCAACGCCTCCGGTGGCGGCACCCTCAGCGCGTCGACCAATCTCGTGGTAGCGGGTGAAACGGTGACCCTGACCATTTCCGGCAACAGCGGCACCAACATCGTGTGGTACTCGTCCAACGACGGCACCAACTACACGTTGATTAGCGGGGCGAACTCGGCGGTCTACACCAGCGCGCCCATCACCGTTCGCACCTGGTTCAAGTCGTCCGCCGCTCTCGGCGATTGCGGCGCGGCGGATTCGGACGTGGTGATCATCAACGTCCGTAACTTCAGCGAAACCTGGGTTGGCTTGGGCGGCGATGACAACACGTTGACCGAAACGAACTGGGCAGGCGGCTATTACCCGCAGCCGGGCGCGACCAGCGTGATGTACTTTGCCGGCAGCACGCGCACCACGCCCAACTTCAACTATCCGGACGGCGGTCCGTTCGGCAGCATCTACTTCAACAGTGGCTCAGCATCCTTTGGCTTGGGCGGAAGTCCGATTACGATTCACTCGTTGATCCGCAGCGAGTCGGCCAACGCCCAGACCATCAGTAATAGCATCACGCTAGGCGCGGCGGTGACCCTCGAGTCCACGGCGGGCAATATGACGCTGGCTGGCGCGATCACCAACGGTGGCAATCTACTCACCGTCAATCCATCAAACAACCGCACCATCACAGTGGGCGGTGTCCTGTCTGGCACGGGCGGATTGACCAAGAACAGCGCCGGCTCGGCGGTCTTGACCGGCGAAAACACCTACACCGGCGAAACGACAATTAACCAGGGCACGTTGAGTCTCGATGGCACGACGGATCCGCTCGACACGTCGGGCATCACGCTGGCCGCCACCTCCGGCGGTGGCGCAGCAACGTTGCGTATTGCCCAGTCCGGCACCACCGTGGATAGCCCGGTTACGGTTCGCGCGGGCACTGCCGACAACGCCACCATCACATACGGCGTCGGTAGTGGAACCGGCACATTCACAGGCAACATCGCGGTCAATAAGGCCGTGACGGTCAGTGCGAACGCGGGCGGCACGCTGGCGCTAAGCGGCCTTGTTTCCGGATCTGGAAGCATCGCGAAGACGCTCACGGGAACCGTGACATTGTCCGGTGACAATACCTTCACCAACACGGTAACCGTCAGCGCCGGCACCTTGCGCATCTCTCATGCCAACGCCCTCGGTGCGGCCACCGCCGGCACGACGATTGAAAGCGGTGATACGCTGGAAATCACCGGCGGTATTGCCTCGCCCGAGCCGCTGAGCAATGCCGGCACAATCAGCAGCACCAGTGGCGACAACACGCTCTCCGGCGCCATCGCGCTGACCGCGGATTCAGCGGTGTCGGTTGCGGCCAACTCATTGACATTGAGCGGTGCGGTTACCGGCGGCTATGCCGTGACGAAATCCGGTAGTGGCAGCCTGATTCTCTCCGGCGCGAATGCCTACACCGGCACCACCACCGTCAGCGCCGGTTCGGTTCGCATTTCCAATAACACCGCGCTCGGCGCCTCGACGGCCGGTTCGACGTTTGCCAACAACACCGCGCTTGAAATCACCGGTGGTATCACATCCGCCGAGCCGTTGACCGTGGGTGGCACCGGTATTTCCGGCGCCGGCGTGTTGCGCAATATCGCGGGAGCAAACACCCTGAACGGCGCGGTGACGCTGACCGCCAATTCCAGCGTGGCGATTGATGACGGATCGTTGACCCTGGGCGGCGCTATTGATGGCGCATTCACCCTGACGAAGGCGGGCTCCGGCGCGTTGACGCTTTCCGGCGCGAACACCTACAGTGGGGCGACTACAATTTCCGACGGCCAAGTCATTCTCAATAGCGCCAGTGGGCTCGGCGCCACCAATGCCGGCACCACGGTTAGCAGTGGCGCGGCCCTCGACTTGAACGGCCAGACCATTGGCACCGAAAACCTCACCGTGGGTGGCAGTGGCATCAGCTCAGCCGGTGCAATCCTCAACAGCAGCGCCTCGGCGGCCAGTCTGGCCGGCACGATTTTGTTGACCGCAGACACCACCATCGGCACGCCGTCAGGTGACTTGACGCTAAGCGGACGAATCAACGAAAGCAGTGGCGCATACAACCTGACCAAGATAGGAAACGGCACGCTGACGCTTGCCGGTGATAATCTGGTCGATGGCGCTCTCTATGTTACCGCCGGCACGGTGAAGCTGGGCGGCAATAGCGCGCTCGGCAACGCCGGCGCCGGCAAGCAAACGGAAGTTTCCACCGGCGCCGCGGTTGATTTGAATGGCTCGACCGTCGGGTCTGAACAACTGGTCTTGAGCGGTACGGGCGTGAGCGGTAGCGGCGCATTGTTCAACGGCAGCTCGACGGCAGCCAGCTTGTCCGGTGCTATCTCGTTGACGAACGATGCCACCATCAAGTCCACCGGCAGTGGCGGACTCACCCTGACCGGCGGCATCACACTGAACGCGAACACGGTGACCTTTGACGGCGCGAACAATTTCACGGTGTCGCCGTCCTCCGGCACGAAGATTTCCGGTGCTGGCGGTTTGATCAAGAACGGCGCGGGGACGTTGACGATGTCCACGATCAACGATTACACCGGCAGCACCTTGATTAATGCGGGCGCAATCGCCATCAGTGGTTCGGGTGTGCTTCCCTCGTCGTTGATCGTAATGGCGGCGGACGCCACGCTAAACGTGTCGGCGTTGGGTTCCGCCTATACGCTCACTGGTCAAACCCTGCGTGGTCCGGCTTCCGCAGGCACGGCAACGATTGCCGCCGGATCGAACGATGGATTGACCCTGGATGCGACCTCGAAGCTGGTTCTGCCCGCGTTCACCACGGGTACGGCTTCGTTCAACGTGACGGGTGGCAAGCTGACGATCGATGGTTCAACAACGGTAACGGTGACGAACAGCGGTTCGGCGCTGACGCTTGGCCTGCATAAGATTATCTCTGTGGCATCGGCCGGTTCCGTCGCCTTCACCAACGGCACGCCTTCGGTCACGGTGAGTGGCGGTGGTATTGCGGTCGGCGCTTGCGTCCAGCTCGAGATCAGCGGCGGCGAATTGTATTTGGGCGTCTATGCCTCGACGGTGGCGGGATCGGTTTCCGCCGCGACCAATCGTATCTGTGCCGGCAGCAGCGTGACCTTGAGCCTCGGCGGCCAAACCGGTGATGTGGTGAAGTGGCAGACCTCCACCAACGACAGCACCTGGACCGATGTGGTCTCGACCAACACCTCGCTGGCCGTTTCGCCGTCGGTGACGACATACTACCGTGCGGTGGTCAAGAATGGTTGCGGCAGCACGCTGGAAACCGCGAGCTACCAAGTCACGGTTGACCCGTTGGCGGTGGGCGGTACAGCCTCCCCGGCGACACAGACCGTGTGTAACAACAGCACCGCCCAAATCACAGCGAGCGGCGCCGTTGGCAGCAGTTATCAGTGGCAAGTCAGCTCCGATGGATCGACCGGTTGGTCGAATGTAAGCGATGGAAGCGGCGGCACCACGGCCACGTACACCACCCCGGCGATGACCGGCACCTTGTACTACCGTGTGATTGTGACGAGCGGTATCTGCTCCGCCCCGGCGACTTCGACGGTGGCCAGCGTGTCGGTGACGGCGGATCCGGCGATCACGATTCAGCCACAAAACCAGATCGTCTGTATCAATTATCCCGCGACCTTCTCGGTTACGTCATCCGGCACAAGCAACTTGCAGTGGCAAGTGAATACCGGTTCCGGCTTCTCGAATATTTCCGGCGCCACCAGCAGTTCGTACGAGACCGCCTCCGCGACCACGAACATGAGCGGTTACTTGTATCGCGTGCTGCTGACGGGATGCGGCGGAGTCGTCGTGACCTCCGATACGGCTTCGTTGACGGTCAATTCGGACGTGCTGGGCGGCACCGCCACGGCGGCTGAGAGCGTGGTGACAGTCGGCACATCGGCGCAGATCACGCTCTCCGGGCACAGCGGCACCATCACCTGGCAGCAGTCGACCGATGGCGAATCCACCTGGAGCAACATTTCCGGAGAGACCGGATCCATTCTCACCATCGCCGCCCTCACGGCGGATACCTCCTTCCGCGCCATCGTGGATGCCGGCGCCTGCGGTGTGGCAACCTCGACCACCGCTTCGGTGCGTGTGCGTCTCTACCAGGCGGAATGGGATGGCGGTGGCGGCGACAACAATCTGCTCACCGAGGCGAACTGGAACACCAACCTTTATCCGGTGGCCAACGCAACCAACGTGATCACTTTCGCTGGCACGGAGCGCACGTCGCCGGTCAACGATTATCCGGCGAACAGCGACTTCGGCAGCATCCTCTTCAAGTCGGGCGGCACCGCACCTTTCATCTTGTCCGGTAATGACATGGATGTGTTTGCCTTGATCCGCAACAATGACGACAGCGACCAGACGATCGTCAACAACCTCATGTTCGGATCGAACATCACCATCGATGCGGCATCCGGCCATGTCGTTCTTGGCGGTGTGATCAGCTCGAACGGATTTATCAAGACCGGTGCTTACGCCCTGACGTTGACCAACAACAATACCTTCACCGGTGAGGCCGCCGTGCGTGAAGGCATCCTGAATGTGCGCCATGCCAATGCCCTCGGCGCTACCAACAGCGGCACCATGGTGTCGAGCGGCGGCGTGCTGGAAATGCAGGGGAACATCACCATCGCGGCGGAAGCCCTGTCGCTGGCCGGCTCGGGCATCAACACCGGAGGTGCGTTGCGCAGCGTATCCGGCAACAACGTCTTCGGTGGCGCGATTACGATGACCAACACCAGCTATGTCGGCGTGGATACAGCCGGCACGACCTTGACATTGAGCGGCGTGATCGCCGGCGGCAGTGCCAACTATGATCTGCATAAGGTGGGGGCGGGCACGCTGGTGTTGAGTGCCAATAACACCTTTGCCGGCGAAGTGGCGATCGATGGCGGCGTGGTAAGCGTGGCTTCAATCAACAGCACGGCCAACGCTCCTCAACCGCTGGGCACGCGCACCACCGACGCCGGACTTGATCTCGGCTCCACCAGCTTCAGCGGGGCGAGCCGCGGTACCCTTCGCTACACCGGAGCCACGGGCACAACGCTGACCAAGTCGATTCGTATTCCCTCCGGAGCCGAAGGCGGCATCGAAGTCGTCGAGAACATCGATCTGCAAATCGCCAGCAAAATCTATGGTGGCAGCACTGCAGCGGCGATCTACAAGACGGGGGCGGGACGCTTGATTCTTCTAGGCACCAACACCTTTGACGGTTCGTTCCGGATCGAGACGGGTGTTGTGCGCGCGACGAGCGCGGACGCCCTGGGCAATACCTCGGCCAGCGATAATCATGATACGGAAATTTCCTCCGGCGCGGCGCTGGAAGTCACCGGCGGCATTACCCTCGCCGAGCGTCTGGCGCTCAATGGCACCGGTATCAGCTCGGGCGGTGCGTTGCGCAACGTCAGTGGCAACAATACCTTGTCCGGCCAGATCACCCTGCAGTCGGCTTCCTCGATTGCGGTGGATTCCGGCACCATGACCGCCAGCGGCAAGCTGACCGGTAGCGGCAGCCTCACCAAGACCGGCAGTGGCGACCTCGTCCTGTCGGGCACTTCCAGTGACTACAGCGGCGGCACCGTGCTCGAGGGCGGCAAGGTTTCCATCAGCGACAACGCCAATCTCGGCGCGGTGGGTGGCGACATCACCTTGAACGGCGGCACGTTGCAAGCGACGGCGAGTTTGACCATGACTTCGGGTCGCGACATCGTGTTGGTGGGCAACGGAACGATGGAAGTCGCGGCCAGCCAAACGCTCACCGCCAACGGTATTCTTTCCGGCGCGGGTACGCTGACCAAGACCGGCGATGGCACATTGACGCTGGCGGGGGTTAACACCGCCACCAACACCATGACCGTCTCGGCCGGCACCCTGGCCTTGAGCGGCTCCGGTTCGCTCGCCGCCTCGACCATCGCCCTCGATGCCGGGGCCACCTTCAGCGTGGCCGGCAAGTCCGCCCAGTACACCCTCACCGGCCAGACCCTCCGTTCGCCGGATGGTGCGGGTACGGCGAATATCGTCGCGGGGAGCGATGACGGATTGAACGTGGCCGGCACCCTTTCCGTTCCTTACTGGGCCACCAACAGCGCCGCGCCTTTGGCGGTTGCCGGCGGCACCCTGACGATCGACAGCGCCGCCACGGTGAATATCACCAACTCCGGTGGTGCACTCACGAATGGATCCTACAAACTGATTGCCACCAACGGCGCCGGCGGTGCGGTGGCCTTCTCGTCGGGTTCAGCGCCCACGGTGAATGTCACCGGCGCCAACAATCCCGGCGGAACGTGCGTGGTCCTCGAAATCGTGGATGGCGAGTTGTATGTCACGGTATCCTCTACGGCAAGTCAGCCCGGAGTCATTTCCGGATCGTCCACGATTTGTTCCGGTGAAGCCGGCGTCACGTACGCCATCAGCGCAACCGCCGGAGCCGACTATTACGCCTGGACCGTTCCGCTTGGCGCCACCATCACCAGCGCCTCGACCGGCACATCGATCACCGTGACCTTCGGTTCGTTCGGTGGTGTGGTGTCGGTGTCCGCGGTCAGCGCTTGCGGAACGAGTCTGACCCAGACGCTGGTGGTGGATGTGAGCGAGATCGCGGTGATCACCTCGAATCCGACCAACATCACCGCCTGTACCGATGCCAATGCCACCTTTACCGTGACCGCTTCGGGCGCCAACCTGAGTTACCAGTGGTACAAGAATTCGGAGGCATCGCCGGTCGCCGGGGCCACCAATGCCAGTTTCACCATCGCGTCCCTGGTGGCCAGTGATGCCGGCAGTTATTTCGCCAAGATCACCGGTTGCGGCGATCCAGTGTATTCGGAATTTGCGGAATTGTCGGTGAACGAAGGACCGGTGATTACCTTGCAACCGGCCAGTCAGGATACCTGTGCCAACGGCGAGGTGACCTTCTCGGTTATCGCATCCGGCACGGACATTGCCTATCAATGGCGATTGGACGGTGTGAATATCAGCGGCGCCACCAATGATTCGATCACGGTTACCGGTATCTCGGTCGAGGTTCCCGAAACCAACGGATATGATGTCGTCATCACCAGTTCGGCCTGCTCGGGCGAGGTCATCTCCGACCGGGTTGGCATCACGCTGGCGGATGATCCGGCGGCCTTCTTCTGGCGTGCCGAGGCCTCGAGCGGAAACTGGCGATCCTCGACGCCGCCATGGTGGAAGACCAACGATGCCTCCACGTACGGCCGCCTTGGAACTAAAGCCATTGTCAAAGTGGACAACAACAACCAGTTGTCGTGGAATCAAAACGTCTCTGGCCAGACCATCAATCAGTTGATTTATGAGTCTGGCGCCAGCTTGCCGCGCAACTTGTCCGGCAACAACCTGACCTTCGATGCGATTTGCGCGGCGAATCCGGCGATTCAAAATAATTCGGCGGCTGAACACCTGATCTTCCTCAATCTCGGCCGCGCGGCCGGCGTGCCGGTGACGATTACCACGGCCAATGGAAACTTGTTTGTCAATGGCGTGATCAGCGGAAGTGGCCGGGTGATCAAGGACGGCGCGTACGACCTGATCTTGAACGGCGCCAACACCTTTAACGGTGTGCTCGAGGTGGCGGATGGACGCATTTATGTCGGTACCAACGGCACCCGCGGCGCGATTACCGCCGCCAGCATCACCAACGATGGTGTCGTTTTGTGGCGCCGTTCGGACAACGTGACCTACGCTGGCGCGATCAGTGGTTCCGGTGCGGTTAATCAGCAGGGTGGCGGTACGCTTACCTTGAGCGGTAACAGCTCCTTTAGCGGCGGATTGTTTGTGGATCGCGGACAGGTGCTGCTAAGCACGCAAAATGCCGCGGCGGGAACCGGCGTCATCACCCTGGGTGCGGAAACCGACAATAACGATAACGCGGTGTTGACCATTCAATCCGGGCGCACCATCGCGAACCGGATCGTGGCCCGTCAGACCTACGGTGACCAGGCGGTGATCCAGAAGTCCGGCACCGGCGACATCATCCATACCGGCTCCCTGCGGTTGAATGCTCCGGATGCCGGCGGTTACTCCAGGTTGATCATCTCCAACGCCACCAGCGGAGCGATGACGTTGGGCAGCCTCGACCTCGGTGGCGCAACCGACGACAACCGCTCGGCCTATTTCTACAACCACATCACCATTGGCGGCATCACCAACGCCGGCAGCGCAGGATTCGTCATGCGCGGTAACGGCACGGTCACGATCAATGGTTCGCTGGAGGCCAACTTCTTCCAGGATTCCGGCAATGTCGTGTGGGGCTCGTCCTTCACCATTCCCACCAACGGCGTGTATTACCAATTCGGCACGATCGATAACGAAAGCGTCTATGGCGATAACTCGTATCTGGAATTCACCCAGAATGCGACGTACAACGTCAACTTTACCGTGGGTCAATTCGCGCCCGCGGGTCAGGCGCCGGGTCTCCGCCAGATGAACTTCAACCACGGTTCCGGCGCGGGTGTATTCGTGGCCGGTTCGATTGATCTGGGCAGCTTCACCAACCGCTATTTGACCATCAGCAACGTCCAACCGGTCACCATCACCGGTACGATCACCAACAAAGGCGGTCTCCACAAGATAGGCGCCGGCACACTCTCGCTCGCCGGTGATGTGAATTACGAAGGCCAGACCCGGATTGAAAACGGCACGCTGAAACTTGCCTCCTCGTCGGTGCTGGCCGGCTCGGCGCCGAAGATCCAGTTGGGCTACAACACAACGGCCAACAATGTAACCCTCCTGATCAGTGCCGGCGCGAATATGCAGACTCCGGTGGACGCGGTTGCCGGCACGGGTTCCCGAATCCTCGCCATGGAGTCGGCCGGCGCGGCAGCAGTCAGCGCAAGCATCACGCTCAGTAACAATCTGGTATTGAGCACTCCGTCCGGCGCGATCATGACCCTGGCCGATGGATCGAGCATCATCAGCGGCGCGGGCGGTGTCATCAAGGACGGCGCGGGCACGGTCATCTTCGCCGGCGCCAACACCTACGCGGGCGCCACAATCATCAGCAACGGCGTATTGCAGGTCGGGGCGGGCGGGACGAGTGGTCAAGTGTCCGGTCAGATCATCAACCAGTCCTCGTTGGTGTTTAACCGTTCGGACATCGTGACCCAAAACGGCATCATCAGCGGCAGTGGCAGTGTGACCAAGCTTGGCAATGGCACCTTGACCCTCTCCGGCGCGAACAGCTTCAGCGGTGGATTGACCATCAAGGCCGGTACGGTAAATGGCATCACCAGCAGCAGTTCGCTGGGTGATAGCGGAAACGGTCACGTCTACCTGGGCGATACCAACGGCAGCGCCAACGCCTCGCTGACCTTCAACGGTAGCCGGGCGAATCCCGTCACGGTGCAAGCCGGTAACTCCGGCGTGATGACCATCGGCAATTCCGGCGGCAGCTCGGTGATTATGAGCGGATCGGTGACGCTGAACAAGGCGGTCACCCTGACCACGGGTAGCGGTAATCTTTCCATCAGTTCCGGCATCACCGGTTCGAGCGCGATCACCACCGAGTCGGGCACCGGCTATGTTAACCTCTCGGGCAACAACTCCGGCTACAGTGGTAATGTGACGGTCAACACGGGACGCCTCCGCCTCTCGTCCGAGGGTGCGCTCTCCTCCGCCAATACGGTCTCGCTTGCCAGCGGCACACAACTGGATATCGATGCCGCGGCGACCATCGGCGGACTGACCGGTTCCAGTTCGACCACGGTTTCACGCCCCAACAGCACCATCCGTTCGCTGACGATCCACAACGCGACGGATTACGATTTCGCCGGCGCGATCGAGGATGGAAATGTCAGTGGCCGGTTGAACCTCAACAAGACCGGCAGCGGCACGCAGACCTTGTCCGGTGCCAGCACCTTCAGCGGCACCACCACGATCAGCAATGGCACGCTCGTGCTGAGCGGCTCGGCGGTGAACTCCGCGTTTACGGTGGCCTCCGGCGCCACGTTGCGCGGCACGGCCCGCTCGAACTCCGGCGATGCCGGCGCGGTGGCCTCGTTGACCGTGAGCGGCACCCTGGCTCCGGGTAGCGCGTCCGGCCGCGGCAAGATTGTTTCCAAGGGCGCCGTGACTCTCCAGAGCGGCAGCACCTTGGCCGTGCGCATCGGCGATGTCAGCATCGCCGCCTCCGGTTCGATTACCAACACCTGGGAAGATCGCGCGGATATCGACCACATGATCTCCGGCGGCGATGTCAGCGCGAATGGCGTTACCATTCAGTTGATCGCCACGGAAGCGAGCAACTGGAATTCCGATCTCGACCGCGAATGGATCATCATCAAGGGCGGTGTGGCGTCGACGAATGGCTTTGCGCTAGATACCAGCGGCGTGAGTGGATTGATCAAGGCGGGTGGCGGATTCTCGCTCCAGCAGGCCGAGGGAAATCTCAAGTTGATCTACGACGACGACACGAGCAATCCGAATGCGCCGGTGACCAGTATTGTGGTTAATCCGGCCGGCTGGTCTTCCGGCAACACCTTCGGCCTTCGCTGGGAGACTCCGGCGGGCGGCGCTAATTCATATCGCGTGGTGGCGCCCGGACGGTTGAATGTCGTGGCCAACCAGGTCACCGTATCGTCCACCAACACCACGGTCACGGTCGACGGCGGCTCACAGGGAATTCTTACTGGCGTGATCTTTGCCGCTTCAACCGACAATGACCGTCCGGGTGATGGTGGACAAGGCCCGGCCTCCGATTACGTTGTCAAGGTTGACACCACGGATCCTTTGCCGGTGACCGGCACCACGCTGTCTTCCGGTGTGGAAGTTGGCGCTCTCGCTGCCCGGTTGAGTTGGACGCCGGCCAGTCTGGTCGAGGCGGTGGCCGCGGGCGCACCGAACGGAACCGAACTCTCGCCGTTCGCCAGTTACCGCATCTACTATACGATCAGCGATGTGAACAACGAGTGGCCTTCCGATCCGGCGACGGACTTCTTCTTTGGCGTCGGGGATGGCTATCTGGAGTTAGAGGACTTCACCACGACCAACGTGCTCGTGGAGGGTCTGGCTCCGGGATCAACGTATCGATTTGCCATCGCGGCGTTGGACGAAGCCGGTAATGTGGGACCGTTCTCCAATTTCGTTTCACAGGTGCAGACGGAAATGTTCGATGTGACCAATGCCTATGTGAATGGCAACAATCAAGTCGTCATTCAATGGTCTGGCACCGCGGGCGGATCCTATGATGTGATCTATGCCGAGGGCACCGGCTACGATGCCGCTGCTGCCGCGGGCTGGCAACTGGCCGATACGGTGACGGGTAATCAATTCACGGATGACGGCACCGGCACCGGTGGAGCGCCGACGAATCTTGCGCCGGATATCCTCCGGTTCTACCGCGTGGCTCCGCGTGATGGCTGGACGCCGACGGACAATCGCGACGGTGTGGCCAGTTCGAATGTGGTTTCGGTCAAGAACTTCAACCTGATCAGCGGCCACAACATGATCTCCTTCAGTTTGGATCCGTTTGATACCTCCATGGCCGGCGTATTTGGCACCAATCGCCTGCCCACGGCCTTCAATTATTCCTCGGCTTCGAATACCAGCGTTTCCATCTGGCGCAATTCGCCTAATTTCGATGCCGCAACGAGCTGGTACAGCCTGTGGTCGCAGGATGGCTGGAAGTACACGGACAACGGATCATCCTTCTCCAGCGCCAATACCTCGAATGCGCCGATGGGCGATGTGATCAGTATCAAGGTGCCGCGCGCCACCAGCTTCCTGATGGTGGGTCGCGTCATGAACTTCCCGGCCAGCGAGGATCTCACCTACGAAGTGGCTACCGGCGAAGTGTCGACCATCACGCTCCGCTTCCCGTTTGCAGTGAAGATGAAGGATTTGCCATACCTCAAGGCGGATGTGCAGGGACACTCAACGCTGCCTCGCGCGGATCGCGTGATCATCCTCAACGAGTCGGTAAGCCCGCCGGTGGCGAAGCACATCCTGTTCAAGAAGCCGGACAGCAAGTTCTATTACTCGACGGGTGGCAGCGCGGAAAATCACGAGATTCAGCCGTTCGAGGCCATCGTGTTCCGTCCGCATCCGGTGCTCACGAATCTGTCCGTCCGGCCTTCGCCGGTGCAGGTGAATTTCACGCCGAGCGCCAGCGTGTTGTCGAATGTGCCTCCGATGGATACCCAGATCACCGCGCCGCTGCCGGCCCGTCCCGCGATCTCCCGCATCACGGCGGTGGAGTCGAGTGTGGGTGTTACCTTGCGCAGTCAGATTAATCCGAATCGTCGCGCCACCACCTACCTGTTCAAGTACGGAACCACCGAGGCCTATGGCAGCCAGACAACGCCGGCCAGTTTGGTCGCGACCAGTCGCTATTTGACCGTCGAGGCCGCGATCAACATCGCCCAAGGTGTCCGCTACTATGTGGAACTGGTTGCCTCCAATGAAATTGGTGTGGCGACAAACCAGGCGACCTTCCAGTTTGGATGTCCCACCATCACGATCACCAACAGCTCGTTACCGGATGGCACGGTGGGTTCAAGTTATGCCGGAGTCACGCTGGTGGCGGCCGGAGGCACGGCGCCATACACCTATACAATGATCAGCGGTAGCATGAGTGACTTGACGTTGAACGAGGAAACCGGCGCCATCACTGGCACCCCGACGACCAGCGGATCACATACATTCACCGTGGTGGCATCGGATGCGAACGGTTGCGCCGGCTCGGCGGTATTGACCATATCGGTGAACGACAACGGCAAACAAAGCCAGTCGGCGGTGACGGGCGCCCTCTCCAGTACCAACCTCATGTACGGAAATACCGTGACGGTTACCGCTTCCGGCGGATCCGGCACCGGCGCGTATGAATTCCGTCAAAACGGCGGCACCGGCGAAGTCACCTTTGCCGGCAGCGGAAGCAGTCGCACCATCAGCGGCCTCCGTATCGGCACCGCGCTGATTCAAGTTCGCCGTCTTGGCGACAACACCTACAACGATGCCTCCTGGACCGCGGCGGGCACGCTGCAGGTCACCGCGAAGGTGGTGACGGTATCCGGCGCCCTCGTGTCGTCGAAAGTTTATGATGGAACCACCTCGGCTACCATCACCGGCACCCTGAGCGGCGTGGTCTCCGGAGATAATGTCGCGCTGAGCGGCGGCGGCACCTTCGCCTCCAAGACGATTGGCACCAATAAAGCCGTGACGGCATCCCTGACGCTCATCGGACCGCAAGCGGTAAACTACCGGTTGAGCCAGCCCGCGGGATTGACCGGAATCATTACAGCCAAGAGCCTCACCGTGGAGGGCATCACGGTCAACGACAAGGTGTATGATGGAACGACCATCGCGACGGTCTCCGGAACACCGCTGCTGGCCGGCCGCATCACGGGCGATGCCGTCACGCTCTCCGGTGCGCCGACATTCTACTTCTCAAGTCAGGGACCGGCCAACAATCTGGCCGTGACCAATTGGCCGTTGTTTGCTATCGCCGGCACCGACTCCGCCAATTACACCGTCAGCCAACCGTCCCTCACCGGCAATGTGACATCGGCCAGTGTGGTGGGCGGTACTGCCAGCGCTTCGCCATCGGCGATTTGCGCCGGCGCCAGCGCCTCGATCAACCTTATTGGCAGCAGTGGAAGTATTCAGTGGCAGATATCCTCGGATAACAGCTCGTTTGCCAACATCAGCGGCCAGACATCGGCCACACTCGATACCGGCAATCTCACCGCCACCAAATACTATCGCGCCGTGGTCACCGTTGGAGAATTTTCCGCGACCTCGACGGTCACCACGGTCACGGTGACTCCGGCTCCGGCGGATTACTCCGTCAGCGGTGGCGGCAGTTACTGCTCGGGTGGAACCGGGCCGTCGGTGACATTGAGCGGATCGCAATCCGGCGTGTCGTACCGGTTGTTGCTGGACGGAGTGGCCGCCGGCTCGGCGGTCAGTGGAAACGGCAGCGCCCTGAACTTCGGCGCCCAGACCAATGCCGGTGTCTACACCGTGCTGGCTTCGAACACCACCTCCGGTTGCACCGCGACGATGAGCGGCTCGGCCACGGTCAGCATCACGACGACACCGTCCCAACCGGGGGCGATATCCGGTTCCTCCACGGTCTGCGCCAGCCAGGCGGGTGCAAGCTATTCGATCAGTGCCGTGAGCGGGGCCACGGGTTACAATTGGAACGTACCTTCGGGCGCCACCATTACGGCGGGTCAAGGAACAACCTCGATCACCGTCACGTTCGGATCCACCGGTGGAAATATATCGGTCATCGCCTCCAATGCATGCGGATCGAGCACGGCCAAGTCGTTGACGATCACCGTCACGCAAGTTCCCGTCATCACGCAGCAGCCCATTTCGCAAACCGGTTCGGTGGGAGGCGTTGTCCTCTTCACTGCGGGCGCCAGTGGCCAAACCGGATTCCGCTGGCAGGTAAGCAGCAACAGCGGTTCGACGTGGTCGGATATCGCCAACAGTGTCTCTAACTACACGGTCAGCGTGACCAGCGAGACCATCAATGGTAATTACTACCGCGCCATCGCCAGCAATGGTTGCTTCTCGGTTACTTCCTCGTTCGCTGTCTTGACGGTCAACACCGTCACCCGTCCGACGGATGGCGCGTGGGATGGCGGTGGTGTGGATGACTACACCACAACGGAAGCCAACTGGGTGGGTGACCTGTATCCCGATATGAGCAGCAGCAGCATCCTTCGCTTTGATGGCTCAACGCGCGTGAATCCGATTTTCGACTTCACGAATTTTGTCGCCGTGCGGGCAATTGAATTCTCGGCCAGTGCGTCCTCCTTTAACGTGAGCGGAAGCGGCGTCACGCTGCATGGTGGCATTACCAATCTCTCGGCGAATGCGGCGACGATAGGTAATGAAATTACCATCGGCTCCAACACGATACGCGTCGATGCCGGTGGCGCTATTTATTTGAATGGCGTTGTCAGTGGTTCGGGCGGCATTACCAAGGCAGGCGCCGGTTCACTCTATCTTGCCGGCAACAACACCTTCCTGGGTGTGCTCAACGTACATTCCGGCAAGGTTGCGGCGACGGCCTCAGGCGCCCTGGGCGGAACCAATTCGATCACCGTAACTAGCGGTGCCACCTTGGCGCTGGAGGGTGGTATATCGATTGGATCGAAAGCGCTGACAATCAGCGGTAATGGCCTCGCCAGCGGCGGTGCGCTGGGTAGTGTGATCGGGGCAAATTCGTACGGCGGCAACATCACGATTGGAACCGGTGGCGCCCGCATCAATTCCGGCGCGTCAGCCGGATTAACGCTGTCCGGTGGCATCAGCCTTGGCGGCAATACGCTGACCATTGGTGGTGCCGGCTCGAATACCGTTTCCGGCGTAATCTCCGGTTTTGGCAGCGTAACGAAGGAGGGCACGGGCACGCTGACCTTGCATGGTTCAAGCACGTATACCGGCATCACCACCGTCAACGCGGGCGTCTTGAAGGTGAATGGAAGTCTGTCTTCCACCAACATTGTGCTGGGCAACGGAACCGTGCTGGATGTCGCCGAACGAAGCACCGCGCTGACGCTGGGTACCCAGACGTTGCGCGGACCCATCTCCGGATCGGCCACCATCATCGCCGGCAGCGATGACGGACTCACCTTGGGCGCCGGTGCGAAGCTGGATGTGCCCGCGTTCGCCTCCGGTTTGAATCCGCCCTTCGTTGTTCAGGGCGGTGTCTTGAGCATCCACGGCAGCTCGACGGTGTCCGTGCTGAATACGGGAGCGGCGCTGACGGCCGGCGACTTCAAGCTTGTGGCGGCGTCCAGCGGCGGCACGGTATCCTTCTCCACCGCGGCGCCGGTCGTCGATGTGACCGGCAATGGGTTGATGGCGGGCCTTTCGGCCAGCCTGATCGTCACAAACGGGGAGCTCTTCCTGCGGGTTCAATAGGTGTACCAACAAAAGGCTATAGAAAAAATACCCGGATTGGTGTAGTTTTGAGGTTATCCATGAAACAGCTACTTTCGTACAGGTTGAGCGGGATGCTTATGGCCGGGGCTTTGGTGCTCGCCGGGCCCGTCTCGCCGGCTTTTGCCCAAAGCGATAATCCCCCCCCGCGTGTTCCGTTACCGCTGGAACGACCGGCCACCGTGTACAACCAGACCATGACAGAACCGTTGAACGGAGAGGGAGAGGGCAGTTTGGTCCATGTGTTGAGCTATAACGGCGGAATTTATCCGCCCGCGCCGGACGGCTCGCCGAACCCCGCGAACACCATTCTCTTCACCACGCGCGTCGGCGCCGGGGTCGACCCGCTGGAAATGCCTGGCAGCTTTGTGACCGCCATCATTCCGCGGCCGGTTGAGCCGTTCTTCGTTCGCGTCTACAACGCGCCCACCCTGGAAGCCTCGACCTTCTATGAGGATTCCGACATACACACTCCATCCATCAGCGCGGATGTGGCGTTTTATCCCGCCATGACCGCTACCACTAATGCCATTGACAGTGCCGATGACAACAGTGACGGAATCAACAACTCCTGGGCGCGCAGTCTGGGACTGAGCACAACCGCAATTGGTGGAGATACGGACGGGGATACCTGGAGCGATTGGCACGAACTGGCTATGGGAACCGACCCCAAAAACCCGGACAAGTTTATTGCCGATATCGCGATGAACATGATGAACGGCAAAGTGGTGGCGGATTGGGTGTTGCCGGATCACGATGCGCTTCAAGTGTTGAACGCGCTGAATATTCCCCCCGCTACGCGCGAAGATCTCGATCAAATGTTCAGTGGCATGCCGTTCGCGCTGGAGTCTTCGCGCCTGGTCGGGCATTGGACCAATGCCATGAGCGGCGAGGTCAGTGTCAGCGATCAAGGCAATTGGCCCCCGGAAATGCCGATGGTTGACGGAACTAATACCGTTCAATTCTATCGCTTGCGCGTTTACCCCTGATCGCCCGCCACCCGCGTAATTCACGCGGTTTTCGGAAGCGCTATCCCTTTTACTTGCCGGCGCATTTCCGCGCCCTCGCGGGCTGAGACGAGGCCGTTGCTGCCGCCCCTGTGTATGTCTACATAGACCCATTTCCTCCGTTGCTATTCCCATCCGTTTCAAGTAAAAATAGACGATTGAAAATAAGCAAAATTTTGATCAAGGAAACGTCAAGTTGAGCGATGATACGTCCGATTCCGCATCTGTCCTAAACCCCGATCCAAACGGCAATTACGGCGCCGGCAACATTACGGTGCTCGCCGGCCTCGAGGCGGTACGCAAGCGCCCCGCGATGTACATCGGCGACACCGGTGTCCGCGGCCTTCATCACCTGGTCTATGAGGTGGTGGACAACAGCGTCGACGAAGCACTGGCCGGCTATTGCAAACACATCGATGTTTCCATGAATGCCGATGGCTCGATCTCGGTGAACGACGACGGACGAGGCATTCCGGTGGATATCCATCCGCAGGAAAATCGCCCGGCCGTGGAGGTGGTGCTCACAGTGTTGCACGCCGGCGGCAAGTTCGATCACTCCTCGTACAAGGTTTCCGGCGGCTTGCACGGCGTCGGCGTTTCCTGCGTGAATGCACTGAGCGAGTGGCTTGAAGTTGAAGTGCGTCGCGACGGCATTGTCTACCATCAGCGATACGAGCGGGGCAACCCGGTCACGCAACTCGAAAAAATCGGCAAGACCACCGGTCGCGGAACCAAGATCACGTTTTTCCCCGATCATCAGATATTCTCCACGCTTGAATACAGTTGGGACACCCTGGCCAACCGCCTGCGTGAACTTGCGTTTTTGAACAAGGGCATCGAGATCGGCCTCAAGCAGGAAGAGCCCGCCCGGGACGAGCTCTTCAAGTACGAAGGCGGAATCTCGGAGTTTGTGAAGCTGCTCAACAAGAACAAGAATCCGCTTCATCCCGGGGTGATCGTGTTCGAGAAAGAACGCGATAATGTGCAGGTCGAGATCGCGATGCAGTACAGCGACTCGTACAATGAAAACATTTTTTCCTACACCAACAACATCAACACCGTCGAGGGCGGTACACACCTGAGCGGCTACCGTTCGGCGCTGACCCGGTGCGTGAACCAGTACGCCAAAGCGAACAAGCTGTTCAAAGAGGATGCCGACGCGATGACCGGCGAGGATATTCGCGAGGGTTTGACCGCAGTCGTGAGCGTGAAGGTGCCGGACCCGCAATTCGAGGGTCAAACCAAAACCAAGCTTGGCAACAGCGAGGTCGAGGGCATCGTCGCGTCGATTGTCAACGAGGAGCTTGCCACCTTCTTCGAGGAAAATCCCTCCGTGGCCCGGCGCATCATCGAAAAGGGCATTCTGGCTTCACGCGCCCGCGAGGCCGCCCGCAAGGCTCGCGAACTGACCCGCCGCAAAGGTGCCCTCGAGGGGGGCGGTCTGCCCGGCAAGCTGGCCGATTGCTCCGAACGCGATCCGTCCAAATGCGAATTGTTCATCGTCGAGGGCGACAGCGCCGGCGGCTCGGCCAAGCAGGGTCGTGACCGCACCTTTCAGGCGATTCTTCCCCTCCGCGGCAAGGTGCTGAACGTCGAAAAGGCCCGCGACGACAAGATGCTCAACAACACGGAAATCCGCACGATGATCACCGCGCTCGGCACCGGATTCGGCCGCGATGAATTCAACATCGAAAAGTTGCGCTACCACCGCATCATCATCATGACCGATGCCGATGTGGATGGCTCCCACATTCGCACGCTCTTGCTGACGTTTTTCTACCGCAAGATGCCGCAATTGATCGAGCAGGGCTATATATACATCGCCCAGCCGCCCCTGTTCCGCATCAAGCGTCGCCAGCGCGAGGAGTATGTGGAAAACGAGGAAGCCCTGAACCGGATCTTGATCAGCCTGTCCATCGACGATGCCAAGGTGCTGAATGCCAAGGGCGATGTCGTGCTGGCCGGTGATCCGTTGCGCACCCTGCTGGAAAAGGTGGCTGAGCTTGAACAGCATGCCGATCGATTGAACCGCAAGTCGATTCCGTTCGAAGAATACATCCGCCATCGAGTCAAGGCCAGCGGGGCCTTGCCGCAATACCGGGTGACGATTTCCACGCCCGACGCCGAAGAGGTTCGCTACGTTTACTCGGAACCCGAGTTGCGGGCGCTCTGCCAGGAGTACGAGCAAAAAGCCGGCGTGGCTATTGTCAGCGAAGGCGAGGGCGGTCGCACCGCCGAAGGACACGGAGTCCGCTGGGTGGAAATTTTTTCGGGTGCGGCCATCGCGCGACTGATCGCAGTGCTGGAAGAACTTGGTTTTGACGGACAGCACCTCATCGCATCCGGGCAGCCGGTGGTGTGGATCTCCGGCAGCGGAGACGAGAAGAAAACCGAGGTGTTCTCCCTCTTTGACTTGCTGGAAAAAATTCGTCAGCTCGGACGCAAAGGCGTGGATATTCAGCGCTACAAAGGTCTCGGTGAAATGAATCCCGAGCAGTTGTGGGAAACCACGCTGAACAAGGAAAACCGCAAGCTGCTCCGGGTGGCCCTCGAGGACGCCGTCAAGGCGGACGAGATTTTCACCGTGTTGATGGGCGATGAAGTCGAGCCCCGGCGCGAATTCATCGAATTGAATGCGCTGAATGTGACGAATCTGGATATTTGATGTACGGCCGCGCCTGCGGGCATGGCCGCCGTGTGATAACGAATATGACTTGGCCTTGAGCCGGCCCGGTTGGGGCCGGCGGGGATTAAGATTAAGATTAGGATTAAGAGTGGGAATGAGACCATCCGGAGAGATTTGTGAGCGATAGAATCGACAGCATAAACATCGAAGACGAAATGCAGCGCGCCTACATCGACTATTCGATGAGCGTAATCATTGGACGCGCCCTACCGGATGCCCGCGATGGACTGAAGCCCGGCAACCGTCGCATTCTCTTCGCCATGCGCGAGCGAGGCTGGACCCACAACAAGGCCTTCGTGAAATGCGCCAAGGTCGTCGGCGAGGTCATCGGTAATTACCATCCCCACGGCGATAGCGCCGTGTACGACACGCTCGTGCGCATGGGCCAGAGTTTCTCGATGCGCAACCCGCTCATCTACGGCCAAGGCAACTTCGGCAGTATCGATGGCGACCCGCCCGCCGCCTACCGCTACACCGAGTGTAAACTTCAGCGACTCGCCGAGGATATGCTCGCCGATATCGACAAAAATACCGTCGATATGCAGGAGAATTTCGACGGCACGCTGCAGGAGCCGACCGTGCTTCCGTCCCGCATTCCCAATCTGCTCATCAACGGCAGCACCGGTATCGCCGTTGGCATGGCCACCAACATCCCGCCCCACAATCTCGGCGAGGTGATTGACGGCACCATTCACCTGATCGACAACCCGAAGGCCTCGGTGGCGGATTTAATGCAGTTCATCAAGGGCCCGGACTTTCCGACCGCGGCCACGATTTGCGGATTCAATGCCATCAAGTCGATGTACGAAACCGGTCGCGGCCTGATCAAGGTGCGCGGCAAGGCGGTCATCGAGGAGGACGAGAAAACCGGCAAGGAAGTGATCATCATCACCGAAATTCCCTATGCCCTCAACAAGACCGCGCTGATCGAGAAAATGGCCGAGCTGGTGCGCGAGAAACAACTCGAGGGCATCTCCGACCTTCGCGATGAATCCGACAAGGACGGCATCCGCGTCGTGGTCGAGCTGAAGAAGGGCGTGATGGGCAAGGTCATGCTCAACAACCTCTACCGGATGACCCAGCTGGAATCGACGTTTGGCGCGATCATGCTTGCCATCGATCACAGCCGGCCGCGCGTGATGAATTTGCGTGATCTCCTGCAGTGCTTCATCCAGCACCGGTTCGAAGTGATCACCCGTCGCACAAAATTCGATCTCGATAAAGCGCTGGCGCGCGCGCACATCCTCGAAGGCCTTCGTATTGCCATCGACCACATGGATGATGTGGTCAAGGTAATCCGCGAATCACGCGATCGCAACATCGCCCGCGCCGAGCTGATGGCCAGGTTCGGACTGTCGGAAATCCAGGCGAATGCCATTCTGGAGATGCGTCTTTATCAGCTCACCGGGCTCGAGCGCGACAAGATCGAAGCCGAGTATCAGGAAGTGATGAAGTTGATCACCTATCTCAAGGATCTGCTTGCCCATCCGGCCAAGATCTACGGCGTGATGAAGGACGACCTTCTCGAAATTCGCAAGCAATATGCGGATGCCCGCCGCACCGAGATTGTGCCCGACGAGGGCGAGTTGAACATGGAAGATCTGATCGCCGACCGTGCCTGCGTTATCACGCTGAGCCATGGCGGCTACATCAAGCGGGTGCCGGTGGATGTATTTCGCGAACAAAAACGCGGCGGAAAAGGCGTGGCCGGCATGGACACCAAGGATGAAGACTTCGTCGAGCACGTCTTCAGCGCCTCGACCCACGACTATCTCCTGTTCTTCACCTCGGCCGGCCGCGTGCACTGGAAAAAGGTGTATGAGGTGCCCGAGGGCAGTCGCACCTCGCGCGGCAAGGCGATTGTGAATTTGCTGGAGCTGGCCGGTGAGGAGAAAGTCGCGACGCTGATTCGCACCCGTGATTTTCCCGATGACCAGTATCTCGTGTTTGCCACCGCGAACGGGACGGTCAAGAAAACCAAATTGTCGGCGTACAGCCGGCCGCGTGCCGGCGGCATCATCGCCATCAACATTGAAGCGGGAGATCACCTGATCGGCGTCCGCCAGACCAATGGCAGCAACGACCTCATGCTGATTACCCGCCAAGGCATGAGCATACGATTCCACGAGGACCAGTTGCGCGACATGGGCCGCGATACCACGGGCGTGCGCGGCATCAAGTTGGGCGACGAAAACGACGCCGTCGAGAGTATCGAGGTGGTGGAACCCGGCGGTACGTTGCTGTGTGTGAGCGAAAACGGTTACGGCAAGCGCACTTTGTTTGACGAGTATCCGTCGCAAAACCGCGGCGGCAAGGGTGTCATCACGATGAAGACATCCGAGCGCAACGGACCGGTGGTCAGCGCACATAGCGTTCACGATCACGACGCGCTGATGATGATTACGGCAAACGGCGTGATGATTCGTTTTGCCGTGGATGACCTGCGGACGATCAGCCGGAATACCCAAGGCGTCCGGGTGATCAATCTCGACGAGGGCGACAAACTCGTATCCGCCGCGCCGGTCGAACCGGATGACGATGTGGCGGAGTCCCCGGGCGCGGGAGTGGACGAGACGCCGCCGGTGGCCTGACCATCGGCGATCTGGCATCCCGGACCTCACGCACCATGAAGGCAATCGTTGTTTACGGATGCTGCGGGTTGATGATGTGTTGGTCGCAGGTGTCCGCGGATGAATTTGAAATCACGGGCGATATCACACGCGGCAAGATCATCTATGACATGCATTGCGCCTCCTGTCATGGGTCGTCCGGCGCGGGCGAGGGCGTGTGTGCATCGCGCATGCCGGTGCCACCGCGGGCGCTTACCGATCAAGACTACATGGCCACCTTGACCGATCAGCACATCTACACGGTGATCAAACACGGCGGTGCCGCTGTGGGCAGATCCCCCTTGATGGAGGCATGGGGCGATATCCTGTCAACCGATCAAGCCGTGCACGATGTCGCGGCGTATGTGCGTTCGCTGGCGGAATGATCCGGATATCGGCGCGCGCGCAACAATGATCATGCCCGGAGTTGAATACATGAGGCCGGCGAAGTAGGTTACGTCATACGAGGAGACAAGATGAAAGCATATGCAGGTTTGTTGGTTTGTTTGGCCATGCTCGCCGCACCCTTGCGGGCCGAGGAAGCCTTTATGATTACCGGTGATCCCGCCAAGGGCCAGGGACCTTACAAGATGTATTGCGCCCTTTGTCATGGCGCCACCGGAGCGGGTGACGGCATCGGTGCCGCCGCGCTGAATCCCAAGCCACGCGCACTGAACGACAAGGCCTATATGGATACTCTGAGCGATGAACACATCTTCAAGGTGATCAAAGAGGGTGGCGCTGCCGTGGGCAAGTCGGCCCTGATGACGGCATGGGGCGCCGTGCTGAAGACGGATGAAGCGGTGCATGATGTCGCCGCTTACGTTCGCTCGCTCTCCAAGTAAACTCAGGCGCAGATTCTGTCGCCAAAGCAGCGGATGTGACTTACTTTTCCCCGGCGATAAATCGCTCGGCCATTTCCGGATTCAATACGCGTCCGCGTGCGGTGGCCGCTTCTGCATCAGCGCTGCGACCTGCTGAGCTATAGGCCCGGCCCAGCCAGAGCCATCCCAACGGATTATCCGGCAACATCCGCGTGGCTTGCTCAAGAGTGTTCATGGCGGCCCCGGTTTTTCCAACCGCCGTTTCGGCAATGCCCCGGTTAAGCCAGGCGCTGGCCATGCGAGGCGCGCCTTCCGTAATCAATTCGTAGAGCGCGAGCGACTCTTCGAATCGTCCCATGATCTGGTAGGTCGCGGCCGCGCCAATCAACCGGGCCGGCACTGCCGGACGGAAAAACGGATGGGAGAGCGCGCGCTGATAGGTTTTGTATTCTTCCTGAATCAAGGCGAGTCCATCGCTGGCGAGCGTGGCGTCATCCAGCAGGGGCTTGTTCGCTTCGTCGCGACGCAGTAGCAGGATGGATGTGCCATCGAAATAGGCCACGCCCCAAGCCGGGTCGGCCAGGAAACGCGCCAACGCGCTTCGCGAACCGCTCCAAGTGGCATTCAACAGCACGGCGCTGGTTTTTTCCGGCAAGGGTGTCTCCAATCCATTGCTGTCTTTTTGTCCGGTCAGCGAGCGGAACAAAGCGGCATAAAATTCCCGTCCGTAGAGATCGCCGCGTGTATCGACATAGACGCGCTTTCCGGGATTACGCCACAACAAGTAACCGCCATCCTGGGTTAGATTGACGAGGGGAGCCGGAAGCGTGCCGTCGAGGCGATCGAGCAAGGCCCCGGGGTACATCCGGGTGTTTTCATGCCACCCGAAGGACGCGCTGCTGCCGGTTGCGATGTATTGGCGATTGGTGATGGTGACGCCGATGGCGAGCAGGCAGGCCACGCCCACTGCGGCGGCGGAGGTGGTGGAAAGCCAGGGCGCGCGCGCGGAGGTCATTCCGGCGAGGGTGTTGATGCTCAAGGCCAGGAAAGGCATGCACAGGATGGCCGCGAAATCGATCAGATAACCGGTGCGAATAATCATGAACGCACTCAAGATGGCCCCGCCGGTCAGCATGAGCGGCAGTCGCTCGCGCCGCAAAATGAACGCCGCGCCAATCAGACCCAGCGCGGCTATCGAAACCCATGACTGATCGACGGGAATAAAGTCGGTGTAAAACGGCGAAGTCCAATCCAGCAGAATGAGGTTCAGCGGGGTGGTTGCCGTGGCGATGAATTCCGTCCAGATGCGAAAACCAAACGGATTCACCAGCGTCGCTGCCAACAGTGCGATGGTCAGCATCAGCCGTTTTGCAGCATCGCTCGCCAAAGGCGAGGCACTCTCCCGGCGGTTCTTGAGCATACTTTCCAAGGCGGAAAGAAGCGCGAGCAAGGGACCGGTGACGAAGGAGAGGTGCGCGTTCGCCCAGATAACTTGAGCTACGATCAAGGCGACAAATCCGCCGGAGGAAAGTCGCGCGGATGCCAGGGTTCGAATGAACAAGGCGGCCAGTAATAGAGCGGGCAAACGAGGTCCTGCGTGCAAGGCGGGGGAGAGCAGCCAGGCGGAAAGCAAGATGGCTCCGGCTTGTTGCGACCGCGTGGTTTTGTCTGCGATAGCGCCCGTCAGCATGATGAAAGCCAAGGGCGCCAGCAGGGCATGAAGTAGTATGGTTAATGGTGCGCCTCCAGCCTGCCACATGCGATACAAGGCCCAATCATAGAGCCACGTGACTTGACGCCAGGCGGTTTCGGCGGCGAGACCAAACGAAAACGGATCCTGGGTGGCGATGCCGGTTGTGGCGACGTGGTGACCGGAGGCCAGGTGCAACCAGAAGTCCGGTCCATTGATGGTTCGGAGACCCAGGAGGAACAATGTAAACAGGGCGAAGGCAAAAAGCCATAGGCCTGACACGGCGGGACGGGCTTTGGTGTCATTCATATGCACAAAAGCTACAAATTTCATTTGCGGGCGGCAAACTCAAATAAGCTGACCCCGCCGAGCGACTGGTCCGGCCCGGTCATTGTGGTTGCCAGCGACCCGGGCATGGTCTACAGTTTTGTGTTTCAATGGTCTGCACTGGCGGCGGTTTACCCTTGCCGCGTCTTTAACCGTGCTTCTTCCTGCCAGATCAACAGGGTGGGTTGGATGTGGGGTGGCGATTGCCGTACGGTGCTTTACATGCGAAGATAGTATGAAAAAGGGAAATCTATGAGTCTATTGGGGAAAATAGCCGCCTTGTTGGGCGGTGGATCCGCCAGCAAAGCTTGCGTGGTGGACGGGGACCGCCTGGCTGGCGGTGATCGCGTGGGTCCGGGCGAGCGTTTTCAGGCGCTCAACCGTTTGGCACGGTACGCCACCCGCGAGGAGTTATCGGTGAAGGTGGTGTTCGGTGGACGACCGCTTCGCGAGGCCGGTGAGGGGGAAACCTTCAACGGCGTGCAGGTGTTTTACGGGGATTCCGCTGAAGAAGTGCGCAATCGCCTGGTCAGCCTTGCCTGCGGCTCGGCCGTTTTGGTCACTTCCGACCAGACCCTGGAGCAGGATATGCGCGCCCGCGGCAAATCCACGATGCGAATGAGCACGCTACGCAAGGCGATGGAAACATCAACCAGCGAGGGCGGAGGCCGTGAAAACGGCGGTGGCGAACTCCGACAGGGTGGACGAGATCGGGATGGAGGCCGGCGTGGTCGTCATCGCGGGGGCCGTGGACGCGGCGACCGGCGCGGCGAACAGGGACCACCCCGGGATCAACAAGGGCAGGGGCCTGTGCCTGCCGAAGGAGCGCCTTCTTCTTCACCAGCACCCGAAGCGAATTCTCGCCCAGCCTCTGGAGGGACAGACAATTCGGTCAAAAACCTCATCGACCTGGTCGAATAGAAAAAATCCGGCTGCTTCTCGCGCAGTCGGATTTTTTTAGGTTGATTAATAATGCATAAATAAATAATGTATTAATCAATAAATGAATAACGATAAATTAATAAACGAGTTTAAGCTCAATGCGGCGAACGATTTATTCCGGGCTGCGGGAGCCTTGGGCAAGTTTTTGTCGGTGCGGCGTGCGGCCGATGGATTGACTCTGCCCCAGTATTCGGTTTTGCAATCGCTCTTGCGTGACGGTCCCCTCTGTCAGAATGAGTTGGCGGAAAAGTTGCAGGTGACGGGTCCGAATATTTGTCGTTTGGTTGATGTGTTGGAGCGGGATGGGTGGGTTGAGCGGGTGCGAAGCCGGCAGGACCGGCGATATATCATGGTGACGCTGACGGAAGAGGGACATAGACGTATTGCCGTTGTTGCGCCCCGGCATGAGGACGATTTGGTGGAGGCGCTTTCATCTATGTCCCCACATGACCTTGAGCGGTTTGGTGAGTTGTGTCGGATATTCGCGGAGGGTATTGGGAAATAAACCACCGTCAAGCCGTGGCGGCGACTTGCGCGGTCAGCGACCGCAGCAAAAAAGTAACGATGGCTGACAGACCATTTTTCTCAAACGAGCTCGGTGGGTTTTATAACGCAACGCGACCATGCGTGCCGACCCATCGCCCGGCGGGCGACGAGGGTGTCGAAGGTAAAGAAGTTTTCCGGTGTGGCGTTGCTGAATGGAATAGATGGAGATAGACTCGCCGGCTGAGGGTTAGTCCATGCGCTGGAGAATGCGTTCGCGGGGGAAGTTGCCGTCGATGGGATGAAAGTTGCGCCAGCCAAGGATGTCTTTCGTGAGCTCGGGCCACCAGTCACCGATTTCGCGCGGGTCGGTGACGGGCGCATTGTTGATGTAGACCCATTCGAAACGGGCCCCCTGACCAATCATGACGTTTAGATCATCGATGCGTTGGGGTAACCACACCGCAGAGCGACGGGTGTACCAAGCTACTTTCCATGGATCGTCGGTGAGCACAACCTCCCCCGCAGCACTTTTATTTTCCAAATAAGCCAGACCGGGCGGAATGATAGCCGGGGTCTTGGGCGGAAGATTGATCCGGAGCATCCAGGCTGGAGTGGCCGCTAAAACCAAAAACAAGCCATACACCTGATGGCGGCGAGTCAATTTCCATGTGCGCCGGATCAGATCAAGCAACCAAAGTCGCATTGATGGTGTGTCGGCAATACTCACCTCATCGCGCCAGCGACTTCCCAACACATGATGCATGATCAGCACGGCGACCACAAGAATGGCCGGAATGAATGCGGCGAAATAGCGGGCATTCATCGACCACAAACTCAACGAAAGCACGCTGAGCAAAAGCGGAGCGATCAGGCTGCGGCGAAGCGCACGGACACCCGCATCCAGCGGCAAGAAAAGTCCCGCGACAAAAAATGCGAGCGGCACCAGGCCGCATAAATATACAAACGCTTCCGGCAATGGAATCAGCGCTTTGGCGGATTCCAACAGGGCATCGCGTAATTGGCCGAACCAGAACAAGAACGGCAGGTCGATCGGTGGCAAGACGTAGCGAAAAATGGACTCTCCGGGATAATCGTTTGAAAAGGACGCGACCATATATGCGCGAAGCTTGAATGGATTTTCCGGCCGGGCTCGAAGATACTGATAGATGTACCATGCGCCCGGCAAACATGCGGCCGGCGCCAACGCACATCCAAGCAAGCGGCGTTTGTATCCGCCATGGAAGATATTGCGTTCGCGCCATTTGATTGAGTTGTCGGTGACGAGCAGGAAGGAGGGGAGTCCGGCGCGCGATGGCCAGCGCCACCAGAACCAGATGAGCGGAATCCACACACCGGCGGCGAGGAGCGGCTCGCACAAGGTAAGCAGGGATGCGGCGAGGCCGGAAGCAAGGGCCCAGTCATAGGGCATTTCACGAAGAGCAGCCTCGCGCGTCCACTTTACAGCGCGGGGTTCGACCGCGCTCTGCCAACCACGAAAAAGGCACCACAAGACAGCCGTCAATAGTGCGGCAGACCAAGTGACGTTATCGCCCTCCACGGCATATTGCCCGGCAGCGATATTAACACACCAAAGCGCGAGCGCGTAATACGCTAGACCGGAGCGGCCACTAAGCGTTCGGACCATCACGAACAGAAGAAGGGCACAAGCGATCCACCCGAGACCAGAGGCGAGGATGACCATGCGGTTGGTGTCACCGCCAATCATAAACAACGCAGCTTTAAGCGTGGTCATGAACGGTGGTGTAAAAAAATCCGGATGATGTTCGATGACCGGCGAGAAGTGAAAGCTTAACGGGCGGATGATCGAGGTGGTAAAGCCGTCGCCCGCGATCAGATGACGGGCGGCCTGGGCGGATTCGAGGGCGTTGCGGTTGTTCAGCCCGCGCGAGAGCATGGCGGCCCAGATCATCCAGATCATGCCGAGGGCGATGATGAGGCCGAGGGCGCGAAAGGATTTATTGATCAGGGTGCGGAAGAATCGACGCCGCTCGGATTCATTTAATGAGGCGAGGGTATCAAGGAGGTTAAAGCGGAACATGAGTATGACTCCGTTCAGCTGTGAGTGATGAAGAGGACGCTGCCGCGTCCGCGATCAGTCGTCACGACGACGAAGCGCATAGATCCCGGCCGCTCCGAGCAGGATCATACCGAGGGAGGCTGGCTCGGGGACAGCTGAGGAGGGCGGTGGCGGGTCAGATGTTTGACCAGCCGTGATCGATTCGTTGGGCGTATCATTATAGGCAAAGCCGCCAATTTCATATGAGGACCCGTCTGCCGCGATAGCCGTAATCTCCAGCCAGCCATAGTAGTAGTCGCCGCCGTTGTATTGAAATCGCATGCCCAGATAACCGACGCGCGAAGGATTCAAGAAGTTGGCATTGAACAAGGTTGTGGTCATGCTGTACCGGTAAATCGGCTGAGCAACGGTCGGTGACTCCAATGCAGTTCGCCATGTATTTGTCGACCCAACCGTTTCTCCTCCTGATAAATTAATGGCGGGACTGGAGGGTACGGTCGTCGCCATCAACGAGATGCCCATGCTGTCGCCGGTTGTTTCGTCGCTGTCCCATATCACCTGGCCCTCTCTCGTGGTTGCCAGTTGTGCCCAAATAAAGCTCAGATCGGCGCCGAAAAAGTTGATGTTAACTGCCGGATTACCAGTGTTAATAGTATTGGGCCCAAAACTGGTATACTGAATGGCTGCCCGGGATTCGACCGCAAAATCAAGCGCATGAAATCCGATCAACAGAATTATGACGGTAGATTTTTTTAAACTAAATTTGAGCAATGGCTTCATTTTTCAATCTGATCACACGCTCGTCTTTTACGATTAAGATCAGACATGGTGTGTCTCTCATTTCCAGATGATTGGATTTTTAATAGAACACCTAAACCAAGATATAGTCAAGCGCGATTGAGCAAAGCCGGGGATCCCGATCATTTGCTGTAAGTTGTTCGATGGTAACAAGTAGCGATAATAACGCAGCCTTCCGGCCACATCAGTTGGTCAATCTCCAGTGCCGGAGCCACCCCAAAGCAGGGACAGACGACAATGCGGGGACAGACAAAGAGCGACGGCACGCCGGACGCGGGGACAGACAAATAGCGTCATAATTTATTCGCGCGCAACCGGCGTATTGCCAGCGGATTACGCAAGCCGGGTGTCTGTCCCTGCAAATAGTTTGTCCAAACCGGCCCTGCTCATTCCTTTTGGTAGGTATGAGAACCGCCAGAATCAAAGTTGATCAGGTCGACACCTGGTACCACTGCTTCAATCGAACCGTTGGCACGTCGGAGGACCGGCCCTTTGGAAATAGCGAGAAGGAGCAGTTCGTCCGGTTCTTGCGGCGGGTCAGCTTGCTGTATGGGGTGCGGGTCGTCGCCTATCAGGTCATGTCCAACCACTTCCACCTGCTCGTGCATGCCCCGGCCGAGCTCCCGTCCGAGGAAGAGATCTGCCGGCGATACTGGCTCTTTCACCGGGGTAGGAAAATGCTGAAGCCCGGCACCCCCGAATGCGCCAAGTGGCAGAGGCGCAGCCGGGATATCAGTTGGTTCATGCGGCATCTGCAGCAGCTGTTTTCCATGTGGTACAACGGAACCAGGGACATTCCCCGCCGGGGTTCGTTATGGGCCAGCCGGTTCAAGCACACCATCCTCGAGCACACCGCGGTATGGCGGCTGTGGAAATACATCGAGAACAATCCCGTCCGCGCGGGCATGGTCAAGCATCCCGGCGATTACCGGTTCGGTTCTTACGGGGCTTGGCGCCAGTCGGGACGTCATCCATTCGGGCATCATGTGACCAAGTTGATTTTGCCGCTGATGGGATTAACCCATCTTCCGCAGTTGGTCTTGAATAATTTCTTTTTTTGCGCCTTCTTGTT
>CAYYAR010000022.1:0-56745 GCA_964470065.1 uncultured Verrucomicrobiota bacterium | reverse complement strand
ACAAGAAGGCGCAAAAAAAGAAATTATTCAAGACCAACTGCGGAAGATGGGCTAAATCAAACAATGTGATTAGGCAAACTTCTATGTCCCCATCAACCGGTGCGGAAAAACCAAAAATACCGCTGGCCGGTCTTGTCCAACCGACGGCGACGCGTCATAGTCAGTCTAGACATGTCATCCGGTCATTCCATCCCCATCCTGACCACGCCGCCCGCGCCGGCCCGGCGCCCGTTCCACGACGCGATGTATGCATTTTACAGCAACGAGTACGACGCGATCATCACCGATCCCGCGCACATGCAGGTGCCGGTCGACGACCACCTCGTGCATCGCGGCGACGGCGTGTTCGAAACACTCAAGTGTGTCGACGGTCGCGTCTACTGTCTCGAGGAGCACCTTGACCGCCTGTTTGATTCTGCCCGCCAGATTGCGCTCGCTGCGCCTTTCGATCGAAAGGCCCTCCGGCATCGCATCCTCGAAACCATCCGCGCCGGCGGCCATCGCGATGGCCTGGCCCGGGTGATCGTTTCGCGCGGAACCGGAAGCATGGGCATCAGCCCGTATGATTGCCCGGGCGCCGGACTGTACATCCTCGCCCACCGGGCCGTTGCCCCGTTCATGGAGACACACCCCGGTGGCGCCCGGCTCATCACGAGCATGATTCCGGTCAAGTCCGGCGTGTTTGCCACCATCAAAACCTGCAACTACCTGCCCAACGCCCTCATGAAAAAGGAGGCGATCGACCGGCGGGCTGATTTCGCAGTGAATTTTGACGAGGCCGGATTGGTCGCCGAGGGCGCCACCGAAAACATCGGCCTCATCGACGCCGGCAGACATCTGATCATTCCGCCGCCGGGCCGGATTCTTCCCGGCACAACCATGAATCGCGCCTTTGCCCTGGCCGACGAAGGCATCCAGGCCGGCTGGCTGCGCGGAAAAAAAGTCGCTGCCATCACCCGCGAACAACTGGCGGCGGCCGGCGAAGTGCTGATTTTTGGCACGACCACCAATGTAACCGCGGTGACCAGGCTGGATGATGCGCCGGTCGGCGATGGACGCCCCGGCGCCGTGGCGATACGCCTCAATGAAATGATCCTCGCGGAACAACGCGCCGACAATCGATTCACCACCCTCGCTTTCGCTTGACCTTCATCATGCTCCTTACGACCATAGATTATTAACCGGAGATCCTATTATGAAGAAAATAGCCCTGCTTGCTTTTGTCGCCCTGACCTTCAACGCCCATGCTCAAAACGCCGCCATCGCCCTCGGCACTCAGGAATTGCGCCTCGCCGGCGGACTTGATTTCGACACCGCCGCAGGGACGGACCTGAGTCTTGATGCCGGCTACGGATATTTCATTGCCGACTTTCTCGAGGTCGGTGGTTTGTTCGGTTTTGGGGACAACGACGATGTCTTCGGACTCAGCCTCGGCGGATTCACTGAATACAATTTCGACACCGAGAGCAGTTTCATTCCTTTCGTGGGCGGCCAGATCGAGTTGGCCTACTACGACTTTGACGCGGGAGGCGATGACACCGCCCTCGTGCTCGGGCTGTATGGCGGCGGAAAGTTTTTCCTCACCGGTGACCTCGCCATCAACACCCGCCTCATCATCGAAGTCGCCACCGAGGAAGTTTATCCCGACGGTAACGGTCTTGACGATGTCGACACCCGCATTGATCTCGGTCTGAGCTACTACTACTAGTAGATGCCCCACGTCGTAACCGCGCCTTGCCTCGACTGTAAAAACACGGTCTGCGTGACCGTGTGTCCGGTCAACTGCTTTCATGAGGATGAGCGATGGCTGGTCATTGACCCGGTCGAATGCATCGACTGCGGGGCGTGCGTGCCGGAGTGCCCGACCAAAGCCATCTTTCCTGCCGCGCGCGTCCCGCCGGAATGGAAGGAATACATCAAACTCAACGCCGAGAAGGCAAAGGTTTTGCCGCTGATCACCGAGCAAAAAGAGCCGTTGAGTTGATTCTTCGAAGCGCGGCACACACACCCTGCTACCGGTTAGAAAACCGTTAGCGATTTGTTGAGGATTGACCAAAGCGGCCGTCACCTGCACCATCCGGTCCATTCTGCGTTGGGGTTCCAATGGCTGTATCGATACGATTCGAACACGTAACAAAATCTTTCGGTGACAACCGCGTGGTTGATGACGTCGATCTGGCAATCGAGCCGGGCGAACTGTTTTTTTTACTCGGGCCCAGCGGTTGCGGCAAAACCACCTTGCTGCGTTGTATTGCCGGTTTTTATATTCCCGAATCCGGTCGCATTCTCATCGGCAACCGCGATGTCACCAGCCTCGCCCCCGAGGATCGCGATACCGGCATGGTTTTCCAAAGCTACGCCTTGTGGCCCCACATGACCGTGCGCGAAAACGTGGCCTTCGGCCTGCAGCTCCGCAAGGTGCCGAAGGCGGAGATGGATCAGCGGATCGACGAAGCCCTCGCCGCGGTGAAGATGTCCGATCGCGCCTCCTACAAACCGAATCAACTCTCCGGCGGACAACAGCAACGCGTTGCCCTCGCCCGCGCCCTTGTCGTGCGGCCGAAATGCCTGTTGCTGGATGAGCCGCTTTCCAACCTCGATGCCAAGCTGCGCCTGGAAATGCGCGGCGAAATCCGGCGTATCTGCAAGCAGTTCGGCTTGACCGCCGTGTACGTCACGCATGACCAGAAAGAAGCGCTCTCCATCGCCGACCGCATCGCCGTGCTCGACAAAGGCAAAATCCAGCAATGCGGCGCCCCCCGCGACGTCTACAAAAAGCCGGCCAGCAAGTTTGTGGCAAACTTCATCGGCGAGACGAATTTTATCGATGCGACCGTCGTCTCCACCGGCGAGGAAATCCTGCTCGACACCAGCATCGGACGCGTGGCCAGCACAAACACCCCGCAGGGATCCATCAAGACGGGCGATCATGTGACGCTCTCCATCCGGCCGGAAGTCATTCACGTCGGCTACGATGCACCCGCCGATGCCGGCAACACGTTCAACGCGGCCGTGCATGACACCATCTATCTCGGCGAAATGGCCCAGCACGAAATCAACATTCTCAACGGGAAGGATCCCGCAGCCAGCGGACTCAAACTGATCGCCTACGATATGAATCCCAAGATCGTGGCCATCGATCAGCAGCAACACATGGCCAAGATCTGGTTCCGCCGAAACAACGTCGTCGTACTCACCCGGTAAGGAGCGCTTCCGCGGATGTTGCGCAACCTCTCCATCGTCCTCGCCGCAGTTCTCGTCACCTCCCTGCCCTTCCTCTTCCGCAAACCAACCGAGGTGCGCGACTGGAAACCCGGGGATCCGGTGCTCGTCATCATCACCGCGCACAACGAAGCCATTCGTTACGAGTTCGCCCAGGCCTTTTCGCGCTGGCACCGCGACCGCTACGGATCACCGGTGAAAGTCGACTGGCGCGCCATCGGCGGCACATCGGAAATCGCCCGCTACCTGACCGCCGAGTTCGTGAACACCTTTCGCGCCTGGTGGCGCAGCCAGGGCCACGAATGGCCGCAAGGCATGAGCGAATCCATCGTGAATCGCAAGTTCAACACCAAGAGCCCGCCCGATGGCGCCAGCGCGGAGGAGATTGCGCGCTGGGAAATCATTCGCGAAGCATACAACACCTTTCGCACCATGGACGACCCCGCGAAATACTCCGCCAAGATCGATCTGTTTTTCGGCGGAGGCGAGTACGATCACTCGGTCGCCTTCGGCCAGGGCCTGACCGTGGCGCCGTGGGCGGCGGATCAGGAACCCCCGGGACTTTTCGCATTCGCGGACGGAAGCCCGCGAATCCCCGCGAAAATCAGCGGCGAAACCTGGCGCTCGCCCACCCTCTTCGGCAACGCCGTGAGCACCTTTGGCATCTGCTACAACATCGACCGGCTTGAAGAAAGCGGCGTGACCAATCCACCCTCGACCTGGGAGGATCTGACGGACCCGGTCTACATCCGCCAACTCGGCATGGCCGATCCGACCAAGAGCGGAAGTGTGGCCAAGGCATTCGAGCTCATGCTTCATTCGAAATGCCGCGAGGCCGTCGCCGCCGCGGGATACACACGCGAGCAGATCGACTCCCACGAGAGCGCCATCGCCGCAGCCAAGCTCCCGCCCGGCGTGATGCCCGAAGGCGTTCCGCCGGAATACCAGCAAGCCGTCGAGCGCGGATTTATGGATGGCATCCGGATGATTCAACTCATCGGGGCCAATGCCCGTTACTTCACCGACTCGTCCAGCAAGGTCCCCATCGATGTGGGCATGGGCAACGCCGCCGTCGGAATCGCGATTGATTTTTATGGTCGCTTTCAAGCTCAGGTCAGCGTGACCCCCGACGGCGTTCCCCGCATGAAATACATCACGCCGTTTGGCGGATCGGGCGTGAGTTGCGATCCGATCAGCCTGCTGCGAGGCGCCCCTCACCGCGAACTGGCTACCCGCTTCATCGAATTTGTGCTGAGCGAGGATGCGCAAAAACTCTGGACCTATCGCGCCGGATCGCCGGGCGGACCGGAAAAATATTCGCTGCGACGCGTGCCCATCAGCCGCGAGTTCTACCCGTCGGATGATCCGGCCATCCAGGCCCGTCACGCGGAACACCTCCAATACGCCGCCGACAACCTTGCCGATCCTGCCATCAACCCCTACGCGCTCGCCGGAGAATTTATTTATTACCGTCGCTGGACCGGCGGTCACTTCGGTATCTTGCGCGATCTGATTCGCGCGATGTGCATGGACTCCTCGGTCGAACTCAAAGCCGCCTGGGAGGAAATCATCCGGCAAGGCGGACCGGAGGCTCTTCCGGAGGCCATGCGGTTGCTGACGCGCCTGCCGGCGGAACCGGTCAACTTCGACTGGAAAAATTCGCTCGGCATTCCCGGCGAGCGTATCGACTACATGCGGACATGGACGCTCTTCTTCCGCGAAAGCTACAAGGAAGCCCGCGCAGTCGCGCGCAGCGCATCGGCATCTTCCCCGAACACCGAACTTCGAACCCCGAACCCTGCTTCCCCATGAGCACACGCATCTCCTGGACCATCTTTGCCTTCGTGTCCGTGATCTTCGGCTTTCTTTTCCTCGCGCCTCTCTGGATGGTCGTGAAGGGCGGATTTTCCGACGGCGGCGAGTTCACCACCAAGTACTTGATCGGCGTATTCCGCAATCCGGTTTATACCGAGGGTTTATTCAACAGCCTCATGCTGGCCATCGGCACCACCGCGCTGGTCACGATCATCGCCGTGCCGCTGGCCTGGCTCGCCAACAAATATGATTTTCCGGGAAAGAAGCTCGTCAGCGGGTTGATTCTGGTGCCGATGATTTTGCCGCCGTTTGTCGGCGCCATCGGGTTTCAGCAAATACTCGGATTTTATGGCGGACTCAATCTCGTGCTGGGCGGGGATCCGGTGGACTGGCTCGGGCGTCTTCAGTACTGGGGCGTCATCAGCCTGCAGGCGCTTTCGCTGTATCCGATCATGTACCTCAACACCTCGGCGGCGCTCGCCAACGTCGATCCGGCGATGGAGGAGGCCGCAGCCAACCTCGGCTGCAAGGGCCTGAAAAAATTCTTCAAGATCACATTGCCGCTGATCACGCCGGGACTCTTCGCCGGCGGCACCATCGTCTTCATCTGGAGTTTCACCGAACTGGGCACCCCGCTGATCATGAACTACACCAAATGCGCTTCGGTGCAGGTGTTTGATGCGCTGAAGGAAATCGGCACCAATCCCTTCCCGTACGCGCTGGTATTCGTGATGCTGATCACCAGCGTGATGATTTACGTGGTGGGTAAATTGATTTTCGGCGGCAAAGCCTACGCCATGCAAAGCAAAGCTGCCACCGTCTCGACGACCGTGGAGGCACGGGGGCTCAAGGGACTGCTGGTATTGCTTCCGTTTGCCGTGGTCATCTTCATCGCCCTCACACCGCATCTCGGCGTGATTGCCACCAGCTTCGCCACGCCGGGCAGCTGGTACCAGAGTCTGTTGCCGCTCGACTTCACCGGGGCGAATTATGCCGAGGCCCTCGGCCACTCGATGACGGTGAGCAGTATTCGCAACAGCTTGTTCTATTCCGTGCTTGCCGTGATGTTCAACGCCGTCATCGGCATTGCCATCGCCTATGTCGTCGTGCGCTCGAGCATTCCTTTCCGCGGTGTGCTGGACTCGCTGGCCATGTTGCCACTGGCCGTGCCGGGCCTGGTCATGGCCTTTGGCTATCTGGCCATCAGTTCGCACTTCAGCAACCAGGACTGGGTCAAAGAGCAACCCTTCTGGCAAAACTTGCTCGATGTCCGGACCAATCCAACCATGTTCCTGGTTATTGCCTATGCCATCCGCCGGCTTCCCTACATGGTGCGTTCAGCCGTTGCCGGACTTCAACAAACCTCCGTCACCCTCGAAGAGGCCGCCGCCAACCTGGGGGCTAGTTTGTGGACCACGCTGCGCAAGATCACCATTCCGCTCATCATGGCCAATCTCATCGCCGGCGGACTGCTCGCTTTTTCATTCAGCATGCTGGAGGTATCGGACAGCTTGATGCTCGCCCAGCGCGAGGATTTCTATCCAATCACCAAAACCATCTACGAGTTATTCCAACTCATCGGCACGGGGAAATACATTGCCTCCGCCCTCGGCGTGTGGGCCATGATGTTCCTCACCGTCACGATCATTGGCAGCAGCTTGATCCTCGGCCGCAAACTCGGCGCGATCTTCCGGGTTTGACGCACAAGCCCGCGCAGGGCACACGCAGCAGTCACTCAACGCCGAACATGGATACAACCATGCTTCTTGAGTTCAACCAGGGGACATTTTGCCAATCATTAACTCACAGCAACAGGAGACCGACATCTGGAACGCAGCAAATTACGGGATGGACTGCGGGCATAGAAATGAAACAATAGGGCTTAACAACATTGCTCTTCCGCACGTTGCCCGCAGCCGGTTATGTGAGGGAGGGCGTGGACGCTAATATCAACCTTGGGAGTCCTCCGCATGAAAAGCTTGTTTACATGGCTACCGCTTCTGGCCCTGGTTCCTGCTCTTGTTGGATTGACGGGATGTGAACTGGATGACGACCCCGACCATGTGCCGCCCGCGGGTTTTGGCGCCATCATCATTGAAAACGATACACCGGAAGATATCCGCATTTACATCGACGGCGCGGACAAGGGCGAAGTCAGCGACTTTTCCGATCGCCCCTACGACCTTTTGCCCGGCACATACCGCGTCGTCATGGATCAGGAAGATACCCGGCGCAGTTGGCGCGGTGACGTGGATGTGCTCGATGGCCGCCTGTCCATATTGAGGGTCGAAAACGACTACGACGATCTGGACGTGATCATCTATTTCGAATAGATCGAACCGGCTTGCGTTAGTCCGTGGTGGCCCGCCGCTGGTTCACCGCAGCCAGACCTTCACGCCCGAGGGCATCGCGGCAGATCACCACGTTCTGACCGATGGTGCCGTTGCTTTCGTAGACGGCCGACATGCCGGAGCTGCTCAAGATTCCCCCCAACGACGGATTACTCACACTCCATTGCAGCGGCAGGTAGACATCCTCTTCTTCAACGGTCACCGAGGCCGTAAATACCTGTGTAGCGCCACGCCCGGTTAACTCCGCATCCGGTGGCGATAAACTCAACGCCGCCGAAGCGGTTTCCGCATCCTCGCAACCGGTCATTGCCACCATCCAACCGGCCAGCACCAGCGCGCCCATCCATGTATTTTTTTTCTGCTTGTTCATGTGTTCCTCCAGGAAAAACATTTACCACTGAATTTGCGTACCGCGGAACGGCACGCCTTCGACATCAAATCGAATAGTGAAATCACGGAAAAACGTCTCGTTGTCGGAATTGCGGTCGTAAAAAAGATGAATGCCAAATTCCGCGTTGGGATCCTCCATGAAACCGGCCGAGGTCACGCGACGGTCGATGTTGGTTATGGTGTCACCGCTCGCCGGACTCACCGGCGGGCCGGACCAGACCACCGGCGCATGCGTGGCTGCCGGGAAGGCGGTTGCGCTGTCCTGCCACAAGGCGTTGGTGCTGAAATAATCGGGCCATACCGGATACGTGTTGGTATGAGCGAGATACGCGGCGATTTTATTGATGCGCCCGGTGGCGGAGGAGCTGTCGTACGCCTCGCGCAACTGGACCAGCATCGTGTTGTAGTAGCTTAATTCCCGGCCGCCTTTGTACTCGAAGAGAAAGGCGTCCGGAATGCGTTGGTGGTTGATGAGTTGGATCGTCTCGCCGGCGCCGGACCGGTACCACAGCGTCAGGTAAAAATTCGTGTCGCGTAAGGTGCGGAAGTTAGCATCCAGATCAAGCACCCAGGGGGCATCCCGTTCGAGGTCCCGGTTGGTGGCGGCCGGATCCGAGCGGAAAAACGACAATCCGTAACTTTCGTCGGTATCCTCGTGCAGACGAAACGAAAGCCCCATCATTAAATGCGTAGTGGGCACATTGGGGAAATACGCGAGCTTGACCTGCATGTCGTATCCCAGCAGATAATTTTTCGCGCGGTACACGCGCATCATCGAGTCGGTCAATCGCGGATCATCCTGCCAGCTCAACGCCAACCGGCCCTGCATTTCGCCTTTGTCCACCTTCGGCACCAGGGCAATCCCCCGGGATGGGCCGGTGTTTTTTACCTCAACCTTGCTGAAGCCTGTCTCGTCCCATAATTCATCGCGGTAGTCCGGGGAACCGGTGTCGCCCTCGAACAGCACGAGGCTTTGCTGCAATTCGTCCAGCCGTTCCCCGGAAATTCCCCGGCTGAAAATATCAAAAAAGATTTCCTGCCGCGCCTCCAGTGCGCGTCCCGGATTTACCACGCCCACCGAGGTGGCCATGACATGTACGGAACTGCTGATATTGGTGATGCTTGCGTTGGTGACGACCCGGGTCACATTGGTTCGATACGCGGTCACGATGAATTGATCGCCGTTATCAAAGGTATTGGTGATCGGAGGGTGACCCTCATAGGGCGGGTAGTCAAACTCCTCCTCCACCCGCGCCCGCACGTAGGCGGCGCCCGATTCGGCAAGATAATATGCCCGGTTGGCAACGCTGAGCGTGATTCGCTCCTGTCGCGCGCTCGTGGCGACGGATAACAGCGCCACACCGGCAAACGCGGCCGCCACCAAACCGATGATCACCGCCACCAGCACCGCTCCGGATTGCGACTGCTTGTTTGTGTTCATGGAGCAACCTCCCCCTCCGGCATGTTGCGCGGCACCACGCGCATCTCGTAATCATCCACGCCGGTACCGTTGCCAAGCCGGAAACTTAACTGGAAGACTTCGGGCGAGCTTCCCGCCGGGGCAATTTGAAAGTCCTCGACGCGATCCAGCAGCGGCCATCCTTCCAGCATCAAGGCCTCGCCGGCCACCCCGCTCCAACGCACGTCATGATCGCGCACCTCAAACCGGTGATCACCCGAGGGCGTCAAAAAGCGGTAATCCAGCGACGACGATCCGGTGGCGGTGAAATTTGTCGCCGTCGTTAATTCGCGCACCAGGCGCGTCATGGCCAGTCGTGCTTTGTGCGCGATGTCGGCATTGACCTTCACTTGCATCAGGCCCTCGGCCACGGGCGCGAGTGAAATCATCACCGAGGCCGCGAGAATCCCCGCGAGCATCAATGCCGCGATCACTTCGATCAGCGTAAATCCGTGCTGGCGATTCATTTTCATCACGGAGGCACTCCAAAAAGCCGGGTAACCCGCTCCCCGGTTAGCGGACTGGCCAGGCTTACTTTCAAGATGTGCGGATGCGACGGCGTGAACGATTCGGTGCCATTGGTGAATGTCACAAAGACATTCGCCACCACCGTCTGACCCGAATAGGTTCCGCCATGGGAACTCACATAGGACTGCAATAACGCCGGATCGTTTCGCCGTGACGCATCCCACCCGACCAGGCTCTCCATCGCGGATTGCAACGCGAGTTCGGCCTGCAGCGTCGTGCGCGGTTCATGGCTCAGCAGGAAAACCTGTCCGAGAAACGGCAAAATGGCGGCCATGGCAATGGCCGATATGATGATAGTGACAACCACCTCGATGAGCGTGAAACCGTTTTGTCTGCCGGATTTCATGGTATCAATCCTGTGAATCCAAAAATGGAAATGCTGCGCGCTTGCCGTCCATCGGACAGGGTGACCACATGACTCATCTCCGGCGCACCCCACCGGTCAAAGGCAAGATCGCCGGCGCCGGCCACGAAGGTGATGCCATCAGGAAGGGTGTGCACCGCGGCGTCCTCCCCGGGCAAAGGCACCGGCGATCGCACATCATCGCGCAACACCTCGTAGGCATCGCGATGAATGCGCACTTTCCAGTCGGCTGTGTTGTTCGCCATGGCCAGCGCCTGCACAAATCGCAAATGACTGCGCGTCACCTCGGTTTCGGTCAATACCGAGACGTCAACCCGTCGCCCGCTCATGACCACAAGCGCGACGATGCCGAGAAGCAGCAACACGCTGATCACTTCCAGCATGGTGAATCCGCCGCGCATCTGACATTTCATGTTCATCGCTTGTTCATGTGCGGCGCCGTGGACCGGCGGATACCGGACCACGGTCGCCGTCGCATTACGGCATCAACCACTCGCTGGTGGCCGATTGGGGATCGGTCGGGCCGACCTCGGTGGCGGTCACATCCACACCCGGGGTCGCCGTGGCGACAAAGGTGAATGTGTAATCGCCGCTTTGCGGTGTATTGGCGGTGCACTCCGTGGCCAATTCCGCGGCAGTGGGTTCGGCGCCGTTTTGCAAGGCGAGCCGTCCATACTGCAGCGATACGTGCGACATGCCCGCCGCCACCGCCCCCTGGAGGGCCTGGGTGCGCGCTTCATCAATCAGATTGAGGTAGCGCGGAATAGCTACCGCCGCAAGCACGGCCAGTATGACCAGCACGGCGATAACCTCAATGAGGGTAAACCCTCCCTTGTGTTGTTGTTGCTTCATGGTGTTCTCCCTTTCCTTCGTTGTTAAGGCGTTCCCGCCTTTTTGTGTTTCATGTTGCTCCATACCTGCCGCATATTTTCACGCATACGGCGTGCCAATCCGCGAAAACGTCCGGTTTTGCCCGGGGCGGCGGCTTTTGATTCATGGTTTTGTTCGCTTTGCATGGTTCTTTCCTCCATTTCTTGTTGGTCAGGTCCTCACTATTTGCGGCCCCGGAACGGTCAACTCGCTCCGCAGGCTGGAAACATCGATCCGGTGCTTGGCTATGCGGTGCCACAAGCTGCGTTCCTTGATGCCTAAGTGCTCCGCCGCCCGCACTTGTACGCCGCCGGTCCGTGTCAATGCGTCGATAATGATCGCTCGCTCCATCGCCGCGAGACGCTCGTCGAGCGTTGCGCCGATCAGTTCGCCGCTTGCGGTAATGGCCTCGGGCAGCACATCGCAGGGCACGCGCGCGCAGGTTTGGAGATGCTCCGGCTCAATCATGCCGGCGGCGAGCGCGGCCGCCGCCTCAATGGCGTTCCGCAATTCCCGCACATTGCCCGGCCAGTGATGCGCGGTCAGGGCGGCAAGGGCGCGCGGGGAAAGTTCACAACCGGTCTTGATCTGTCGCAACAAGTGGGTGGCCAGCAGCGGGATGTCCTCGCTTCGCTCCCGCAGCGGAGGCAATCGCAGCGAGAACACATCGATCCGGAAGAAAAGATCCTCGCGGAATTTGCCCTCCTTGACCATCTTGAGCAAATCCTTGTTCGTCGCCGCAATCACCCGGATGTCGACCGGGATCGGATGGGCGCCTCCGACCCGCTCGATCTCCCGCTCCTGCAGGGCGCGCAGAATTTTCGCTTGAATGACCATCGGCATATCGCCCACTTCATCCAGAAAAACCGTACCCCCGCTGGCGGCCTCGATTTTCCCGGTTTTGCGATTGTACGCGCCCGTGAAGGAACCCTTCTCGTGACCGAACAATTCGCTCTCCAGCAAACCCTCCGGAATGCCGGCGCAGTTGATGGCGACAAACGGTTTCTGCGCCCGCTTGCTGTGGGAATGGATGTTGCGCGCGACCAATTCCTTGCCCGTCCCGCTTTCCCCCAGAATCAGCACCGTCGAGTCGGTCGGGGCAATTTTCAGGATCATTCCCAGAATGGCCCGCATCGACGGCGACGGCGCCACGATGTCGGGAAACATCGCCCGGGCCTCCATGTTGCCCAGCACCTCGGTGACCCGATGGAATGTGCTCGCCAGCGGCGCCACCGCGGTGAAGTCGGCCCGCTTCCGTTCCGGTGGCGGCGTGGTGTCGGGCACAAATTGCTGGGCCTCGCGAATAAATTTCTCCACCGGATTGAACGCGAGCCAGAGAATCAGCCATGCGCAGATAAAGGCGGTAACCACCAGCAGCATGCCGGTAAGCGCCAGCGGCCAGCGTGGACCTTGCGCCGGTAAAAAGCGCATGAAGTTGTACGTCAGCAACGAGGCCAGCGCGGTGAAGCCGGCGAAAATGCCCGGCACCAGAAGATACAACTGCAGTCGTATGGAATGTTCCCTGCTCATGAACGGGTGGCCAGCTTGGCGAGATCCCACATCGGCAAATAAACGGCGAGCGCGAAGAATCCAACCAGGGCGGATAAGGCGACAATCAGGATCGGCCCCATCGACGTGGTGAGCCGCCGTGTGGCATATTCGACCTCGGCGTCGTAATGCACGGATACCTCGCGCAACATGTCGTCGAGATTGCCGGCCTCTTCACCAACCGCGACCATGTTCACCAGCATCGGCGTGAAATAGCGCGCCGCCATCATCGGGCGGGCCACGCCATGCCCCTGCTCAAGCCGCTCCTGCAATCCCTCCAACTCACGACCGATCGCCGTATTGCCGATGGTGCCGGCGAGAATCTTGATCGAATCAAGAATGCCCACACCCGACGCCTGAAGAATGGAAAAAATGCTGGCGAACCGCGACAATGCCGCCTTGAGCAACAGCGGCCCGACAAGGGGAATATGCAGCTTGGCCCGGTCCCATCCGTAGCGACCGGCCTTCGTGCGCAACCCTATAACGACGGAAAGAGCGATCACCACCAGACCCGCTAACAGCCAGGGCCAGTGATGATTGAACATGTTGCTCAGCAAAATGCAGATGCGGGTCGGAAGCGGCAACTCGATATCCACCCGCCGGTAAATCACCGTGAATTTCGGGATCACGAACATGATGAGAAACACAAATGCCGAGACGAGGGAAACCAGCACGATCACCGGATACTGCAGCACGGAGCGCACATCCGACTTCACCTTGTACTCGTGGCTGATGATATAGATCAGCCGTTGCAGAATCTGCGGCAGCGATCCGCTCGTCTCGCCGGCCAGCACCATGCTGGCATACAGACCCGGGAAAACATCGGGATGCTTGCGCAGCGCACGCGATAAATTGGATCCGGCGCGGATGTCGGCGCCGAGACCACGGCAAATGGATTTGAGGCGGGGATTTTCGGATTGGCTTTCCAGAATCTCCATCACCCGAAGCACCGGAATGCCAGCCTTGAGCATGGTGCTCATTTGCTTGGTAAAGAGAATCAACTCCTCGGGATGCACCGTATTCATGCGACGGCTTAACATATCCCAGCGCGATGCCCGCCTCGCCGAGGCCTGCTCCTGCATGTCCAGCGGGGACAGTCCACGCGCGGACAGTTGCTCGTTGGCCTGATCCTGCGAGTTCGCATCGATGGTGCCCCCGGTCATCCTTCCCCGTTCATCAATCGCCTTGTATCGAAATGTCGTCATGATTCACCTGCACGCTTACACACTGACCACGCTCGCCGCCTCCTCTGCGGTGGTAATGCCGGAGCGCAGCTTGTGGAGGGCATCCTCCTTCAAGGTGCAAAGCCGCCCCGCCTGGCGGGCGGCCCGGTTGATATCGAGAGTGGTCGCGCGGCCGGCGATCAGATCGCGAATCGTGTCATCGACCGCCAACACCTCGAAAATGCCGGTGCGACCCTGATAACCTGTATGCAGACAGCGCGCACAACCGCGGGCCTGCATGAAGTACACATCATCATTATCAGCAAGACCCCAGAACCGGCGGGCTTCCGGCGACGGCTTCACCGGCACTCCGCAAAACGGGCACACCTTGCGAACGAGCCGCTGGGCGAAGGAAACCAGCAGCACGGAGGAAATCAGAAACGGCTCAATGCCCATGTCGATCAACCGGGTAATGGCACCCGCCGCATCGTTGGTGTGCACGGTGCTCAAAACCCGGTGACCGGTCAGCGCCGCCTGGGTGGCAATCCGCGCTGTTTCCGCATCGCGAATTTCACCGACCATGATGACATCGGGATCCTGGCGGAGAATCGATCTCAACCCGGAAGCAAAGGTCATGCCCGCCTTGCTGTTCAATTGAATCTGCCGGATCTTGGGGACGCGGTATTCGACCGGATCCTCGACGGTGATGATGTTGGTGTCGGGCGTGTTGATCTCTTTGAGCATGGCATAAAGCGTCGTACTCTTGCCGCTGCCGGTGGGTCCGGTGCTGAGGATCATGCCATACGGCGCATGCACGACGGCACACAAGCGGTCGCGATCAGGGTCGCTCATGCCCAGATCATTGAGCGAGTAGTTGAACGCGCTCATGTCGAGCAGGCGAAGCACCACATTCTCACCATGCGTGGTCGGGATGGTGGAAACGCGAATGTTGATTTCCCGGTTGTCGAGGCGAACGCTGAACCGCCCATCCTGCGGAATGCGCGAAACCGCAATATCCATTTGCGCGAGGATCTTGATGCGCGAAACGATCGACAGGTGCAACGTTTTCGGCGGCGCCGGCACTTCGCGCAACTTGCCGTCGATCCGGAAGCGCAATTGCACATAGGTGGATTCCGGGCTGATATGGATGTCGCTGGCGCCCTCGCGCACGGCCTGCGCGATGATCCAATTCACCATGCGGACCACCGGCGCCCCCTCGGCCATGTTCAGGAGCGAGCCGACTTCCACATCCTCGGCCATGCTGGCGGTCTTGCCCTCGCCGCGTATTTCACCATTCGCGGTCTCGATCACGCTGCCGAGGCCGGCAAAACTTCCGTAGAGGCTGTTGGTCAACTGATTAATCTCGCGGCCGGTGCATATCAGCGGAATGACCTCGCACCGGGTGAGCTGCTCGATGGTGTCCATCGAGTCGACATCCGTCGGATCGCTCATGCCCAGCGTGATCGTTCCCGCTTTTTTTTGCAGAGGAACCACGCGGTGCCGCTGCGCCACATCCACCGGAATCAGGCCGGCGAGTTCCATAGTGATCGGATATTTCTCCGGCTCGTACCGCGGCACCTTGAGCTGGCGGGCCAGCAAATCGACCAACTGCTCCTCGCGCACCACCCCTTTCGCACAGAGATACTCGCCCAGCTTGACGCCCGTGGCTTCGCTTTCCCTCGCGGCCGCGGCAATCTGGTCGGCATGCACCAACCCCGCATCCGCGAGCATTTGCCCCAACCGGGGCCGCTCCATCATATGACCACCGCGCATGTGCGTGCTCCTAGTTCTGGCTGGCGATGAGAATTTTCGGCGTGATGAAGATCAGGGTTTCGTCAAAGCGGTTGGCTTGACCGTTGTTCTTGAACAGGTAGCCAAGGCCGGGAATATCCATCAGCCACGGCACACCGGACTCATTGTTGCTGCGGGCCTCGAGCGACAGGCCGCCGATCACCATGGTCTCGCCGTTGCGTAACAGGACCGAGGTCGAAGCCTTCTTGGTGTTGACCGGAAATTCATTGTTCGACTGTTGTTTGGTATCATCGAACGAATCCTTGTTGGCGATGACATCCACGCGGAGCGTATCGCCATCGACCACGTGCGGCGTGACCTCCAGCTTCAACACCGCCTTCTTCCACTCCACCGACACATCGAGGTCATTGCCCGTGCCGCTGGTTTCGCGATAGGCCCGCTCCTCGCCGCTTTCGATCACCGCAGATTCATTGTCCAGCGTGGTGATCGACGGACTGGAAAGAATCTGCACATGGCCGCGGTTTTGCAGCGCGGTCAGTTGCATGTTCAACAGTTCACTACCGCCGATGCGCTCCGAGATGAGCCCCATCGTGAATCCCGCCGTGGATCCGCCGACCTGGGCGAATTGAGCGCCAAAATCGGAGTTGTAGCCATCACGCGTGACGCCCGCGCCGCCCACGGTGAACAGGCGGTTGTTCTGGATTTGGGCCGATGTCCCGCCCCATTGCACGCCGAGCTGCCGGGCCGTGTCGCGCGTGGCCTCGACGATGCGGGCCTCGATGTGAATTTGCGGCTTCACCCGGTCAAGCTGGGCGGCCAGCGCCACCGCCTTTTCGATGTCACCGGGAACGGCGTGCACAATAATCGCATTGTTCTCCTCGTCCACCGTCACGGTGGCGCGACTGCCGTACTCCGCGGCAAGGCTGGTGGCATCCGCCATGATGAGTGATTTGATGGTGAGGCCGACGGTTTTGGCTTTGGCATATCGCACCGGGATCACCTGGATCGTCATTGGCTCGATGCGACGCTTTTCGGCCCGGACGCTTTCGCGTTCCTTCAGGAGCGCGTCCATCTCGACCTCCCGCTTGATATCGTCGAGCGTCATCACCCGCAACACATCGCCCTCCCACAGGTAGGTCAACCCCTCGGAATGAATGACGCTGCGAAACGCCTGGTCCCAGGGGACATCCTTGAAGGTAAAGCGCATCTGCCCCTTCACCGCGGGACTGACCAGCATGTTGATGCGGGCCGCCTTGGCCAGCGTCCGCAGAATGGTCGCGACCTCCGCCTCGTCGGCAAGTTCCAGCTCGCTGATCATGTTAGTCGGCAGTGTGCGCAACGGGTAGGACCACACCATCTCCTCCGCCACGCGCGCCTGATCAACCAGCGCCGGGGGCAGTGACGAAGCCGGAGGCGTCGCCGGCGAAACCATCTCGGCCGGTCGCGGTTCCGGCTTCCATTCATTCAAGGCCGGTTCATGACGCACCACGGATGGTGTAGCGCATCCCGCCATCATCGCGGCGAGCGCCAGCGCGGAGACGGACCACGCTCCGGTTACTCCTCTACGAGACGAATGTTTCATGGTACTTTCCTTTCCGGATTCAATGTTTGCAAATCGACCGTGACGCGACGGCCTCCGGATCCGGAAGCAAGCACCACGTGGTCGGGATGGATGGACTCCACCACAAAGTCACTTGATCGAACGACGTCGGACACGCGGTATTCACGGCCGTTGACGATGGCAAACTGTTGATCGCCGACTTGCATGAAGCCGGTGTAATCAAACGATGCCAACCGTTCCCCGGCCAGACTCGCCCGCGTGGCCTCGGCAAGAAATGGACTGGTCACCCATGGAGCCAACGCCTCGTCGAGCACGATTTTTTCCCGCTCCGCCAAACGCAACTGCTGAAGCGTGGCGCGCTGCGTTTCGGCAAAACCGAGCAGCGCGAGCCGGCTGTTGGCCGGACTGTTCTCGTCATGGCGATCCTTCATGACGCCCAGCACGATGCTCGAGGCGCCCCACACCACGGCAGCGGCCATGGCCATCACCAGGATCTGTTCACGTTTTGTCATCGAGCATTCCTCCGTTGATTGATCGATTGTTCATCAGGTCCTCAGTCGAGCGCCAAATCGGCGATCATGTGAAGTTCCTCCTGGCGTGTCTCCCGGCGCACCTCGATTTTCTGGATTCGTTTCAACACCGGACTCTCCGCCATCCGCACCAGAAAATTTTTCAGCTGGTCGTAGGCACCGTGACCCCGGACATCAACGCGCAGGTACCGCTCGCCCGCGGAATCGGTCCGCACCTGCGGACGAATGGCGCTGAGCTCAAATTCGCTGGCCCGCGCGATGGCGGTAAACCGGTCGGGGACATGCACCACCTCCGGTTCGGACAGGTGGGCCAGCGAAGGTAACGGCAACCCCCGCCAGTCAGCCGGCTTGTCCATCGCCATCACTTCTGCATAGAGGGGATAAAGCACCTCCAGATCGCTGACGCGGTGCCGGGCATCATCAATCGCTCTTCGCAGTTGATAATGATTGCGTACCGGTGAAAAAAGCGCAGCCGCCGCAAGCAGCAGGATCACGAGAATCGCCGTGTGACCCACACCGTTCAACAAGCTCTGACCGGATAGCCGGATCGTTTTTTTCATCGGATCGCTCCTTTGGTCGCAGGTAATGCCACCGCCAGCGCGGGACCACGCTCCGCAAGCGGTTCCAATTCCATCTGGATGTTGAACAGAAGCACTTGATCCCGCCCGTCATGACCTTCCCCGGTGCGCCCCAGCGTCACGCGGTCAAAGAGCGGGGTGTCTTCAAGGCGCATCACATATGAGGCCAGCTTCGACTCCTGACGGCCGGGGTCGCCGCTAACCACGCCATCGGCGATCAGCCGGATCACGTCGGCTGGTTCTCCCGCCGGGGTGAGCGAATCAAATTGTATGGCGCGCAAACGAATATCTTCGGGGGTATGGCGCGACAGTTGGTTCAGCGCCGCTACCGGCAAACAACGCTGCGCCGCACCCTTCAACTGCGCACTGTTCATCGCGGCGCGGGCCACCATGTCGAGCACCATGGCCTGATCCGGATACGGCGCGAATTGTTCAATCCGCTTTTGCAAGCCGGCCAATTCCTCGCGCAAGCCCTGGTTGAAGCGGGCCACGGCGGCCAACGCCACCAGAAGCAGCGCGATACCCGCCACCCCGGCCATGCTGAGCCGGCGGCTGGCCCGGGTCATGCGCGCTTCGTGATCGCGTTTGGCGTAGGTATGAAGAAGATTCGGCGCGTGCACCGGATCCAACAACGCCGCGCCGAGGGCAATCGCCATCAATCCGCCGGTCTCGGGGGTCAGCGGAACCGGTGTGGGCGCGACCGGCATCGGGCCGCCAAAACCATTCAACGGTTCGCTCGTCAGGCCGAGCTTGCTGCCGAGCTCGCTCACGAGCGAGGGAAGACCGGCCAGCGAACCAGCCACATACAGCGACTTGATATCCTCCTCGCTGCGACCGACCAGAAACGCCGATATCGAGCGCTCCACCTGCTGAATCAACCGGGCGTATGCCGCCTGCACGGTTTCACGTATGCGTCCGGCTTTTTCGTCCACCGGAGCCTCCCGCAAGACGCGACTCATTTCACGATATGCTTTGGCGGGCGACCAGTCGGGATAGCGGTCCCGCAACACGTCGAGCATGGCATTCATCCCGGTCTTGAACACCCGGTGGGCCACCACCTGCCGCTGCTTGATGAACATGATCGCCGACGAGTCGCTGCCGACATACAACCCGACCACAGTCTCGGGGGAGGCCGGCACGATCGAACGCATCACGGCGCGCATGGCGAACGAGGGAATGGCAACGCCGTCCAGCGGCAGGCCGGCATCGCCGAGCATGCCGCTCAGCTGATCAACGTCTTCGTGCGCAACCGTGTAGGCCGTCGCATCGATCCTCCGGGCTTGACCCACGGTCGATACCTCGCCCTCCACCGCATAATCAAAGATGACTTGTGCGGCATCGAATGGAATTTCCTTCCGGAACGTCCAGTACACGAGATTCGAAAGTTGACGCGGTCGCACTTTGGCCAGCGAGAGAAACCGCACCTGAAGACTGGGCGTGGGTCCGACCACCCACACGCCGGCATGCCGCACTCCCGGAAGATCGGCGAGCGCTTTGCGCAAAAACTCCGGAAATCCGGCATCGCCCGGCGCCAGGCCGGCCGGATACGGCACGCTCACCCAGTCCTTGATGCGACCGTGACTGACTTCAACCACCCTCAGGGCGTCCAGATCCAGATGCAAACCCACCTGGTTTCGTGAACCACGTTCGGGCAACTCGACATTTCCGGCAACCTGCTTCATGAGACACTCCTGTATCTATGTGTTGATGTTTGACTCATGGCATCATGGCGGCCACCGCCAGATCGTTGACCTTCTTCTCGTAGCGGGCGGCGCGTTCGATATCGCCGCGCGCCTGGGCATAACGCAGCATCGTCCGCATGATGATCACGCCGCGAGCACCCGCGCGATCGCCATCGCGTTCCACCAGACCGGCTGCCCGCTCGAGATACGGACCCGCCTCTTCCAGACGGCCTTGATTCATCAGCAACAGCCCGAGATTGTGCGCAGGCGCCGCGCTATCCGCCGCCAAGCCGCGTGGTTGCTGGCTGTATATTTCCAGCGCCTCCCGGTAATATTTTTCCGCATCGGCAAGGCGCTCCTGCGCGCCCAGCACACCGGCCCAGCCATTCAACGCCGCGGCATAACGCGGATGCGATGTTCCCACGGAAGCGGCGAAGGACTTGGCTGCTTCGCGATAGAGTGACTCGGCCGCAACGAGATTGTTCTTACGCCAGGCGGTATTGGCCAGATGTTGCAAGATCGTTCCGGCGGAGGCGGTCTCGCGACCCGCTGTCAGATCAAGAATCACCAGGGCGCGCCGGAACATCTCCTCGGCTTCATCCAGCCGACCTTCGTCAAGATAGATCAAGCCGGTATCGTTGAGTGACCACACCAGGGCGGGATCGGATGGCTGGTCGATTTGCTCGCGCATGGCCCGGCCCTGACGAATCAATCCTTCCTCCTCGAATTTTTTCGCCTGCGCAGCGAGCGTTTGCTCCAACTCGGCATATCCGGCATCGCGACGGGCCAGTTGCAGCTCCAGACTGGCGATACGGCTGTTTGCCTGTGCCCCGGCATCGCTCGACTCCTGACGCAACCGGTCGATGTGGTCCTGCCGCTCTTGAAGCGATCGTTCCATTTCCTCGATCCGGCCGCTCGCCTTCGCAAGGGATTCTTCCAAACCGGCAAGACGACTCAGCGCCCCGGCATGTTGCTTCTCGATGGTTTTTTGCCGGCTACCGGCTTCCACCAGCTGCGCGTGCCACGCTTCTTCGGCCTGGCGAGCGGATGTGCGTAACTGTGCCGCCTCGCGCGCGGTATCGGTTTGCATTCGCTTGAGCTGCGCGGCTGCGTCGGCCAGCAATTTTTTTTGCTCGTCACGCTCTTGTTCGAGCGACCCGCAATGTGCTTTCAACTCATCCCGCATGCGTTGCGCATCCACAAGTTGTTTACGCAAATCGTCCTCAATCCTTCGAAGCTGTTGTTCGCGTTGCTCGCTTTCCGCCAGCGACTTCGCCAAACCGGACGCACGCGCCGAAGCAGAGGCATTTTCTTTTTCGATGGCTTTTCGCCGGACCTCTGCTTCGGCAAGTTGATCGCGAAGCGCCTCTTCCAGCTTGCGGGCGGACGAGCGAAGCTGCTCGGCCTCCCGGGCGGCGGCGGATTGCTGGTCTTTAAGCTGCTTCTCGGATTGTTTCGCATCCTCGCGCGCCTTGGCGATAGTCGCGTTCCATTGTTTTTGCGTGTCATCCAGTTGCGCTTGGAGCGCATCGCGCTCGCTTTCCATTGCCGCGAAATTTTTGGTCACGTCATCCCGGGCCGTCACCGCACGGGCCAATTGATGGCGCAAACCTTCCTCGACCTTGCGTAGACTTTTTTCTGATCCCTGGACCGTGGCGAGGGACTTCTCCAACGCCCGGATACGATCCTTGGCCTCAGCGAGCTTGGTTTCAGATTTGCTATTCGCATGTAGATAAATCGGTTTATCATTGGTCGAAGTTTCAGCTTCCGCGTCCGCCAAAACAGTATTCGCGGACAGCATCAAGGCAACCAAGGCGAGGCGGAACGGGATAGGACGAACAAAGGCGGGGTGGGTTTTTTTCATGCGGGTGCTCCTGTCATTTCCATGCCGTGGTGGCAGCGGTTTCGGCCGATTCGAGTTGTTTGAATTCTTCGTGTTCCGGGCGCGCGATGCCCAGCATGCGGGCCAATTCGCGCGGTCGCGGCGAGCGTTCCATGGCCATATCGCTATCGATCTTCCCTTCGCCCACCAATCGCTTGAGCGATTCGTTCATGGTGATCATGCCTTCTGATTTGCCGGTCTGGATCACCGAGTACACCTGTTGCAGTTGTCGCTCGCGAATCAAGTTGCGCACTGCGCTGTTTACATTCAGCACCTCGCAGGCTAGCACACGTCTGGACTGGTCCAGCGAGAGAAGCAGCGATTGCGAAATGATACCGGACAGCACCATCGACAATTGCGTATAGACTTGTTGCTGATGGGCCGGCGGAAAGACATCGACGATGCGATTGATGGCGTGGACCGTATCTTGCGTGTGAAGCGTGGCGAGAATGAGATGGCCCGTCTCCGCCAGCGTCAACGCAAGCTGCATGGTTTCCATATCCCGCATTTCACCGACCATGATGACGTCAGGCGATTGCCGGAATACCGCCTGCAGGGCCTGACCGAAATCCGGCGCATCTTCGTAGATTTCGCGCTGCTCAATCACACTTAGCTTGTGGTTGTGGAGGTATTCGATCGGATCCTCGATGCATATAATGTGCGCCGAGCGACTGGTGTTGATGTGATCGATCATCGCGGCAAGGGTCGTCGACTTGCCACTGCCGGCCGGACCGGTCACCAGCACCAGCCCATGAGGAACCATCGCAAAATCCTGCACGATTTGCGGCAACCCAAGCTCCCGGAACGTGGGAATGCGGTAGGGAATCAATCTCGCCGCCATCGCCACCGTGCCGCGCTGATAAAAGACATTGAAACGAAATCGATTCAGTCCGGCAAAACCCCTGGAAAGGTCGACCGAGCGCCGCTTCAGCAAGATGCTCTTTTGCGCATCGTTCAGGATGGAGTGGCAGAGCGCCTCCGCTTCCGGCGCGGACAGCGGCTTGTCACCCACCGGCCTCAACACACCCAACACCTTGATTTGGGGTGGCGCCCCCACAGTCAAGATAAGGTCCGATCCACCCGCGGTGGCGACCCTTCCTAAAAGTTCTTCAATCGTCCACATACTTAATCTCCTCGCCGGATCCACAGCGCCACTTCCAGCTCTGGGTCAACATTACTAAATCAATAAATCCAAACAATCGGGATAAACCGGTTCATCAGGTAAGGGAAATGCCGATAGGCATCAGTATTTGGAGCTTTTGCACTGAGGTTTGTTGCCGGCGGACCAATCCGCCACAAAAATCGTCGGGGTTGCTATCGGACTATCCCCTGCGCGCTTCCCGGGAGGTTTACGACCAACGGGTCCACGGCGCGGCGCTGGTGCCCCCGGAAAAACTAATCCAGCACGTAATCCTTCTTCCAATCCGCATGATCGTTCCAGGCGGGTTGCCCGGATTTGGCGAGCAGGCAGTCGCCGAGCACCAGATAGTCCATCTCCGTGCGCATGAAGCATCGATACGCATCCTCGGGCGTGCAGACGATCGGTTCGCCACGCACATTGAAGGACGTGTTGATGATCACTCCGTAACCGGTGAGCGCCTTGAACGCCTTGATCAGATCGTAGTAGCGCGGATTGGTCTCGCGGGATACCGTCTGGACGCGGGCAGAGTAATCCACATGCGTGATCGCAGGAATGTCCGACCGCACCTGATTGATGCGCTCGATGATGTTCATGTGTTTGGCTTCTTCGCGCCCGATGCAACGGCTGCCCTTGACCTGGGCCACAAGCAACATGTAGGGCGATTCGCTATCGAGCTCAAAATACTCGCTGACATCCTCAAGAAGGCATGATGGCGCGAACGGCCGGAACGACTCGCGATACTTGATTTTCAAATTCATCACCGACTGCATTTTCGGCGATCGTGCGTCACCAATAATCGATCGTCCACCCAGCGCCCGCGGACCAAACTCCATCCGGCCCTGCACCAGACCAACGACATTTTCATCCGCCATCACCTTGGCAATGGCCGGAGCCCACTCCCCGGCATCGAGTTTGCGATACGGATAACCTTTGCGGGTGAGAAAATCCTCCACTTCGCCGTCAAAATCAGGCCCGAGATACGACCCCTGCATCTGGTCGCGCACCCCATCCACCGAGCGCGGATTCTTCAACACATGATACCAAACCGCCTGGGCCGCTCCCAACGCACCCCCGGCATCGCCCGCGGCCGGCTGGATCCACACCTTTTCAAAGGGTCCCTCCCGCAGCAGTCGCCCGTTGGCCACACAATTCAAGGCCACTCCGCCGGCCATGCAGAGATGCTTCTCTCCGGTAATCCGGTGGAGATGCCGCGCCATTTTGAGGACGATTTCCTCGGTGACGACCTGAATGGAAGCGGCCAGATCCATTTCCCGCTGGGAAATTTCCGACTCGCCCTTGCGCGCCGGTCCGCCGAAGAGTCCGGCAAACTTGTCGTTGGTCATCACCAACCCGTCCATGTAGCCGAAATATTCCTGGTTCATCTTGAAGGAGCCATCCTCCTTCACCTGCACAAGATGATCATAAATGGTCCTTACATAGGTGGGACGGCCATAGGGCGCCAAGCCCATCAATTTGTATTCGCCCGAGTTGACGCGAAATCCCGTGAAATAGGTGAATGCCGAATACAACAATCCGAGCGAGTGCGGAAAGTGGAGATCATACAGGATTTCGAGTTCGTGCCCACGGCCATGTCCCAGCGTGGTGGTCGCCCACTCGCCGACACCATCGATAGTCAATACCGCCGCCCGTTCATACGGCGAGGAGTAAAACGCGCTCGCCGCATGCGATTCGTGATGCTCGGGAAAATACATCTGCGGCATCTTGGTGATCCCGCACTTTTCCAGCGAGACCTCGATCTCAAGCGGAATCCAAAGCTTTTCGCGCATCCACAACGGCATCGCCATCATGAACGATTCAAGTCCCTTCGGCGCCACGCTGAAATAGGTTTTTAGAATGCGCACAAACTTGGTGATCGGCTTGTCGTAAAACGCCACGGCGTCCAACTGCTCCGGCCCGACGCCCCCTTCACGCAAGCAATAACGCACGGCGTTGACCGGAAACCGCTCGTCGTGCTTCTTGCGACTGAATCGCTCTTCCTGGGCCGCGGCGACAATCTTGCCGTCACGGATAAGCGCCGCCGCGGAATCATGATAAAACGCGCTGATGCCGAGGATATTCATCAATGCTGCTTCCGGTATTGATCCATCTTGGTCACGGGCTGGCGGGGAATCCAGAAACTCGGCGAATCATCGGGAAACTTGCGTGACATCGGATCAATTCCCCGGATCGCCAGCACCAGGCGTCCCGGCGCGAAGCAAAGATAGAAAAAGGGGGTAAGCAATCCCCAGTTCAACGCCACAGTCACCCCCTTGGCGATCCACAACCCGAAGCGCTCGATCGCCCGGAAAACCGGGGGAATAAACCATCCACCCGCGAGAACGAATGCGGCCAGCGTCCAAATAATAACCGGTCCGGTCACATGATCGAAAAAATGGTAAATCAAATAACCGACCAGCGCCATCACCGGCGCCTGAATACTCGCCTTGAGCTTCATGCTCATCGGTTTTTTCGGTGCGGGTGGCGGTCCGAGGATGCGCCAGTGCCATGTGTTCACCGGAGGTTTGAATGTTTCGCCCATAAAATCGACTCCCGCTCTCGCAACAGGCGGCGATTGAACCCCAGAATCATTTTTTTGACAATGGAATTAGGCCGTAGGATGTTATGGCATGATCAGCAAATTTGCCGGATGCCTCGCCGCCGCCGTGTTGGCGGTTCAAGTTCACGCCGAGCCTTACGATCGCTTGTTTCCGCCGACCTTCACATCCGGTGAAATCACGCTGGAGCGAAAAGGTATCAGCAAGCTGGTGGTCGGCTATGTCTTCCAGGTGTACGTGGCCGCCCTTTACCAGGAGCCCGGCGCCGGACCGGCGGACGCGCTGAACGACCAGCCGCGCCATCTCGAGATTGAGTACTTGCGCGATTTGTCCAAGGATGATTTTCTCGATGCCGCCGAGGACATGCTGGCCAAGCAACACGATCGCGCCACCATCGAATCCATCCGCGGAGGGATCAGCCAGATCAACCAACTTTACCAGGATGTGAAAAAGGGCGATCGCTACGCGCTCACCTACCGCCCCGGTTCAGGCACCGAGTTGTTGTTCAACGGACAACCCATGGGGATCATTCCCGGTCCGGAGTTTGCCCGCATTTACTTCACCATCTGGCTGGGCGAAAATCATCCCTACCAAAAATTCCGCGACCGCCTTGTCGGGCTCAACTGACCGGACGCCAACGATGACGGAGACCGGCGCTTCCGGTGATTGCCTCTCGCGCGCGATCCTCTTATGCTGGCATTAGATGACCACCGAAAAAATCTTTCACTTCGATAACGCCCGCGAGGCCCAGGAGTTGACGGGCCGCAAAATGGAATTTCTGCCCGCCGTCGAAGCGGCGCTCGGCGTTGTACTCGTCACCCGGGATTTATGGCTGACCATCCGCGGCACAGAGGAAAGCACCTCGCGCGCGATCAAGTTTTTTGAAGTCATCCGCGGTGCCCGCAACCGGGGCATCGCCTTGCGCGAACCCGGCATCCAGTATGCTCTCGGCGCATTTGCCGCCGGCAAGGAACATGAACTGGAACGCCTCTACATCAGCCGCATCGATGTCGCGCCCGGAAAGCCGCCGGTGTTTCCCAAAACCCTCGGTCAACTGCACTACCTCGATGCCATCCGCAAATACGATTGCGTATTCGGGATCGGACCCGCCGGCACCGGCAAAACCTACCAGGCCATGGCCATGGCCGTCTCAAGCCTGCTTCGCGGCGAGGTGAGCCGCATCATCCTCACCCGGCCCGCCGTCGAAGCCGGTGAAAATCTCGGTTACCTGCCCGGCGACTTGCGCGAAAAGGTGCTTCCGTATCTGCGCCCGCTGTACGATGCCCTGCACGACATGATGGACGCCGCCGACATCGAAAAAAATGTCGAGCGCGGCGTGATCGAGATCGCCCCACTCGCCTTCATGCGTGGCCGCACCCTCAACCATGCCTTTGTGATTCTCGACGAAGCACAAAACACCACGCCGGAGCAAATGCTGATGTTTCTCACCCGCCTCGGCTTCGACTCCAAGTGCGTGGTCACCGGCGACCTCACCCAGGTCGATCTCCCCGCCCATAAAATCTCCGGATTGCTCGAGGCCCGCTCGGCGCTCAAGCACACCGAAGGCGTGGCCATGGTGGAGCTGACGGATGTCGATGTGGTCCGCCACACGCTCGTGCAGCGGATCATTCTTGCCTACCGCGATTTGCGCGAACAATCGGCGCGGCCATCAAGAACATGAACATCTTCGTGGTCAACCGGCAGTCGCGGGTGAGGATCAACCGCCGCGAACTTGTCCGGCTCGCCGGATTTTTCATGGCCAAGGCCTCGGCCATGAATCCGGCCCGGCGCTGGGTGGAATGTTCGGTGGTGCTCGTCGACCACCGGGAAATGACCGGCCTCAACGAACGCATACTCAAGCACGAAGGAACCACCGATGTCATCACCTTCGCATATGCGACGGCCCCCGGTGAAATACCCGCCGGATGGCGCGGCGAAATCGTGATCAACGCGGAAGAGGCCGCCGGCGTCAGCGCGCGGCGGAAACTTTCCGTCCGGCATGAAGTGGCCCTCTATCTCGCCCATGGATGCCAGCACCTCGGCGGCGCCAATGACGCCACCCCGGCCCAGCGCGCCGCCATGTCACGCCGGCAAAGACGCTGGCTCGCCGCCGCTCCCGGTTTTCCAATCACTGGAAAAAGACCACCGAAGAAGTTCCAGTGATTGGAACTTTTGCCGCCGGCTTCGATTGCTAATCCGCCCGGAACCGCGTATGTTCATCGCGCTATGTGGAAAGCCATTCGCACCAACATCACCGTCGGACTCCTGCTTGTCACTCCGCTGGTCATCACCGCGTTCGTGGCTCATTATTTATTTACCTTCCTGACCAATCAGCTCATCGGTTTTTTTCCGCGCGGCATCCGCGACCAGCAACTGGACATTGTCCTTCGACTTGCCTCATTGTTGCTGGTGCTCGTCGTGCTCTTTTTCGTCGGGTTGCTGGTCCGCAACATCATTGGCCGGCGCATCTACCAGGTGGGCGACCGCCTGCTCACGCGCATTCCGTTCATCAACCGCATCTACATCGCCACGCGGCAGGTGATCGATGCCTTCATCACGCAGCGGGAAACCGTCTTCAACCAGGTCGTCCTCATCCAATACCCGCGCAAGGGAATTTTCTCGATGGGTTTTCTAACCGCGACGGCGCCGTATTCTTTCCGCAAGAATATACCGGAAGGGCGACCGCAGGATGACTATGTCGCGGTGTTTATTCCCACCACCCCCAACCCGACATCGGGATGGCTTTGCTATGTGCCGAAAGAGGACGTCATTCCCATTCCCTACTCCGGGGGCGACGCCATGAAGCTGGTCATTTCGGCCGGCGTGGTCTATCCCGGCGAAGCCGGCACCGCACCGCCGCCCTCGCTGGTGGACAAGCTGCATCATATTTTCCGCCGCGAACCGCAAAAAGGCGTGGTGACAGCAGCTCCGGTCGCCGCCGATCCGCCGGACAACCCGCCCGCCCCGGCCGGCACTTCCGGGGAACACACGACCGGCACCTGACCACGGAGACCGTGTCCACCCTGATTAAAACCCGGGCGATCGTTCTGCGGCATGCCCCCCACACCGAGTCATCGCGCATCATTCATTGGGTCACGGAAGACCACGGGCGACTCGCGACACTGGCCAAGGGCGCGATGCGACCGCGCAACGACATGCTCGGCCAATTCGACAACCTCTACACCTGCGAACTCATTTACTATGGCCGCGATCGCGACGCGGTGTTTATCACCCACAGCATCAACGCACTCAAATCACGATCCGGATTCCGGGTCGCGTGGCGCGCCACCCTCGCCGCCCAGTATCTGGTCGAGTTGACCGCGCGCGTCATGCCCCAGCATGAGCCTGCGCCGGAAATTTTCCATCTGCTCGAGGAGGCGCTCGACGAACTTCACGATCGTGGATGGCATCCGCCGGCGGTATTCCACTATGAGTTGCGTCTGCTCGAACTTCTCGGGCTCCATCCCAAATTGGACCGTTGCGCCGGATGCAACCAGCCGTTCGCCGCCGGGCATCGCGCACATTTCTCGACGCGGCGCGGCGGCATGGTGTGTGACCGCTGCCCGCGCGAGGCCGATGGCCACGACGCCGGCGCGGATATTCTCGCCATCCTTGCCCACTGGCAACGCGGTCGCGACTGGAGCGCCTCCCGGCATGCGCGCTGCTCCCCCGGCCAACTCGCCATGATCCGGCTGATCAACGGCGATTTTCTCCAGTACCACCTCGACCTGCGCTCCGGCGCCCGCGACGCCACCCTGAATCTGTTGATGGCCCGCTGATCGCGTAACGGTTTGCGCATCCTCGTTCTTGCTGGTAGCATTTCCATTTCATGTACCAGTACCGGATCATCCGCAAGGCGTGGGCCACGCTTAAATTCATCGGCATGTGGATCTTCGCAATCCTGCTTCTTCTGGCCGGCAGCGAATTGCTGCAGGTATTCATCCACCTCTCGGAAATTTCCGCGCAGCTTGGCTATGCATTCAACATCGCGCTTGTGCTCGGGCTCTCGTATGGCTGGTACCGCATCCGGCGCCATCGCCGCCGCTACCGCGTTCTTCGCGTGGCCGGACTTCGCGATGACGAGCACGCCCGGCAAAAGGAACTGCAGGCATGCCTGCATCACCTCGTCACCTTCAGCCGGCGACTCGCCACGCAACGCCTGTTGCCGGCCACCCTCTCCCGCGACATGCTGCAAAAAGCCCACGATCTTGATGACGCCATGCATCATCATCCGCTGCGCGATGATCTGCAGCGCGGCCTGATCACGGCCCGCGAAGACATCATCCGGCCGGCGCACCGGTTTCTCGATGACATCAGCGCGGAAATCACCCGGTCCCGCGCCCTGGCCATCGTGCAGGATGTGTTTCAACCGCCCTTCCCGCTCATGGCGCCGCTCGTCACCTTGTATCACCAAGCCACGCTGACCTCGGAAATCGCCGACTTGTATCTGCCGGAACCCGCCGGCGGAGAATACGTCCGCGTGATCGCCGACACGTGGGGCGTGATGACCAAGGGCGATTTCATACGGTATGGCCAGCGCGTATTTGCCGGTATCGAAACCACGAATCACCTTGGGCCGGCCGGCGCGGATATCGGTCAGGCCTTATCCCTGGTGTGGCTCGTGCATATTATTTCCCGCGTGGCCAGAAACCGTTGTTGCACCTTGCATGACTGGGATCGCGACGAAGCCATCACGGCGATCAAGGAGAATGACTTGCTCCGGATTTTGCGCGATGTGCGCGAATCGATGGCGACACAGGTCATGCCGGTGATGAAAGCCATCTTGCGACGCCATGCGCCGCTGCCCGGCGGGGATCCCCGCGCGTTTGTTGATCAAACCTGGTTTACCCTCATCAAATCCCTCGACACGCTGATCATGAGCATGCAGGCGGAAGCGGATCAGCGCCGTCAGGTTCAGGCGGTGGACCGGACCCGGCCCGTCGAGCATCGCCTGCCCGGGGGCGAGCACGTCGTCGATCATCACACCCGGAGAAAGCGCCGGCGAAAATCACGTCGCTGGTCCCAACGCTTTCTCGACTGGCTCAATCCATCCTCCACCCGCGCACACCAGTAACCCGGCTTACCACCTTGAAAATACCGCAAACCATTGCCCCGATGATCAAAACACCCCGAATGATCAACCTGTTGCCGAGCGTGCCCATGCCGGTGCCTTACGGCGCCCACGTCGTCGAGAACGGCGTGCAATTTACCTTGTTCAGCCGCCACGCCACCCGGGTCTGGTTGATGCTTTTTCAGCACGCCGACGACGCCACGCCCTCGGCTGAATACGAACTCACGCCGCACCTCAACCGGATCGGCGATATCTGGCACATCCATGTCCGCAACGCGCAAGCCGGCCAGTATTATTTGTACCGGTTGGAGGGCTTCGCCGCGCCGGGGCGGAAAAACTATTACAATCCGCATCAGTGGGTGCTCGATCCGTATGCGCTTGCCGTCGCGGGTCGTCCGCGCTGGGGCGAGGCACAACACCTCGCGCCCGGCAAGTTCCCGTTGTCCGGACCGGGCGTCCCCAAGGGTGTGATCGTGCGCGACGATTTCGATTGGTCGGGCGATGTCACCCTCAACATTCCGCTGCACGAGACGATCATTTACGAAACCCATCTTCGCGGATTCACCGCCCACCCGAGCGCGGGCGTATCGGCGCCCGGGACCTACGATGGCTTCAAAGAGAAAATTCCCTACCTGCGCGACATGGGCATCACCGCCGTGGAATTCCTGCCCGTGCAGGAGTTCAACGAGATGGAGTTTTTCCTCGAAAACGGCCGTCGGTCGCACCTTAAGAATTATTGGGGCTACAGCACCCTCGCCTTCTTCGCGCCGAATGCCCGCTATGCCAGTCGCGGCGTTCACGGACAGCAATTGACCGAGTTCAAAGACCTCGTGCGCGCCCTGCACAAATCCGGGATCGAAGTCATTCTCGACGTCGTATTCAACCATACCGGCGAAAGCGGTGACGGCGGACCCACCTACTCGATGCGCGGCATCGACAATTACACCTACTACATGATGGACCGCGACGGCCGGCACTACATGAACTACAGCGGTTGCGGAAATACCGTGAACAGCAACCATCCGGTCGTGCGCGATTTCATCATGAATTGCCTGCGCTACTGGGTGCTTCACATGCATGTGGACGGATTCCGCTTTGATCTGGCCTCCATCCTGACCCGCGGCAAGAACGGTGAAATCCTTCCCAATCCGCCGATCGTGGAATCGATCGCCGAGGATCCCGCCTTGCGCGACACCAAAATCATCGCCGAGGCATGGGACGCGGCCGGCGCCTATCAGGTGGGCGATTTTCCCAGCGAACACTGGTCGGAGTGGAACGGCCGCTACCGCGATGATGTCCGCCGCTTCTGGAAGGGCGAACGCGGCATGCTCGGCGCTTTCGCCACCCGGCTGGCCGGCAGCGCCGATCTGTACAACAAGGACGGCCAGACCCCGCTTAAAAGCATCAACTTCATCACCTGCCACGACGGCATGACCCTGCGTGACCTCGTGAGCTATGAGCACAAACACAATGAGCAGAACAACGAGGATAATCGCGACGGCGAAAACCACAACCACAGCATGAACTTCGGCCATGAAGGCCATACCAACGACGCCCGTATCAACGCCCTCCGGATTCAACAGCAGAAAAACTTCCTCGCCACCCTCATGCTCTCCCAGGGCGTGCCGATGATGCTGGCCGGCGACGAAATGTCCCGTTCGCAAAACGGAAACAACAATGCCTACTGCCAGGACAACGAACTCAACTGGATCAACTGGCGGCAGTGCGATGACAACCAGGATCTGCTGCACTTCACGCGGCGGCTCATCTTCCTGCGCAAGAATTTTCCGAGCTTGCGCCGGGTGAAGTTTTTCGCCGGACAGAGCGAAAGCCACCACGGCGCCGACGTGCACTGGCTGGGCCCGGAGGGCGGCGATCCCGACTGGCATCACGGACTCCGCCTCGCCATGTGGATCAGCGGGGATCATCGCCACAGCGGCGCGGCCGAAAATTGCCCGGACTTGTTCATCGCCTTCAATGGCGAGGATCACGGATGCGACTTCCGCCTGCCTCCCGCTCCCGGCACGCCGTGGACCCTCGAATTGCACACAACCCATGATGCACCGTCCTGGCGCGACAAACACAAGGTCCTCGATGCGCCCGGCCGCTCGGTCATCATTCTCTCCTCGTCCCGCACATAATCGTTGCGTGTTGATTGTTGGGCGTTGCATGTTGAAAGTTCAACCGGTGTCCGATGAGTCTTTCCGATAAAATCAAGAAGCGCCTGCCTGCTCTTCCCGACAAACCCGGGGTGTATTTCATGCGCGACCGGAACGGGAAAATCATCTACGTCGGAAAAGCGGCCTCGTTGCGCTCGCGGGTGAGAAACTATTTTCAGCCATCCACACTCGCCAAGGCGCCTCCCAAACTGCGCAGCCTCATCAACAGCATCGATGACTTCGACTTCATCGTCGTACGCTCCGATGCCGACGCCGTCATCACCGAGGGGCGGCTGATCAAGGAATACCGCCCCTACTACAACGCGCTGATGAAGGACGACAAGCGCTTCCTGTTGTTGCGCGTGCAACTCGAGGATCCCTTCCCGCGCATTGAGCCCTGCCGCATCCGCAAGAACGACGGCGCCACGTACCTCGGACCCTACGCCCGTGCAGACGCCGCCATGACGGCCATGGAGTACGCCGAGAAAAAATTCGGCCTGCGCTCCTGCCGTCCGCGCATACCCGGCAAGGATGATTACAAGCACTGCCATAACGACGTGATCCGGTTTTGCCGCGCGCCTTGCATCGCCCGCATCAGCCGCGAGGAGTACCGTCAACAGGTGCTGGAGGCGGTGGCTTTTCTCCGCGGCGAGCGGCGGGACCTCCTCGATGAAATGAAAGTGCAGATGGAAGATGCCGCGGCGGCCCGGGAATACGAGAAAGCTGCTGAGCTGCGCGATACGATATCGGCGTTGTGGTCGGCGATTCGCGAACGCAGTCGCGGCCTGCGCGACTTGTCGATGCAGCAGGAGGAGGCGCGGACCGGGGCCGGGCAACTTCAGCAGATATTACATCTGCCCGGACCCGCCGATGTAATAGAGTGCTTCGACAATTCGAATCTGGGCGGCAGCCTGCCGGTATCCGCCATGGTCTGTGCCGTGCATGGCGTGCCGCGGCCGCAACGCTACCGGCACTACAAAGTGAAAACGGTGATCGGCGCCGACGACCCCGCCACCATGGCCGAGGTGGTGGGCCGCCGCTACCAGCGTTTGCGCGACGAGGGCCAACCGCTGCCCGATCTCGTATTGATCGACGGTGGCGTGACCCAGCTCAAGGCCGCGCGTGACGCATTGCAGGCGCTGGGTCTCGGCCATCTGCCAACCGCCGGTCTGGCCAAACAATTCGAAGAGCTGTACGTCGAAACTACCCTGAGCAAGCCGCCGATACGCCTGCCTGCGGACTCGCCGGCGCTCAAGGTGTTGCAGCGGATACGCGATGAGGCACACCGCTTCTCCCTTGCGTTTCACCGTTCGCTGCGTTCAAGGAAAATTCGCGAGTCGGTACTCGACGAGATTGAAGGCATCGGCGCAAAGCGAAAACAATTGCTGGTGCAACACTTCGGCTCGGTCTTGCGCTTGAGCCGCGCGAGCGAGCAGGAAATCGCCGCGGTGTCCGGCATCGGCCCGGTGCTGGCGCGCGTGATCAAGGCGCAACTCACCCGCTCCGGTGACGCATGAAAAAAGCATAAATCTCGTCGTTCGCGCATATGCGCTGACTGGACGCCCCGACGATCGATTCCGGAATCAGCCGGTGACCACCCGGCCAGACGTGGCCCAAACCATCGATGGTGATAAATTCAATTTCGTCGCGCGCGCCGCGTCGCCCATAACGCAACCGGCTTAATCCCGGCTCGCTCACAATTTCACCCGCCGCCGGATTATGGCCGCACAACCCTGCCCACGCATGAATCGATTCGATCGCCGCCGGCCGGCGTTCCTCCTTGCCCCACGGCAACTTTACCTCGCCGCCTTCGTAAGGACTCAGCGGATCAAGCCGGCCATAAAGGGAAATCAGCGGAACCGGCTCGCGCATCATCAGGTCGTGGGACCGGAGGTGCCCGGCCACGGGGGCAATCGCCGCCACTGTTTCCGGATAGGTGAGCGCATAACGATAAGCCATCGCCGCACCATTCGAGAATCCCGCCATGTAACAACAGCCATGAAGAATTCGCGCGCGCGTTTGAACATCCGCCACGACCGCGCGCAAGAAACGCAGGTCGTCAATGGCGGGCCTGTCCACATCGCTTCCGCCCGAGCCGGCGTTCCACATTTGTGGGTTGTCGAGGTAATGCAGCGGACCTTCGGGATCGATGCGCGTGGCTTCCGGATAAACGACGATAAATCCCTCGCGGTCGGCCTTGTCATTCCAGCGCGTGGTGCGCATCGCGGTCCATGCTGTTCCTCCGCGGCCATCGAGCATGATGATCATCGGAGTCTGCTCGCCGCTCAGCACGACGCGATGCGGACGATACAAGACGTAGCGCCGTCGCAAGCCATCCACATCAAGGTAGATGACCTCCTGCTCGCCCTCACTCATGTTTTTTGCGCCGGCGAATGGCGGTAACGACTTCGCCCAATTCAGGACAACCAAGTAATCGTGCCGCGACCAGATAGACGGCTATTCCACCGGCGATGGTCGCCAGCACCGCCATGATTTGTACAAGCTTGAACGGCAAACGGCCATCGATGGCGCTGATAAGCGCGGGCAGCATAAACCAGATGACCCCGCCCATGATGATCGCGGCTACAATGGCTTTGCCCGCACTGGCAATCATCTCGCGCCATCCCGGCGAACCCAACCGCCGGTGCACAAGCCAGGCGAGAACAAATCCGCTGAACATCTCGGCCACCACCGTCGACGCGGCGAGACCGGCATGTTTGATGTCAGCCGGCAGCGTCAAAATAAAAGTAATATTCAGCGTCAGATTCAACAACACGCACGCGATCCCCACCTTGACTGGCGTCCTGGTGTCTTTGTGCGCATAGAAGGCGGGCACAAAGACTTTGGACAAACTAAAAAACAAAAGTCCTGGCGCGTAGCATTGAAGCGCCAGCGTGGTGAGGTCCGTCGAGCGCGCGTCGAACTGCCCCCACTCAAACAACATCTGCACGATCGGGCGCGACAACACCAGCAGCCCGATCGCCGCCGGCGTCATCACAAACATGAGCATACGCAGCGAATGATTCATGGTCTTGAGAATGTCGTCGTGACGATTGTCCGCAGCATGCCCGGCAAATACCGGAAGCAGCACTGTGCTCATCGCCGTGGCCAGGATGCCCTGGGGCAAGTAGAGCAAACGCTCGCTGTAAAATAGCGCCGCCGGCGCCCACGGGCCGATCCACGCCGCCATCAAGCTGTTGACCATCGTATTGATTTGCGTCACGGCGAGGCCGAGCGTGGCCGGACCCATCAGCAGGAAAACGCGGAACAATCGCGGGTCATTCCATGACGCCGTGAATTGATAATGAAATCCCTGCCGCCGGAGCGCCGGAAGCTGAACGGCAAACTGAATCACGCCGGAAAGGAGCACACCCCAGGCGAGGCCATAGATACGCTCCTCCAAGGTGTCGCCAAAGAGCGGACACAAAACCAGCACGGTGAAAATCCATGTGAGATTCATCAGACTCGGCGACAGCGCCGGCGTGGTGAAGTGATGATAGGAATTGAGGATGGCCGCGCACAACGCCACCAGGCAAATCAATATCATGTACGGCAACATGATTTGCGTGAGCGGCAAAATCATCGCCCGCTGGGTCCCCTCCACCGCGCCGCGCATAAGAAATCCCGCGGCGAGAATGCCTGCCGCCGTGAGCACAACGAGCCCGACACCCGCCAAACTCAACACGCGCGAGGCCAGTTGATGCGCGGCCGCCTCGCCTTCGTTTTTGCGCGTCTCCATGAATACCGGAATGAACGCGGACGACAAGGCCCCCTCGCCAAACAGGCGGCGGAACAAATTTGGAATACGGAACGCAACCACGAACGCCGACATCGGGAGCGAGGTGCCAAACATGCCGGCGGTGAGCAGGTCGCGCACCATGCCAAGCACGCGGCTCAGGGAGGTGAATGCGCCGACGAGGAGCGCGGATCTAAGGATGCGGCGAGGTTCCATTCGTGCGGTTGAAGGTTAAAGATTCAAGGTTGATAATTGACGAAAGGGGGTGTTCGGGGAGGATTTCGTTTAAGGTGCCCGGCCTTGAAGGGCCGAGCTCCGCGAGGCCTCCTTCCCGAGCACCGCACACTGAACACCGCCCCCTTCATGCCGGCTTGTCGTTAAACTGCAAATCGTACAAGCGCTTGTAAATACCGCCCTGCGCCAGCAGCTCCTCGTGCCGGCCCGACTGGACAATCCGCCCCTGATCCATGACGAGGATGATATCGCTATTGATCACGGTGGACAAGCGATGCGCAATCACGAAAACGGTGCGATCGCGCATCAATTCGTTCAGCGCGGACTGCACGAGCCTTTCCGATTCGGTGTCGAGCGCGCTGGTCGCTTCGTCAAGCAGCATGATCGGCGGATTGCGAAGGATCGCCCGCGCAATGGCGAGGCGCTGACGCTGTCCGCCGGAGAGGCGCGATCCGAGCTCGCCGATCACGGTGTCGTAACCATCGGGCATGGCGGTGATAAAATCGTCGGCATTCGCGCGCTTCGCCGCCTCGACGATGGCCTCGCGCGAGGCGTTGCTGGTGCCGTACGCGATGTTGTTCGCCACGGTATCGTTGAAGAGCACGGTATCCTGCGTGACGAGCCCGATCTGCTGGCGCAAGGACGCGAGCGTGAAGTCGCGGATGTCGCGCCCGTTGATTTCAATACGCCCATCCACCGGGTCATAAAAACGCGGCAACAGACTGACCAGCGTCGTCTTGCCCGCGCCGGAGCCGCCGACGATGGCCACCCGCGTGCCGGCGGCGATTTCGAGCGAAACATCACGAAGCACCGGCTTGTCGCCGTAGGAAAAATTCACAAGATCAAACGTGATCGCTCGCACCGGCTCCGCGAACGCCTTGGCATCCGCCCGGTCCGCCACATCCACCGGCGCATCGAGCACCTCGAAAATGCGCTCGGCCGCGGCCGCCGCCTGTTCGATCTGCAAGTGCACGCGGCTCAACTTTTTCACCGGCGTGTAGAGCATCATCATCGCCCCGGCAAACGTGATGAATTCGCCCGCGGTCATATCCACCACCCACACATAGACCAGCAACAAGCTAAAGCCAATGGTCGTGATGAACACAATAATCGGCTCAATCGCGGCACGTGCACGGGTGACCTTCATGATCCGGCTGAAGAAGGTGGTGTTCTGGCGATGGAAGCGCCCTTGCTCGTACTCTTCCATGCCGAAGGCCTTGACAATGCGGACGCACGAGACGCCCTCCTGCAAAATAGACACCAGATCGGCGATGCGCTGTTGCGACTCGCGCGCGTAACGCCGCACTTTGCGCCCGAACAAAATCACCGGCACAATGCAGACCGGAAAAAGAATCAAACTGATGAGCGCGAGCATCGGGTCGAGGGTGAGGATGTACACCAGCATCGCCACCACCGTCATCGGCTCCTTGGCGATGTCCTCGATGGTGGTGGAAACGGAGTTCTGCACCACGGTGGTGTCGTTGGTGATGCGGGAGATGACTTCGCCGGTGCGGCTCTGCACAAAATAGCCGAGCGAAAGGCGATTCAGGTGCGCGAACATTGCATCGCGCAGGTCCAGCACCACGCGGTTGCCGACCCACTGGACGAGATACTTGCTGCCATACTCGGATGCGCCCCGCACAAACCCGACCACCGGAAGCAGCAGCACAAAAAATAAAATGTCGCGGAGGGGCAGTTTGTTGATGTCAAACACGGTATCAAAGCCGCCCTTGAGCACCCACATCATCGCGCCATTCGACGCGCCATACGCGATCCCGCACAACAAGCCGGCGAGCAGCCGCCCGCGATAGCGAAAGGCGTAACCGAGCAAGCGTTGATAAACAATCCAGGCGTTGGATTTGGCGGTCATCATCTTTTTGCTTTGTTTGTTCCGTAATGCGCGCGACTTTCTTTCACGCTGAACCCGATCGGCTTCGACGGCGGATCGGGCGGCGGTAGAAGCAGCGGCTGAATTTGATCAAACAGTTCGCGTATGCGGTCGTCGTGTGCAAGCAGCACATTTTCTATTTGCGACAAGCGCGCCTCCAACTCGGCGCGGGACAAAAGCTGTTCACGCATTTTCATGAAAGCTCGCACCACGAACACGCTCATCTTTACGGCTCTCGGGCTGTTCAACACATTTGCCGCCATCACGGCACCATGCTCCATGAAGACCCAAGGCAGTTTTCGTCGCCCTCCGTGTCCTGATCTTGATATCGCATTTTGCGATATCAAGATTGTAACCTCTTGTGGCGCATGAGGAAACGCAAAGTCTCCCGGAAAGCGATTCGCGTTCCGCTTGACCGCCTCGTTGAACCTATGGGTCGGCACTTCATAAAGCTTGGCGAAGTCCGAATCCAACATCACCCGCTGCCCGCGCACGGTTAGAATTCTTTGTTCGACCAGAGAATTATTGCCGTTCATATAAAATACTTCCTCAAAGCAAAGCCTGCAAAGATTCGTATACGGCTTCCGGGTGAATCGAAGCGAGACTTTTTACGGCTTCGGCGGAGTCGCGGGCGATGTCGCGCGAGCGGCGGCCGCTGTTTTGCAGAATGACACAACGCTTGCCAATCGGCCCGGTGCGTTCCGGATCGGTGATGCCATACAGCGCGACCACCGGACGCCCCAACGCCGCCGCGAGATGCATGCCGCCACTATCGTTGGCGACCACCAGCGCGCATGCACTCATGAGCGCCGCCCACTCCTTGATGCTGGTTTGTCCGGCAAGATTTCTGATGTTCCCGCCGGCGGCGGCACGAATCGACGCGCACAACGCGTGGTCATCCGGCCCGCCGTAAAGGTCGACGGCATAGCCATCGCGCACAAACATTGTGGCCAACGACGTGAAATGCTCCGCCGGCCAGCGCTTGGAGGGGCCGCGCGCCGCGCCGGGAATCAATCCGATAACCGGACCGCCCGGCGCGGGAAATTTCGTGGCGACCGCGTCGCGAAGTTTATCGCCCAGCGTCAATCCTGGCCATGGAAGTTCCGCAAGTTTTTCCCCGGGCGCCATCAGCGCGAGGTATTCCCACGCCTGATGTGTCTTATCCGCAGGCGCGCCCGCGCGCCGTTCCGTCAGTAGTGGCCGGCGCAACCCCCCGGCCACGCCGATGCGGCGCGGAATGCCGGCCCGGAACATCATCCACGCGGAGCGGAAGGAGTTCGGCAACATCCACGCGGTGGAAAATTGCTCCACCCGCAATTGACGGTACAATGGATGAAAGAGATCCGGTCGACCATCGTAACGGATTACGCGATCCGGCGCGTCGTGCAACGACCACACATCGGCCAGCGCACCGCGGGCCAACACCACGATTTCAATATCCGGATGAAGCCGGCGATACACTTGCAGCGCCGGCATCGCCATAATGGCATCGCCGATCCAGTTGACACTGACAACGAGGTCGCGCCCGCCGGATTTAGCGGAAGCAGATACGGTTGATCCATTCATGGAACGCTTCGGCTCCGCTGAGCATTTCGATTTCCACCCGCAAATAATACACCGGCACATCGCGGCGCTCGATCCGGGGAAAGCGCACGGCATCCTTCTCGGTGGTCACGACAAATTCCGCCCCGCGCTGGATACTCCGGTTGATCGTGTCGATAATCTCCTGTTGGCTGTAGCGGTGATGGTCGGCATAGCGCTTGTGATAAATGACCTTGGCGCCCAGACGTACCAGTTCGTCCTCGAATCCTTTCGGACTGGCGATGCCCGATATCGCGGCGATTTTGCGGTCCTTGAGAAAATCCAGCGGCTTGATCTCGTCGGAATACACATTCTTCAGGAATCGCGCGCAATGGCGGCACTCCACGATCTCCGCCCCGGAGTTATACTGACGCAGGGTTTTCTTTAAATCCTCGGCGCCATCACCGTTCGATTTGGTGATAAAGATGAAGCCGGCGCGCTTGATGTTGCCCACCGGCTCGCGCAGGATGCCGCGCGGAAGCATCTTGCGGTTGCCGAACGGATTGGTGCGGTCAACCAGCACGATGTCCAGCCGGTGGCGGAGATTGAGATACTGGAAGCCATCGTCGAGGATGAGCGTGTCGCAACCGAATTTGTTGATCGCCCACGCCCCCGCTTTCACACGATCCTTGTCCACCACGACCACCACATCCTTGAGATTGCTGGCCAACATATAGGGCTCATCGCCGCTCATGGCGGAATCGAGCAACAACCTCTCGCCATCGGAGACCACGCGCGGCGGCGTGACCTTTTCCCGGAGGGTGACCTTGTTGATCAGTCGCTCGACAAATGGCGCCTCGTCCTTTTTATACCCGCGGCTCAGAATCGCGACCTTGCGCCCGCTTTTTTGAAGCGTGCGGGCGAAAATCTCGACAATCGGGGTCTTGCCGGTGCCGCCCACCGTCAGGTTGCCGATGCTGATGACCTGACAACCGAGCGTGTGGGGACGGAAAATGCCGTGACGGAAAAGAAAAAGACGGATCTGCACCAGGGTGGCAAAGATCATCGACAAGACGCGGAGAAAGATCCGGATGGGGAGATGACGCTTTCCCTGCTGGCGCTCCTCGATGATCGAGAGTATATACGCCTCGAGTTGTTCCAGTCGTTCCCGCATAGTTGTTCAATTCATCAAAGAAAAAGACAAGACATTGCCACTAACCAAGACCCAGCGTCAATCATTGCGCCACATCCCGGAGGACTGGCTCCACCCGGTCGACTTCGCAGCGTTTTTCCCCGGCGCCGGGCCGGTGGAGATCGACCTCGGCTGCGGCAAGGGCCGTTTTCTGCTCGCCCGCGCCAAAGCGCACCCGGAGATTCGTTTTCTCGGCATCGATCGCATGCTCAAGCGCATTCGCAAAATCGATTTGAAGGCGCAAAGACGCCGATTGACCAACGTCCGCCTCATGCGCATCGAAGGGTACTACGCGGTCAGTTACCTGATCCCGGCCAACAGTATCCGCACCTACTATATTTTCTTTCCCGACCCCTGGCCTAAAAAACGCCACCACGAGCACCGGCTGTTCAACCCGCGGTTTGTCGATTCACTGCACCGGACACTCGAGCCCGGCGGTGTGGCGCATGTGGCCACCGATCATCTGCCTTACTTCGAGGAGATAGCCGACATCATGCGGGCCGACCGGCGGTTTACCGAGGTGCCTCCGCTGGTGCCGGCGCCGGAGGAGCGCACGGATTTCGAATTGTGGTATCACGACAAGACGCCGATCGGGCGTTGTTCGTTTGCGAAGGCGGATCGACCGCCCGGTTAATAATCCATCAACCGGTTGGGTTTGGCATACCGCTCTTGCAGTTTGTTGCGGTAATACAAGGAAACGCGGTAGCCGTGGAACTCGCGATGCTCGCCTGATTGGGAAAATTCCTTTTCGCGAAAACCGTGCGGCACGACATAGGCCGCGGTCAGGGTGCGCGCCTCGCCGGCGGGCCAATCGCCCTGCACAACGAGCCCGTCCTTGACCACATTCGCCCGCGTCGGCACCACCCGCATCGAGCTCTTGACTTGATCAAAAAATTCCACCTCCACGCGAACCCGGCTGCTGACAATGTCGCCCTCCTCGGCGCGGGGGCGGAGCGAGATGCGAAGCACGCGCATTTCCTGGTATTCTTCCGTCTGGTTGAATTTTCCGCGTTCGACGGAAAGAATCCGGATTTTCTTTTCGCCCCCCTCGACTTCCTCGCTGATCCCTCTTTCCGGCGCCTCGGTGGATGCCTCGGCCTGCTCGAGTCCACGCAGGCGGTCGACCTGCGCCCGGGCGTCATCCTTGCCCGCCGCATCGACGGCTATTTCCGCGATGCTGGACCACTGGCCGGCCGCCTCGCGAAACATTTGCCGCTCTTCAAAAAGCTTCGCTCGCTCCCGCCAGGCGGGCAGGTAGTCGGGCGACAACAGTTGCGCGCGGTGCAACATATTGTCGGCATCCATATAGTTCTTCTGTTTGATTTGTTGCAACGCATCCTTTACGAGGCTGACCGCTTGGGGCTTCAATAGGTCCAGCGGCTCCGCGATTTTCTCCGGCTCAGGAGGCGGGGCGGGGACTTTTTCGACAGGCGGGGCGAGGATCGGCGGTGCTATCACGTCGGTTACGCTTGGTTTTACGGAAGCCACATCCGGGACGGCCGGGGGCGGAGCCGGCGGATTTTCGCTCACAAGCGACTCCTCCTCTTCCGGCTCAGGCAAAAAAGGCGCATCGACTGTTTCTGTTTTCTGCCACAGTGGAAAAATAATCACAAAACCGAGTTGCAAGAGCACCACCAGCGTGATGGCGAGAATGGAGACGGCTTGCATTTTACTGAAGCGGCGGTGCTGGCGGGGCGGCGCTTTCGCACGGGCAGCGTGAAACTCCATGATCGTGCCGCCCACCCCGATGCTGTCGCCATGGCGCAACGGGTGTTCCGACACCGGCGCCTGATTGACTTCGAGCCCGCGGGCGGGATCGAGCAGGCGGATGACCGGGCCGCTTTTCCGGTATTCGATGATCGCATGATGTTCGGCCACCCGTTCGTCATCCTCCAGGCGGACATGACACTCTTCGCCCCGGCCGATCAGCAGGTTTCCCTGCTGAATCGTCAGTCGCTTGCCCTTGAGGTTGCCGTTAATAAAAAGAAGCCGGTACATGGCTCAAAAGATAGCGGTCCCGCATCAAAAAACCCAAACTCAAAATTCCGTCATGGCGCGGAGTGACAAAATCGAAGCATCCGGTTGACAAATGGCCCTGTTTACCTAAGTATTTGGGGCTTCATCTTGAGGCCAGATAGCTCAGTTGGTAGAGCAAAGGACTGAAAATCCTTGTGTCCTCGGTTCGATTCCGAGTCTGGCCACCAAATCTGTGATCCCGCCATGCCAGAACTTCCGGAGGTTGAGACCGCGCGGCGCGCGGTGGTGAAGGCCGCTCGCGGACATGTCATCCGCCAAGTGCGGACGGTGGACGACCCGATCGTCTACGATGGCGTGACGCCCGCGGATGTGATCCGCGCACTGACCAAGCGCCGGATGATCGATCTGCACCGCCGCGGCAAACATCTGTGGATGGAGCTGGATCGCCGGCCCTGGCCGCTCTTTCATTTCGGCATGACCGGCTGGTTGCATGTCTATCAAGACGAAAGCGAACGACCGCGCTTCTGGAAAATCGAACTGGAGTTTGATCACGGTGTGCGCGTGGCACTGCGCGATCCGCGCCGGCTCGGACGAATCCGTTTGCGCCACAATCCCGCGGGCGAACCGCCGATCAGCCTGCTTGGCTTTGATCCGGTGCACGACATGCCGGGCCTCGCCTTTTTTGAGAAGGAACTGGGCAAGCGCAAAGCGCCCATCAAAGCCGTTCTTCTCGACCAGTCATTCAGCGCGGGGGTGGGCAACTGGATTGCCGACGAAGTGTTGTATCAGAGCGGGATTGATCCGCGCCGGCGCGCCCACAAACTCAGCGCATCGGAAATAAAAACCCTCCGCCTGCGCCTGAAGAAAATCATCGATCACGCCGTACGGGTCGGATCGGATGATGCGCGTTTTCCGGAACATTGGCTTTTTCATTACCGCTGGGGCAAAACGAAAGGCGCGACGGATCATCGTGGCCGCGCCATCCGGTTCGGCACCGTGGGCGGACGAACCACCGCGTGGGTGGATTCGGTTCAGCGCTGATTATTCGAGCTTGGCGCCCTGTTTAATCCAGCGCCCGAGAACCTCGCGCTCGGTCTCGGTCATGCCGGTCATATTTCCCATGGGCATGATCGGCACCTCAACCGCCTGTTTGTACATATTCGGCGCGTGCTTCTGGATTTCCTCGGGCCGGTCATAATGCACGCCTTTGTTCGCCGCAAGCATGCCGGGGATGGTCGGCCAGGCCGAGTGGCAGGAAATGCAGTGCTTGTTGACGATTGCCCGGGCCTCGCCAAACGAGACGGGCTCGCCAAGATCCTCGCTCACGGCCACCAAGCCGGTCGATTTCGCCGGATACATGATCAGCGTAATGGCCAGCGCCGCCGCACCCAATGTGCCGGCGATGCCCATTCGCCAGCGCGGAAATTGCCAGCGAATATTTAAAAAGTGGCGCACCAACGCCCCGGCCAGCATAATGATAATGAGCAGCAACCAATTCAGCTGATGTCCGAAGAGGCCGGCAAAATGGTTGCTGACCATAGTGAATATCATCGGAAAGGTGAAGTAGTTGTTGTGAATTGAACGCGACTTCGCCCGCCAGGAAAGATCCTTGTTGTAACCGCCACCCTCTTTGATCTGACGGATCAGCGCCTTCTGCGAGGGGATAATGTGAAAGAACACATTCCCGGCCATGAACGTGCCCAGCATGGCGCCGACATGCAGATACGCCGAGCGTCCGGTGAAAACCTGGTGGATTGCGTAGGTCACCCAGAAAAGAATGGCGAGCGAGACCAGTCCCGCCACGACGCCGTGATGCCGGGCAAATGGCGTCCGCCAAAAAAGGTCGTACACGAGAAACCCGCCAAACACCATGCCCAAGCCGAGGTATAGGGCATGCGCGGGAGGCCAGTCCGAACCAGCCGGCAGAAGAAAGGATCCGCCGTCATGATAATACACGGCAACCAGAAGAATGAACCCGGTGATCCACGTCGTGTAGGACTGCCACTTGAACCAGTGCAGCACCGATGGCACTTCGTTCGACGTGTATTTCTCGACGAAATAAAATCCGCCGCCGTGCAACAGCCACGTCCGACCGATGGTGCGGGAATCATTTTCCTGCGGCGGGATCAGACTGCGGTCGAGCCAGTTGAACAGCATCGAGTTGCCCACCCACATGATGCCGGCGATGACGTGGATCCAACGGCCGACGATGTTAAGCCATTCCGCCACCCATGGATCGATCATACCGCTTTCCTCGCATGTTTCATCAGCAACGGTTCAAGGATTGCAGATCAAGCGCAGAATGCAAGCAATGGGTTGGCAACCGCCCGGAGGAATAGATTGCCCGCACCGGAAGTTGGGTCTAGCATGAAAGCAATTCGACTAAAACGTTACAAAGGAGAATCCATGAACGTGCGCCTCCGCCTGTCTGCTGTTTTGATCCTGTTGTCACCCGTGACACACGCCTTTCAAGCCGGAACCATGGCCGGGCCGTCACGTGGCCATGGCGTCGAGGTCGCTGGCGCTGCTTCGGTCGGCCTGCTTCAGGGCGAAGGCATAGAGCATGTCTATTATTACGAACCGGCCGATGGCAGCCGCCGCCAACTGAGCCGTCTCGACTGGGACTTGAAGGATGTCGTCATGGGCGGCGGCCAGGTTTCCGTGCGCGTTCTTCCCGACCTCACGCTGAATGGCGGACTGTGGATGGCTCTCACCGAAGGTTCTGGCGAGATGGATAATTATGACTGGTTTGATCCCAACTCGTCCGCACCAACCGAATACTCGCTTTCCGAGGTGGATGTCACCGAGGGCTACATCTTTGACATCAACATGGCTTGGGATTTTCTTGTCCGGGAAAGCATCACCACGCGGGCCATGCTTGGCTACAAGCAGAATGGTTGGACGTGGGAGGACCGCGGCGTGTATGCGCTGTATTCGGATTATTTCTACATCCCGATCGATCTTGGCGGCGAAAACCTGATCGATTACGAGCAGGAATTCCGCATGCCGTATCTCGGCTTGAGCGTCGACTACCGGCACGAACGGTTCACCACCTCGGGCTATGTCGTGTGGAGTCCGGTGGTTGCGGCCGAGGATTGGGATCACCACATTGCCCGCACCATCAAGTTTCACGAGACCTTTGAAGGCGGAGATATGTTCGGCGTGGGCGCCGAGGTGCGTTATGACTGGAAGAACAACATCTTCTTCACCGCCTCGATCCAGCACCAAACCATCGACCTGATTATTGGCGATATGGAACTGGTGGATTATTCCACCGGTGAATATTATGCCGAGGAGGATGTCGCCGGCATCGAAAACTCCTACACCGCATTCATGCTGGGTGCGGGTATGAATTTTTAGGACGGCAGCCCCGCCGGAACAACCAAGCATGCGCGGAAAAAGTTCCTCGCCCCGTTTGGGGCCACCTATCGTTCCGGCAACTCAAACCGCTCGCGCTCCTTCACATCGTGCACGCGCAGGCTGGTTTTTGTTTTTTCCGGAAAGCGCTGAAATTCGATATCCTTGATCACCCATCGACCATTGATTTTTTTGAAGCTTTTGACGTCCATGCGGCGCACCAGCGCGCCCGCGCGATCGTAACCCTCCGCGCGCATGACCACCCCGATCTTGCGATCGAGCCATAAGCGCATGCCGTCGAAGTCGGCCGGATATCCCCCGGGCGCGGACACATCCACCACATCGCAAAGCCGTCCGCGCACGTCCGCCTCGCCTTGCCGGACACCGCCGGTCCACCACAAAAACGACAGACTGAGATCAAGCCATGTGACATCCGTGTCCTGAATGGACTGATTCAGAGGCGGAAGGGGTGCCGCGCGAAGGGGCGAACCTTCGAGATACTGGTACCCGGGCGATCCGGGATGACTCCACGTGATGGCGAGATGTTCCAGCGTGTCGCCGAACGCATCGCGCACCGTGTAGCGCGCGGTCGGCACCTCCGCCTTCCAATCAAGCACCATCTCCACGCGCAAAACCTTCACGGCATCCCCGTGTTCGTCGCGGCGCGTCAAATCGCCCTGCACAACCAGCGGAATATCCGGCAAGGCTTGAATCACCGGATCGAAAAGTGTGCCGGCGTAGGCGCCGGAAATACCGGACACGGCCAGCGCACAACCACAAACGCATGTCGTGATCACTTTTTTCATGCCCGCGTCACCCTCACCCGGCGCGACCCGCGCGTGTGCTCGCGAGCAGCGTGGCCGCTTGCTCGACCTGCTCGACAAATGTGAATCTGATTTTTTTTCTGATTTCTTCGGGAATCTCCTCGAAGTTGCGCCGGTTGCCGGTTGGCAGCACGACATGGGTGATGCCGGCGCGCGCCGCCGCCAACACCTTTTCCTTGATGCCGCCCACCGGCATCACCTTGCCGCGCAAGGTAATCTCGCCGGTCATGGCCAGGCGGGCCGGCACGTGTTTTCCGCCAAACAAGGAGAGCATGGCCATGGTCATGGCCAGACCGGCCGACGGGCCGTCCTTGGGAATAGACCCCGCCGGCACGTGCACGTGCAGATCCTGCTTCTCCGTCAATACATCCTTCAGATGATACCGGTCCGCATTCGATTGCAGATAACTTAATGCCGCCCGCGCCGATTCCTTCATTACATCGCCCAGCGATCCGGTCAAAATCAAATTCCCCTTGCCGGGCATGCGCGTGGCCTCGATAAACAAAATGTCACCGCCCACCGGGGTCCAGGCCAGTCCGGTGGCCACGCCAGGATCCAGCGACTTCTCGGCGACCTCGGCATCGAACTTGACCGGCCCGAGCCAATCTTTCAGGTGATCGGCATGGACGGTAATCTTGTCCCGCCGGCCTTCCACCACCTTGCGCGCAGCTTTGCGGCAAATGTTGGCGAGCTCGCGATCAAGATTGCGCACACCGGCCTCGCGCGTGTAACCGGCGATGATCCGCGCGATGGTCGCGCGCGGAATGCGGAGTTGCGCCGGCGTCAGGCCGTGCTGTTCAACCTGGTGCTTGACCAGATGCTGCAGGGCGATCTGGATTTTTTCCTCCTGCGTGTACCCCGGCAACTCGATCACCTCCATGCGATCGCGCAACGGCAGCGGAATGGTGTCGAGCACATTGGCCGTCGCAATAAACAGGACCGAGGAGAGGTCGAAGGGCACATCGAGGTAATGATCGGTGAAGGTGTAATTTTGCTCGGGATCGAGCACTTCGAGCAAGGCCGAGGCCGGGTCGCCGCGAAAATCCATGCCGACCTTGTCGATCTCATCAAGCATGAACACGGGGTTGCGGGTGCCGGCCTTGCGGATGTTCTGAATGATGCGCCCCGGCATCGCGCCGATGTAGGTGCGGCGGTGTCCGCGGATCTCCGCTTCGTCGCGCATGCCGCCGAGCGACATGCGGATAAATTTGCGCCCAAGCGCCCGGGCAATCGACTGGCCCAGCGAGGTTTTGCCCACACCGGGAGGCCCGGTGAAACACAGGATGGGTCCCTTCAAGTTTTTCTTCAGCTTCAAGACCGACAGAAACTCGAGAATCCGCTCCTTGATCCGGGCGAGATCATAATGCTCCTCGTCGAGAATCTTGCGCGCATCCGCGATGACCATGTGATCCTCGGTCATTTTGTTCCAGGGCAGATCGGTCAGCAGTTCAAGGTAGGTGCGAATCACCCCGTGCTCCGGCGAGGCGGGCGGAATGCCGCCCAGGCGCTCCTTTTCCTTGTGGGCGATTTTCTCGACATCGGGAGGCATGCCCGCGGTTTTTATTTTCTCTTCGAGATCAAGCTGGTTGCGGTCCTGTTCGCCCAACTCCTTGCGGATGGCCGTCAATTGCTCGCGCAGGAAATGCTCGCGCTGGTTCTGCGTGATCGACTGCGTTACCTGGGTCTGGATTTCCATACCCAGCCGCAACACCTCGCGCTCGCGCGTGAGCAGCGGCAACAGCATCACCAACCGGCCTTTGGGACTTGGCTCCTCCAGCAATTTCTGACGGTCGGCCAAGGGCATATTGAGGTTGGCGGCGATGAGGTCGGCCAGTCGCCCCGGTTCCTCCGTATTGATGACGGCAATTTTCAATTCATCGGGCAGCGTCGGGGAAAGCGCGACAATCTCCAGGAACGACTGGGATGCGTTCCGGGCAATGGCCGAAAGCTCAATCGACTCCTCGGCGGCATCGGCCATGTGATCGAAGTGGGTGCTGATGTAGGGCTGCTCGGCCGAGGCCTCGGTCATGACCGCGCGCGAAACCCCTTGCACAAGCACGCGGATGGTCTCGTCGGGAAATTTAAGCATCTTGATCAGGCGGCCAACGCATCCGGCGGGATGCAGATCGCTCCATGCCACCTTTTCATCGGGTACATCCTTGCGGGCGATGAGCGCGGCGAAAAAGAACCGGCTGCCGGCCGCGGTATCGTCGATCATCCGCGCCGAGCGCGTGTTATTGATGATCAGCGGGACAATCATCCCGGGAAACAACACGAGGTCGACCAGCGGCAGCACCGGGAGAATCGCCGGCACATGTTCATCGGGGGCGGACACCAGCGGCACGTAATCGTTCGTGTGGCCATGGCCTGCGGGCAAAGCCGCCCGCGGCGCGCGGCCGCTCCGGTTTTTCTTTTTTCTGGTTACCATTTTATCGCAATCAGGGTTTTCTGTTTGGACGTCGCCCGGGCCCGGGGCAGTTCAATCTCCAACAAACCGTGGTGAAGACGGGCCCGGCCCGCGGACGGGTCCACGGCAAATGGAAGCGGCAGGACCCGCTCGAACGGTCCGTATTCGATTTCCATCTGGTGGTAACGGAAACCCGCTTGCGTGCCGCCCGCGGTGGGATTACCGCGCCGACCGGAAACAATCAGGGCGAGATGGGTGGCGATCACCTGGATTGACTCGCGCTCCACGCCAGCAATCTCCAGGCGGATCAATAAACACGCCTCGCTCTCGATGACATCCGCATTCGGCACCCATTCGGCATCCAGATGATTCCGCATGGCGGGATGATGAAAGCCGGCCTGTTTTTTCTGGATCTCAATCCATGTGCGATGTCGGGTATGGGGCATCGTACCGAGTTTACCGCCGCCGCTGATCGCGCGCCATTCATTTATGCGGCATGCGGTGGCGCCGGAGCGGCCACGCATGTCCACCCGCCGCTTTCGCCCCCGGCCCGTGTGCTAGACCGTTGCAATGCGATGCCAAATGTGATGATATGACCGCGATTATGGCGGTAAAAAAAGAAGTGATGCGATCCGGCTGGCTGGAGGCGGCAGGTATCATGCTGATAGCGGCCGGCACGCTGATGTTGCTCGGCATGCTTTCCTACGAGTGGCGGGACATTTCGGTGCTGAGTTCGCCGCCGAATGATCCGCCCGCCAACTTTATTGGTCCGGTTGGCGCCTGGACGTCCTACATTCTTTTTCTGGTGCTCGGATTGTCCGCCTACCTGATTCCGGCCGGACTCCTGTACACGGGATTGTTCATGCTGCTCAAACCGGGCACGGGCGCCGTGCGCCGGATGGCCTGGGCGTTGGGTCTGGTGATTTCAACCGGCCTTTTCCTGGAATTGAACCGCGCCGTCTGGCTCAACGCCTGCGATCGACTGAACATCGGTTTTCCCGGCGGCATTCTCGGGGAACTGCTCACACACCGCCTGCTCATCAACATGATCGGCGCCGTCGGTACCGGAATTCTGACCACCGCTTTCTTTACCGTAAGCCTCGTGATGCTGATGGAAGTTCACCCCGCGGTGATCTGGCTGAAAATGAACCAGGGCGTGTCATGGATTATTGAGCGCATCATGCACTGGCGGCGCAGCCGCATGGACCGGCAAGAACTGCTGGAAGAAGAAGAAAAGAAGCTCGCCAAAATGCGGCGCAAGCTGGAGGAGTCCATGCAAGCGCCGGCAAAACCGGCACGCGCGCGCGTAGCGGAACCGGCGCCGAAAAAAGAACCGGAACCCGTCGAGGAAGAGGACGAGGCGGAGGAAATCGACGAGGAAGAGCTACCGCCACCGCCTAAACCCAAACCGCTATTGCCCGAAAAGAAAAAAATCGAGAAGCCCGCGCCGGTGGAGGCGCCATTCATCCCACCCGCGCTGCCGGAAAATCTCACCGGATACAAACTACCCCCGCTCTCCCTCTTGGATCCGTTGCCTCCCGCCGCAGAGCGGGAAATCTCGTCGGACGGTCAACACAGCGGACAGGTGCTGAAAGAGACGCTTGCCGAATTCGGCATCGATGTCGAAGTCACCAACGTGGAAACCGGACCCGTCGTCACCCGCTACGAGTTGCTTCCCGCGCCCGGCGTCCGGCTCGAGAAAATCACCGGCCTCAGCAACAACATCGCCCTGGCCATGAAGGCGGAAAGCATCCGGGTTCAGGCGCCCATTCCCGGCAAGGGCGTGGTCGGCATTGAAATTCCAAACTCCACCACCACCACCGTCTATTTCCGCGAAATTGTGGAAAGTCCGAAATGGCAAAGCGGCAAAGCCGCCCTGCCGCTGGCGCTCGGCAAGGATGTCGGCGGTCATGTGCTGGTGCCCGACCTCGCCGAAATGCCGCACATGCTGATCGCTGGCGCCACCGGCGCGGGCAAGACGGTGTGCATGAATTCCATCCTGACCGGCTTGCTGATGGCCCGCACGCCGGACCAGATGAAGTTGATGCTGGTCGATCCGAAAATTGTCGAGTTCTCGAACTACAACGCCCTGCCCCACCTCATCGTGCCGGTGATCACCGATCCGAAAAAGGTCAGCCACGGCCTCCGCTGGGCGATCAGCGAAATGGAAAAACGCTACAAGCTTTTTGCCAAGGCCGGCGTGCGCAATATCAAGGGATACAACAACCGGCCCATCGTGAAGCAGGAGGAGTTGTTCGGCGACGCCGCCGTGCCCCCACCACCGGCCGAGGAAAAACTTCCGGATCGGGTTCCGTATATTGTCATCGTCATCGACGAATTGGCCGACCTGATGATGGTCGCGCAGGCGGAAATCGAAGGTTATATCGCCCGCCTCGCCCAACTCTCGCGGGCGACCGGCATCCACATGATCATCGCGACACAACGGCCGTCGGTGAATGTCATCACCGGCACCATCAAGGCCAACTTTCCCTCGCGCATCTCCTTCCAGGTTGCGCAAAAGGTCGACAGCCGCACCATTCTCGACGCCTCGGGCGCCGACAAGCTGCTCGGCAAGGGCGACATGCTGTTTCTCTCGCCGGGCAGCGGCAAGCTTACCCGCGCACAAGGCACCTACACCAGCGACAACGAAATTCACCAGGTGGTCGATTTCATCAAGGCCCAAGGCCACCAACCGGTGTTTGAGCAGGAAATTCACAAGAAGATTGAAAGCTCATCCGCCGATCTGCCCGAGCTCGACGACAGCGACGACCTGCTCGAGTCCGCCGTCGAAATTATCCGCCAGACCAAGCGCGCCTCCACCTCGTCGTTGCAACGGCGCCTCCGGATCGGCTATACACGGGCAGCCCGCATCATGGACATTCTTGAGCAGCGGGGCATTGTGGGTCCGGCCCAGGGTGCGGATCCCCGCGAGATTCTGATTGATCTCGACGGCGAGGTGCCGTCACATCCGGACCAACAGCAGGAATCAACCTAGGGCATGGAAAATATCGGACAAATTTTTCGGGCGGCGCGCGAACGCAAAAACGTGGATTTGTCCAAGGCGGCCTCCCTTACCCACATCAAGATCCAGCATCTTCAAATGATGGAGAACAACGACTTCTCCAAGATGCCTGCACCAACGTATGCCAAGGGATTTATTCGCATCTACGCGAATTATCTCGGCATCGATCCCGCCCCGTTGATCCAGATCTATGTCGACACGTATGTGAATCCGCCCGCCCGGCCCGAGCCCAAGGCGGCGCCCAAAAAAACGGCCCCGTCCGCCCCCCCGGCGCCACCAGTCGTCCGGCGCCATCTGGCCGCCAAGGCGCTTGCCCAAGCCGCGGGGGAAAAACTTCGCGCCGCCGGACGCTTCATCGCGCCGTATGTGCCAATGGTCATCGTGACCTCGCTCCTGGTTTTGCTGTTAACGATGGCCGGTCGCTGCGTGGCCCGCCTCGGCCAAAGCTCGCCGGAACCATCGGCCTCGGCGCCGGAGCTCAATCCACAGGCCATTCTGGAAGAGCCGCCCGCGCAATACCTGGACATCCCCGTGACGAAAGAGAACGAACCGTGAATCTTCCCAATATCATGACGGTCAGCCGCCTGGTTATGGTCGGCATCATCATGCTCTTGCTGACCGTATCGTTTCCGCTGAGCAAGACCCTGGCCCTGCTTGTGTTCGCGGCGGCGGGCATCACCGATTATCTCGATGGTCATTACGCCCGCAGCCGCAACCTGATCACACCGTTCGGCCAGTTGATGGATCCCCTGGCCGACAAGATCATGGTGTGCGCGGTGTTCATCAGCTTCACCGAAATCGCCATCGCCCACAGCGGCACGTTTCTTCATCGTGGCGCGTTGGCCGGCGGCATCAAAGTGGTGCCGCTGGTGCCGGCATGGATCGTAGTCGTCATCATCGCGCGGGAATTTCTGGTCACCGGTCTGCGTTTGCTGGCCGTCAACCGCGGCATGGTGATCAGCGCCGGGCGCTGGGGCAAACACAAAACGGTATGGCAGATTGTGGCGATTGTGATTTTGTTGATCGGGCTTTCCTTGCGGAGCGATTTGCTTCCCCTGCTCGAGGTCAAGGTGCAGGCGCAGTTTGATTTTATCTTTCCCTATGCCGCACATGCCATTTCCCTGGCGGTGGCCATCGTCACCGTCGCTTCGGGTTATCTGTATTTCACCAAGCACCGCGAGTTGTTCAGCCGGTTATGAAGTTCAGGCATGCGGGCGGGTTGGCCCTGGCGGTGATTATGCTCGGCGCGACCGGTAGCGCCATGCTGGCCCTGGCGCCGGTGGAACTCGATATCACCCGCGCCCGGCCGGAACATATGCAACAATTGCTTCGCGGCCTGACGTGGTGGGCGGGCGCCGGGTTAGGCCTCGCGGTGGCCTCCGTGTTCATCGAGGCGGTCCGCCGTGGACGCAAAAGCGCCGCGCGACGGCAAGGAGAACTAGCATCATGAGTCAAGACTGGGTGATCAAGAGTCGCGCGCGGACATGCGCGATAGGTAATGAGCCTTTTACGGATGGCGGCACCATCTACTCCTGCCTCCGGCGCGGCGACGAACAGTACGAGCGACTCGACATTTGCGAAGGACACTGGGCGGAGGCGCCGCGCGGGGAGCTCATCAGTTTCTGGAAATCCGTCTACCAGGCGCCGCCACCGCCCGCCGAGGAACCGCTGAAAAAAGAAACCGTGGAAACCCTGTTGCGACAATACATGTCCAAGGAGGACTTCTCGCGCCTCAACACCATTTATATTCTGGCCGTGATGCTTGAGCGCAAGCGTCTGTTGGTCGAACGCGATGTGCAGCGCCGCGATGACGGCAGCAAACTCCGCATATACGAGCACCGGCAAACCGGCGAGATCTTCACCATACCGGACCCCGAATTGCGCATGGATCAGATCGCCGAAATTCAACTGGAGATCAACGAGTTGCTCGGCATACCGTCGCCGGGCGCAAAAAACGCCGCACCGCCGGCATCCGGCTCCGCCGGGTAAACCGGCTTCTCCGGGTGGGTGCGTCGATGACTGCTCGCGGCATCCGGCCACACCATCAGCTCATTCTTGCCGTTGGCATGCGTTGACCTTTCGTTTAGTCTTTGCACCTGTGGCGCTGAGCATTACATCCAACTTTCCCGGCGGCAATGTGGCCGGAGTTGATATCATCACCCGCGATGGCATTCCCGAAGTGCGATTCGCATCCGATCCCTGCGGAGGCGCCGGGGCGCTCTGGTTTTATTTCCGGATCGAGGAAGCTCATCCCGATCCAGCCAAGCACACCAAGATCCGGCTGACCTGGACCATGATCGACTCCGTGTATGGCGGCCGCGATTCCGGTATCTGCATACCCGTAACCGCCACGCCCGGCCACACCTGGTCGCGCTTGAAACAGGGCGATGAAAACCGCAACGAGCATGGCCTGCGCGAGATTTCCTGGCTGCTTCCCCATCCATCGCCGGTCACGGAAGTGGCGTTTTGTTTTCCCTACGGCGCAGGTGAACTGGATAATGTGCTCGAGCGCGCCCGTGATTTCTGGCGGATAGCTCCGCTGGGCATCAGTCAGGGCGGACGGATCATGAAGCGAGTCTACCATGACAGCGGCGTCGCGCATCATCCCGGTGTGTACATCATGGCCCGTCAACATGCCGGCGAAACGCCCGGCTCGTGGGTGCTTGATGGATTTCTGCGTCAGTGGACACTGGCCAAAAAAGGTGGTTACTCCATCTGGACCATGCCGTTTGCCGATATCGATGGGGCAACCTGGGGTTGGTTCGGGCGGGATCATTATCCGCATGCGTTAGGCTGGGCCTGGGGCGATCCGCCCCGGCGTCATGAAGCCCTGGTGATTCAACAGGACCTGCTGCGCTGGAAGGCCAGCTGCAAACCGCTGCTGGTGCTGGATCTGCAGGCGACCGGGGCCTTCGAGCGGGACGGCGTCTACGCCCATGCCGACCAGCAAAGCGCGGAAGAAACCAAGTGGTGCAATGTCATCCGGAATGAGCTCAAGAGCGATTACGCTGCGGCGGAGTTTCTCCGGGTCGATCAAGATTCATCGCGATCTGCCGGCAGCACATTCATCGCTTGGGCGCGCCAAACCCTCGGCGTGCCGGCGATCCGCCTGCTCCTTCCCTACACCCAAACCGCGGCGGGCGTGTTGACCCAGAAAAGTTACCGAGAGATCGGCCAGCGACTAGCCCTGGCGATCACGCGCCGCGGTTGATGCCGCGCGCGGGACTTGTTATTCGCCAAGTCGTTGGCTACGTTGTCCATCTGTTCACAGGAGTTCACCGATGACTACACCCGACAAATTCGAGGAAATGTTTCGTTTGCAAGCCGAGCTGAACCGCCGCATAGGCGTGGGCGACTTCAGCGCCATGTCCGAGCAGGAGCAAACGCATTGGATTCTGAATTACTGCCGCGCCATGACACAAGAGCTTGCCGAACTGACCGACAGCGTTCCGTGGAAGTGGTGGGCGAAATATCAGAAGTTTGACAAGCAGAACGCCCGCGTCGAGGTGGTCGACCTGTTTCACTTTCTCATCTCACTCGCCGAGGTACTCGGGATGAGCGCCGATGATGTGTTCGATTTGTACACCCAGAAAAACAAGGTCAATCACAAGCGGCAGGAAACCGGCTACGCGGTGAAGGACGAGTCGGACAACAAGCAGATCGGTTAGAAGTCCTCGCCGCATCCTTTGTCCCGGCGGCCGGCCCGGGCAGCCGGTCCTCTCGCCCTCGTCATCGATGCCACGCACGAGGTTGCGATCGGGGGCAACGTGGGTGACAGCTCGCGGCATCCATTCCTGACTTCAACAATGGGACACCCTGACGTACATGCCTACGGGAATCAGCTTGCGGAGAATCCGGTTGTTGATGCTTTCTTTATCTATCCGCCTTCGGCGGCGGATAGATGCGTGAGCGCGAGTGGCATCCGGTCATTTCGCGGCACGCGAAATGAGCATCGCGGTAGGCCCA
>CAYYAR010000021.1:0-58881 GCA_964470065.1 uncultured Verrucomicrobiota bacterium | reverse complement strand
GGATGCCACTCGCGCTCACGCATCTATCCGCCGCCGACGGCGGATAGATAAAGAAGGCATCAACAACCGGATTCTCCGCAAGCTGATTCCCGTAGGCATGTACGTCAGGGTGTCCCATTGTTGAAGTCAGGTGAAGTTCATTGCCGACCGGGTGGCGGTGATGCATCAGGGGGTTCTTGTCGAGGAAGGGACCTGCGCGCAGGTGATGGATGCGCCGGCGCATGCGTACACCAGGTCGCTGCTGGCCGCGGTACCGGGACGGCGTTGATCTCTTGGCTTGCGTTTGCCGTCCGGGTGATGGATAGTTTAAGCGACCTTCAGGGCAGGGTGACTCTGTGCGAACAGGGAATTCCCGATCGGTGGTGTAGCCCGCGAGTCGCGACGCAAGTCGTTGACTGAGCCAGTCAAACGCAGAGCGTTCATCTGGCGCCGACAGTATAGTCTGGATAAAACGAAGGTCCTCCATGCCGGAGGTGTAGTCTGCCCTGGATAGGTCGTTGGTATGTTATGCAATCGACTGAACTACATCAGGCGACCGGAAAGCAATTTGAACGGTTGGAGCGAGCTATCGAGGCGTTCCGCAAGGGGGAAATCGTCATCGTTACCGATGATGCCCGGCGCGAAAACGAGGGCGATCTGATCGTCGCCGCGGAAAAAGCCACGCCGGAAGCCATCAACTTCATGACCATTCACGGACGGGGACTGATTTGCATGGCCATGGAGCGTGACCGGTTGAGCCGGCTCGGGTTGGCCCGCATGATGACCCACGGGCACGGGGACCAGTATCGCACGGCGTTCATGGAATCCGTCGACGCGACCGAGGGTGTGACCACCGGCATCAGCGCCTTCGATCGCGCGCGGACCATTGCCGTGTTGATGGATGACCAGACCAGTCCGGCTGATTTGAATCGACCGGGCCACATGTTCCCGCTTGAAGCCAAACCGGGTGGCGTGCTGCGCCGTCCCGGTCATACCGAAGCGGCGATTGATATGTGCCGGCTGGCCGGTTTGAAGCCGGGCGGCGTGATTTGTGAAGTCTTGAATCACGACGGGACCATGGCGCGTATGCCGGATTTGACGGAGATCGCCAGGGCGCACGGGCTTCACATGTTGTCGGTGAGCGAGTTGGTGCAGTACCGTTCCCTCCGCGAAAAGCTGGTCGAGGCCGACACCAAAGTCGGGTTGCCGACGGAGTTCGGCATGTTCACGATGACGATGTACAAGTCCTTGACTGACGCATCGACCCATCTGGCGCTGGTCATGGGTCGTCCGCATGAACAGGAATCCCCGCTGGTGCGGATTCACAGCGAATGTCTCACCGGGGATGCGTTCGGTTCGATGCGATGTGATTGCGGCTCGCAGTTGCGCGAGGCTATGCAGATGATTGGAACGGCTGGTCACGGCGTGCTGTTGTACCTGCGTCAAGAAGGGCGCGGCATCGGGCTGGAGGCGAAGCTGCGTGCGTATGCCTTGCAGGATGAGGGCATGGATACGGTGGAGGCCAACGAGCAACTTGGATTCGAAGCGGATGAGCGTGATTATACGATGGCCGCGCACATGCTGTTGGATTTGAATGTTCGCACGATGAAGCTGATCACCAACAATCCTAGAAAAATCGATGGGTTGGAAATGTTTGGCCTCGATATCGCCGAGCGGGTGCCGCTGGTATTTCCCGGCACCAAGCACAGCGCGAAGTATCTGGATACGAAGAAAAACAAACTGGGACACTTGTTGTAAACATCATGAGTGAAATTCGAGGCGATATGAATGCAGCCGGTCTGCGTGTCGGGGTGGTGGTGTCCCGGTTCAACGATCTTTTCACCCGTAATCTTCTTCAGGGCGCGATCGATTGCCTTGTCCAGCATGGCGGAAGAGCGGAAGACATCACCACGGTCTGGGTGCCGGGGTCCTTCGAGATCCCGCAGGCGCTCCGGGCCATGGCCGGATCGGGCAAGTATCACGCGCTGATCGGTCTCGGCGTGGTGATCGAGGGCGCCACCAATCATGCCGAAATCATCACCAGCCAGGTGGCCTCGCAATGCACCGCGCTCGCCGCGGAAGCGAAGTTGCCGGTGGTGGACGGAGTGGTGGGCACGCGGACGATGGAGCAGGCGATGGAACGTTGCGGTGGCAAGCAGGGCAACCGCGGTTGGCAGTGCGCCCTGGTGGCCATCGAGATGGCGCGGCTTTTGCCGAAGCTGGTTTGATATGACAAGCGGGCGACACGAAAGCCGCATGTGGGCGGTGCAATTTCTTTTTCAGCGGGACTTCAATCACGGTGACATCGTCGAGGCATTGGAAATTTTCTGGGCCGAGCGCAAGGCGGGGCCGGCGTTGCGTCAATTTGCCGAGGAGTTGATTCACGGGGTGGAGGCCGAAAAAGCGACGTTGGATACACGCATCCAAGGCTACGCGCAGCATTGGAATGTGGCGCGCATGGGCGCGGTTGATCGCAACGTGATGCGGGTGGCGATTTACGAGATGCTCAATCGCACCGACATTCCTCCGGTGGTGTCGATCAACGAAGCCGTCGAACTGGCCAAGGAATTGAGCGGCGAAGAGTCCGGCAAGTTTGTGAACGGCATTCTCGATCATGTGGCCAAAGATATCGGCCGCCCGGCGCGCACGGTGCGCCCCGCCAATATGCCGCCGGCATGAAGAGCTGGTTCAATGCGCTCGGGCGAACCCGCCAGCAATTGGCCAGTGTGGTTAGCCGGCTGGTCGGGCGGACGTCCGCGGTGGACGACGAAACACTGGATGAACTCGAGGCGCGCCTGCTTCAAGCTGATGTACCGGTCAACCTCTCGCACGCGCTGATCAGCGAGTTGCGCGACCAGGGCGTTCAGCGCGGCTCTGATGCCATGCAAACCATCCGTGCGCGACTGTTGGATGCGCTCGGAGAGACTCCAGCGTATAGCTTTTCCGGTGTTCAATCTCCGCACGTCATCCTCATGCTTGGAATAAACGGATCCGGCAAGACGACTTCGTCGGCCAAGCTAGCCGCTCTGGCCAAGTCCAATCAGCGCAAACCGCTGCTCGGTGCGGCGGATACGTTTCGCGCGGCCGGGTCGAGTCAGTTGAAAGTATGGGCGGACCGGATCGGATGCGATGTGGTGACCGGGGCCATGGGTGCCGATGCCGCCGCGGTTGCGTTCGATTGCATCGATTCGGCGCTGGCGAAAAAGGCTGACGTGGTGATCATCGACACGGCCGGCCGGATGCACACCAAACTTCCTCTAATGGATGAACTGGAAAAAGTGGTGCGGGCGGTCAGCAAGCGATTGCCGGGCGCGCCGCATCAGGTGTGGATTGTGCTTGATGCGTCGATGGGCCAGAACGCGATTCAGCAGGCAAGACAATTTCATCTCAAGGTGCCACTCACCGGCGTGATTATCACCAAGCTGGATGGATCGTCGAAGGCGGGATTCATTTTTTCGATCAAGCGTGAGCTCGGCGTGCCGGTGCGGTATGTCGGCCTTGGCGAGGGCGCGGATGATCTGGCGATGTTTGATCCGGTGGCATTTGTGGACGGGTTGTTGGGGAATCAACATTGATTTCCTGGGTTGGCTGGCGCCGGTGGTGGCGGATCACGCTCCGTGAGGACCCATGTGAGCTACATGAAACTGATAAAGAGCATTATTTGGTACTTTGGTAATCATGAGAACGCTTGTTTCCGGTAATTCCGATCAACCATTCATGCGTCTGGCCATTGCGTGGGCGGTCCGGGGGATCGGTCTAACCCGGCCCAATCCGCCGGTGGGTGCGGTGGTGGTGAAGCATGGAAACGTCGCGGGGGAAGGGTTTCACAAGAAGGCAGGGGGACCGCATGCCGAAGTGGTGGCGTTACGGGCGGCCGGAGCGAAGGCGAAAGGCGCGACCTTGTACGTGACGCTGGAACCTTGCTGTACCCATGGCCGCACACCGCCATGTGTCGGTGCCATCATCGCGGCGGGGATTTCGCGGGTGGTGTACGGCTGCGTGGATCCGAATCCGAAGCATGCGGGAAAAGCGGATGCGATGTTGAAGAAGGCGGGCATCGTGACCACGCGTGGCGTGCTGGAAAGCGAGTGCCGGGAGCTGATTCGCGGTTTTGCGATGCGGATGTTGAAGAAGCGTCCCTATGTGACACTGAAACTGGCGGTCACGCTGGATGGAAAGATTGCCGAAGCGGGCGGAAGGTCGAAGTGGATTACCGGCGCGGCATCCCGCTCGTTGGTTCAGTCGTTGCGGCGCACGGCCGATGCCATCATGGTTGGCGCGGAGACGGTGCGAATGGATGATCCATCGCTGCTACCGCGACCGGCGCGGGGTCGCAAGCCATACCGGGTGATCATCAAGGGGTTGCGTTCGCTGCCCAAGAACGCCAGGGTGTTTAACGATGAAGCGGCTGACCAAACGCTGGTTTACGAGGGCAAGCAAGGACTGGCAAAAATTCTGCGTGAGCTGGCGAAGCGCGATTGTCTGCATGTGTTATGCGAGGGGGGCGGTGTGCTGGCCGGACATTTGTTGAAGGCCGGGCTGGTAGATGAAGTCTGGATGTTCTATGCGCCGAAATTTCTCGGCGGCGGCGCCCGCGAGGCGGTGGCCGGTTGCTCGTGGACGTTGGCCGCAATGCCCGCCCTCCGGGTGGTGGAAAATTTGCGCGTGGGTGATGATGTGCTCGTAAAATTAGCGCGGAGATAAATCATGTTTAGCGGTATTGTGCAAAAAGTGGGTCGCATACATCGCGTGGATCGCGCGAAAGATGGCTCCGGCCGGTTGACCAGCCAGTTCGAGCCGTGGTCCGATCCGGTTACGCTGGGCGAAAGCATCGCCCAAAACGGGGTGTGCCTGACCGTGACCGCGGTGGAGGGCGACCGCGTTTCGTTCGATTTGCTCGATGAGACCTTCCACAAGACGAATCTCGGCACGTTGCGGCCGGGCGATCTGATCAATGTCGAGCGGGCCTTGCGGGTGGGCGATATCATTGGCGGACATTTTGTAACCGGGCATGTCGATGGCGTCGGCGTGACGTCGGCATGGGAACCGCACGGGCGGGATTTTATTTGGCGAATCACATGTCCGCGCGAAATCACCGACGGCATGGTGACGAAGGGTTCGATTTGCTGCGACGGAATCAGTCTGACGATTGTTGATCTGACGGACGGCGAATTTTCCGTGCACATTATTCCGCACACGGTGGCGAGCACCAACTTGCAGCGCGCGGCAGCCGGTCAGCAGGTGAATCTGGAAGTCGACATGCTCGGCAAATACGTGGCCAAGCTGGTCAAGCGGGCTTGAGCAGGTAGTGCCCGACGTACCATTCGCGTCCGCGGTGAAAGCCGAATAATTCGGCGCAGGCCATAAAGAACAGGCGCCAGTAGACCCACCAGGTTTTCCAATCTTTGCCGTACGTTTTCTGAAACAGCGGAGTGAGCTCGCGGCGCTGGCCGTCCATCTTCTCGAGCCACGCGTTCAGCGTTTTCTCGTAGTGTTGTCCGTTCACGGCCCAGCTTTGTTCGACGGCGAGGTGCTTCGGGAAATGCGTGAACACATCGAACGACGGCATCAGGCCGCCGGTAAAAAAGTAGCGGGCCATCCAGTCGTTTTCCTCGCCGGTCTCGAACGGGTAGGCGAGATGGTCATGCACAAAGATGTGAACGAACAGTCGGCCATCGGGCTTTAACCAGCTGGCGACTTTTTGCAGCAGCAGTTCGTAGTTGCGCATGTGTTCGAACATTTCGACGGAGACAATCCGGTCGTAATGTCCCGGCGCCTGAAAGTCATTCATGTCGCAGGTGATGACGGTGAGATTGGTGATGCCTTGTTTTTTCGCTTCGGCGTCGATGTGATCTTTCTGGGTGCGGGAGTTGGAGACGGCGGTGATGTTCGTCCCGGGAAATCGCGCGGCCATATACAAACTCAACGAGCCCCAGCCGCAGCCTAGTTCCAGCACGTCCATCCCGTCCATGATGCCGGCGCGACCGACGGTAAGGTCGAGCATGGCGAGTTCGGCGCTGTCGAGATCGCGTACGTCGGGCGGATAGAGGCACGAGCTGTATTTGAGGTCGTGGCCGAGCACCTTGAGATAAAATTCCGTGGGAACTTCGTAATGTTGCTCATTGGCGGCGTTGGTGTGGATGGCGAGGGGGCCGATCTTCATCGATTCGATGAACGAGGATTTGCGATTGAGTTGTTGCTCCTGCTTCAAGCGGTCACGCAGCAAGCCGCGGATGGCGGCGCGGGTGGCGGTGTCAGGGATGAGTCCCCGGCGGAGGAGGGGGAGATACCACATGTCAGGCTTTCCTTTTGAGCCAGGGCACGAAGGCGCTGGTTGTCTGCTGATAGCGACGATAAGCCTCGCCCTTGCTTTTCAGGGCTTGGGCTTCGGTGGCGGGAATGCCGGTGAGTTTGAACAAAAAGAAAAGCATGAGCAGTGGACAAATTACGGCAAGAAATCCGTAGTACGGCGATGTCCAGGCAAACAAAGCGAGTCCGACCCACATCATCCATTCGAAGAAATAGTTTGGATGGCGTGAGTAGTTCCACCAGCCGGCTTCGCAAACGCGGCCTTTGTTCGCGGGATCGGCCTTGAAGCGATTCAGTTGCCGGTCGGCGGCGGCTTCGCCCAGCCAGGCCAGCAGCCAGATGACGATGCCGCAAATTTCAAGCAACGTAAACACCGGCTCCCGGTTCAGCATGACGGACACAAAGGGCAGGGAAAAGATCACCGCGGCGACGGCTTGGGCCTGGAAGAAAACGAAGATTTTCCACTGAAAGTTGTTGCCCCACGAATTTCGCAAGTCCGTGTAGCGGGCATCCTCGGGCTTGCCGTGGGCACGGCGGTGAATGTGCCAGGCGAGGCGACTGCCCCACAACAGAGCCATGGCCAAGGCGAGGATGGCACGCATGGAATACACACCCGAAAGCATCACAACGTAGCACAGCGCCAGGAGGGGCACGGTAACCGACCAGCCGACGTCGACGATGCCGGCATTGCCGGTTTTGCGCTGGACCAGCCATAGCGCGGACATGACAAGAAAAGCAATCAGCGCGGCATACAGAAGTAGGGCAATCATAGGTGGGTACTTTTGGGGAAAACTTTTACCGCGAGATGTCGGATGGGCGGAAGCAAAATACGTCGCAACACGAAAATCAAGGGCAGGGCGACCAGCACCCACGCGACGATGCCGCGCAGCGCGAGTCCACCCAGTTCGAGCGCGGCATGGCCAAAGTCCTGCTCAAACATGAGCGCGATTTCCTTGAGGGAAAGATTGAGTTCGCCAAAACCGAATAGCCGGTTGCCTAGCTTCAAGAACGGAATGATCAAGACGATCTGCAAGGGATAGACCAGCCAGTTGACTGTCTGAATGGCGATGTGATTCAAGCGCAGCACAACTCCGGCGATACCGCAGAGAATCGAGGGTGTGCCGAGAATTGGAAATATGCCGAGGGTGAATCCCCACGCCATGCTTTGCGCCAGTTTTTCCGGAGTCGCTCCCTGCTTCAGTTGAGCGGCGAGCGGCTCAATGACGCGACGCCGCCAGAATGATTTAGGGGAAACGACGATGGATTTGACCGTCATGGTGTCCACTTATTCGACCGGGTTGGATGAATGCTTGTTGTCCTGCGCCGGATAAGCCTCGGCGGCCACCCACGATTGCGCGGCTGCCCAGTTATCAGCATGACGCTCACGTTTTTTTGCCCTCCATTCCGCAGCGCGGTCATCGCCGAACGTCGCTTTGCCGGCATCGCCGACGGTGGACACTGCGGTGCTTCCGGCTTGGCTAATGGTATTCACGGCGCCTTGGCTGGCATCCACCACCGTGCCGGTCAAGTTGGTTGCTATTCCTTTCACATCGAGGGTGGCCACGCTTTTGGCGGTATTCAATAACCCTTTGCCCAGGCCTCCTACAATCTCGACGGCACCGGAACCCACGGTCGATGCGACATCCACGGCGCCCTTGCCCACGGCCAATCCGGCGCTAGCAACATCACTGACGGTGTTGCCGACTATGCCACCAAGTCGACCAAACGCGCCCAACAAGACTTTGTCTGCTTCAAGATCATAATCGTCCGGCGTACCACTCACATTGACCGGAAATGTAGCGCCGGCGGTAACTACGTTCGCTTGTACATCCAGCATTTTCGGATTGACGCGCAGTTTGGCTTCCACGTCCATGACATCACCGCCGAGGGTCAAGGCGGCGCCCGGAGGAATGAGCGAGCCCAACGCGTCCAATTCGATACCGGAAATGATCAGACTGGCGATGGCGGAAGGGGCGCCGGCGGTAATCGGCCCGAGGCGAGCGGAAAGACCGATGTACGACGCCGGCGTATCGGCATACTCGAATTGACCGTTGAAAAGGGCGGTCGTGAGGAGTTCCTTCACATCGCTGCCGGGATCAATCAATAGATCATCGACCGTCAATCCGGCATGGCGAAGGTTCAGCTCCATGGGTCGCTCATCGATCTTGCTGCGGTTGATTATTGTGACCGATAAACGTTCAACCTGAATTTTGCCGATACGAATAACGGGACCGGAGGGCTTGCTATCTTTCGCGTCTGGTTTTGCCTCCACCTTCTCTTCGGCCGGCTCCGTCAGTTGCGTTACATTCATGACGCCATTGGATTCGGTGATGATCGATACCGCGAGATCCTGCACCACCAGATCCGACACCTTGAGGCGGCCCATGAGCAGGGATGCAATACTGAGATTGAGATCGGCCCGGCCGAGAGAGACGAACGAGCCGTCGCCGAAGCCTTCGGGTTGTTTGATTTGTAGTCCACGCAAACGGATGCTTCCGCCGAACAAATTGATGTACAGTCGCTTCACATTGGTTTCCGGAACGAGGGTGGAGGAAAGCACGGCCCGGGTTACCGGAGTCAGAAACAGAGCGAGCAGGGTTTGCAGGATGACGAGGACAAGCAGGATGGTGGAAGCGATTCGCACGGCCTTTTTATCCGATGTGAGTCCGGGGATTCTGTATTTCATGGTGATGATCTTTGCGCCGCTTTTCCTTAAAGAATGGAAGTGACGATGTCCAATCATTTTGCGGCGTTCTTTTTGCTTTGCCGCCGCTGTCTGGTTTGGCTAACTTCCTGTTTTTTACTTCGTTTTATCATACGCCATCCATGAGAATCCTATCTGGTATACAACCTTCCGGAAAGCTGCACCTTGGCAATTATTTCGGCATGATGAAGCCCTCGCTCGGTTGGCAGGAAAAGGGGGAGGCGTTTCTCTTTATTGCCGATTATCATGCGTTGACCACGGTGCGTGACCCGAAGGTTCTCCGCGAGGCGAGCTTGGATGTCGCCCTCGATTTCCTGGCCTGTGGCCTCGATCCGCGCCGGACCGCGTTTTACCGGCAAAGCGATATTCCCGAAGTCACCGAGTTGTCGTGGATTCTTTCGGTGGTGACTCCGATGGGTCTGCTCGAACGCTGCCACTCCTACAAGGACAAAACCGCGCATGGCATTGCCGCCAGTCACGCGTTGTTTGCCTATCCGGTGCTGATGGCGGCGGACATTCTTTCCGTGAACGCCGACGTGGTGCCGGTCGGGCGCGACCAGAAGCAACACTTGGAAGTGACGCGGGACATCGCCCAGAAGTTCAACTTGCAGTATGGCGAGGTGTTTAAGGTGCCGGAGCCCAGCATTGTCGACCACGTGGCCGTTGTTCCGGGCGTGGACGGGCAAAAGATGTCCAAATCCTACAACAACACCATCGAGATTTTCGCCAAACCGTCGGATGTGCGTTCCACCATCATGCGCATCGTGACTGATAGTCGCACCGTCGAGGAGGCCAAGACGCCCGAGTCCTGTAACGTCTATAAACTGTATACGCTGTTTGCATCGCCCGAACAGGCGGAGGACTTGGCCGCGCGTTACCGCCGCGGGGGTATGGGTTACGGTCAGGCAAAAAAGGAGTTGTACGAGTTGTTCGAGCAGCATTTCGAGCCGTTGCGGCGGAAGCGCGAGGAATTGGCGGCAAATATCGACCATGTGCATGCGGTGCTGGATGACGGCGCCCGCAAGGCGCGCGAGCAGGTTCAGCCTTTGTTGCGCAAGGTGCGCGCGGCCGTCGGACTCGATTGATCCATGACGGCTACCGATCCATACAAAGTCGAGCTCGATGTGTTTGAGGGTCCCTTGGACCTGTTGCTGTATCTGATCAAGCAGGATGAAATTGACATTTACGATATTCCGATCGAGCGGATCACCTCCCGCTATATGCAATATCTCGATGTCATGAAGATGCTCGATTTGAATATCGCCGGCGAATTCATCGTCATGGCCGCCACGTTGATGATGATCAAGAGCCGTTTGTTGTTGCCGGTGGAGCAGCGTCCGGAAATGGAAGACGAGGAGGATCCGCGCTGGGACTTGGTTCGCCAGCTGGTCGAGTACAAAAAGTTCAAGGACGCCGCCTCCCACCTGGGTGATCTGGAAGTGCGTCAGGAAAACATGTTTGCCCGGTCCGGGGAGGGGATTCAGCTTGGACCGGAGCCGGACATATCGCTTGAAGATGTTAGCATCTTCGACTTGATCAGCGCCTTCAATGAAGCGTTGAAGAAGGCGCCGCGCGAGGAGTTGCGCGAGATTTTTGCCGAAAAGTACACGGTGGCGGAAAAGATCGACGTGATCATGAATCTGATGCGCTCGCGCGGCCGGGCCAGTCTTTCGCGCCTGCTGGCCGGCATGACGCACCGTTACGAAATGGTCTGCACCTTCCTGGCGATCCTCGAATTGATCCGGTTGAAGCAGGTGCGCGCAACCCAAAGCGATCATTTTGGCGACATTGATTTGGTGCCGGCGGAAATTGCATAAACGGGAACAGGTATGTCAGATAACCACGTTATTCCAGAGTTGAAACAGATCATCGGGGCTCTTTTGTTCGCGGCGCGGGAGCCGGTCGCGCTGGAGAGCATCCGCAAGACGCTGAAGGATGCCGCCAAACAATACGAGGGACCGGTCAAGGATTTCGAGAAGGCCACCGCCGATGATATCCGTGCGGCCATCGATTTATTAAATCAGGATCTCACGCGGGCGAAGGCGGGGATTCATGTCGGCGAAGTGGCCAATGGATTCCGGCTGCAAAACGATCTGAGTTGCGGGTTGTGGATCCGCCAGATGCTGGAGAAAGGACGCAGCAACCGGCTGAGCAAACCGGCGCTGGAGACGCTGGCGATCATTGCCTACCGCCAGCCTTGTACGCGCCAGGAAATCGAGTCCGTGCGCGGTGTGCAGGTCGATGCGATTCTGAAAAACTTGATGGAAATGCAACTGGTCAAGGCGGCCGGACGTAGCGAGCTGCCCGGTCGCCCCTGGTTGTTTGCCACAACGCAAAAGTTTCTCGAATATTTTGGTTTAAAGAATGTGCAGGATCTTCCCGGCATCGAAGAATTGCGGCGGATGGAGAAAGCCCAGACCGAAGCCAAGCGAAACGAGGCCATAGAGCGGGCGGTCGAGGAGGCCGATTCCGAGGACGCACCGGACAAGGCCGTGGCCGACCATCCGGCGATTGAAGAAAGCGACGATACGCCTCCGGACGAGAGTGATTCCAGCGTCGAGGGTGAGGACGACGAGGAAGAGTACGACGAAGATGAATACGACGAGGACGAGGATGATGAAGAAGAGTATGATGACGAAGAAGAAGACGATGCCGAGGATGAAGCGTCGGATGGAGAAAATCGTCATCGCTGATGCGAAAGGGTGATGCGTTGGTCATGAAGAAAAGCCTCGAAGATTTGCGTCAGGAAATCGACCTTTTGGACGATCAGATCCTGCCTCTTCTGAATCGACGCGCCGGTTTGGCGATCGAGATTGGTCGCATCAAGAAGTCCAACGGATTGGCGTTGCATAATCCCGTTCGCGAGCGCGAAGTTATGGAGCGTTTGGCGGCCAGGAGCGAGGGCCCGATGACCGCCGAAGCCATCCGGCAAATTTATCATGAAATCATGTCGGTGGCCCTTGCGTTAGAGAAGACGGACAGCGCCTCATGAACCGTTTGAAGGAAATCGCCAAGCCCTGGGTGGGGGGTCTTTCCATGTACCAACCGGGCAAGCCTATCGAGGAGGTGGCCCGCGAGCTGGGTTTGGGCGATCCCGATTCCATCATCAAGTTGGCGTCCAACGAGAACTCGCTGGGGCCATCGCCGCGGGCCATCGAAGCAATGCAGCGATTTGCCGGCCGGATGCACATCTATCCGGATGGTGATAATTTTCACCTCCGGCATGCCCTGGCCAAGCGGTTATCGGTGGATGGTCATCAGCTTTTTGTCGGACATGGCAGCAACGAGATCATCCAATTGCTGGGGCATGTCTTTCTGGACGACCGCTCCGATATCGTCGTGTCCGATCATGCCTTCGTGGTTTATCAGCTGGTGGCCGCGCTCTACAAGGCCCGCACGATCTCCGTGCCGATGCGGGATTTCCGCCACGATCTAACGGCGATGGCCAGGGCCATTACCCCCTCGACGCGCATGGTGTTTGTGGCGAATCCGAACAATCCGACGGGCACCATGGTGGAGCGGGCGGAGATTGATGCCTTCATGAAGGATGTGCCGGATCATGTGGCGGTGGTATTTGATGAAGCGTATATCGAGTTGTTGCCGGTGGAGCGTCAGCCCGACACGCCGCGCTTTGTGCGCGAGAACCGGAATGTGTTTGTGCTGCGAACGTTTTCCAAGACATACGGTCTTGCCGGCTTGCGCATCGGCTATGCGATTGCCCCGGCGGAGGGCGTGGAGCTGTTGCACCGGGTGCGTCAGCCTTTTAACGTAAACGCCATGGCCCAGATTGCCGCGCTGGCGGCCCTGCTGGACGATGACTTTGTCGAGAAGACCCGCGCGGATGTGGCCGCGGGATTGCACCAACTGGCGTCGGCGTTTGATCGCATGGGTCTTTCCTACATACCGTCGGTGGCGAACTTCATGCTGGTCAAGGTCGGTCAGGGCAAACAGGTATTTCATGAGTTGCAGAAGCGTCGCGTGATTGTCCGGCCGGTGGATGTGTATCGACTGCCCGAGTATGTGCGCGTCACGGTGGGTACACGTGAGGAAAACGAGCGTTTGATCGAGGCCTTGGCGGATGTCATGGCGCTGCGCGAGGTGGCGACGTGAAATCGGTGGCTATTCTCGGTCTCGGGTTGATGGGCGGATCGCTGGGATTGGCGCTTAAAAAAGCCAGGCCATCGATCCTGGTGCAAGGGTCGACCCGTTCACGCGAGCGGGGTGAACTCGCGCGGCAGCGCGGTGCGATCGACGCTTATTTCGAGGATCCACGTGATGCCGTGCGGGATGCGGATGTGGTGGTTTGCTGTGCGCCCATCCTGGCGATTCCGGACCAGGTACGCGCGATCGCCGCTCATCTGAAGCCCGGCGCCGTGGTGACGGATGTGGGAAGCACCAAGGAATATATCCAGCGCGCGTGCCGCGCGATCATTTCGGCGCACGGTTCGTTTTTTGTCGGCAGTCATCCCATTGCCGGTTCCGAGCAGCAGGGCATGGAAGCGGCCCGGGAGGATTTGTACCGGAATGCCGTGGTGGTGTTGACGCCGGATGAGACAGCCGATTCCGGCGCGGTGGAAACCGTCCGCGCGCTTTGGGTGTTGAGCGGTGCGGTGGTGACGTTGATGGCGCCGGAGGAGCATGACCGGGTGCTGGCGTCGACCAGCCATTTGCCGCATCTGATCGCCAGTCTGCTTGCTGCTACCGTGGGGCGTACCGGCCATCGGCCCGATTTGCCCCAGTACTGCGGCGCCGGTTACCGCGACACGACCCGCATTGCCACCGGCGGCACGGACATTTGGATGGATATAGTCAAAAGCAATCGCGCGGCGCTCACGATCGAGCTAAAGGCTTTTGCCGACAAGCTTGGCGTGATGATCGAAAAGCTGGAACACCAATCGTATTCTGATATACAAGCACTCCTCGAAGAGGGCAAAAACGCCCGACAGGCATTTACAACTTATGGACATCAATCCAATAGCGAAGAGTAACGGAAAACCGAACGTCCCGGTATCGGCGATAGTTCACCCGGTCGATCATCTCAACGGCGAGGTGGTCATTCCCGGCGACAAGAGTATTTCGCATCGTGTCGCCATGTTTGCCGGCATGGCTTCCGGCACCTCGGAGGTGGAAAATTTTCTCGCCAGCGAGGACTGCATCAACACGCTCAAGGCGATGGAGGCATTGGGCGCCCGTTCGTTCGAAACGCCCGAGGGCAAGTTAAACGTGCAGGGCATGGGCGGCAAGTTCATGCCGCCCGCCGGCGCGCTGGATATCGGTAATTCCGGCACCAGCATTCGCCTGCTCAGCGGCTTGCTGGCCTCTTGTCCATTCACCGTCGAACTGACGGGTGACGACTCGCTTCGATCCCGGCCGATGAAGCGCATCAAAGAGCCGTTGGAGATGATGGGGGCGAAGATGGAGTTGACCGGCGAGAAGGGCACGGCTCCGGTCCGGATCACGGGTGGAAAATTGAAGGGTATCGATTACTTGTTGCCGGTCGCTTCGGCGCAAGTCAAATCATGCATCATGCTTGCCGGTCTTTTTGCCGAGGGCGTTACCCGCGTAACCGAGCCGGTGCATACCCGCGATCATACGGAACGTTTATTCACCGCGCTTAATTTGCCGATCAAGCTCAAGGGATTGCAGGTGGAAGTGCAGGGCTTGGGGCCCGGCGGTCCTGCCATCAAGGGACGCAACTACATTGTGCCCGGCGATTTTTCATCGGCGGCTTTCTGGATGGTGGCGGCATCGGCCCGCCCGGGAAGCAAAGTGGTCATTCGCAATGTGGGGTTGAATCCCCGGCGCACGGCGTTGCTGGATGTGCTCCAGCGGGCGGGGGCCTCTGTCACCGTCAAGGAGTACCGCAACACCAATCATATCGAGCCGGCTGGCGATATCACCATCAAGGGAGCGAAGCTGCACGGTTTTGAAGTGGGTGGCGATGCTATTCCGAATTTGATCGATGAGTTGCCGGCTATTTTTGTGCTCGCCGCGCTGGCGGAAGGTCGTTCGGTGATTAAAGACGCCCAGGAGTTGCGGGTGAAGGAGTCGGATCGCATCGCGGTCATGGCTGGTAACTTGCGGTTGATGGGGGTGGATGCCGAAGAAACGCCGGACGGTATGATTGTCCAGGGCGGTCGGCCGGTCATCCCGACGGGTTCCGCGCGCAGTTACGGCGATCACCGGATTGCCATGTCGATGGCGGTGCTGGGTTGCTTCGGTCAGTCGCCGATGGTCATTCAGAATGTCGCATGCGTGGATACGTCCTATCCCGGTTTCTGGAGTCACATGCGTTTGCTGGGTGGACATGTCGAGTAAGCGATCATCCGTGATTCTCGCCATCGACGGCCCGTCCGCATCGGGCAAGTCCACGGTGGCCCGCATGGCGGCCGGGCGGCTGGGCTTTAATTACGTCGATTCCGGCTCGTTTTACCGGGGTCTCACGTGGAAGAGTTTGCGCGAAGGTATCGACACCACACTGGCGGCACAGGTGGTGGCCTTGTTGGAGCGAATCGATTTTCAGTGTTTTCTCCGTCAGGGAGCGGTGATGTTTACCATCGATGGCGAGGATCCGGGTGATCAAATCCGCTCTCAGCCGGTGCAGGAGCATGTTAGCGATATCGCGGCGATTCCGGAGGTGAGGACGTTTGTCGTCAAGATGTTGCGCGAAACCGTGCAACTGGGGTCGTTGGCGATGGAGGGCCGCGACATCGGCACCGTGGTTTTTCCCGAAACGCCTTTCAAATATTACCTCGATGCCAATCCCGAGGAACGGGCGCGTCGGCGTTATGCCGAGCTGTCGGCTCAGTCCGGTTACAGCGATGTAAGTGAAGTGTACGACTCGCTTGCCCGCCGCGACCGCAAGGATTCCACCCGCAAGGCGGCGCCGCTGCAGATTGCGCTGGGCGCCCGGGTGATTGACTCCACAGGCATGGTGGCCGGACAGGTGGTCGACATGATCATTGACGATTTGCGGGCGGCGGGTTTGGTTGCCTAGCCGGACGGAACACGCCCATGTCGTCGGAAAAGTTTACACCCTGGTTGTACCGGCTGTTCCAGCGGCTGCTCCGGGTGAGTTTGCAGTTGAAGTGTGGCCTGCGGGTGCGTGGCGACGATTTGATTCCGGCGCGGGGTGGGGTGATCATCGCATCCAATCACGCCAGTTTTCTTGATCCACCCATCATCGGGGTGGCGTCCCGTCACCGGATCGTACGATTCATGGCCCGCGATACGCTTTTCGAAAAGGCCTGGCTCGGTTTTCTTCTGCGCCGTTTCGGTGTGGTGGCGCTGGATCGGACCAAGGGCGATGTCGGCGCCATCAAAACCGCAATCCGTTTACTGAAAGAGGGGCATTGTATCTGCTTGTTTCCGGAAGGCACGCGCACGGTTGATGGCGAACTCCAGGAAGCGAAAGGCGGAATCGGTTTTTTGATCTACAAATCCGGTGCGCCTGTCGTGCCCGCTTACATCGGTGGAAGCTACGAAGCATGGCCGAAGGGGTCGCGTAAATTAGTTTCGCATCCAGTTTCGGTTAGTTTTGGATCAGTAATTTCGCCGGATGAATTACAACTTGCCGACGAGCGGGGTAAGCCGGATTTCCCGGCCATTGGTCGTCTGGTTATGGGTAAAATAGCCGGGCTGAAGCCTTCATTTGATTCGTAAGTCGTTGCGATGCAATATATAACGATTATTTTGATCCCCGGGGTGAAACACCTTGACCCATGGGTTTAGCCTAAATAGCCTTTTAACCGTTAGTTACGTTGCCCTGCCAGGTATGGCAGCTCAACAATACGGTATGCAAAAAAAAGAAAACACCCTTCGCCTGAAAGGGGGCCACTTATGACGACCACCACGTGGGCTATCGTCATCGCCAGCGGTAAAGAGGAAATGCTCAACGCTGACACCTGCACGGCATTCCTCAACCTCAACAACAAGCCGGTACTCTCGTATAGTTTACGGGTACTGGAGCATTGTCCGGATGTGGATGCGATTGTGGTGGTGGCGCCCAAGGACCGCCTGGAGCAGGTCGTCACGGTGATTCAGTTGTTCGGTTGTCACAAGGTTCGCAAGGTGGTTCCGGGCGGAACAAACGAATTTGCCTCAGTGCTTCAGGCCTTGAAGTATGTGGATGATGATGCCGGGGTGATTTTGATGCACGAGGCCTCCCGTCCCGGATTGGTCAACGACGATGTAACGGAAGTGATCAAACAGGCCAAGCGGCAGGGCGTGGCCTTGGCCGGGAAAGCCGTTCTCGAAGAAACCGCGCGGGTAAACAAATCCGGTCAGGTGGAAGACTATCAGGAATCCGGTTCGATCTGGCTGCTCGGCACACCGGTGGCGGTCAAGTACGACGTGTTTGATAAAGCCCAGGCGACGTTGCGGAAGAAAAAGAAGACCGTCAAATCCCTGATGGAAGCGCTTCAGGTAACCGACCAGAAAATCAAGGTTATCGGCGTGAAGCAATTTCCCGCCAAGATAGGTACTGCGGCGGAATTGCGCCGTGTGGAATTGTCCGACTTGCCTTTCTAAGATCGTCCCGCGTCATCCTGGCGGCGGTCTCATCCGGCCTTGCTTTTCACGTTCAGATGCCGTTGATTCTTGTGTTCGGCAGCCGGATGTCTCACAATTATAATCCGGATCAGGATGACGTATGAATCTGAATGAGACTTCAAGTCGCCGGCGTCTTTCGCTTCAGATTGCCGGACATGTGCAGGGCGTGGGTTTTCGCTTTACCACCGTCGAGGTGGCGCGCGATTTTTCGATTACCGGATATGTGCAGAACATGCTGGACGGTTCGGTCAAGGTGATTGCCGAGGGCGAGGAGCCGGAATTGATGCGCTTTCTCGATGCGTTGCGGGCCTCCCATGTATTCCGCTATGTGGCGGAGGAGAATCTCAGTTGGCTTCCGGCCACCGGTGAATTGGAAGATTTCACCATTCGCTACGCGTAAAACCGCCGGTCATGACAAAATCCCTAATCAATCCGGTTGACCGTGGGTATCCTCTCCAGCCCATGCTCATCAGGTTACCGGAATGAAATACGCCATCCTCGGAGACATACATGCCAATGCGCAGGCGCTCACGGCCGTGCTCAACGACGCGGCCGGCCAGGATGTCACGCATTATGCCTGCGTGGGGGATATTGTCGGCTACAATGCCAATCCTATCGAGTGTCTTGAGCAGATTCAGCGTCTCTGCCCGGTGTCGGTGCGCGGCAATCACGATCACTATTGCGCCCACGACGAGCGGCTCGATAATTTTCATCCGCTGGCGGCGGATGTGGTTTCGTGGACCCGGCGTCAGTTGAATCCCGCCCAGATTGGTTACCTGCGCAGCCTGCGCATGATCGCCCGGGTCGAAACCTTCACCATGGTCCACAGCACGCTCGATACGCCGGAGTCGTGGGGCTATGTCTTCGATAAACTCGAAGCCGAGGCCAACTTCAGTTACCAGACATCGACGGTATGTTTTTTCGGTCACACCCACGTACCGTTGGCATTTGAGAAAGCCGAAACGATCCGGTTCGGGCTTTACTCGAAAATCCGGATCGGACTTGGCAAAAAATACTTCATCAATGTCGGTAGCGTGGGGCAGCCGCGTGATGGCGACCCGCGCGCCGCGTATGTCCTCTACGATATGGATAACAATCTCGTCGAGTTGCGCCGGGTCGGCTATGATATCAAGTCCGCCCAGAAACAAATCATTGAACATGGACTGCCGGCCCGTTTGGCGGCCCGCCTGGCCGTTGGACGTTAAAGGAAAACATTATGCGCCGCTTTTATGCTTTGCTCCCGGTTCACGCCCTGCTTTGTCTGTTGGTCTCCACCGGCGCGGTCCACGGACAAATCGAGCTCGGTGTCGAGTTGCCTTACCGGACCTATCTCCAGTTTGAACCCGTACCGGCGCGTACCACCGTGCGCAGCTTGATCGGTCAACCGGTGATCTTCAATGCCGGCGATGGTGGCCCGACGTTTTATTATGCCGTGCGCGATGTGTATGGGTCGGTGTTGCCGATGCGACCTGACGTCCAGCCGCCCGAACCGTTGCTGATGGCCGCGCAGGGTAGTGCAGTGTTGTCCAATGACATGAGTCGCTTGTACAGCATGACCAAGCCGGGGCAATACAGCATTCAGGCCTGTGTGGATTGGATGGGCAAAACCTATCGTGGGGAAAAGCGGCACGTGGAAGTTGTGGCTGGCCGCGAAATCACGCGTATCACCGGGGTGGTGCCGTCGGACCGTAGCACGCGAACCTACATGGTGTTCCACATCAACCGTGAGCAACAGGATCATATTCTCTTGCGGATCGATGATGAGTCGGCGGGCGTGAGTTATGGCGTTTATCCGCTGGGTCGTTCCGTGCTGAATGAAAAGCCCCAGTTGGCAATTGATGCCGGCGGAAGCGCTCATATTTTATACCAGACCGCGCCGCGCGTGTATGCCCATGTGGTGTATTCGCCCCATGGGGCAATGATGGATACCACCATGTTCGGGGCCGATTACACCAATGTGAAACTGGAGTCGCAGCCGGGTGGCTCCATCACGGCCACGGGTCGACGCGTGGAACCGGACGTCGCCGGACCCGCCGTGGTGGAAACCATTCTTGATCGATCAGCGGAACGTTGACAGTTCATCCGGTGCGCGATAACTTTCCGCCCGACTTCTACCTGTGCACCCGTGGTGAAATTGGCAGACACGTAAGATTCAGGTTCTTATGCCAGCAATGGCTTGGGGGTTCAAGTCCCTCCGGGTGCACCAGTTTGGACTACTCCCATGGAATCAGCATTTTCGCGCCGGGAGGAAGTTCGTTCTGATCGCCAAGGTAGGCGTTCACGGCCCGGATGTCTTCCGGCGAAACGGAAAACTTTTCACTCACACTCGCCAGCGTGTCGCCTTTCTTGACCGAATAGGGAAATGGCGGCTCACCGGCACGGGACAAGGCTGAATACCACCCGGTGTCGTACAGATAAACAATACCGGCCGGATCTTCCTCTTCCAATTCGCCGTGCGCATACTCGGGTTGCGGGTATTCCGTGTGCGGCTCGTTATCGTGCCATGGCGCGTAATAGTCCCGGGTGGTCATTCGCGGCTGCCGCAAGTTTGAATAATTTCCCAGATCATCCGGAAAGCGATCGCTGTGCCATGCGCTGACATTTATCCAGTCCATGTCGCCGGTGATGGGCGTGATGGGGTATCCGGCAAACATAACCGGGGTAAAGGCGGGTATTTCGCCCGTCTCCAACGCGGTGCAGATCAACTCGACCAGCTCGGCCTGCTGGGTGTCTTTGGAAAAGCGGTAGGGCTGTAAATAGGGCAAAACCGCCGGTCCAAGCTGATACAAGCCCAGGCTTGCATAATTGGCATCATTCGGCAAATCGTTGTCGGCCAGGTGCGGCGCAAGAATGCGCACGATTTCCCCGGCATTGCCGGTTTCGCCATGCGAGGTCGCCATCAACGCCGCGCATAATCGCTCGCGACGGTTCAGGCTATACAAGTTCGACAGGATGCGCGATCGCACGCGCGGGTATACATCGTGGCGATTCAGCATATTGAATGCCGCGCTGGAACCCAGATGAGATGACAACGCATCGTATTCGTCATGGTCCAGGCGGATCATTTCCATCGACACTTGAATCAATTGCTCGGATACCGGATGGGTCTCGCACACAAAGGAGTTAAGCAGTTGCGCGACGCTGAAGCGGGCTTGCCGGTCCGAATCCGTCAAGGCCTGCTCCAGATAGGGTGCCGACCGACAACCCAGCCTGCTTAGTTTGTTGTAGGCAATTAATGCGTTGAAGGGGATGTTATCGTGCCGCAGATCGCGGATCAGCGAACGAATGAACTCCGGCGAGTCATCCTCGACGACTACATGATAACTCTCTTCTTCGGGTTCGACGGGCGGGGCATCCGAGGTCAGCATCATGGCCTCGGACAATTGATACTCGCCATGCTGATCCGCTTCATACAGGAGGACGTAGCTGACGCCGAGCTTGTACAACAATTCGTCCAGAGGCATGTTTTCAAGTTCGGCGGTGAACGGCTTGTCGTAATCGCCGAAGATCTGCAACGGAACATGCTCCCGCGCATCAATTTCCGCGAGGATCTCATTCACGTTCGCGTCACGGGCCTGCAGCGAATAAAGCGTTCCCTGTTTTTCCAGCTTAAATGTCTGCCCGCCCGCCATGGACAAGCCGGCCATCCAGACAATGACGAGGGTTGGGAGTGAACGCATCATGATCACTGAGTTTTACGCCAATTCTTCCAAAGACGCATGGCAAAAGAGAATATTCACGTCTTTTTTGATTGTCGGTCGCGGCGGGAAAAGATTCCCGCCCCGCCGCAGGCAAAACCCTTGCTCTGGGATGTCTATTTTACTAACATCTACCCCCGCTGGCAATTGGTCGACCGGAGAGATGGCAGAGTGGTCGAATGCGAGTGATTGCTAATCACTTGTACTTGGGTTAACCAGGTACCGAGGGTTCGAATCCCTCTCTCTCCGCCATTTTGTGTCATGAAGATTATTGCGCATCGTGGTTTTTCCCGCCGTTATCCCGAAAATACCATGGCCGCTTTCCGCGGTGCCTGGCAGGCGGGGTCGGACGGGATCGAATTGGATGTGCGGGTCACCCGCGATCAGGAAGTAGTGGTTTTTCATGATGAGGACGGATCCCGTCTTGCCCGCAACCCGCGGGCGGTGGCTGCGTGTGATTCGCGGGATGTGGCCGACTGGCGTGTAGGTGATCAACCGGTTCCCCGGTTGGACCAGGTGCTGGCGGAAGCGCCGGCGAACACCACCATTCTTGTGGAAATAAAATCCGGACCGGCGACGGTGCCGCTGATCACCCGGACCGTGCGTGGGACGTCCCATTCCGGAATATTCTTTCTCTCGTTTGATCCGGCCATCGCGGCGATGGCCTCGCAACTATCCGGTCGTCCGGCCTGGCTCAATGTCGAGCCGGACATGACCGCGGACATCCGCCGGGTGCTGGATATCGTCCGCGAGATGGGTTTGGCCGGCGTGAGTCTCGGCTGGTCGGCTGGCATGCATGCCGCGACGATTACGGCTTGTCATGCGGCGGGTTATCCTGTGGCGGTGTGGACCATCAATGATCAGGCTGATGCTCGCACGGCCATGGAGTGGGGCGTGGATGTATTGATGACCGATGATCCGTCGAAGATGAAGCACCTGCGGGCGAACCATGCCGAAGCGTAGGTCGCCCGATCCGGATGCGTGGCGCAAGTTGCTGGATGCATTGCATGCCCGTTACCATCGCCCTGAATTTATTGGCACGGATCCGGTGGCCTTCGTGCATCGTTTTTGCGACCCGCGCGACCAGGAAATAACCGGTCTGATCGCATCGTCGCTCGCCTATGGCAACGTCACCTCGATTAATCGCAGCATCGAGCAGGTGTTGTCCCGCATGCAACACCGGCCGCGCGCGTTTCTGGCGGAACATGATCTTCGTGCGATCGGCATGGTCATGAAAGGCTTCCGGCATCGCTGGACATCCGACCAAGCCATCACCGGTCTGCTGGGCGGCATGAAATGCGTGATCGAGAACTTCCAGTCGCTTGGCGATGCCTTCTATCTTGTCGATCAGCCGGAAGGAGATATCACCGGGTCGTTGAGTCGTTGGGTTGATTTGCTGCGGGGGAATCGCACACCGTTAAAAAAGGAATTGCTGGCCGAGCCCGGGCGCCGAAGCGCCTGCAAGCGTCTGCATCTCTATTTGCGCTGGATGATCCGTCGCGATGTGATTGATCCCGGGCCGTGGCATGGCATTCATCCTTCGCGTCTGATGATGCCGCTGGACACGCATATCTTTGCCTGGGCCCGCCATGCCGGAATCACACGGCGGACCTCCGCCGATGCCCGCACCGTGGAGGAGATCACGGCATTCATGCGGCGGGTCGATCCGCAGGATCCGGTCCGGTATGATTTTTCGCTGACACGTCCGGGAATTATCGATGGCGTGATCGCTTGACGCCGCGGCTTTATTGCATGTAGTTTTATCTTTTCTGCCTTGATACACGAAGTGAACCGGACGCATGCGCAACAGAAATTTTAACGCCGGATGGAAGTTGTTATCGCGATCCACCATCCTGTCGATAGCCCTGATGGCGATGCCGGCGGCCGCGCAGTCTTTGGATGATGATTTTGCTTTTGCCGCCGGGCTGGTCGACTGGGGTTTTTCCGATTACGCCCTTAAGTATGCCGAGGTCTTGCTGGCGGCCAATCCGCAATCGGCGGATCGTGTGAATTTGATACGCGCACAAAGCTTGATTGCCACCCGCAAGTACGCCGAGGCCGAGTCCATCCTGCGTCAGTTGCCCGCCGGGAGCGCCAAGGCCGATGCCATCCGTCTGGCCCTTGCCAACGCCTACTATGCCACCGGCGATATGGACAAGGCGCGCGCCGTGTACGACGATTTTTTTGCACGATTCCAGGACGCGCCGTCCGATGCCGACCTGCTGCGCTTTTATCGCGATGCCGCCTACCGGTACGCTGTCATGCTGGAGAAGGCGGGCGACTTGAACGCGGCATTCAGCGGATATGATCGCGTGCTTAAAACGAACCCGGAGAAGGATCTTCAGCGGCGCATCCTCACGGATCAGTCGCAGATTCTTCTCAAACTGGCCCGGGCGAATCATGAGGGCAAGCGCGATGAATACGCCTTCCGCACCCGCAAGGCGGTGGAAGATATTCAGTGGGGCGGCATCGACATCTGGTTTGGTCAATCGATCATCACACTGGCCAACGTGGAGTTGATCTATAACGACGAGGGCAAAGCGCAACAAATCATCAAGGACAACATCGACATCCTCACGCAGATCGATGATTTGCTGGAGGAAAACAAAATGCCCAAGAGCCTGAGTCCGATGGCGGGCGCGCGCTTTCTCTCCGGCGAGTTGTCGCAACGCTCCGCCGAGCGGGCGGCCGGGGCCAACAACACCGACGAAGCGCTCAAGCAATATGCCGCCTCCCTCGGAGAGTTCTACAACGTGTTCGTGCAATATGCGGACAGCGATGTCGGTCCCGAGGCAGGCCTGCGCGCGCAAGCAATCAAAGAGGTCCTTGAGACCCGCTACGGGCGCAAAGTGAATATCGACCTCGGCGCCCGCGCCGATGAAGCCGCCCTCACCGCGGTCCGTCTGGCCGACACCTTGTATCGCGAGTCGAAATATCCGGAGGCTATAGCCGCTTACCTCAAGGCGGCCAATCAATTTCCCGAGTCGGACACCACCATCAAATCGTTCGGCAATCTGATCCTCGGTTATGCCCGGCGTGATGATACGCTGATGGTGAATACGCTGGCCTCTTATATCGCCGAACGTTTCAGCGACAAGCCGGATGGCGCGACCGCGCTGCTGGCTGCGGCAAAATTCTACGTGGATAAAAACGATGTCGGCATGTATGCGGATCTGTACGAGGCTTACTTGCGCGGCTATCCCAGGCATGAGCGCGCCGGCACGATACTTTTCTATCTCGCCACCCAGCGCAAAAAAGCGGGTGATGAAGCCGGCGCCGCTTCGTATTTCCGCCGGATTATCGACGAGTACCCGCAGGATGCCTATTACCCGCGCGCCCTTAGTCAAGTCGCCTGGAGTTTCTACATGGCGCAGGATTATGCCAGCGCCATGGATTATTTCCGCCGTCTCATCAAGGAGACCAACCCCGGCATGGAGCAGGCGCAAGCCCGGCTCAACCTGGCGGATTCGCTGGTGCGCATGAACCGGTTGGCCGAGGCGGCCGCGGAATACAGCGGACTCCTCAAGGCTCTCGGCGCGCCGGGCGATACATATGGCAGCACGGATGCCGACCGCGCCAGGGTTGGTGATCTGCGCGAAAAGGCATCCTTCCAGCTTGCCCTTTGTCTGTCCCGCATCAACGAGCCGGCCGATCGCGTTCCCATGTTTCGCGAACAGGCGATCAAGGCGTACGAGTTGTTTGTGCAGAATTTTCCCGCGTCCGATCTGGCTTCTCGCGCGCTCAACGGCAAAGGGACGGTGCAGTTGGAGTTGAAACGATTTGATGATGCGAGCCAGACCTTCGATGATCTGGCCCGGCAATACCCCCAAACCGAGGAAGGCAAGAATGCATTGTTCTCCCTCGCGCGCGCGGCCATGGAAATCAAACAGTTCGATCAAGGTGTGGCCGCTTTCCAACGTATGATGAACGAGTCCGATCGTTATCAGGCCGAGGAGTTCATCCGGCTCGGCGTGATGATGGGCGAGGCCGGGTATGCGAACGAGGCCATCCGCGCGTTTCAAGAAGTGCAGAAAAAGGTCGGCGCGTTGCCCGAGGATGCCAAGGAAAAGCAACGGCCGCTGATCGAGCGTTCGCTCTTTGGCAGTGCGCAAGCCTTCTTCAAGGCAAATCAATTTGAGGATGCCATCCGGTCCGCGCAGGAATTGTTGACGCGCTATCCTCAGTCCGGTCTTTTCTACGAGACCAAATTCATCGAGTGCGAGGGCTACCGTGCACTCGGCCGTCATCAGGAAGCCGTACTGGCCCTCAACGATGTGATCCGCTTCGCGAGCGATTCCGCATTGATCAACCGTGCCACCGTCATGCTGGCCGGGATTCAACGCCAGCACGGCGAGTTGAACGAAGCGCTTGCTTCCTACCAGCGCATCGCCTTGCTGGTCGATCGCAACAAACCGGAAAATCGCCCGGTGATTGAGGACGCCTTTTTCGCCAGTGCGGAAATTGCCGCCGAACTCGGACGACACGCCGATGTCGTGACCAACGCGGATGACTATGCGCAATTATTTCCCCAGGGCCAATATCTCGAGCAGATCCGGAGTTTGCGTCGCGAAGCGCTCTTGAAGTCCGCGTCGAATCCATGACCAGGCAAGGTGCACCTATGAACATGCAAAAATTAATTAGTGGTCTCAGCGTTTTGCTGCTAACCATGCACGCGTCCCTGGCCGCGCCGGCCGTGATACTGCCCAACGGCAACCGCATCGAGGGAACGGACATCCGGGCCCAGCGCAATGGCGATATCATTTTGACCACGCCGGCCGGGCAGCGCACCTTTGTGCGCGGCACCTACAGCAAGGCGATTGCCGACAAGCCGGCCTCGTTTGACCAGGCCCGTTCACTGGCCGGGCAGGGCAAACACGATGAAGCAATCGGTCTGCTCGAAACCATCGTGACCGAGTACCGGTTTCTCGATTGGGATAACAACGCACTGGCTGCGATTGCGCAAATCCAGAACGGCCGCGGAAATCATGCCGGGGCGATCGAGACCTACGACCGGCTGCTGAAGCAGTCGCCGGAATTGCGCGAGGAGGCCGGACTCCAGTGGTCGTACCGCGAGGCTCAGCTCAAGGCCGGTCAATTCGACAAGTTGTCTCCCGAGCTCGACAAGTTGATCAAGACCGGATCGCGCACCGATGCCGCCCGGGCCCAGGTTATGCGGGGCGATGTCAAACTCGCTCAAGGCCAGATTGAACCGGCGGCGATGGACTATTTGCGATCGGCTATTTTGTTTGAATCCGAGGCTGCCGTTCAGCCCGAGGCGCTATTCAAAGCCGGCGAGGCGCTTGACAAGTTGCGTGACCCGCGGTCGAAAGACATGTATCGTCGGCTGGTGGAAAAATATCCCCAATCGCCGCTGGCCCAGCAGGCCCAATCGCGGATGTAGCATGAGGGCGGAAGGTTTATTTACAGGAGCATGGACATGATGAAGATAACGTGGAAAGTATCGTTGATGTTGGCGCTGACATTCGTGTGGTTGTCGGGAAGTAATGTCTTTGCCCAGGAGGCGGGCGCGGGCGGGTTGGAACTCGATGCCGCCGCCGCGGAAGCCGCGGCCAGCGAGTCGGGTGATAATCCGATGAGTTTCATTCGCATCGTCACGGGAAGCGGATTCATGGGCATCTTCCTGTGGTTGCTGCTCGGTGCGTGCTCGGTTGCGGGCTTTGCCCTCATCGTCGATTCTTTCGTCAGCATCCGGGAGAAGAAAATCGTGCCGGTCAAACTCGTCGACCAGGTTCGCGAGGCGATGGAGCAGGGGGACGTCATGAAAGCCCTGCGCAATTGCGAGGAGAACCCGGGCCCGCTCGCCAATATACTCAACGCCGGTTTCAGCAACGTGCAGGAAGGATTCGAGGCCGTGCAGGAAGCGGTCGGCGTGGCCGCCGATCTGGAGAGCGAGAAGTTGCTGCAGCGTGTGTCGTATCTGAACGTGGTAGCCAACCTCGCGCCCATGCTCGGGTTGCTCGGCACCGTACAGGGAATGATTTTTGCCTTCGCGGTGCTGGGCACCCAATCCGCCGGCGCCGCCCAGCAATCGATGCTGGCCATCAACATCGCCCAGGCGCTGTACACCACGGCCGGTGGTTTGCTTGCCGCAGTTCCCGCGCTCGCATTCTATTTCTACTTCCGCAACCGCGCCACCCGTATCACGCTGGGCATGGAGGCGCTGACGCTTGACCTGATCAAGGTGTTCCGCAACGTCGAAGTGGTGAACGAGTAGATTGATCCGCCCACGGAAACGCGCAGATGAAGAAGCCGAAAGAGGAAGCCGGGGTCAACATGACCCCCATGATCGACGTGGTATTCCAGTTGATCATCTTCTTCGTGTGCACGGTGGAAATGGAGAAAGCCGCGATCGATGAAAGCATCCGGCTCAGCATGGCCCCGCATGGCCCGGCGCTCGAGCAAAAGGATCCGCGCGAAGTGGTCGTCGAGGTGGATGATCAAGGCCGCATTTCGATTGCCCGCACCTACATGGGCGAGAGCTATCTGCGCACCATCCTGCGCAAAGTGGTATCGGATCACGGACAAACCACGCCGATCATGATTCGCGCCGCCGGCGGCGCCAAGCACGAGGACGTGCGCAAGGTCATGGACGCGGCGGCCTACGCCGGGTTGTGGAAAGTCTCGTTTGTGGCGACCAAGGAACTGGCGAAGTAGGATCACCCCATGGCTCGCAAACGAAAACGCAACCCCGGCGAGAATCTTGATCTCAACATGACCGCGATGATCGATGTGGTATTTCAGTTGCTTGTGTACTTCATCGTGACCATCCAACCCGTGGATGTCATCGCGCATCTGGATGTGTTTCGTCCCTCGCCGGAAAAGAAGCAGGAGCAACTGCAGACGCCGCCGAAGATGATCCGGATACAGATTTATCCGGACGGCTTCACCATGAATGACCGCGCGGTGGTTTTGCGCGAAATGGAATCGCTCCTCGCCCGTCTGGCCTCGATTGATACCAAGCAGACGATCATGATTATGGTCACCGGCCAATCCCGTCATGATGGACTGGTTCAAGTGCTTGATCTATGCGCCAAGAATGGCCTGCAGAATCTCTCCGTCATCAGCACGAATTGATCCGCCCGCCCGTCTTGTGGGGACAATAACCGGGCGGAGTATTCATCTCTGCGATTGAGAATTCCGCCGCATCACCCTACGTTACCCGGATGAGTGTTGCTTCTGCCACCATCCGGGTTCTGCCGGATCAAATCATCAACAAGATTGCCGCGGGCGAAGTGGTGGATCGGCCAGCTTCGGTCGTGAAGGAGCTTATGGAAAATGCCCTCGACGCCGGCGCCACCTCGATTGAGGTCGCAGTGGTCGATGGCGGGCTTAAGCTTATTTCGGTGGCGGACAATGGATCCGGCATGGACCGCGATAATGCCCTGTTGGCGGTCGAGCGCCACGCCACCAGCAAAATCCGCCATGTCGATGACATCGAGCGGATAGCCACGTTGGGGTTTCGCGGCGAGGCGCTGGCCGCGATTGCCTCGGTCGCCCGGTTTGAGTTAACCACCCGCACGGCCGATGTGTTGTGCGGCACGTCGGTCCGCATTCATGGCGGACGAATGGAAGACGTGCGCGAGGCAGGTTGTCCGCCCGGCACACGCATCGATGTACGCCAGTTATTTTACAATGTGCCGGCGCGGCGGAAGTTCATGAAATCCGCCGCCACCGAATTAAATCACATCCGGCAAGTTTTCATGCTGTATGCCATGGGCCGGCCCGATGTGGCGTTGCGTCTGATCGTCGATGAACGCGAGATTTACCGGCTCGATGGCGAGAGCCAGCTCGAGGATCGCATTCGTCAGCTCTACGGTCCGGATCTGATGCGTTCAATGCGCATGGTGGACCGGACGGATGGCGAGTGGCGCATACGCGGCTTGATCAGCTCGCCCGGCATCAGTCGCGCCGACAAAACCGAGCAATATGTCTTCATCAATTTGCGTCCGGCATCCGCGCCGGTATTGGGCTATGCGATTGGCGAATCCTATCAAGCCCTGTTGCCGCGCGGACGGCATCCGGTGATTTTTCTATTCATGGATCTTCCGCCGGAAGAGGTCGACGTCAATGTCCACCCGACAAAAAAAGAAGTTCGCTTTCGGCATGCCGGACAAGTCCGCGATGCGGTGATGGCCGCGTTGGCCAGCGCGCTGGCGCCGGAGCCTTCCGCGCGTGCCGGAGCGCCCATGCCGGCGCCCGAACCAGCCACCGGTCAGTTTCTGCGCGTGCCGGATTTGCCGGTCTTGCCCGCGTTCGAATATCCCCGCCAAAAAGATTTCTCCGGTCCGGTCGCGCGTCCGGATGATCCGGCCGGCGGCAAGGCCTCGTCACCGGCGGCATCACCGATGGGTACTGCGCTTTGGCAGTGGTGCCGCATCCTCGGGCAGATCGCCCATTATTTCGTCGTTCTGGAGACCGATGAAGGAATGATCCTGCTGGATCCCCAAGCCGCCCATGAGCGTGTCCTGTATGAACGCTGGCTCAAGCAGGCGGCGGGCCGTCGAATCGACGTGCAGCAATTGCTCGCTCCGCAAACTGTGCACATGCCCCCGGCCAAGGCCGGACTGATCCGGAAACATCTATCGATCCTGCGCGAGCTCGGATTCAGTATTTCCGGATTCGGCGGCGATACCTTCATCGTGGAAAGTGTGCCGGCGTTGCTTGGTCCGGTGGATGTGGCGGGCGTGCTTGCCGACATGGCTGGCGATCTTGAGGATGCCGGACGGCCCGTGCATGGCGAGGTCATGTTGCGCGAGCACATGGCCCGCTCCGCGGCGCATGCGGCGGTGCGAACGACCACGCAACTGAAGCGGGAGGAGCTCGAGATCCTGATCAGCGATCTGGCCATGACCGATCTTCCCTACACGAGTCCGCGCGGCCGCCCGACGATCATTTTTACGAGCCTGCAGGAATTAAAAAAGAAATTCGGGCGCGCGTAGGGGCTTGTGCGCAAGCTGGCGACGAACCATGCGCCGGCGCGATTGAACAATTCCAATGATTGGAACTTTTTGACCGGCATTTTTCCAATCATTGGAACTTTTCATTTTTGATTCATCTTTCTACGCTCTCGCCTCATGAAATTCCCGAACGAGTTTGTGCCCGACTGGGCGAAGGATGCCGTGTGGTACCAAATTTTTCCGGAGCGCTTCCGGAACGGTTGCCCGGCCAGCAATCCTCGCGTAGAGGATTTTTCCATCAAGCCGGTTCCGGGCTGGAAAATCATGCCGTGGGGCGGCGACTGGTATGCCCAGCAGCCGTGGGAGCGCAAGCGTGGCGATTTTTTCCACTCGGTTTACCTGCGCCGCTATGGCGGCGATCTTGTCGGCATTTACGACAAGCTCGATTATTTGCAGTCACTCGGCATCAACGCGATTTACTTGAATCCGGTGTTTCACGCGCCCTCGCTGCACAAATACGACGGTTCATCTTTCCATCATGTCGATCCCGCTTTCGGACCGGACCGTGAGGGGGATTTGCGGCGGATCGCGCGCGCGCGCGAAACCGAAGACCCCGCGACCTGGATATGGACTGACGCCGACAAGTTTCTGCTGAAGCTGATCAAAGAGGTGCATCGCCGCGGCATGCGTATCATTCTTGATGGCGTGTTTAATCACACCGGGCGTGACTTTTTTGCCTTTCGCGATCTGCTCGCGAAGGGAAGGGACTCGCGCTATCGCGACTGGTACCGCCTGAAGCACTGGAACGAGGATGGCACCTTTGAGTACGAGGGCTGGTTCGGCCACGGATCCCTGCCGGAGTTGGCCCGCACCGCGGCGAGTCTGGCCGGTCCGGTGGAGCAGTATGTGTTTGATATCACGCGGCGATGGATGGATCCGGACGGCGATGGCGATCCGTCCGATGGGATCGACGGCTGGCGGCTTGATGTCGCCTTTTGCGTGCCGCATGGATTCTGGCGCAAATGGCGAACACACGTGAAACGCATCAATCCCGAGGCGTACCTCACCGCGGAAATCGTTACCCTCGCGAAGGACTTTCTGAAGGGCGACCAGTTTGACGCGGTGATGAATTACATGTGGTTGTTCCCCGTGGTCAGCTTCTTCGGCGATGCCCGCGCGGCGATGTCCGCGACGGATTGCCGCAAGCAGTTGGACATGGTGCGCAAGGCCTATCCGCCGGAAGTCACTTACGTGCAGCAGAATCTGTTTGATTCGCACGACGTCGGTCGTGTGTTGTCGATGTTCAACAATCCGGAAATTTTACCAATCGAGAATTTTGATCAGTACTTTAATCTGTCGCGGGTGAAGCATGGCGGTAATTTCCGGACGACCAAGCCGCGGGCGGCGGCCGTGCGGGCGCTGAAGCAGGCGGTTATTTTCCAGATGACCTATCCCGGAGCGCCGATGATTTACTATGGCACGGAGGTGGGCATGTGGGGTGCAAATGATCCCTGCGACCGGCAGGCCATGCTGTGGTCCGATGTAACCTATGCCCCGGAACAGCAAACGCCGAAAGGGCGCGTGCGGCCCAGAGCGCGAAAGCCGGATCTGAACTTGCTGGCCTTCTATCGCCGGGCCATTGCTATGCGTCACCGGGAGGTCGGTTTGCGGCGCGGGACGATCAAGTGGATAACGCATGAGGATGCGCGGGTGCTGGCCTTTGAACGGGCGGGGCCGGGCGAGCGGATTTTAGTGGTGCTCAACGCGGGCCGCAAGGCCGTGGCCGTCGATGTTCCCTTTACCGGACTGGATCTTTGGCTGGGCCGCACGGTGACCAAGGGCCGGAAGTTGGTGGCGGCGCGCGGTTGGTTGGTGGTGAAGAAAACATGACGGATCAGCCGGTATGGATGGTGTATTTGACCGCCGCGAACGAGCGGGAGGCGGGCGTGATTGCCCGCGCGCTGGTTGAAGAGGGGGCGGCGGCATGCGTGAATGTGATGGGATCCATCAAGTCGGTATATCGCTGGGAGGGGAATGTGACGTCGGGGGAGGAGATTGCCCTGATTGCCAAGACGACGATGGCTCAGTACCCGCGACTGGAAAAACTGGTGAAGCAGCATCATTCCTATGATGTGCCTTGCATCGTCGCTTGGCCGCTGGTCGCCGGATATCCTCCATTTCTGGATTGGTTGCGCACCAATGCGAGTGAAACGCTTTAAACTGTTGACCCTGCATCCGGCGGTTTCTATACTTTGCACCTTAATGACGGCCGATAGGCAAGTTGCCCAATGGACGGGAGATAAGCATGAAACATGATACCTGGCTTCCAGCACGTTTGATTGCCTCCCTCCTCCTCGCCGGTTTCACCCATGCGGCTTATTCTCAAGCGCCGGCGGCACCCCGGGTGCCGATGGTCATTCGAAGCGTGGAAAGTGCGGCCGTGGCGACGCCGGTGTACGAAGTCAAAGGCTCTTCCCAGCAGGCTGTCCGCGGAAAATGGCTTCATGTCGTTGCCGAGTATGACACGGATCCCGAGTGGATCGATGAATTGACCTTTACCTTTTATGTGGGTTTCAAGGGGAAGACGAAAGAGGCTCCTGCCGCCAGTGTATTCAAGGGCGAGGTGACCCAGGTGCATATTGCGGCCGGCAAGCGGCACATGGTGGATATGTATGTGCATCCGCGCCTCATCGCGCGCTATGGCGAGCCCGGCCCGGTGGCCATTGAAGTCAAACAGCGTGATGGTCGCGTCCTCGGAACCTCCGGCAAGCCGGAGCCCACCCAGGCGTGGTGGAACAATCCGCAATACACCATGGTGACCGACGGGTTGCTCAACCGGAGTCAGACTCCGTTTGCGTTGATCGACATCGAGTCCCAGGAAATCATCAAGTCCAAATAGGCAGGGAGCAACCCGCATCATGGCAAAAGGTCAACGGATATTAGCGCTCGATATCGGCGCCAGCACCGTCAAGCTCGCCGAGTTCAGTGCGACGCGCGATGGCAACGTGGAGTTGTTGAACTTCGGCGTGAGTTCGCTGGGCAGCGACTCGGCGAGCGAACTCGAGCGCCTGGCTATCATCACGACCACGATTAAAGAGTTGATGCGTGATGGCGGCATCAAACCCGGCCCGGTGGTGATGTCCGTTTCCGGCCAGTCGGTCTTTTCACGTTTCGTCAAGTTGCCGCCGGTGGACAAGGACAAGGTCTACCAGATCATCGCCTACGAGGCGCAGCAAAATGTCCCGTTTCCCATCAATGAAGTGGTATGGGATTATCAGCTGATTGGCCGCGGGGAAGGGGAGCTGGATGTGATGCTCGCCGCAATTAAGGCGGATATCATCATCGGGTTGACCGATGCCGTGGATATGGCCGGATTGACGGTAGATCTCGTCGATGTGGCGCCCATGGCGCTTTACAATGCCGTTCGGTTTAATTACAGCGACGACACCGGATGCACCTTGGTCGTGGATATCGGTTCGCGCTCTACCGACCTGATTTTCATGGAACAGGGGCGGGTGTTCATCCGGAGCGTGCCGGTAGCCGGCAATGCCATCACGCAGCAGATCATGCGCGAGTTTGAGCTGTCTCACGATGATGCGGAAGAGATGAAAAAGGCTCATGCGTTTGTTTCGCTGGGCGGAGCTTTTGAGGAACCGAAGAGCGAGGTCGCGGACAAAGTATCGAAGATCGTCCGGAATGTCATGACCCGCATGCACGCGGAAATCGACCGCTCGATCAAATTTTACCGCACCCAACAGGGCGGCATGCAACCGCAGGTGGTGCTGCTCACTGGCGGTAGTTCCACGATTCCATACCTCGACAAGTTCTTGAACGAGAAATTGAAAGTCGAGGTAGCCGACCTCAATCCATTCATCAATGTGCCGGTCAGTCAGTCGATCGATGCCGATCATATTGGCAAGCATGCCCATGAGCTTGCTCAAGTCGTGGGACTCGCCTTGCGCAATGCGCTGACGTGTCCCATCGAGGTAAATCTGCTCCCGCCCAAGGTGGTCGAGGAAAAGGACTTCAAGCGGCGTCAGCCTTTCCTCGTGGCGGCGGGTATTGGCGTGGCTTTGCTAACCGCCCTGTGGGCCGCCTATTTCGCCAAAATGTCTTCGCGGGCCGAGGCCAACCAGCGGTTGGTGCAGGGCGAGGTGAACCGGCTGGAAAATCTGGAGCGACCGCTTCGCGAGGTCGAGCAGTCGATTGTCCGTGTGGAGCAGGACATCCAGGCGTTGCAGTTGGTGACCGACAATCGAAGCCAGTGGTTGAAGATTCTCGCGGTAATCCAGCAGGTGTTGCCGGAGGATTTGTGGATTGTCGAGCTGGCGCCGCTGCGGGTGACCGACGACGAGGCGTCGGAGGATAGTGATTTAACGTCCGGCGCGATCAAGGGTGTGAAGATACGCGGCATGGGCTACATCGACAAGGTACCTAATCCGGAAGTCATACAAGCCTTTCGTGACCGGCTCCGTGAATCCGACATGTTTTCCGACCGGACGGAATTCGAGTCGCTCCCGACACCGCCGGCGGGAATTTACACGCGCGAATTTACGCTGAACATCCTGCTGGAGAAACCGGTGAGCTTATGAATTTCCGGAAAAACAGCACATTGATTGTGGGCGGCGCCGTGGCGGGCTTGCTGCTCATCGTCGCCATTGTCTTCCTGGTGGTCAGCCGGGGCGCCTATCTGGAAAACCAATCGAGGTTGGACTCCGCCCGTAACCGCTTGGATAGCCTGAACAACCGAAATCCCTATCCCTCGGCGGAGAACGTGGAGGCGGCCACCGCGAATCTGGATATGCTGACCAACCGCTACGAGGCCTTGATCGGCGAATTGGAACAAAACCAGCTCAAGGCGGTTTCCATCGAGCCCTCCCGGTTCGCGCCGATGCTGGAGCAGGCGGTGCTTCGGCTGCGCCGGAAATCCGAGGAAGCAAAGATTGCATTGCCCGGGGAGCCTGGTCTCGGATTTAAAGATTATGCCGCCGGCAAGCTCCCTTCGAACGATCCGAAAGTGTTGGAAAGGATTGTCGTGCAGATCAGCGCGTTGGAGGATTTGTTCAATCAGGCCATCGATGCCAAGGTGACGTCCATTGACGCCGTTCAGCGAGACGACTTTGAATTACGAGCGACGGTGGATGAAGCGCCGGAACCGGCGGTGCGGGGCCGTGGACGCGGTCGCGTAGCGGCCCGGGGTGTGGAGACCGCGCCCGTGGCAAAATCGTACGTGGCCGGAGTACCCATGCCGCCGTCGGATCCCCGTTACCGGGTGGAGCGATTTGTGTTGGGTGTCACCGGACGGGAATCTGCGATTTGGGATTTCTTGAATCGTCTGGTTAGCAGCAAAATCATTTACTCCATCGCGGATGTCAGTTTTGAAAGCACGAAGACCGATTCCGGTAAACCGGTCGATATGAAGTCGTTGTTGACCCAGCTTCAAAACGAGGCCAAGGCATCGGCGCAGGATCAATCCCGCGCCGGTGGCGGGCAGGTCATCTCGATGCCACCCGAGCTTAAAATGGAAGAAATACCCAAGGAGATACGCCGGGTCGCCGGTCGAGAGCTGATTAAAGCCCGCCTGGTCGTGGATATGTTCCGGTTTGTCGATGCTGCATCGGCGGAGGAGGCGCCATGAGTTCCGCCCGCAAGCCAGCCGGATATCTGAAGAGCCACTATGACAAGTTGGTCATGGTGGTTGTGCTCGTCGCCATTCTTGCAAGTTCGATCATTCTTTTGTTGAGGATCGGGCAGCATGGTCGCCCCATCACCGACCGGGATGTGCAGGCGGTGAACCCGCGGGCCGTGTCGCCGTTGGATCCGACCCCGCTGGATGCGCTAACGGATGCCATGGGTCGTCCTTACCAAATGCCCGGCGATGCGCGCGGTCTGCGGCGAATGCTGGTGGGGGAAAGCCGCGTAAGCAGCATTCCGGATGGATTCCCTATTCCCGAGGACGCCGAAGTGTGTCCGTTCACAGGCGCGAGTCAGCCGGTGCCGGTTGCCCCTGAACTTCGCGACAGCGACGGCGACGGACTTCCCGACATCTGGGAACAAAAAGTCGGGCTGGATATTTATGATCCCGTCGATGCCGGAAACGATCTGGATGGCGATAGTTTCACCAACCTGGAAGAGTTTCAGGCCGATTCCGATCCGTTGGAGAAGACCTCGTTCCCACCGCCCAGCGCCAAGCTTCGCCTTGTCCGCTCCCAGATAAATCCCTTCAAGTTCCGCTTCCTCGGCGTTTCCCGTCTGCCCAACGGCGATGTGGTCTATCAATTGAATCTGCGATCACTCGAGCGCACATACTTCGCCCGCATGAAAGAGGACGTGGAAGGATTCACCGTGGTGGCCTATGAGCCCGAATCCCCGGACGGACCGGCTATCGTTCTCCAACAAGGAACCAAAACCATTCGCTTGGTGCAGGGTCGCGTGCTCGATGAACAGTCCTTTACCGCGTTCATGATTCTACTCATTGATGGTTCCCGTTTCCGGGCAAATATCGGCGAGGTAATTACCTTAATTGACCGCGAATACAAAGTCGTTGACATAAGGGAAAACCGTGTCGTAATACGGGACGAGCTGCAGGGTCGCACCATCGACATTGGCATGCTCACGGAAGACGAGCGGCGCGGGCTGGCCAGCGGTGGATAAGCGAGCAAGGAAATATTAATAAGCCGCTTGTCTATAGTTGTTTATCCAAATTGTAATCACTAGCAGATAGGTCGACAGGAGTTATCGCATGAGACGTTTTCAGATGGTCGCTTGGACCGTAGTCATGTCATTTCTAGTCTTCACGGCAAACGGCCAGGATCTGGATTTCGATCAGTTGCTCAACGATCTCGCTTTTGACACGACACCCGTCGATAGCTCGGGTCAGGAAGTTGCCAGCCCGGAAATTAGCGCGGCAGAAGATGCCCCTGCGGCTGAACCAGTCATCGAACCGGCCCCGGCCGATGATGATTTTTTCGGTATGGATGTGTTGCCGGACGAGGTGTCTGTCATCGAAACGACACCGGAACCGGCGGGAGCTGAGCCTTCGTTTGGCGAGGATCTATCCTATGAGCCGACGGTTGAGCAGCCGGTGGACCAAGTTCCTTCCGCCGTGGAAGCCGAGCCGGTCTTGACCGGGGCGCCGGCCAGCGAAGCCGTTTCTGAAGCAGTTCTGCTGGCGCAGCAGGAAGAAGTGCGCCGCCAAGCCAAGGAAGTGGCCGCCCGCAAGAACTTTGATGATGGCTTGGCCGCCATTGATGCCGGTAAATACGATGATGCAGCCCGCTTGCTGGAATCGGCTTACCGCGACCTTCCCGTGCGTCCCAAGAACGATAAGACCCGCGAGCGGATCCGGATCACGCTGGGCGGGGTGTACTATGATATGGCCAAGGATCAAATGGACAACGACCTGGTCGCAGCCCGTAAGTCTATTGATTTGGCTCTGCAAACCATGCCCGGTGACCGGGATGCCATGTCGCTGGAGAAGCGAATCGCCACGCGGGAGGCTCGCGCCGCTGACAAAGCCGGTCGACCGGTGCCGGTGGGTGATCAACCAAAATATTCCGCCCGTTATACCCAAATTGATGATTTGCTGCGCGAGGGTCGCGACTTCTTTGACGCCAAGGAGTACAACGACGCCGAGAATGCCTTCGAGAATGTGCTCCTCCTTGATGAGTACAACCTTGAAGCGATGCGTTTCCTTCGCGCCATCGAGGACAAGCGGTATGAATTACGCACCAAGGAACGTGAGGCCACAGTATCCGAGATGATGGCCAATGTGCGGGACACCTGGAATCCACCCATTCGCACCGACGTGGTTCCACCTGCTGGCACACAACAACAGACGCAAATCGATGCCCTGACCGCCCAGCAAAAGCTGCAACGCAAGATGGAAGGCATTATTATCCCTTTCATTGAGTTCCGGCAGGCCAACATCGCTGATGTGGTTAATTTCCTCGTCGATGCCAGTGTGGCTGGCGATCCGGACGGCATCGGGGTGAACATCATTCTCAAACTCGCATCGGGCGATTCCGTGGCGCCTTCGCCCGCACCTGCGCCCAGTGCGCCAGCGGGCGGCTTTGACGATTTTGGGTTTGGCGGTGGTTTTGATTCCGGCGGATTTGATCAGGCGGCTGCGCCCGCTTCGGCTCCTTCAGGTGTCCCGTCCATCACGCTGAATTTGCGTCGCATCAATCTGCTCGATGCCATCAAGTACATTACCGAGGTGGCTGATCTCCGTTTCCGCATCGAGGACAACGTGGTCGTTATCACCCCGGCGAATGTCGTATCCGGGCGGGTCGTCACCCGCATGTACCCGGTGCAACCCTCTATTCTCGATGTGATCGTCGAACGGGCCGAGCCGGAGCAGACCGACTCGCGCGGGACCGGCGAGTTCATTGGCATGAGTCAGCAGACGTCGGTCAAACGTAGTGATGTGAAGGAGTTCTTCGAGCGGGCCGGCGTGCCGTTCCCGGTGGGTACATCGATCACATACAATCAAAGCATCAGCCAGCTTATCGTAGCGAATACAGTGGAGAATCTTGAAACTTTCGAGCGTATTCTCTCGCGCTTGAATGTGATTCCGAACCAAGTGGAAATCGAGGCGCGTTTTGTTGAAGTAAATCAAAACAATCTCGAGGAACTGGGTTTCCAATGGTTCCTTACCGACAATTGGGAAATTGCCCAGAAGGATGGGGGAGCATTTTTGGCCGGGACGCAAACCATTCAGATGAATGCCGACTCCCAAGGAATTACGAAGGGTAATCGATTCTTTGGTGCTGATCTCACGACCGGGGCAATTGATCCCATATCCACGGTAACCAAAAATAGTGCGCAAGCAGCTATGGGCGGTGTGGCCACATTCGCCAGTGTCTTGACTAATCCGGAATTGCAGGTGGTGATCAATGCGCTATCCCAAAAAGGCAATGCCGACCTTTTGTCAGCTCCGCGCGTAACTACCCGCAGTGGTGTCAATGCCCAGATCCAAGTAGTGAATGAAATTATTTATCCCACGGAATTTGATTCGGAAGTAATCACGATCCGCCGCGAATTGGAAGGCGGAGGCACCACAGAAGAGCGGTTTGTTACAGTGACGCCCGGCACATTTGCCACACGTGAAGTCGGCGTTATACTGAATGTCACGCCCACCGTCGGTCCGGATGGATATACGATCGATTTGATTCTCGCTCCCGAGGTGGCGGAGCTTGTGGACTGGATTCAATATGGATCCAGTTACGGCAAGGATGCGGTTGGTGATCCCATCTTTTCAAACATCCCACAGCCCACCTTTGCCAGCCGCAAAGTTTCAACAAGTATCGTGGTCTGGGATGGTCAGACTGTGGTCATGGGCGGTTTGATCCGTGAAGATCTGGTCAAATACAATGACAAAATACCTATTCTCGGCGACATTCCGCTTCTTGGCTGGTTTTTCCGCAGCAAGGGTGAGTACAGCCAGAAGAAGAATCTGTTGATCTTTGTGACGGCCCGTTTGGTCGGACCGGATGGCCGGCCAATTCAGCGCGGTGATCAGGTGATTCCGGGTGCCGATACCGCGGAAGCGGTTGTCGCACCCTGAGTTTTGACGGTCGCAGTTAGCGGCTTTCAACCGAAGGCGGGCAGGTCAAAGGCTGTGCCCGCCGCAGTGCGTGTGGGACGTTCATCGCTCCACGTACTCTCAATCCATTCTCTTGATTCTTACATCTCTCCATAGCATTCGATCATCACGCGGCCTCCGCCTGCTTTTGCTCGGCATCGGTTTAGTTTGCTTGTATGCCGGTGGATTGGCTATGCGCCGGACGGTGCTGGCGGTCCACTATCAGGCCATCGGACCGGACATGCCCTTCACGCTGGAAAGCGCGTTGCACTATCGCCGGGTCAAGATGCTGTTTGACCGGGGTTTTTTGCCGGAGGTCGATCCGGCCATTCAGCATCCCGAAGGTATCCGTATCCGCGAGATCGATGCCGTGACGTCCGAACCGGTTCAAGCATGGCTGGCTCGGTGGTTCCCGGAGAGCATGCCGTTTCCGGATCGGATCCGCTGGATTGAATCTGGTTGGTATTGCTTGGGCATTCCCTTGCTGGCGCTAGCCCTTCGCATCTGGACGGGAAGTTGGGTGGGGGGGGTGGTTGGCGCAGCGCTCTATGGCGTCATGCTAGCCACCGTATTGCGCAGTACCGGGCAGGAAATTTCCCGGGAAAACTTTGCCCTGCCATTTCTCGTGGCAGCATTTGTTTTTGCCGCCGCTTCGTTTCGCCGCGTGTCCTTGGAGGATTCCGTTTCGCCACGACAAGCGGAGCGAATTCCTTCTGTTCTTTTCTCCTTTCTCTTCGCCGTTTTCATGTCGTTCGCTCTGACCGGATGGGACATGATTCAATATGTCTTCGCGGTCATAACGCTCGGCATGAGCATTCACATTATCCGTACCGGTCCTGCGGCTGATCGCCGGTTGATTATGATGTTCTGGTATTTGACCGGCGCGGTTTTTCTACTCGGGCTATTCCATCCCTACTATCGATTTCACGGACTGGCTTATTCGCCGCTCATGATCTGGATGGCCGGCGTATGCGCGGCCGCGGCGCGACGAGACAAGGGGCTGTCCCGTCTGGCCAGCCGGGGCGGGGGATTGGCGCTCATTACTTTCGCACCGGTGGCTATGGTTCTGCTCACCGGCCTGACCGGCGCTTATGGCGAGTCATACGGCCATTTCGGCGAATTACTCTGGGCAAAGATCCGCTTTCTGAATGAAAAGCCGGGCGATCCCTCGCTGTTGACATTTTACCAGCGGATCATGTGGACGCCCGCGCTTCATTCGGCAACATGGGCATTGACAAAATGGTTGTTCCCACTAGCTTTATGGGTAGTTCTGTTCGCCGGCTCGGTTGCCTGGCTGATGACCCGAAAGCAACCGGATCCCCTAGCTCGCTTTTGGTTACTATTTTTCGGCGTCTCGGTGATTGCGTATGTGATCTTCGTGCGATTTCATGTGTTCGCCGGTCTGGGTGTGGCTGTGTGCGCCGGTTGGATGGTGGCGGGCCTGAGCTTGCGTGGTCCCGTATGGCGTGTGGCGGCCCTGTTGGTGGCCGGCTTGTTGATTGTAGCGGAAGCGCGTCACACGTGGACCGAGCGGGAGCGGATGGGACGCCCAAATGTGTATTACGACGAAATGCAAAAACTCACGGACTGGCTGCGGAAAGAAGTCGCGCCGGAGCCGGTGCTGGCCAATATGGGAGTGAGCGCCTACATAGGGGCGTATGCCAAATGTCCGATTGTGATTCATCCAAAATTCGAGGATCCGTCGATTCGCCGCCGGCTGGAGCGCTATGGCGAGATCATGTTTGGCGCCGACGAGTTGACCTTGCGAGATTGGATGGATGATCATGATGTGCGCCATATCGTCTACGCCAAAGGTGAATTCGCTGATCGGCAACCCGAATACCAGATGCGCTATTTTGTAAACCAGCTTCATCCGCCGGATACGGTTCCGGCGCGCCGCTTCGAGCAGGATGATCCGTCGATGCGTTACTTCACACGCCTGTGGGGCAATCACAAGTATGTGGTCTACCAGTCGCTTGACCGGGACACTGAACACCGGGCGTTGTTGCTGGCGAATGAGGGGATGGCAGCGCTTCAGGATGGCCGGCTTGACGAGGCGGAAGAGTCGGCGATTGAATCGCTCGGACTCGATCGCCAGCAATCGACCGCGTTAAAAGTCATGCGCCATGTCGGAAGTCTCCGTGAGCAGGGAGTGCTAAACACACCGTGAGTGCTGCTGATTCCACCGGGTCGAAAAATACCGTCTATGCGATTGCGCTTACCGGAGGAATTGCCTGTGGCAAGTCCGAAGTGGCAGGCATCCTGAGCGGTATGGGTGTTCCGGTGCTGGACACCGATCAGGTGGGCCACGAGTTGCTGCACCCTGGTCATGCAATTTTTGAAAAAGTGATCTCGGTCTTTGGTCGCGATATCGTGAACAGCGAAGGTTTGATCGACCGTCGCCGCTTGGGACGGATAGTATTCGCCGGGGATGAGGCGCGCGAACGGCTAAATGCCCTACTTCATCCGGCCATTTATCAAGAGGCGTTTTCCTGGCTCGCGTCCCATCGCGCCGGACATTCGCACGCGGTCGTGATGGTCCCCTTGTTGTATGAAACGGCGGCGGAGAAGAAATTCGACCGCGTCATTGTCGTTGCGGCCCGGGAGGATCTCATGCTCCGGCGCATGCGCATGCGGGGTTGGACCGACGAGGAGGCCAAGGCCCGCATGAAGGCGCAAATATCGCTGCGGGAGAAGATTCGCCGCGCGGATGTCGTGATCTACAACAATGAAGATTTACCGTCGCTCAAGACCCGGACGCTGGACGCCTGGCGCTTAGTGACGGAAGGAAAGGAAACGAGGAAATGAACGAAGACAATCCACATCACAAGTCACACCGCCGGGGACGATTTTCGCGGGGGCGCGGGCCTCGCCGTGATCAAAACGACCGCAACTATCCGCGCCGGATGGATGAAGGCTACCCGGCCGATGAGCAGGGTGCCGATCAACCGGCCGATGGCGCGCCTCATGCCGAAAATGCCGAGAGCGCTTTGCCCATGCCACCTCAGGGGGCGGCCCGTGAACTGAAGCTGTTTGAACTGCAACGCCAAACCGTGCCCGAATTGGTATCGTTGGCGGACGAATATGCGTTGCGCGATCTCGGCGCGTTGCGGAAGCACGAGCTGATTTTCGAAATTTTGAAGGCCAATGCCCGCGTGAATGGCACCATGTTCGGTCGCGGTGTGCTGGAAATTCTTCCCGATGGCTTCGGCTTCCTTCGCTCACCGTTGTACAACTATCTGGCCTGTCCGGAGGATATTTACATCTCGCCGTCGCAGATCCGGCGATTTGCCCTCCGCACCGGCGACTCGATCGAGGGCGAAATTCGCTCGCCCAAGGAGAAAGAGCGTTTCTTCGCCATGCTCAAGGTCGACCGGATCAACGGCGTCCCCCCCGAGCAATCCAAGGCCAAGATTCCTTTCGGCGATTTGACGCCGCTATTCCCCGATCAGCGCCTCGTGCTGGAGAGCAAGCCGGATGAGATTTCCATGCGGGTCATGGATATATTGACCCCGATTGGCAAGGGCCAGCGCGGCTTGATCGTGGCGCCCCCGCGTACCGGCAAAACGGTGCTGATGCAAAAGATTGCCAATAGCATTTCCGCGAATTCGCCGGAATGTCAGTTGATCGTCCTCTTGATCGACGAGCGCCCGGAGGAAGTAACCGATATGCAACGCAACACCAAGGCGCAGGTGCTCAGTTCCACCTTTGATGAGCCTCCGGAACGGCATGTGCAAGTGGCGGAAATCGTGATCGAAATGGCCAAGCGCCAGGTGGAAGCCGGCAAGGATGTGGTGATTCTGCTCGACAGTATCACGCGATTGGCCCGGGCCTACAATACGGTGCAACCGCATAGCGGAAAGATTCTATCCGGCGGTGTGGATGCGAATGCACTGCACAAGCCCAAGCGCTTTTTTGGCGCTGCCCGCAATATCGAGGGTGGGGGAAGTCTTACGATTCTGGCTACGGCGTTGATCGACACCGGCAGCCGCATGGACGAAGTGATCTTCGAAGAGTTCAAGGGCACCGGTAACATGGAAATTTGTCTCGACCGTCACCTGGTCGACAAACGCATCTTCCCGGCGATCAACGTCGAAAAATCCGGCACCCGCAAGGAGGAAAACCTCCTGCATCCGGATGAATTGAACAAGATCTGGGTGTTGCGCAAAGCCTTGAACGGCGTGCCGCCGGTGGAAGCCATGGAACTGATGATCAGCCGTCTCAAGAAGACAAAGAGCAACATCGAGTTTCTTATGGCGCTCCAGGGATGATGAGGAGCAGGTATGCCGCATACCCGCTTTAATCTGAAGGAGGCGGCGGCATATCTTCATCTCCCGGAGCAGGACCTGCAAATGCTGGTCAAACGGCGGGAGGTGCCGTGCGAGCATGCGGGAGGACGGGTCGTTTTCAAGCGGTCGGAGCTCGATGCTTGGGCGTCGCAGCGGTTGCTGGGATTCAATCAGCGCCATCTGGAGGCCTATCATCGCACATCAACCGCCCGGATGCATGATCTGTCCCGGACCAGTGCGATTGTTTCGGAATTGCTGGCACCCGGGCGCATCGAACCAGCGCTGGCCTCACGCACCAAATCGGCCGTCATGCGTGACATGGTCGATCTTGCCGATCGCACCAACTTGCTGAACGACAAGCCCGGCCTGCTGCAGAGTGTGATCGAGCGGGAGAAACTTTGCTCGACCGCATTGTCGGGAGGCATGGCCGTGCTGCATGCTCAGCACCACGAACCTTACCAGTTTGAGGACTCGTTTATTGTGCTGGCGCGGGCCATTCAGCCTGTACCGTTCGGTTCGCCGGACGGGCGCACGACGGATATATTTTTCCTCATGTGCTGCCAGGACGACCGGATTCATCTTCATGTGCTCGCCCGGCTTTGTATGTTATGCAACGAGACGATGCTTCTCCCGAACTTGCGCGAATGCGCGGATGCCCAATCGATGTACGATGCGGTCAACGCCGAAGAGATGGAATTGATCCGCCGGATCGGGTAGGGCCGTGATGGTCAGCGATCCGCCCAGGACGTCCGCAGCGACTCCAGCACGGCATGGTTGGTCAAGTCGAACGACAGCGGCGTGATCGAAACGTATTTTTCCGCCAACGCTTGCACATCCGTTCCGGTTTGACCCGGCTCGAGCTCCATGTCGCCGTCCATCCAGAAGTAAAGATTCCCGCGCGGATCATTGCGCCGGTGAAAGACTTCTTTGAATTGGGAACGACCCATTTTGGTGATGCGATCCCCGCGTACCTCGTCGCGATGGATGTTGGGAATATTGACGTTCAAGAGGGTTTGCTTGGGCAATCCGGTGCGCATCACCTTCTCGACAATGCGCCGCCCGTGATACGCCGCGGTGTCCCAGACCGGCTCCTTGAAGGTATCGAGCGACAGTGCAATGCTGGGAATGCCGAGAATCGTCCCTTCGGTGGCGGCGGACACCGTGCCCGAGTAAATTATGCTGATCCCGGCATTGGGTCCGAGATTAATTCCGCTCACCACGATATCGGGGGGCTGGGCGAGCAGGGCTTCTACGGCAACTTTTACTGAATCAGCCGGCGTTCCCCCGATGGCGTATCCTTTGAAACCGCAGCGGGTGGTGACTTCATTCACCTTGATCGGATCGGAAATGGTGATCGCGTGACCCACCGCGCTCATCTGGGAGTCCGGTGCGGCTACGACCACGTTCCCAAGATCTTTGAGCGCATGATAGAGAGCCGATAAACCCGGCGCATGAATGCCATCGTCGTTGGAGAGTAAAATATTCATAGACAGCAGTTTCCATGGACCCGCGTCAACTTGCAATGGTGTATTTGCGCGCCATGGGTGATGGTTGACCGGATGCCTCCACTACGTTAACGTTCAGGGCCTGTTTTAACATGTCACTGATCACTTCCATCAAGATTTTGCCCTCGCTGATTGCGGCGGATATGGGTCATCTCGCCGATGCATGTCGCAAAGCGGCCGGTTGCGGAGCCGATGGTATTCATCTGGATATTATGGATGGTCATTTCGTCCCCAACATCACCATCGGGACCGATGTCGTGCGCATGGCGCGGGATGTCACGCCGCATCTCTACCGCCATGTCCATTTGATGGTCATGTATCCCGAGGAAATCGCACCGGCATTCATGGATGCGGGCGCTCAAACCCTTCTTTTTCACGTCGAAGCGCGCGTTGAGCCGGAGCGTTTGATTGCCTTGATCCGGAAGCGCGGTGTGGCGCCCGGCTTGGCCATCAATCCGGAAACACCGGCAAAGTTGCTGGAGCCCTATCTGTCGCTAATTGACGAAGTGCTGGTGATGACGGTTCATCCGGGCTTCGGTGGTCAATCGTTTATGGACGGGGTGCTGCCCAAGATCAGCGAAATCAAATCCATGGCGCCCTCGATGCCGGTTTCCATAGATGGCGGCATCACCCTCGCCACCGCGCCGCGTTGTGCCGCGCGGGGCGCAAGTATTCTTGTTTCCGGCACCGCGCTATATCGTGCTCCTGACATGGCGGCCGATGTCCACACGATGCGTGAACAGTGCCGGGCGGTTTTCCCCTTATGAGTGATCTATCCCACATCCGCAATTTTTGCATCATTGCCCACATCGATCATGGAAAGTCCACCCTGGCGGATCGTTTGCTGGAAATCACCCGGGCGGTGGAAAAGCGCGATTTGAAGGCCCAGTTGCTGGACGACATGGATCTCGAGCGCGAGCGCGGTATCACCATTAAAGCGCATCCGGTGACGATGAGCTATACCGCCAAAAACGGAAAAAGCTATACGTTCAATTTGATCGATACGCCCGGACACGTCGATTTTTCCTACGAGGTGACGCGCAGTTTGGCGGCCTGCGAAGGCGCCCTGCTGGTGGTGGATGCCACACAAGGCGTGGAAGCACAAACGGTGGCCAACACGTTTCTGGCCGAGAAACAGAAGCTGACGTTGATCCCCGTCATCAACAAAGTGGACATGCAAAATGCCAACGTGGAGGACGTGATTAACCAGATCGAGGAGATTCTTGCCATCGAGGCGCATGATTGCCTGAAGGTGAGCGCCAAGACCGGGCTGGGGGTGGGGGATGTGCTGGAGGCGGTGATTGACCGCATACCTCCGCCGGCCACGAGCGGACCGCAAACCCGCGCGCTGGTTTTCGATTCCGAGTTCGATGCGTTTCGCGGCGTGGTCACGTATGTGCGTGTGGTCGATGGCGGCATCACGACGGGCGATCGTGTGCGCTTTCTTGGTTCGGGGCGGGACTTCGAGGTGAAAGAAGTAGGCGTGTTCGCTCCGCACATGGTCAAGACCCAGCGCCTCGGCGCCGGCGAAGTCGGTTACATCATCAGCAACATACGGGATCCATCCGAAGTAAAAATCGGTGATACGCTGACGCTGGCCCGTCACCCTGCGGTGGACGCGTTGCCCGGTTTCAAGGACGTGCATCCGATGGTGTTCAGTGGTCTGTATCCGATCGAAGCGAGCGATTTCGAGAAGCTTCGGTTCAGTCTCGATAAGTACAAGCTGAATGACAGCTCCTTCACCTACATGCCGGAATCATCGGTCGCGCTTGGCTTCGGCTTTCGATGTGGTTTCCTCGGACTGCTTCATATGGAGGTCGTGCAGGAACGGTTGCGGCGGGAATACGAAGTGGACTTGATCACGACCTATCCGAATGTGGTCTACCGCGTGCACAAGACGGATGGCATCATGGAGGAATTGGAAAATCCCTCGCGTCTGCCGGATTTGAGTGAAATCCGCATGATCGAAGAACCGATGATCCGGGCCTTCCTGATCTGCCAGAACGAGACTATCGGCGATATGCTTCAGTTGATCATGGATCGGCGCGGCACGGTGGAGAAAACAGACTCCATCGATATCCGCCGGGTGATGTTGACCTGCCGGCTTCCGCTGAATGAAATCCTGATCGATTTCCATGACCGGTTGAAAAGCATCAGCCGGGGGTATGCTTCGCTGGACTACGAGCACGATGGCTATCAGCAGTCGGATCTGGTGCGCATGGAGATTCTGGTGCATGGCGAACCGGTGGAGGCTTTTTCTTCCATCATTCATCGCAGCAAGTCGGAATCGCGCGGTCGCCAATTGTGCGAATCGTTGAAGGAGTTGATTCCGCCCGCCATGTTTCCTATTGCCATACAGGCCACGGTGAACAACAAGGTCATCGCCCGGGAAACGATTCGCGCCATGCGCAAGGATGTGACCGCCAAGTGTTATGGTGGCGATATCACGCGCAAACGAAAGCTCCTGGAGCGCCAGAAGGAAGGCAAGAAGAAGATGAAGCAGTTCGGCCGGGTCAGCATTCCCCAGGAAGCCTTCATCAAGGTGCTCAAGGGCGGCATGGGGTGATGGCATGAATTTTTTCGAGCGACGCAAAATCCGCAAGAGCGTGCACCATCTCTTGCACGAAGCACGCCACGCCCGGCACATGCGCGAGGATATTGCGGATCCCAAAAAGATGGACCGCATCCTCGACGCGGAAGACGGGCTTCGCGAGGCCTGGCGACAGGAGGATGGGCCGGCCATTGAGCGGGCCGCGAACGAGTTGGGCGAGGCGGTCCATGCCGTATATCCGCCGCACAAGCATCCCCGGGCCCGGGAGAACATAGAAATTCTCGTGGTGGCGATTGCCGTGGCCATGGCCTTCCGGACTTTTTTTGTTCAGCCGTTCCGCATTCCCACCGGCTCGATGCAACCAACGCTGAATGGCATCACCTACAGCCTTCAAGCGGAGAAGGGGGTCATGGACTACTTTCCCTTGTCACTGGTTCGACTGGCATTATTCGGCGAACGCTATGTCGAAGTGCGAGCCAAGGCCAGCGGACAAGTCGAGTTTCGTGACGAGTTTTCGGATGAGTCGTATGTGATTCGCGTGGCCGGCGTTCCGCACATGATTCACAAGGATGTGCCGCGCTACTTTGAGGTACGGAATACGGTGGTCCACAAGGGCGATGTATTGGCCCGAGGTCGCCGTCATCTCGGCGATCATATTTTTGTGAACCGGATGAAATACAACTTCACGCGTCCTGATCGCGGCGACGTTTTTGTGTTCAGCACCCAGTCAATCCGGCATCCCGATATTCGCCCTGACAATTACTACATCAAGCGCATGGTTGGCATGCCCGGCGAGCAAATCAGTCTTGATCCGCCTTATCTGCTCGCCGACGGCGTGGTGGTCACTAATCCGCCAGTATTTATGCGGCAGGCACTGGATGAGCGTAATGGATATCACGGCTATACGTTGCTTGGGGACACACCGATTCCAGCAGTGCTTCGCCGCCCGGGTGATGTCATCAGGCTCCGCGATGATGAATATCTGCCGCTCGGCGATAACACCCGGGCCAGTCTGGATGGACGATTTTTTGGTGGTGTAAAACGCCAAAGCATTGTCGGGCCGGCGGTCATGGTTTATTGGCCATTTACCAAGCGCTGGGGTCTCATCAACTAGTCCCTTGCAGGCGTTCACCGGGCTTTATATTTACCCGGGTTATGATAGTGGCTTTTTCGGTCACAGCTTACCAAACCGTCGATCTGTTGGGGCTTTATTGATCCAGGATTAGACATAATATGTATTATGCGACGTTGCATGAGGGGTTGAAAAAGCCAACAATATCGATCGAATCAAATGATCACAAGGAATCAGGCGACATTGGGCGCCCCAGAACTTCCGCGTATACCTTCAGATACTGCCGCGCGGAATGCGACCAGCCATAGTCTTGCGCCATCGCTCGAACCTGCACGGATCGCCATTGGTACTGATCCGAGTAAAGATTCATAGCTCTCTTCACCGTCCCGGCAAACGCTCCGGCGTTATACTCTCGGAATGTGAATCCGTATCCTTGACCGCTGGTGGCGCTTACGTCCACTACAGTGTCCGCCAAACCACCAACGGCATGCACCACTGGAATGGTCCCGTAGCGAAGGCTGTAGAGCTGATTCAATCCACAGGGCTCGGTTTTGGATGGCATAAGAAAGATATCCGCTCCGGCGATGATTCGGCGAGCCAGCTTGCTGTCGAAACCGGTTTTCACCGATACCCGCCCGGGCCATTTCTTTGCCCACTCGCTTATCAGCTCGATCATTTCGCTGGTGCCGGCGCCGAGGACGACTAAACCGGCTGACGACGCATGCATGAGCTCCGGCAAACTCTCGTCAATCAGTTCAATACCCTTGGATGTTGTCAGCCGCGTCACCATGCCCAGCAGCGGATCGCGCATTCCGGTTTTCAACTTGCAGCGGCGAAGGATATCCGCCTTGCATTCGTTCTTGGCGGTCAGGTCACGGTGATCATACCGCGCAGCAATCAATTGATCGGTGGCGGGATTCCAGGCATCTAGATCGATACCATTCACAATGCCGCGAAGTTTTGCCGCGGCATCCCTGATCACACCATGCAAGCCGCAGCCCTGTTCGACCTCCTGGATTTCCCGGACGTAGGTTTCACTTACCGTGGTCAGGATGTCGGCGCTGTTGATCCCGCCCTTTAAGCAGCTGACATTTCCATAGTATTCGAGCATATCCACCGAGAAACAGGAAAACGGCAAATTCGTGTAGGAGTAATAGTCGCCTCCGAAAATGCCCTGATAAGCCAGGTTATGAATGGTAAAGACCACTTTCTCCGTCTTGTGACGCCCCTCCCCGCTTAATCCGTGTCGCAAATACAGCGGCAGCAAACCGGTTTGCCAGTCATGGGCATGAACAATATCAAAGGGCTGACCCAAATGATGGATGAGCGCCGTGACCGCTTTCTGAAAGAAGATAAACCGCTCGAAATTGTCATCGTAGTCACGGTCCGGAAGACTGTAGAGCTGGGTGCGATCAAAGAACTCATCGCGACGGATAAAGTAGATCACAGGCGACTTATTGGACCGGGTTCGCCAAATGTCGGCCCGGTAGCGATGAAATCCTACCGGAATAGACAGGCGCAAACCGGTATCTTCGACCGGATGATTACCCTCCAGTATCGACCGGTACATCGGCATGAACATGGTCACATTGACGCCCAGCCCGGTCAGCGCGCGCGGCAAGGAACCGCATACATCGGCGAGTCCGCCCGTGGACGCATACGGCGCAATCTCGCTGGAAACAAAAGCAACGTTAAACATGCTGCTTGACGCCTGCTTCCATAAAATCCACAACCCCTTGCATGAGCGCAAAGATTAGCCAAGCCCTGGTGAAAAGACTAATGGAATTTATGCGCATGCCGGGCTACCGGCCGCTAAAAGACCATGATCTCGCCGGCGAGCTTGGCTTGATGACGCATGAGCGCAATCTGCTCCGCACCGCACTGCGCGAACTTCGCGATGCCGGCCGGGTGGAGCGGGTAAAGGGTAACCGGTGGGCCCCCAGCCTCGCTACCCCTTCCAGCGCCACAGTGGGCACACTTTCGGTCTCCATGCAAGGGCATGGCATGGTCCGGGTGGCGGGACAATCAGGCGCGGCTGGCGAATATTTTATTCCGTCACGATCAATCGGGGGCGCCTTGCATGGTGACAAGGTGGAGGTCGAGGTCGTTCAATCGCTTGCCGCGCGCCGGCGCACCCATGCAGGAACCGAAGCCGATCTCGCGCGGCTTCGCCCGGAAGGCCGGATTGTCCGCGTGATCGAGCGACGAAAAAATCAACTGGTGGGGCTGCTGATGAAATCGCCGGTTTACTGGTACGTGATTCCCGATCACCCGCGCATCAGTGAAAATGTCATCGTCAGCGGCAAGGATGCACCGGCCGGGAAAAAGCCATCCGCCGGTCGTAAAGTGGTGGTTCAGTTGCAGGAGACTCGCCAGGGCGGGATGCTGCATGGCATAGTAATCGAGGATTTAGGTGATCCGGACGCGCCCGGTGTGGATGTGTTGTCGATCTTGCGCGAACACGATATCGCCACCGAATTCAGCCATCACACGGAGAAGGAAGTCCGGAGTCACTCCGGTGTGCTGCAGAAGGAGGATCTGACCGGACGTCTCGATCTCCGCGACGAAATGATTTTGACCATCGATCCGGCCGACGCCCGCGACCATGATGATGCCGTATCGTTGCGGAAGGTGCCCGGCGGTGGCTGGATTCTGGGTGTGCACATAGCGGATGTTTCCCATTTTGTGCGTCCCGGCAGTGCGATCGATGGTGATGCGCGACGTCATGCCAACAGCGTATACATGGTGGACCGGTTCATTCCCATGTTGCCCCCCTATCTTACCGGCGAAGTGTGCAGCTTGAAAGCGGGTCGCGATCGCCTCGCCTATTCGGTCTTCATCACCTACGATGAGCAGGCGCATGTCGTGCAAGTTGAGATGCATGCATCGGTGATTCATCCCCGCCTATTGCTCGATTATGACCGGGTGCAGCGGCTGATTACCGCTGGCGATGGAGCCGGTATCCCGGAGGAGTATCATACCCACCTGCAGGAAATGCACGTGCTCGCCACCAAGTTGCGCGCCCGCCGCATGAGGCACGGTGCCATCGACCTATCCATGCCCGAGGTCACCTGCAAACTCGATCAGGAGGGCCGACCGGTATCGATCACGCGACGGGCCGCTCCCGAGGCGTATCACCTGATCGAGGAATTCATGCTGGCGGCCAACATCGCGGTGGCGGAAAGACTATATGCGGCTAATGTCCCTGCGATTTACCGTATTCACGAAGAACCGGCCGAAGATCAATGGGCACAAATGGCGATGGATCTTCACCAATTGGGTGTGAGCGAATTCCCGCGTGATCGACACGACCTCCAGCGAATCGCCCGGGCCTATCACCGGCAATCATTGAGCTATCCTGTGTCCGTGGCCATGCTGCGCAATTTCAAACGCGCCCTCTACAGCGCGGAGTGCCTGCCTCACTTCGGATTGGCATTTCTTCGCTATACGCATTTCACCTCGCCGATCCGTCGCTACTCGGACTTGATCGTGCACCGGATCTTGAAAAGTCTGGATGCCGGATCCGGTGGTTGTTACCGGCGCGACGAATGTGAGGCATTCGCAGAGCAGTGCTCCCTGCGCGAGCGCGAGGCCGAGGAGGCCGAGGACGAGAGCTTGATCATCAAGCGCTTGCAGTTTTATCAGCAGGAAATGGCCAAGGGCGCAATCGGACCTTGGCCCGCGCTGGTTACCGGTGCCACAGCCCGCGGTCTACTTGTGGAAATCGTCGATACCCTGCAGCGCGGCTTCATACCTTCCCATGTATTGCCGGACCCTCATTTGCGCCTCGATCGCCAAACCGGTTATTTGACCGGTCACAAAGGGCGTCGCATGGCTCGCATAGGTGACGAGATCCCGGTCGAACTGATCCGGGTCGATGCGGCCCGGCGTTCGGTTGAATTGCGGTGGGTTACGGAGACGACGTCGTCGACCCGCCGGGATCGCCCTCGCCATCGCGCATCAGATAAATCAGCTTCACCATCTCATCCCCGCGCTCGACGTCAATCACGACGGCGCCGAGACGATCCTGCATGAACTCGCCGATGAAGTATTCGGCCCGGCGCTGACTGATCATGTTCATCGAATTGACCTTGCGAACCCGGTCGCCTTCCTGAAGTCCGACCGCGCGGTAAAACTCCTGCTCACCGACAGGATCAAGTATATAGCCCAGAATTTCGCCTTCTTCGCTGTAATCCGGCCGCAACGATTCATACAGCGCGGCGATACGATCGGGCGCATCAAGCAGTTCGTGATAGTAATCCACCAGCGCTTGTTTGTTGATCAGCCAGCGCGTTTCACCGATCCGGTGGACATACCGGTTGCTTTCAAGCACCGGCTCTTCGTCCTCGCGTGAGGTCATACCTTTGCCGGTATCCGCCTCGACGCCGGGAAAATCTTTAAAGCTCAGCAGCAATTCGATCTCCTGTCCGTCCTTGCGAAGAATCACCCGGTTTTCAAAAATGCGGGCAACCACATGTCCGGACACTTGATCACCTTCGCTGACGATGCTCTGACGCTTGGCTTCCAGGTCATCAAGAATCGCCATTTGTTCACGGACCACGTTTGCCTGCTGATCGTCCGGCATGACAAAAAATGTGCCGGCCAATCGAAAGCGTCCCGACTGATCGTCTACTTCCGGCGCACCATCGGAGGCCTGGAAGACATGCCAGGCATCATCAGGAAATTCAATCTCGACCGGCACGGGATCGGGATTGATTGCGGATGCGTCGATGCCGTCGGGACCAGGCTTCTGCATGCGCCAGCCATGCCAGCCGATCCCCAGGGCGATCACGATCATAACGACGGCGACTAGCCGACCAGCTTCGAATGCAGGCATTTTCTTCATTCGTGTCATATTCCGTCGTATCAACATGAAGTTCCGGGGAGTAAGCCGGATTCTGTTTTATCCGATCATTTATCTATGCGATCAACCCGAAGCTCCCGCGCCCGAGGGCGCATTGAGGCGGGCCGCCTCTTGCTTCCTATTTGATCTTGCTCCGGCCGGGGTTTGCCTTGCGATCCGTCTTGCGACGGAACCGGTGGTCTCTTACACCGCCTTTTCACCCTTATCCCGCTCGCGCGGGACGGTTTGTTTCTGTGGCACTATCCGTCGCTGCGGTTTACCCGCAACCCTCCCACCTTGTTGGGGTGAGACAACCTGCCCTGCGGAGTCCGGACTTTCCTCCCGCGTATCACCGCGAGCGATCGGGCCCCCGAAACTTCAAGGTAAATACTACGCGGTTAGGCTTGCCAGTACAAGAGCCGGCCACAGTAGGAACAACTGACCATGGTGTCACCGCGCTTGGCGTCTTGCACCAATTGTGGAGGCACCTTCATGTGACAACCGCCACAGGTACCGTTTTCCACCGGTACAAGCGCATAATCGCCTTTGTTGTTGAAAATGCGGGAGTAGCGGGAGAGCCAGGATTCATCGATACCGTCGGTGAGACCATCGCGATTCTTGCGGGCCTCGACGATTTCTCCCTCGATGTTTTTCAGGCGTTCATCCAGCGCTTTTACATCTACATCCACCGAGGCCTCGTCCGATTTTAGGGCCTTTTCGCGATCCGCCACGGCGACCTTCAGCGCTTCGGTTTCCTCCATGAGGACGATCTCCCGCTCCTCCAACTCACGGATGCGACCTAGATTTTCCCGGATTTCCCGTTCGAGGGCGCGGTATTGATCGTTGTTTTTGATCGAACCCTGCTGGTTGCGATACTTCTTGACCGTTTCTTTGACGGTTTCGATTTCCAGTTCCACGGCCTTGATGGCAGTGGTATTTTTCTTGAGGTTATCTTCGGCCAGCAGATGGGCTTCGCGGTTCGATTTCAGACGCGATTCAATGAGCAGTTTCCGGGCAGGAATATCACGGGTTTCTTGCAGCAACTGTCTCAACTTTCGATCGCGATCTTGTAAAACAAGCAACTTTTCGAGCGTCGTCACCGGCGGGCGTCTCCTCTCTGGTACAAACATGCCCCGGTCGCATCGTCGTGACCCGACCGGAATACCCATTCAATCTGTCAAACATCTCAAAACTAAGCGTGTAATCATAAGTGGATGGATGCAGCAAGTCAATTTCCGGAAATGGATTTTTTTCACCCGAAATTGAGGGTTGATTTTTCAGTCTCCCGCGCTACATTCACGCCTTCCATTGTACCCGTAGCTCAATTGGATAGAGCATCTGACTACGGATCAGAAGGTTAGAGGTTCAACTCCTCTCGGGTACGCCACTCTCCTCCACCCCTTTCTTTACTACCTTTGGTTTGCGTCCATACAACTGACCCTGCGCCGGATTGCCGAGCGGATGGAAAAAGGTGGTCATCCAACACCGCGGACAGTTGCGACCCGGCGTTTCGGGAAAAGCCTCCGGAACCTCTTCAGCCTTTACTTATCCGCTGTCGATCATTGCACCATGTTCGACAACGCATCTCTTGCCCCGAAACTTATTTGCGAACATCTGGAAAATGTCGAACATATCACCGACGCAAAAACGTTCGCCAAATTGAAGAAGCAGACAGGCATAGCATGAACAAGATAACGAGCAAAGGTCGCGCCGTCCTCATCCCCGCCACCAAAGCCTTGCATCTGGCCAGAGAGGAACGGGCATGAATAATGGTTAACGCATTTTTGCGTGAGCCGGTTTTTTCTCGCCAGCTCCGTATTTATCGCTTGTTCGCCGCCATGTTCCAATCAAGTTGACGCTTTCGGCGGCATAGCAAGTGATCGCTATTTATGACCGGTCCCATAGCTAGGGACGAACCTCTCTACAAATTTCTTCTTCACTTGAATGTTGGATGTTGCCCGCCAAAGGCGGACTATTTTCTTCAACACCCTCCCGGCTTCCTCTCCACCTCGCACTCCCGCATCACCATCACCCGCCAGCCCATCCGCCGCAACTTCCGTTGATTCCACTGGTCGCGGGCGACATTACCGTTGAGCTTGTTTTCCCAAAACTTACGCCGCGTTTTCGGCACCGACGCCTCCGGAGAGTCCTTGTGCCGGTGCCAGAAGCATCCATTAGTCAAACGGCATCAGCGCGCACCGGCCCCGCGCCTCGCCCTGCTCATCCACAACGATCGGTGCCGCCTTTCCCCCGCTCGCCACCGCCCCGTCATACCTCAGCCCCTCGTGAGCGACGCTAAACAACTCCACCAATCCCTCATCCGGCCGCTCCCTCCCCGCCGCCCAAATCAAAAACTCACCGCCGTCCGCCAAGCGGACAGCCACGGCATCGCATGTCCGGGCGGATATGAAGCCGCTGCGGCTCATTTGAGTTTGTCCGCCAATGACGGAACATGCATCAACGGCATGATGGAAATGCGGTCGGTCAGCGGCAGGGAGCGGGTGCCGGGCGAAACCACCCACAGATGATCGAGCTCCAGATCCTCGATGGCATGATGCATCGACTTCGTCGTCGCGGGCGCATCTTCAAACTTGAACTCAAAGCCGTACCGCTTGCCGCCGCGCATGATCATCAGATCCAGTTCCGTGCCCGCATGCGTGCGATAGTAATAAGCATCGCGCTCGGCACCGCAGGCGCGGATGACCTCCTCCAAGGCAAAACCCTCCCAGGAAAATCCAAAGCGCGGATGCCCCAACACCTCGTTGATGGATTTTAAACCGAGCAGGGAATGAAGCAGACCGGTATCGCGAAAATAAACCCTCGGCGCCTTGACCAGCCGCTTGCCCGTGTTCGCAAACCACGGCACCAGCTGGCGCACCATGAACGAACCGGTCAGGATATCGAGGTAGTGACGCGCCGTATCCTCCTTCACCCCCATCGGCCTCGCAAGTTCGGCGGCATTCCACGACTGGCCATGAAAATGCGCCAGCATGGTCCAGAAACGACGCAAAGCCACGGGCGGAACCCTGATGCCCAGCGCCGGTATATCCCGCTCCAGAAAAGTCTGGATAAAGTTCATCCGCCAGGTATGGCTCCTCGCATTGGTGGCGGCCAGATACGCGCCGGGAAATCCTCCGCGCACCCAACGGCGCTTCCAATTATCCGCGCCGGCCTCTTCGAGGGAAAATCCGCCCATGTCCACCGTGGCCACCCGGCCGGCCAAGGACTCCGACACCCCCCTTACAATAGACGGAGACGCGCTCCCCAGAATCAGAAAACGTGCCGGCAACGGACGGCGATCCGCCAGAACCCTCAACAAATTGAACAATCCGGTCTGTCGCTGAATTCCATCAATCACCACCAGACCCTTTAGATCTTTGAGCACGGCGGAGGCCGACTCGGGATGCAGGGAGGTTTCGGGATCTTCCAGGTCAAAATACGTCGCCTTGCGCCGGTTGGCGAGGCGGCGGGCCACACTGGTCTTCCCGCACTGGCGCGGCCCCGCCAGCAAGGTCACCGGAAACGTGCGGATCAGATCCTCGACAACCTCCTCCATCCGGCCTCTGTTTATCCATTTCATATCATTGAAAATTACCAGTTACTATGGTGATATTCAATTAACTATTTTGCGCGCAATTCCGCCACATGTCCGGACCAGCCTCACAATCGCCCGTCCCCTCAACCCATTCATGCCCCCTCCTGAAAAGGCGGCCTTCACTGAATAAAACTCACATACTGGTCCCGCCGCAACGCGTCCAGCATGTCGCACCCCTACTCACAGCTCCGCCGGAACGTCACCGCATCCACCCGCTTCACCGACGGTGTCGAACTGAAGCCGGTCTTGGCCTTGTCGGATGACGGCTCCTCCGTCTCGCAGAACTTCACCAGGTCGATCAGGACATCCTCCATCCTATTCTTGCTCCCGTGCAACTTCGGCAGGATCTTCGGCAAAATCTGGGCGATCTGGTCTATTTTCTGAAACATCTACCCCAGCGACTCGGCCAAATCGTTGGCGATAAGATCTGGATGTTTATTCGCCTGCGCTCTGGTAAGAACGAACTTATCCAGGATGAAGAAGGTGAGCGGGTATTTGATGGTTAGGGGTTGGAGCATGGGTAGAGAATAAATCCGCGGAGGTGATTACTGCAACCGCGAGCTAATTAATGAAACGAGAATACGCCCCCCTTTGCTTCAAGTCGCCGACTCGTTTGAAAAGATCGCATGAATCCTGTCCATAGCCGCTTTGGACGCATCGGAAAGCAACAATAGTAGTTCGACACCCATATATTGCTCCTGGACCATCCCCGCCGGATTCAAACAATCTATAGGCGTAGTTTTGTCGTTTATAAAAACTGAACCTGCCTGGGGTGAGCGCGGGATGATGGCGGGGGGATAGGATGTTGGTGGTGACCGTCGGTGCGGGTCGGGTCATGATCGTTTCGTGCGCGATGCCTGTTCGCGGCTCGCCGGGAGGCTCGCCCTCCCATCCGGATTCAAGCCGGGAGGGCGAGGCTCCTGCCGAGCCGCAGATCATGCGTGGACCTTGCCGAAAAGTTCCAATGATTGGAACTTTTTTGGACGCCGTTTTCCAATGATTGGAACTTTTCACGCCCCGCCTTTCTTGGGCAGCTGCTTTATCATGCGGTCGAAGTCGGATTCGAATAGGCGGTCTTGCACGATGCGGTATTTCTCGAACTCGGATTCGGCGAAGGCTTTGCGCGAAGTCGCGCAGAATGCCGATGGCCCACTAGCGGAACTGCGTGGCCCGCGCCGAGTTGACTCGAAAGCCGACGGCGATGATGGCGTCGAGGTTGTAGAAGGCGGTGAGGTAGCTTTTTCCGTCGCTGGCAGTATTCCGGAATTTCCGGATAACTGCC
>CAYYAR010000020.1:0-58919 GCA_964470065.1 uncultured Verrucomicrobiota bacterium | reverse complement strand
CTACGCCATCTCTGAAGTGACACGCGTCAAGTGGTGCTTGGCGTGACGCTTACGTTGGAAATGCGCTGATGCTCGTCGCTGCATCTCTGCCGATCTCAGAACGAAATAGCGCGGCGGCGTTTGGTCGTCGATAGGGACATGGACAAGCACCCAGAACATCTCTTCGGATACGTGACTCACGTCGAGGGCTTTGGCCCCAACGATGAATTCTGGCCGGTTGGTCGTCTTCACTTCGATGCGCAGAACACATTTGCCGCTCTCGGAGAATGCGATGACATCCGCCTTCTTTGAGAACCCGTATGTGACGCTGCACGCGACCTTGCGGCGGTTGAGTTCGCCTGCCACCAGAAATTCGCCACACAGATTCAGGAATTGTTTCTCTTCTTGTGGCATGACTGGTCCCTATTTTGCGGACGGTGCCGAACTTTTCAGCATTCGTCGCACGGCATCGATAGTCAGCGGCGGCTTTTGCATGTGGATAACTGCATGACAATTCGGGCAGACGGGCCGTAGGTCTGCGATGGGATCGACCACGTACTCTTTCCCCACTGCTGAGCCAGGACAAAGATGGTGAACATGCACGCTGACAATGGCCGCTTTCCCGTATACCGCTTGAAAATCCATACCGCAGATGACGCATTTTGGGCCGTAGTGTGCAAGGCACTTCTTGCGCGCCTTCGGATTTCGCTCAAACCTGTTCACGGTGACGGTAATACGCGCTCCCTCACGAAGATCCTCGTCGGGCTCCTGCGGCAATTTCTCCGGGTCACGTGGTACAGCGGGCGTTTGGTCAAAGTAGCCGTAGCGTGTCAAACGGTTGCGGGCAACGGACAACTCATCTGCGGTGAATAGACTGGACCACGGATTCTTTAGCGCAAGGGCCTCTAGAGACATATCGAGTCGACCGAAATCGACCAGCTTGAGAAACCCACCCGTGGGCGCATCATTCTTTGATCGCCGACGTAACCAGGACTTTGCGGCTTTGAGTCCCCCGTCTTTGCGAACTTTCTGAAGGTAGCGCGTGCCGCGATAACCCGTGGCAATTTTGCCATTCTCGTATACGGCAAGGGCCTGCTCATGAAATTGTCTGATCAAATCAGGACTGCTCATCATTTTGCTCCCTCGCACAGAATGCTTTCCTTCGACGTGAGCGGGTAGAAGCTCTTGCAGGCGGGATTTGTTTTGGTGAGGACATCGACGAGCACAATGGTCACCGCCCGTTCAATCCCCGACACTTTGCTCTCCCGCGACCCGGCGACATTGAGAACGAGATTCTTCGTCGGCGCAGGCCATTCGTCTTCCTCAATCTCTCCTGCGAGCCAGCGCAGAATTCCTTCGACGATGTCTCGACGGTTATTGCGCAGATTAGCCAGGTGGCACGACTTCCCGTGTTTTTCCGCGCACTTGATCGTCAGGAGTGTCCCACCCGTTGGCGCACCCTTGCTAAAGACGAGCGTTGCGTCGGAATCGACGACATTGGCTTCAGTTCTGACGGCGTAGTCGCTGGATCGTGTTTCTTGGAGGCAGTATTGTGCCGGGATGGTACCATCCTCTGCCTTGCGGCCATTCGGACACCACCCGCCATGCGGCACGTCGCAGTAGATGGCAGCTTCAAGTCCGCCTCTATCGGCACCCGTTTGTCCGCCAGATACGATCTTCGTGATCATGCCGAACATTATCCCCATGTAAACAATTCATTCAAGCACCGCTGTGAACTGATTGAACCGGTCGAAGTTTGTGTCTCTTACTGTGATTCCGTCTGATCGACACCTCGCTCCCAATACCGTGGAAAGAATGTCTTGCCGCATGGTTTGTTGGTGCACAACCCCTTTGCCTCCAACGTGGTGAGGACCATCCACGCTTCAAGCCATGTGAAGCCATCCTCTGTCAGTGTGAGCGCAATATCTGATGTATTTCCACTCACCATCATACATTGCTCGTCTGTCTCGAATCCTCTGAGGCACACGCGCGGGCGAACATCCATAAGCGGTCTAAATTTTCGGCCTGATGGCGAATCCAGTCCCTCGCAGAACCATGCTTCCGAAAGCCTACATCGCAAACTGTCACCCAAAGATCCCCAATCGCCATACTGGACAATAACTCGCTCTTCAATTTCAACCTGAATGCTCATTTTCGATACCTCCTATTAGTACTTTTACGATTTGATTCTTTTCCAGGTGGATCGACTCTGCCCTTTGATTGCGCAGAGGCCACCTTCGCCCATTTCGCGTATGCAGCGTCCCGCTCCGCATCCGTGTACGGCACGCGGATTACCCGCACTGTGAAACTGGACTGTGCTGGACGCATGGCCGTCTTTCATGGCAAGCGAATTATCCCGTCCGATTGAATATTGCGGTTCGCCAATTCCGCGATCCGGGTGACCCCGGTCAAAACGTCATCAGCACTTGGACGCTGGCCAGGGTCGCGAGCACAACATTGTATTAGCAGCTTACCCAACTCCCAACCTACCCACGGTACAAAGCCAGCGATGTTTAACCCTACCCGTGGACGCCCAATCCGCCCGGTGCAATACCGCTCAATCGTGAGCGCCCAACTGTAGATCGCAGTCCTGTCCGACGTTTTACCCTCCATTAATTCAGGCGACATGAAATCAGTCGTCATCTCTGATGCCGGTTCGCCAATAAAGCGCGCTCCACCGAAATCGCAGAAAGCAAAGCGTTTTGATCCGTTGCGGTTTTTGATCAGCGAATTTTCGGGCTTGATGTCATCATGAATGACCCCGGCGCGATACATCTCGACCAAGCCGCGTGCTGAATCGAGGAGGAAGAAGAGAAGCAAACGCGGTTTAGCCGGTTCGGCGAGAAGATTCCCCCCAAATTCCTCAAATACCATGTATAGCCAATTCTCTTCCTCGTGATACCGCAGCAATCGCACAATATGCCGTGGATTCGAGGCCATGAGCCGCTGATTGATCAGCAGTTCACGACGTGCAAACGACGTATCCCTAATCATTTTGACGACAACCGCATCACTTCCATCCAACACGCGGTACACTTCTGCGTTTGGACTAGCGGTTAAATTCTCGATGACGGTGTATCTTCCGAGCAGTTGCATTGCCCGTCCTCCTCTGGTTGAAACGTGACCTCAATGAGCGACGCGTTATCGGTCAGTTCCGATTCTTCCACACCCCGTAGCACCCGAACCGCTGACTGCTTGCGCATCTGATCGATAGACCGATCAGACGAGATCGCGTCAAATGCGCCATCTGTCAGCAGTAGCAACGACATACCTTTCGGCCATCGTGCGCGTTTTATCTGCGGCTCGAATCTGTATTCGCGCTCGCCCAGGTATCGGGTCAGGCCGTTGCCGCTGGCATCAGGCTTCACCTGCTTGAAGAGCTTATCGGTTTGCGCATTGTGTGGAGGAGTAAGCACCTTGAGCGCAGACCCATCCCACGCAGCAGCCATTGAATCGCCCGACCAGCAGATGCCAACGTCGCCATTATTCCGAATGACAGCAACGAGTACCGTCGATCCCGGCGAGATTTCATCCTCACCGAGCCTCAACGATTGCGAAAAGGCCAGTACCCGATTGTGCGCCTTTACGACACAGGCGAATGCCATCTGCTCCGGAGCGAGGGGGAACGCAGCGAGGACTTGTTCGCTAAACGCATCCAGCACTGCATTCCTCCCAATCTCCGCCGCCATCGCGCCGTATGTGCTGCTTCCCATGCCGTCGGCCAGCATCGCGAGCGTGTATGGCGATCCGGGGAGCGAGAAGACCGCATAGCGATCCTCCTGCTCTTTCCGGGGACCGAGACGCTGTTCCGCATCTACGATAATCTCGGAGTTCATGATGCGTCCCTACAGTGCACGGAGTTCCTTGATTATCATCGCGATAACAGCCATGGCCTCTTGCCACTTGGTGCCTTCGGCCATTGAACCGCTCGCATCCATCACGAGGACCAATCCACGAGATCGGTTTTGGCTCGTACCTTGTGTCGCGGTTCTGGTCATTCTGGCGAACGTCTGCACCATGAACCCAGCACCGGCTTCGGCGAATAATTGCGGGCTCGACACGATCCGCTTCAAGAAATCCACGTCGTAATTTGACGTGCCGCCCTTGATGCCAATCGCACCGACCTTGACGCGCTGCTCCCACAACTCCTTTGCCGCGTCAAACGAGGCCTGCTGAGGATCACCGAACCAACCCGCGCCACAGTTTGCCTGCCCATCAGTACCAAGCAGGACGTACCGCTCGCCTATGTTCGCATCAGCCAACATGCGACCAGCCATACGCAGACCGCCCACGATGTTTGTGAAGCCATCCGGCGTGGGGTTGCCAATTTGATCGACGTTATTCACGTCGGTCATCGGAAGCGCACATTCCACTTCCGTCCGCACCAGTACCACGCCGCACTTGAATGGATTCCCCCGCATCGAATACCGCATCTGCTGGACGCTCATCGTTTCGTTTATCGACTGAGGGTTCCATTCCTGCCGGGGTTGCGGCACTGGCAAGGGACGGTTGTTCCGTGACGAGTTGACGGCGGGTTCTGTTGGTGAACGCGGTTCGGTGGGCACCGGCCCTTCCTCAATCAGCGTCCCACATGGACAAACCATCACATCATCACCAAGTTGCCTTCCACATCCGGGTTTAGGACATATTTTCATTTTCTATCTCCTTCGTCTTTAGGTTGTTACTTATTGTTCTTCGTCATCACTTTCACGACGGCCAATACGGTCAACAGGACCATGGCCAACTTCACGATTCCTTCGATTTCTGGGCTCATTCACACCTCCTGATTGATGGTTTGCACTAGGTCCCACGGGAGCGAGAACACCACCCGGCGGTCATTCATTCCCGTTGCCTCAAAATTGCGTTGCACCCGTCCCAGAACTTCCCGATTCGGGCAGAGGACGACGACACGACCCCACGATTCCAGGTCGTGTTGTGCCTGCCGGGGTTCAGTGGTTTCCGTGGACAGGGCGATTTCGATAGCGATGTTTTGCGCGGGAAGCCCCACATCGACGGACTTGCCGTTGCGACGGTCTTCGACGACCGCTTCGATGCTGTTTGCTGCAAGGGTTTCCTTGACCCACCGCTGGATGAGGGTGTGCGCAACTCCGGTGCCACCGCGTGTTGTCGGTTTATCGACGCCAATTCGCTGATAGCCGCGGTCGGTCAGAAACAGGAACTCGGGCGGCTGTCCGCGTTGATTGACCTGGAATTTCAGGACTGTGCAGACACCATCGGTGACGAGCGCCTCGACGATCTTCTTACCGTCCCGCCAGTCCATGCCGATGCCCTTGCACCGTGCGGCGAGGCCAAGAAATGGTTTCGCTGCGACATCTTTGAGGATTTTCGTTGCGGGATCATTGACGACAACTGGCACAGCAGGAGCCTGATTCACGACGGACTCCGGCTGAGACAAATCGACCGGTGTACCGGGCGGAACGGGGTCCCAGGCAACCAAGTACGGTTTTGTGTAGCCCGATGCCTGTCGGCAAATCGCAACTCCTGTCGGCAGGTGACAGATGACTGTTGATTGTTCACGTGACAGGCTGCATGACGTAGATGCCGCCATGATGTCACCGCCGTCCGTCAGATTACCGATGAACACGATGTGACAATTGGATCGAATGATGGGATCAACAGCACTTGGAGTGTGCGTGCCGACGATCGTTACTACACCTTTGTACCGTGCGAGTCTGAACTCAGAGGCAACTGCCGAGCTTTGCTGCCCTCTTTTGGACACCAATTGCGTGGCCTCGTCGATGGCGACGACGACATTCACGCCCTGTCCAGCGGGCACGCATGCCCGAAGCATGGCCATCACGGCTGCGACGACGAATTCCTCCACGCGAGGACTGCATTGGGACGTATTGATGATCAGGCTTTTGCCCTGTGCGATGAGCGCCCCCAAATTGAGGAAGTCTCCCTTGGACAGCGATTTCCCAAGTGCATCCTGTTGTAGTTGCAGGAGGACGGCATACACCGACCGCTTTAGCTCAGGGTTGACAACGCCACCGGACGGCAACTGAACAGACGGAAGCACATCCAGAAGTGCATCCAGTGTTACCGGCGACGGACATTGCGCGAGCGCGGTAAGAACCACCGCGAGCGAATCCTTGCGATCAAACACCTCACTGAATTGACGAGCAATGTCCCACTTGTTCTGTGCGAACGGGTTTGGGATGTTTCCGTCTTTACCCAAATAACGGGATATCACATCGTACTTCTGCGCGAGCTGTTCGTAGAATCCATCGTTCTTCGGTGTGAACACGACTATGGGTATCTTCTGCGCCAGGGCCGACTCCAGCAGCCGATACATGATCGTGGATTTTCCTGCCCCGGTTTTACCGCATACGATGACGCCTTTATCCATGACGGAAGTACGGATCGGAGCGACCGCGCCAGATTCCAGCAGGCGGAAGCAGGTGATTTCGCCGGGTGGTAGCGACGTCGGCGCAGGACGAAACGGCACCTTGTAGTCAACCGTGTTGTAGAACGCCTGTTCCTCGACACGGCGAATTAGTGTCTCCAGTTTGTCGACATCCTCTTTGTTGTTCTTCAGACGAATTCGCAACATCAAGAGCTTGCCGACAGGCGATTGATCAATACCCAACGTGGTTGCCTTTTCGATAATGCTCATATTGGTTCCATCCCCTTTTTGATGAACGCGAAGAACGAGGACTTCCGACGAGCCCACTTTTCTTTCCTCCAGCAGGGCTCGCAGAATTGCTTTTGCTCCTCTTTGATTTCCTTTTTCAGATTCCGCAGGGAAAAACGCTGGTAGCAGCCGGAGCAGGTGAATGTGGATTCCATCTCGACGATTTCGCCCGTCACTGGGTCGCGGAACAGAACCATGTCCTTTTTGATCTGCATTCCGTTTTGCAGGTACTTGAGGTTGTCCTGCTGTGTTTCCTCGATCGTTTCCCCATTCACGCGGGTGAGCGTTTCGCTGGCGAAGATTTCTGGGTCATTCGGATTCAGCGGCTCGAATCGACGCACAACGCGTTTTCTTTCGACGGGATCGTTGCTCATGAATTTGCCTCATACATTTTGTTTAGGATCACGATGTTGAGAACGAGGCCACCGAGCAGGACGCCCAGAGATACGAGATCATTGTTTCCGTCGTACGCGCGGGTGTACGATTGTGCGGCGATAATCGCCATTACACCGCCAACACTGAGACCCATGATCCGGTTGACGTTGCCGCCAGGACGGATGAAGGCGACGAGGACGCGAAGCGCGAGCACATATAGACCGACCATCAGGCCCACGCGCACCGCGAGGTCGAGTCCGTCGCTGATTTCCTTTGTCATGATTGCATTCATGGTTCTCTCTCTTTCTGAAATCACCGTACCGATTGAATCTGAACGCGACCTGACCTGTTTTCCGAATAGACACTGAATGGCATCTGCTCGTCTTTGAACTTTGAGAGGCCACGAAGGAGGTCGCTGCTTGTGGGATTTCGATTCTTCCTGATCCAGCAAAACGACCACGTCTTTGACGGAACGGAATACGCCGTCCCTTGTTTGCGCGAGATGACGCGATTGCGAAGCGCAGAAGTCAGGAGCTTCGCCAGTTGTGCCCGGTACTGGTAGATGTCAGAACCACCCACGTTGCACACAGACTTGATATCGGATTCGTATATGTTCGTTCCGACTTTTGTCAGGCAGAGCCAGAGCATCCCGCGTTGCATTCCCGGTAGCCCGGAGAGCACGACGCGTTTGCTTCCGACTTGAATCGTATCCTCTTGTTCGTAGACGAGAACGTCCCAGGACTTCCGCAGGACTTTCTGAAGATCGTTTTCGACGACATACGCGGGCGCGCTCAGAGATCCCCGTTGCAGGGTCTGAACAACATACCCGGAAATGGGCGGAGCTTCGTTGGCCTCGATGGACCGAAGAAGTTGCCGCGCCACTTTTTGTTTTTCGACTGCTTGTCGTGTCAGTTCATCTGACTCATCCAGCAATCGAATCGCATCTGCCACACTTGCCGCCCGGCTCATTGCCTGGCTCCCGAATAGCGGCACAAAAAAAGACTGGTGCCGCGGTTGCGGTTACCAGTCTTTAGCCAGCCCTAGCGTGGCGAGACGGCCTTGGTTACCCAAGGTGCCTAGTGCGTCCTAGGCGTTAACTATCTGTATAAATAGCTAATCCTAGAGCTTCAGTTTGTCAAGCTGCTCTTTTGTCATGTCCAAGATTGCTTCCCGGCGACACTGCGTGCATCTCACCACCAGGCCGAGAGATACGGGTCGACTGCTATCGCAGTGACGAATGGGCTGGAACTCCTCGCCCCCACATTCGCGGCACGTAAGTGGTACACCGTCTTCCTGTTCCACACGAAATGGCTTAGCAATTGTGAACACACAGTCGCATTGCTTGCACCTTCCACGCCAGAACGGGTACTCGCCAGAATGCCCCTCTTTGATGTTTTGACTGTGGCATCTCGGACATCTGATGGATGCGGCATCAGGGACAATGTCCTTAACGTCCTCTAGCGGTGTGGTAATGAATACACCACTGCACTTCTGACACTGATGCACAGCGCACTCACTGCCGTCAGCATTCTTTCCCTTGTGCTTCACAATCCAGCGATTGCTATTGCACTTTGGACATCGTCTTCGGTTCTGCACTTCTATCAGCGTCAACGGTCGCATTCTATTTTCAACAACAACTGAGTTCACCAGAAACGTCATGAGGCAGTCGCACTCGCGGCACTTCCACTTTTCTCCATCATTCTGTTCAATCTGCCCACCGCATACAACGCACTCTGAATTTAGTTCATCTGGCTTCATGCCGTGCTGGAAGATCAGCACCCCATCACCACGGTTCTCGAATCCCGAGACACGCGATTGCAGGTAATCATACTGGCGCACGAATGTGTCTCGCAGTTCCAAGAACGCGTCCATCCGTTTGACGCTGCTTTCAGTAACCGTTTTCTCTTTTTCCAATTCAGCGAGAATCGCCACAATATATTCCCGCGAGCGATCATTCACCCACGCGCCGTTTGCTCGCTCCCGTCCTCGACTCAGCAACACGCATTCATTTGCGCACAAGTGTACCGTCAAAGCCCACGCCTCATTGGAATACTCGGGCAAATGCTCTCGCTCCAGCCTTGCGGCGAGTGCTCCCGCTAGCTGACGCACCTCGTCAGTAAAGTACTGTTCATTGTGCTTCTTCGATGACATGTGTTCCGGCCTAAAGGTTTATCGACGGTTCGTTCATCACGAGCCGTTATCGTAAACCATTTCCCCGTTCGGGTCAGCCTCCACTTTGCTGTGCGCGACGTGGTTTCTTTTTCCCCACCCGGAAAAGAAACCAACAGGTTTCGGAGGTTTCCATATGAATATAGACTTTGAGAAGCAGTTACAGACGCTCGCGGCAGAGACGGACCGCGTCAAACAAGAACAGTTCTTCAAGGATTACCTGAAGGCAGCAGCACAATTCTGGCAGTACAGCTGGCGCAACCAGTGGCTGATTTCGGTGCAGTTGCCAACCGCAACACGTGTTGCAGGACTTCGCGCCTGGAACAAGCTTGGACGACACGTGCAAAAGGGCGCACAGGCACTTCGCATTCTGGCCCCAATGGTCCAGATGGATTCAAACGACGATGAAGTGGTGCACGGATTTCGTACCGTTGCCGTTTTTGATGTATCGCAGACAGAAGGCAAAGAATTGCCAGACCTGAAAACAGAATTGACTGGCGATAGTTCAGCGCCGGTGCTTGCGGCTCTTGAGCAACTTTGTGCCATCCGAGGCATACGACTTGAATTCGCCCAACTACGCGATGGACTCTATGGCTTTTCGGCTGGCGGCAGGATTGTCGTGGACAATGCATGCAGTGTTAACACACAGGTATCGACGCTGGTTCACGAGATTGCACATGAACTATTGCACCGAAAGACGCAGCTTGATCTACGGGAACGCGAAATAGAAGCAGAGGGCGTGGCCTACGTCGTGATGAGCGCACTTGGCTATCAGCCGCAGAGCTTCAATTATCTTGCGCTCTACAAGGCCGATGCGAAATCGATAATGGCGCGGCTTTCAACTATCAGTGGGACAGCAAAAGAAGTGCTGACGTTTGTGCAGACCGCATTGACGAGTGATGCACCGCTCGTGAGGGTTGAAGAAAGCGTGGAGGTGGCTGCATGAATAGCACTGATTCACAATTGACGTACATCCTCGATATGCCGTTCGATGTAGTTGACGTGATGACTGCACCGTCGGAGGTTCGACGGTATTTTCATCTACAACACACCTCATTTGAGGACACGGCAGAGTCAAAGCGATTCTTTTTGCAGCTTGCGCTTCGCAAGGAATTGCAGGCGCTTGAAGCAAAGGTGGGTTTGGGGCTGATGCCCCAGATGGAGCGGTTAGCTGAGTTGCTCCACCCAGAATTGAGGAGGCGGTAACGCCCCCTTTTTGTTTCGCGGCCTCTCTGCGTCAGGAAAGTGTAGTCAGGCTACGAGATAGTCTGGCAGTTGCCGTTGCCCACCTTCATCCCGCCAGGGAGATTTAGGGCGTCGCTTCTTCCGTGCTATCAGGTTTCTTTTCTTCATTGGATTTGTCATCGGTGGATTCTGGTGCCGGTTCGTCGAGAATGTAGTCGGCTGCTTGCTGTGCTTTGCCCGCTGCCTTGACAACCCAAGTATCGTGATCCTTGTTCGCGAGTACGTCTGCCCATCCCTTAATGTATGCCGCCTCTTGCTCTGGCTGCTGGTGCAGTCCGCAGTGTGCGTTGAGATATGCTGACCCCATTTCGGCGACGAGTTCTTCAAATGAGTAATCCTTGAGCCGTTGGTCCTTGTTGTCCGAGGGTGGTACGAGCCGATTGAGTCGCGATTCGTGGCCAGTTGCGTGGACGAGTTCATGGAATAGCGTCGGGTAGTATTGATGGCCGATGAATTGTGATCGCAGGGGCATGCGTACGAGGTCTTCGAGACGACTATAGCTTGGTCGATGGAGCCCGTTGTGTTCGATGCGTGGTGGCCTCTTCATTCGTGCGACGACGTTTTCCGCTGATTTGATTGCATCTTCGAGTCCAGGTGGCGGTGTGCGTGGCGGAATGGCGATTTGTTCTGTTTGGCGTGCATTGAAAACGGTGTAGGTCTTCAAGAACATGCGCTTCTTTTTGTCGCCGGTTGCATCGTCTGGAATATCCATGGTTCCGAATTTCATGATCGTGGTTCCGTGCTCCCCTTTTCGGATGTGCCCACCGAGAGCTTGTGCTTGCTGGTAGGTGATCCAGTACGGGTTGTCATAACGCTGAGTCCCGAGGAGCCAGACATTGATTCCTCTGTAGCGCCTGCCGGTAGCAAGATTTTGGGGCATACCGCGCTCTACGAGGTAGGGCGTTTGCCAGGGAACGGTGCCGTTCTTCAGGTGCTGGAGTACGAGGTCAGTGACCCTTTCGTAGTTTGTCATTGGGTTGAGTAGCCTTGGGAGTACCCGTTGGACTACCGCTGCAATATGTTCCATGGATTATCACGAGACAGTCTTCGCCGAATTTGTCCGAGATTGCCTGTCGTATACTTGGGTACATGCTGTTGCTTGAGATGCACCGACAGTTGCTCAGTCCTAGCTTCGAGTATGGAATGATTTCCATATGCCCGTATGTGCCTTCCTTGAGGGGTGGCAGTTCCGGTTGTTTGGCCTTTTGGGCTTTGTGTTTACTCATGGGAAGTGGTGGCACTAGCAGGGCTATAGGTTTTGCCTACAGTCGGTGGGGACTGGTCGGTTGGTGGGAGGATCGTTGTGCCAGTGTCAGGATTGAGAATCGTGACGCTGTGCAGGGGGTGATTTCCATAGTGGGGAAAGTGATCGTGTGGACTTTGTTGACGAGGGGGTGACGCTGGTTTAGGGACCGCTTGAGGAGGTGGCGTTGATCCGATTTGGAGTGGATCGATTTGCCGGTATCACCAGGAGGGTGATTTGTTGCCTGTGGCGGGAGCCAGGTCAGGGATGCTTTGATCGTTGGTCGGGGTCGAGATCGAGATCGTGGTCGGGGAACCATTGGTTCAGTGGATTGGACGTTTGGTTGGATGGATGATTGTCCGTAGGGATTGGATGGGTGGTTGGACAGGGGGTGTCGGGTAAGGAGTTGATGGGAGGTTGGATGGGATTTTGAGGGAAAGGATATGGTGCGGATTGCCGTGCAATCCGTGATGTATCTTCCCCCGCCTCAGTGCGCTTCGGCGGGGTGTGGTGTAGCTGCCGCTGCGGCGGCAAGTTGATGGTATGGGCTTGATGGTTGGGATGTTGATGGGAAGGTTGAATTGATTGCAGGGGCATGGTTTGAAGGGAATAGATTGTTGATTGTGTAAAGTATTGATAGGGCATTGATTTATCCCCCCCTTCGGGGGGGGTGGGTTGCATTGTTTGTGGGTGAAAAGAAAAAAATGAAAACCCTGCGATTTATTCATCCGGGGGCAATTTCTGTTCGCTCGGATCGTCTGGGCAGTGCTTGTTGACCAAGTACTCTGACAGCATTTCTCGGGCATTGTCCGGCAGGGGCTCCCTGACCAGACCATTGACCAAGAGGGTGTCCACCAGCTTGGTCATGTGTATCCCCCTATCCCGAGCCGTTTGGTAGAGAATTGGGATCAATTCTTCGTCGATTTTTGGCGAGTACATTATCGCCTCCACAGGTCGTGCAGATTCTCAATGAGATGATCCACCTTCATGTTGATGTCGTGTACTTCCAGCCGAATACGTTCCAGCGTCTGTAATAATTTGCGTCTCTCCATTCCTTTCTCCATCACCCCTCTCGGTGTATGCGAGTGCGTCCCGGGACCGGTAGTACCGGAGCACATCCACAATGCGTCTGCCCGTTGATGTGTAGGCGTATAATCGTGATTGGCGGCGATCCGTCAGACCGTCGAGTTTTACGAGTCCGGCATGCTCCAGTTCATTGAGCGCCCGGATCGACTGATTGAGGGTAATCCCGGCCCGAGAACGAAGCGCGGTCTTGATGTCTGTCGCGCGCCTGGGGTGACCGTCGGTACTTTGGACTTCGAGGAAAACGCGCGTTCTGGCGGAACCACTCAGCACGTACGCGGTGCGTTCCCAATTCACCCCATCGGGTAACGGAGGTACTTGAAGGCCAAAGGCACGATCAAGGGCACGACGGCCAAGGTCTGTTGGGTAGTAGATTCGTGACTGCGGAAGGCTTGGTGTGAGACATTGTGTCACTCCTGCATCTATCCCAGAATGCAGTACGCCCCACAGATCACGCATGGTGATGGCGGGGTTTCTCATCCGAGCTAGTTCGAGCAGCTGAATGGGCGGCATAGGTCTTGTCATGACCCGGAAAATTGCCGCCTTTTGGCTACCACGCTTCATCCATTCGGCCAAAGCAAGCTCATCCCCCATGCACTACTTGGAGACTCTTCTTTTTACATTTTTCGCCCCCAATCGGTGGGGATTTACCCCACTGCGCAGTGGTTCAACGCCCTACGGATTGTGCGGCAATGATATAGCGCACTGGCGAGGCGCAATGCCTAATGCCAGACAGAATCCAGAATACTATCGACGAACTCGTACGCAGTTCTGTCGACGGCCAAGACATGCTGCTGAGCCGAGAAGAAACGCTTCGCAAGAAACTGGCAGTGCTGGTCACAACACTCCACGGGCGCTTGTCGCTAAATGCCAGTCAGCACGCGACGATCACCGATTCACTTGGCACGGCGAACCATCTACTCGACCGGATGCAAACGCACTTGAGCTATGGCGTCCCCGTTCAACGAAGCGACGTTGAGCGTACCCAGGACGTAGCGCGATCACTTGAGCAGGAAATCCGAACACGAAACAGCGAGTGCTGGGGCGATGTCGTTTCCGTCATGCGCGACATACTGATGACATGGGAAGAATTGCAGGCAGTTGCCGCACGCGCACACATGATAAATGACACACGACCAGATGATTCAGGATATTTGTAAGCGTTTGAAGCCACTGATTGGCAATCGCGCAGACAGACTGTGGCATGTCTTCATCACGTCCGATGCTGCCGCACAAAAAGCAGAAATGGCCGCCGTCATCCAACAACTCGGGCTCAAGCACCTTGGCCGAGATGTTGATGGCCGAGAAATATTTCTTCCGCCGCCGTCAGAGATGAACTGCATCGGAGATTTTCCCCTCGGTGTCGTGCATTATGGCAACAAGCCGCTCTACGCACTTAGTCTTCGACGTTCCGACCTCGTGAAACACGTCGGTATTTTTGCAATCACCGGAGCAGGCAAGACCAACATTGGATTGAATTTGTTGCTGTCATTGCTACGGGCTGACATTCCATTTCTTGTTTTTGATTGGAAACGCAGTTATCGGGACATCCGATCGGTTTCATATCAGGGAACCGACCGAGTCCGAGTAATTTCAGTGGGGCGAAATACAGCATCGCGCTTTCTCTGGAATCCTCTACGTCCCCCACCACGTGTTCACCCGCAGACATGGCTTACCGTCATTGCCGAGACGCTGGAGAAATCACACGTTTCTGGACAAGGTGTTGCTGACATATTTATTGAATTGCTCGACGCACTTTTCGAGAGCAGAGGTGCATACGACGGTACGATGGAACAATACCCAACGTTTCACGACGCCAGGGAACTGATGGAAAAGAAACAGTACTCCGGTCGCCGTCAGCTATGGCGAGACAGTTGCAGTCGTATTTTGCGGACATTCACATTCGGTCCGGCTGCGGAATCATTCAATGCCCGCGATCCGGCCCGAATTGAGGATCTTCTTGATGGCCCGGTGATATTGGAACTCGATCAAGAGTTGCCGAAACCATTGCGCGTCTTTTTCTGTGACATCGTCCTCCGGTGGATTCATCTCTACCGACTTGGCCAGGGAGAAAGCGACACGTTGCGTCATGTGACGGTGCTGGAAGAGGCGCATAATTTGTTTCCACGTACGTCTAGCGAATTCCAGGCGACAAACAGCCTGGAGACGATCTACCGAGAGATTCGTGGATTTGGGGAGGGGCTTGTCTGCATCACACAGCACCCATCGTTGCTGCCCATCTACATTCTCGGAAATTGCAACACACAGATTTATCTCGGACTTCAGCACGAGGACGACATCAGAACCGCTAAAGAATCACTGTTTCTTGGGATGAATGAGGTCAAGTATCTCGACTACTTGAACGTCGGAGAAGGGATCGTCAAATGCAAAGGCCGATTCACGCCATGCTTTGTCCGATTCCCCTTGGTTCCGATCTTGAAGGGCAGCGTTTCCGACACTGAGGCACGATGATTCAACGCTCATGGATTCGGTCGGGGATCGTCGAAGAGTTCGATGCACGGCAAGAAGCCATGCTTGATCATGTTCTTTCCAAGATTCGTGAATACTACGCCGACCTCCATCAGACCAAGGGTTGCTATCGCTATCCACTGTCAGTGAAGCGACTCATGCAAATGACGAAGCGGAGTGGATACCAAGTCCTGATGGCTATTCGAGTGCTTGCCAATTCTACAGTAAAGGGATCACCGGATGAGCCGCCGATCTATTACGACCGAGTGCAATCACAGCGAAATGCGTCACATCGACCGTACCGCATATTTCTGCGGAAACGCAGGTGAGCGATTACATACGGTAGTATGTGGGGATATTTCCCAAGTAGATCAGGGACATTCGATCACCAATCCACGTCCGAGAGAGGGAGTATTGTGTGCATCCACAGGCCGAGCTATTTCAGTGCCACAGCATGAACAGAATCGATCACAGTTCATGACTTGTGTTCCACAGTGGCGGCAATAACCAGTTGCTGGAATTACAGTAGCGGACTCTCGAATGGAAATTGATTTTGGCACGCGATATCCTGACGTTGGCGCAGAGGACAAGCGCATTGATTGCCTCTGATCGTTTGTACCGGACAGGCCTCGACTCTTGAGTTCTTCTCCAAATGCGTCTTCCTGATTCCCGAGGTCATACGTGTGGAGCTGTTTTGTCGTTGTCCATCGCGCCCGTCTTTGAATCTGATTGTCAGAGAATCCGGCCAGTCGCATGTGCGTAATGCCATTGCGCTTGAAACTGTAGAGCGTTACGCGTTTATCGATGCCAAGCTGCGCAAGCCGAATGCGAATGTGCTTATTGATCGCCGGTGGAGAGACAGGCTTGAACATGCAGTTCCGACTGCGGGAGAAAAACAACGGGGCATCAGGTTTGTGTTTGAGCGGATGATTCTCGACCCACTTGCGCAGTACTTCTACTCCGTCAATGACCGGGATGAAGCCAACGCCTTCCTTGCCGTGTTCCGTAATCCAGACTTTTGCATATTTATCGTGCAATTCTACATCTGATACTTTGCGCGCGAGAATTTCTTGAGGACGGCCTAACCCCTCGTAACCGAGCATGATGATCACTTGGATATCTGGCCTGTCAAAGAATGCGTCGTAAACGATTTTGTACTCTTCAGGTGTCAGTTTATCGTTACGCATTTTCTTCCGGCTGCGATCAATCTTTGTCGCTACATGTCTGACCACATACGGCACGATGGTTTCGTCATCGCGCCCGTGTTCGTCCACATCGGGGAAAAGAATTTTCCAGATGAAACGCAGATCGAGGAGAAAATCGCGTTTCGACTCGAATGTTTTGTGGATGGCGTGTGCATATGCGAGCACTTGATCAATATCATCGCGTGTGACTTCCTTGAGGTCTTTTCGTATCACGTGACAGACGATCATCAGCTTTTGCAGTAACCGCAGTCGCCTGATGTAGCTGACATCGCGGGCCTCCAGCTTGGCTGCTAGGCGCTCAAAGTGTGCGAGATTGCCTGGATGCTTTATCCAGTACTTCCGCTTACCGTGCATTGGCGGTGCGATCCAGCATTCGACCTTCTTGGTCACTTCCTCGTACTTGTGCTTGCTGTTGTAGATGTCATTTTCTGCCATTCCTTGACTCCACCATTCAGGCCCAAAAGCTTTGGCGTACCATTGAATGGGATTCCCCCTCCAATTGCATTTATACGCGACACCGCCGCATCGTACCGTAGGCCCTGTCGCACCTGACCGTCAGTCGGACGCGCTTTCCTCGCAGTTTTTAGACGACAAAATGCCAAATCAGTTGAACGCTGTATGGTAATGATAAGGATAACAGAGGTCCTATATATGTGTTTCTGTCGTCGATGACTTGTGCGTCGAATCACAACAGCGAACCCGAAGTTGCGTTCTGAATGTATCCCCACCGTTTGTGTGCCAAGTATTTGAGTACACGCATCACATCAGTAGCATGGGAGTTTTTACGACGACAACGGAGGTCCACATCGGCAAAGCCTTTGCCATAGTTTTGCGACGACGATTCGCGCCGAGTACCGTGCGCCCGCGCGTTATGTTCTTCAAGAAGACCACTGATCAACACGGCCACGAGGAGCGTAGCATGGAGTTTACCGTCGAAGACTTGCCGGAGTTGCGCGTGTTGACCGACGAGATATACCGCATGCTCATGAAGGGGTAGTGTCGAGAGACACTGTTGACGCCCCTCGTGTCAAAGAATGCACACAGAACGCGCGCGCGTTCTGTGGTTTTTCTATTTGCATCTGAAGTTGTATGTGATACTTTATCGATCAGGACAGATAGATAACTATGCGCGCAGGACTCTACATCAGAGTATCGACGGATATGCAGGTGGATCGGGATTCTCTCCCGACTCAAGAGAAGCTTCTGAAGCGGTATTGCGAGACACACGATCTCAAGCCGGTTCAGATTTATCGAGAAGCAGGCGAAAGCGCCAAAGACATGGATCGTCCCGAGCTTGAACGCCTCAAAGCCGATGTCGTTGCGAAGAAGCTGGAGTGCGTCCTCGTTGTTCGTCTTGACCGCATCACTAGATCAAATCGCGATCTCTGGCAGTTGGTGGAATTCTTCGACCGTCACGACGTGACGTTTGTTTCCACTACAGAGAATTTCGACACGCGCGGCCCAATGGGGCGATTCATGCTCAACATGCTCGCGAGTCTTGCACAGATGGAACGCGAGACACTCGCTCGACGGGTATCGGAAGCGATGTACAGCAGAGCAGAAGATGGGAAATGGAATGGCGGTGTGATCCCCTACGGATACACGACACAATCTCGGATTCGAGAGGAAGCCAAGAGCGAGAAAGACAAGCAACGCGCGACAGAGATTTGCCCCGAGGACAAGATTCTTTACGTCGATGAATCCGAAGCAACCATCATTCGCTCGACGTATGCGCACTATTTGAAGACAAGAAGTCTCCGCAGTACTGTTCGATGGCTCAATGCCCAGGGTTATCGCACACGCCGAGGTAAACTGTGGGCTTCATCGACGGTGCATCGCATTCTCTCTAGTCCTTTCTACGTCAAGAAAGTCACCTACGGGAAGAGAACCACAGACATCAATTCTGGGAAGCTCCGCAAAGGCGACAATGTCCGCGTTTCCGCCGGGAAACACCCGCCGATTGTCGACCAAGCAACTTTCGACTCAGTGCAGACAACTTTTGGTGAAACTGCGCTAAAACCGACGAGAGCACCACGCACCTATTTATTGACGGGTATCATTCGTTGCGGGGTATGCGGTGGCCCGATGTACGGCTACACCATGCGGAAAGCAAAGGGCGGCCAGGAGTATTTCTACTACCGTTGCCACAATCACACGACAATCGGTGAAGCAGCCTGCAAGGGAAACTCGATTCCGGGACATCCACTTGAAGCAGAGATTGTGAAGACGCTCAAAGACTTGAGCAAAGACGAACCTTTCCTCAAAGACAAAGAGAAGTTGATTGCTCGATTTCGCGAGCAGACGACATCGAAAGCTACTGATTCCGCAAAGTCATTGGATCGACTGAAATCAGAGGAAGCAGACATTCGCCGTCGAATAGACACATTGCTCGATAAACTAGAGACTCAGGTTATCGACGATACGACGTTCAAATCTCGACATGAACAGTTACAGGATCGATTGACCGACAATAGGGCGGCACAGCGAGAGCTTGGTATCGAGACGGAATCCTCGACGGCAATGCGTGACTCATTGGAAGCCTCCTATGATGAGATAGCGTCTTTCTCAAAAAACTGGCAGCACCTCGACGATGCTGGCCGCGCCAATCTCTTGCGCACCGTCGTGAAACGGATATCCGCGACTCGCGAGAATATCGATATGCAGGTGTTCCTCGACGTTGCTTATCCGTCCCGCACGGACAAGGATTCATCGCCGCGACCAGGGTGAATCGACATGGAAACATCACGCTTGCCGCAGCGCGCGAAATCGTGACTTGGCCATCCTCGAGCGGTTGCCGCATCACCTCGAGCACATTGCGGTGAAATTCCGGCAATTCATCCAAAAAAAGCACGCCGTGATGGGCAAGACTGACCTCTCCCGGCATCGGGTGTGTGCCCCCGCCCAAAAGTCCCGCATCGGAAATCGTATGGTGCGGCGTACGAAAAGGTCGCTTGGCCACGAGAGGCTGATGCGCTTTGAGCGCGCCGGCAATACTGTGGATTTTTGTGGTCTCCAGCGCTTCCTCAAGGGTCAGCGGCGGAAGAATACTCGGCACCCGCTTGGCCAACATGCTCTTGCCGGTGCCCGGCGGGCCAATCGCCAGCAGATTGTGTCCACCCGCCATCGCCACCTCGATCGCCCGCTTGGCCCCCTCCTGCCCTTTGACATCGCTGTAATCATCGTCGTAGTTGGAATGCGCGACAAAGAAATTCTGAGAATCGATGGCGTGAGGTTGAATGGCCAGCCGACCGGCCAGAAAATCCGCCGCTTCCCGCAACGTGCGCACCGGATATACCGGCATGCCTTCCACCACCGCAGCCTCCTCGGTGTTATCGGGCGGCACCAGCAATCCGCGGCAGCCCTGATCGCGGGCCATCATCGCGATGGGTAACACGCCGCGCACCCGGCGCACTTCGCCGCTCAATGCCAACTCGCCGACCACGCAAAAAGTTCCCAAGGCATCGGCAGGAATCGCCTCCGTCGCCGACAACATCCCGAGGGCGATCGGCAAATCGAAACTCGGCCCCTCCTTCTTGATGTCGGCGGGCGCGAGATTGATGGTGGTTCGTCCGATCGGCGGGGCAAAACCGGAGTTGATTAAAGCCGTCCAAACACGGTCGCTGCTTTCCTTGACCGCCGTGTCGGGAAGCCCGACCACGACCACCTTCGGCTCGCCATGCCCGGCGTTGACTTCGATCTCCACCGGAAACGCGTCCACGCCGTAAACCGCACCCGAAAATACTTTTGCCAACATAAGAAATCCCCGGACGAGTTACATAACGCAGGCGCCGGCACCACGTCCAATAAAATTAAACTCAATATCCGAACGATCGCGCCGGCCGCTCAAAACGGATCAATTCGCCGGGTAATTCCTCGATAAAGCGCGACCCCATGAAGGATTGAACCCCGCCGTCACGCGACCGGCGATAGCGCGGACAGCACAGATAAAGATCATCCTTGGCCCGCGTTGTCGCCACATAAAACAACCGGCGCTCTTCCGAAACATCCCCGCCATCGCTCATTGTCTTCTGCGAGGGAAACATTCCCTCCATCACCCAGAGAATAAACACCGCCCGCCACTCCAGCCCTTTGGCCTGATGGATCGTGCTGAGCCGGATCACCTCGCCGGCATCAACTTCCTGGTTGTTCTGCTGATCCAGGTTGCTCTGCAACGCCATCTCGCTCAAAAATTCCTGCACCGTGGCGTAACGCGACGTGAAGCGGATCAACTCCTCGATATCCTCGAGTCGCCGGTCCGCATTATCAAACAACGTCGCAGCGTGTGATTCGTAAAAAGTCTCGACGAACATCCGGATGATTTCCGGCGGGCTGACATTCGGCCGCGCATCAAACAACACCGACATCTGGTCATGCACGGGCTGCCAGACCTGGCGTGCCGCCACCGGCAACTCCTTCATCACCGCCTCGCGATCGGCCGGTGCCCGCGGGTCAAACCGGGAACCCGATTTCGACCAAAGCCGCGCCACCGATTTTGGCCCCAGCTTTGGCATCAGCTCAAAGATGCGGTTAAAGGCCAATTCATCCATCGGATTACCCACCAACCGCAACAAGGCGCACACATCCTTGATGTGTGCCTGCTCGAAAAAGCGCACGCCCGAGGTGATAAGGAACGGCATGCCATGCCGCGCGAGCTGTATCTGCAACTCCATCGCATGATAATGGGAACGGTAGAGAACGGCGATTTCACTCGGCGGGACGCCTTCCATCATCAAGCGCCTCATCTGCTCGATGATAAACGAAGCCTGATGATCCCCATCCTGCAATTGAACCACCCCGGGTTTTCGCGCCGGCGACCGCACGGCCTTCAACTGCTTCTGAAACTGCTCGGGATTACCGGCAATGCAGGCATTGGCCACGTCGAGAATATCGGGGGTGCTTCGATAATTGGTTTCCAACTTGAAGACCTTCGCATCCGGATAACGCTTGGGAAAGTTCATGATGTTCCGGAAATCCGCACCCCGCCAGGAGTAGATGCTTTGGAAATCATCGCCGACCACCATCAAATTGCGATGCTGACCAGCCAGCGCATCGACCCATTCCGCCTGAATCACATTGGTGTCCTGATACTCATCGACCATCACATACCGGAACCGCTCCGCGTAACGCGCACGGATATCGGCATGCTCGCGAAACAAGGTAAGCCCGTTCATCAGCAAATCGTCAAAATCCATGGCGTTCAGGGATCGTTTCCGTTCGTTGTAGATGCGCTGCACCTTGACCACATCGGCCGGATTGATAAACGGCGCATGAGCAAACCGCTCGGCCGCCATCGGCTCCACTGGTTCGCCGCGGCTGGAGGCCAACCCATACATCGACAGTAACACCTCCGGCTTGGGAAAAAGTTTCGGCGGCAACTTGAGATCTTCGATGGTTAATTTGACCAATCGCTTGGCGTCGTCGTCGTCGAGAATGGAGTAATCGCGGTTGTAGCCGATTAAATCCGCATGCATCCGGAGCATCCGGTTGGCCATGTGATGAAACGTACCGCCCCACAAGCCACCCACCAGCTCGCCGACCAAGCCATGGGCGCGTTCAAGCATTTCGCGGGCCGCCTTGTTTGTGAAGGTGAGCAACAACACCCGCCGGGGATCAATCCCCTGCTCCACCAGCCAGGCCACCCGGTAAGTCAGCGTGCGGGTCTTGCCGGTGCCCGCCGCGGCAATAATCAACACCGGACCATCGGGCGCGGTCACGGCGCGATACTGCTCCTCGTTCAGCTCGTCGGCAAAGGCAATTCCCGTCATGGTCGCTTCACGGGAAAGTCATCGATCAATGTCCGCAAGGTGGTTTGCCCCAGCCGCTCGTCCACGCCGCGGTCAAACCGCTCCATCGCCGAAGCCACTGCGGCAGCTTCATCGCCGAAGCCGAATTTTTCCGGTCCGGCGCCATCCTGATTCACGAGATCAACGATCTGCTTGAGCGTGATATCCTCCAGCGGTCGACGCAAAACATAGCCGCCGCTTTCGCCCGCCGTCTCCACCATCATCCCGCCGCGCACGAGCATGCGGATCAATTCGTTGATCAGGCGGATGGGTATGCGGTGCCGGGCGGCAAACTCCACTGCATTGAAGATCGCTGCACCCTGCTGGAAGGCCCGCCCGGCCTGCAGGGCAATCGCATACGCCAGCATCACCCGGGCCCGGTTGTTGGCCTGTCCGGCTGAACGCTCGAGATCGTAGGTCGCGTGGTTTTGCAACGCGAAGGCCAGCTCCGCACCCAGCAGCAAAATCACCCAGCTGACATACAGCCAGCCAAGAAAAATCGGCACGGAGGCGAAGGTGCCGTAGATGGCATTGCTGCGGGCCACACCGATCTGCAACGTCACATACAGATGCTGCCACCCCACCCACATCAGCGCGGTCACGATTGCACTTATAAGCGCGGGCCGGACATGAATCCGCGTATTCGGCACACCGACAAACAGGAGAAAGATCGCCAGCGCCGTGGAAAAGAAAGGCGCAAGCTGCAACAGCGTGCGATACAGCCCGGCCAACTCGCCGAGCCGGGCAATAACCGACTCGCTGGAAAGCGAGGCATTGACGGCAAACGCCATGAGAATCAACACCGGCACCAACACCACGATGCCCGTGTAGTTGATAATCCGCCGCAAGATGCCCCGCGCCGATGACACGCCCCAGATGTGATTGAACACCGACTCAATACTGCTCAGGACTTGCACGACCGTGACAAACAATACCGCCACCGCCACCCACCCGAGGGCGCGGAAGTTGGTGCGGTTGACAATATCCAGCATCTGCTGGACGAAGGCCTGGAATTCGACGGGCATCACCTCGGTATTTTCCTGTACCCGCGCGATAAATTCATCGCCGGCGCCCAAACCCTTCAGCAGCGAAAAGGCAATCGCCAGCAACGGGACCAGCGAGATCAGACTCGTGAAAGTCAACGCGGCCGCTTTTTCCGGCAAGAGATCCTCGCGGAATCCGCGCATCACCAGTTCGGCCACCCGCAATATGCGTTTAATCACCGCCCGGATCCCGGTCAATCTGGTCAGGTCGGAAGCCCACACATCGTGCAGGATGAAGTTGCGCGCGCGGTGAAGATAATCTTTCATGTCGTCCCGGCTTTTTCGTTTTCCAAAAACATCGCCCATACCGCCAGCGTTTTCGCATCGAGGATCGCTCCGCTCCGGATGGCGTGGCTCAGCTCCTCCCGCGACCACAGCACCGTTTCGACGTGCTCGCCGTGATCGAGCTGCAAGGCGACTTCACCGCCCTCCTCCAAGTCGGCCAGAAACAACTCCACCTTTTCATCCACGAAACCCGGCGAGGCATGGATCGTGCCCAGGTGCCGGAGCCGGCGGGCGCGGCAACCGGTCTCCTCCAACAATTCGCGGTGCGCCGCCGATGCCGGCGATTCGCCCGCATCGAGCAGGCCCGCCACAATTTCCGTGGACATCATCTCCACCGCTTTCCGGTATTGACGCACCAGCACAAACTGTCCGTCCGCCCGCCGCGCCAACACGCCGATGGCGCCGGGATGCCGCACAATTTCCCGGTAGGCTTCACGACCATCCGCCAGCATCACATCGTGCTGCTCGAGTGAAAGCAACTTCCCCGCGAACGGTGTTTTTTTACGGATCGTCGTTTCTTTCACGGATCAATACCTGGTTATGGCAGGATCCACGTCATCGGCCCACGCGAGTATTCCGCCCTTGAGGTTGATTAGCGTACCAGCATACCCGGCCTGCTGCAAATCCGCGATAGCCTTCGCGCTGCGTCCGCCGCTCCGGCACATCACAATCGTGTCGCGACCGGCATCCAATTCGCTCATGCGTTGCACCACCTGCGCCAGTGGAATCGAATGCGAACCGGCCAACCGGCAAATCGCCAACTCGTGCGGCTCGCGCACATCCACCACCATCATGCAATCGCCGGCATCCAGACGACGCTTCAAGTCAATCGGAGTAATTTCATTCATCGGCATTTCCTCGTTTGGAGATTTTTCGACCGGCCGTGCTGGCGCCGGATGATTTCCGCACACCGGACAATCCGGATCACGCGCAAAATGCAACTCGCGGAATTTCATCGTCAGGGCATTAAAAAGCAACAACCGATTCGCCAATACATCGCCCACGCCGAGAATAATTTTCAACGCCTCCGTTGCTTGCAACGTACCGACCACGCCCGGCACCACCCCCAGCACACCGTTCTCCGCGCAATTCGGCACCCCGGCCGGCAACGTTGATGGCGGATACAGGCAAGCGTAGCATCCCGAGTCGCCGGTATGAAAAACCGATACCTGACCCTCAAACCGGCTTACGGATCCATATACATACGGTTTCGTCAATCGCACACAGGCCTCGTTTACCACGTAGCGGGTGGCCAATGAATCGCTTCCATCAATCACCACGTCGTAGCCGCTCATCAGGGAACAGACATTCGACGCATCGACCCGTTTCGCATGTGTTTCGACGCGCACATCCGGATTCAGCTCCGTCAAACGACGCGCCGCCGATTGCACCTTGCTGTTGCCCACGGCACCGGTGGCGTGCAGAATCTGACGCTGCAGATTCGACAACTCCACCACATCGTCATCGGCGATTCCGATGCGGCCAACCCCGGCCGCGGCCAGATACAAACCCGCCGGCGAACCAAGACCGCCCGCACCGATCAACAGCACCGACGACGCCAGTAATTTTCTTTGCCCGGACACCCCTATTTCAGGTAAAGAAAGATGACGCAGATAGCGCGAAGTCATGGAATCTTTTTGGATCACCGGCTCAAACGTATTCATTCGCCATGATGAGGCGCGATCTCAAAAAACACAAATATAGGCTTGCCACAAACTTTCATCCGCATTATCTCTATCGGAATAAGCGTGTTTAAAAAGGAGTAACATCATGAGCCACATCTACGAAGACAACTCTCAGGCCATTGGCCGCACCCCGATTGTCAAACTCAACCATGTCACCAAGGGCGCCAAAGCCACCGTGCTGGCCAAAATCGAAGGCCGCAACCCCGCGTATTCCGTTAAATGCCGCATCGGTTCTTCGATGATTTGGGATGCCGAAAAACGTGGCGTGCTCAAGCCCGGCGTGGAAATTGTCGAACCGACCTCCGGTAATACCGGCATTGCCCTTGCCTATGTCGCCGCCGCCCGCGGCTACAAACTCACCTTGACCATGCCGGAAACCATGAGTATCGAGCGCCGCCGCGTACTCGCCATGTTTGGCGCTAACCTGGTGCTCACCCCCGGCGCCGAAGGCATGAAGGGCGCCATTGCCAAGGCCACTGAAATCGCCAACAGCGATACCAATAAATATTTCATGCCGCAACAATTCAAGAATCCCGCCAATCCGGCGATTCACGAAAAAACCACCGGCCCGGAAATCTGGGACGATACCGACGGGGCCATCGATGTGCTCGTTTCGGGCGTAGGAACCGGCGGAACCATCTCGGGCGTCTCCCGCTTCATCAAAAACACCAAAGGCAAAAAAATCCAATCGGTGGCCGTCGAGCCGAAGGAGAGCCCGGTGATCACCCAGAAACTGGCTGGCCAGGAACTCAAGCCCGGTCCGCACAAGATCCAGGGCATCGGCGCCGGATTCATCCCCGACACGCTCGACTTGAGCGTCGTCGATAAAGTGGAACAGGTATCCAGCGAGGAAGCCGTCGAAATGGCGCGTCGCCTGGCCACTGAGGAAGGCATCCTCGTGGGAATTTCCTGCGGCGCCGCGGCACACATCGCCGTGAAGCTGGCCAATCAGCCCGAATATGCCGGCAAAACAATCGTGGTCGTTTTGCCCGACGCCGGCGAGCGCTACTTGTCGACCGTCCTCTTCCAGGGCATCGGCGCTTGATGCCCGGAAAATTTCCAGTGATTGGAAAATTGGTCATGAAAAATTTCCAATCATTGGAACTTTTGTCGCCGCCATGATTTCCAACCGGTGCCAATATGCCTTGAAAGCCATGCTCGAATTGAGCCTGCGCCATGGTCAAGGCACGGTCACCATCGGTCACATCGCCGCCGCCCGGAAAATTCCTGCCCGGTTTCTCGAGGCGATTTTGCGCCAGCTCAAACAAGCCGGTCTGGCTGCTTCCGCCCGCGGCAAGGAGGGCGGATATTTTCTCGCCCGCCCGCCCCACGAGATCACCATGCGACAAGTGATCGAAATTTTCGAGGGACCGCTGATTGTCGATGCCACCGGGCCGGACGATGTGCCGGATGTCTTCACCCCGGTCTGGACCTCCGCCGAGTCCGCACTCGCGCATGTATTTGATCGCACCGATTTCGGCTCACTGGTCGAAAACGAACTCAACCGCGCGCACGTACTGGCGACCAACTACACGATTTAGCCATATCGCAGCGGAATCATCCCCGAACCGCAGCGCGCCCGTCCGCCGCTTTCTATTGAGCATCCCGCCGGGAAGATTTATGATGATGGTGCGATGCACGAATTCGGCATAGCGCAAGGATTGCTCGAAGCCGTCCTCGCCAAGGCGCAGGAAGTTCAAGCGCCGCGCGTCACGGCGATCAGGCTGGCCGTGGGCGTTTTTTCCGGTATCGAGACCGATGCACTCGAGTTTGCCTTCGCCTCGCTGGCCGCCGATACCCCGGCCGCCACGGCCCGGTTGATGATCGAAACAATTCCCGGACGATGTTATTGTTCCGTCTGTGATGAATTATTTGAATGCGAACCGGCGGACTACCGCTGCCCTCGTTGCGGCCAGACCAGCCCGGATATGCGAACCGGACGCGAAATGAAACTTATTGCCATGGAGGTGGACTGATGTGCGAAACCTGCGGTTGCGCCGTAAATCATGCTGATAGGCATGAACATCACGGCGAACATCACCATCACCGGAACGAAATTGACCTGGGTCACCAGTCGTTGTTCGCCGTGAATGATCAACTCGCTGCCGGTAACCGGCGCATCTTTCGCGAGCATGGCATCACGGCGATCAATGTGGTTTCATCGCCGGGTGCGGGCAAAACGGCGTTGCTGGAAAAAACCATGCATGCCTTGGGCGCGGAATTGCGGGTGGCCGCCATCGTCGGCGACCTCGCCACGGAGAATGATGCAACGCGATTGCGGGCCAGCGGTTCGCCGGCCCGACAGATTACCACCGGCTCGGCCTGCCATCTCGACGCCCACATGATTCATCACGCCCTCGGCGCGTTTGATCTTCATGCGCTGGATCTGTTACTGATCGAAAATGTCGGCAATCTTGTTTGCCCGGCATCATTTGATCTCGGGGAGGATTTATTTACGGTGGTGCTTTCCACCACCGAAGGCGAAGACAAGCCCCTCAAGTATCCGGTGATTTTCCTCAGGGCCGATGCCGTGATTCTCAACAAGATCGACCTCGCCGATGCCGCCGGATGTGATCGCGACCAGGTGCTGGCCAACATCCGTCAGGCGGCGCCGAAAGCCACGGTCTTCACGACATCGGCTCGCCGCGGTGACGGACTCGATGCCTGGTGCGATTACGTGCGACGACATGTCGCGGCCAAGCGTGCGGCACACGCGCATGGATAATGCGCGCATGAAGTCGCTTCGCTATTTGGTGCGGGGCGCGGTGCAGGGCGTGGGATTTCGTCCGTTCGTCTACCGGGAAGCGACGGCGCGCCAACTGGATGGCTGGGTAAAAAATACCCCGGAGGGCGTGGAGATTCTGGTGCGCGGAAACGAGTACCAAATCGCCGACTTCGAAGCGGAACTGCGCTACGCCCCGCCGCCGCGAGCTAAGATTATCGCGATTGAGGCGAGTGATGCGGCCGGCCTCGAAATACCCATCGGCTTTTGCATTCAGGACAGCACGCTCGAAGGCGCATCGCTGGCGCAAATTATGCCGGACATCGCGACGTGTCCGGACTGCTTGCGCGAAATGAATGATCCGTCGAACCGTCGTTATCGCTATCCTTTCACCAACTGCACCAATTGTGGTCCGCGCTACAGCATCATGCTCGGGCTCCCTTACGACCGTGAGCGGACGACGATGCGTTCGTTCACCATGTGCGCCGACTGCCGCGCCGAGTTCGAACATCCCGCCGATCGCCGTTTTCACGCCCAGCCGAATGCCTGTCCGGTTTGCGGCCCGCGGGTGGCGCTGTGGGACCATGCCGGCCGCACTATTGGGGACATACATGATGCGATAACCCGGGCGGCCGCGATGATTCGCGAGGGCCGCATCATCGCAGTCAAAGGCATCGGTGGATTCCACCTGCTGTGCGACGCCACCAACGAGGCATCCGTCCGCGAGCTCCGCCGCCGTAAACACCGCGAGGAAAAGCCTTTCGCACTATTGGTGCCCGACCTTGAGCACGCAACCCGCCTCGCCCAGGTCGGGGACATAGAAGCCATGTCACTCCAGTCGCCCGCCGCCCCCGTCGTTCTGATAAAGCGTTTTAACGACTCGCCGGTGACCGAAGCGGTGGCCCCCGGCAATCCGTGGCTGGGCCTGTTTCTGCCGTATTCCCCTCTGCATCATATTCTTATGCAGGAAATCAACGGTCCGGTGGTCGCCACCAGCGGGAATTTCAGCGACGAACCAATTTGCACCGACGAGCGCGAGGCGCTCGAAAAGCTCGGAGGGATTGCCGACGCCTTTCTCGTCCACGACCGCCCCATTGCCCATCCGGTCGACGACTCCGTGATGCGGGTGGTCCTCGGCCAGCCGCTCATTCTGCGCGCCGGACGCGGCCTCGCCCCCATCACCCTCCCCGCCCCGCCGGTCGAAAATCCCGTGCTCGGCGTCGGTCCGCACATGAAAACCACCGTCGCCGTGCGTCACCGCGACCAGATCGTGGTCAGCCCGCATATTGGGGACATAGCAACAGTGGCGTCCGAAGCCGCCTTCGGGGGCACCGTTGAACTTCTGGAGCAACTCCTTGAGGTGAAACCGCTTACGATTGCTTGCGACCGGCATCCCGATCACGCCACTACCCGTTATGCCCTACGGCGAAATCCAAATCCTATCCAAGTCCAGCACCACCACGCCCACGTGCTCGCTGTGATGGCTGAACACGGGTTACGCGGACCGGTGCTCGGCGTTGCCTGGGACGGCACCGGCTACGGCGACGATGGCACCATCTGGGGCGGCGAGTTTTTGCGGGTCGACGAATCCGGTTACGAACGTGTCGCGCATCTACGCACCTTCCCCCTCCCCGGCGGCGACGCCGCCGCCCGCGAACCGAGGCGCTCCGCCCTGGGCGTTTTGCACGAGCTCGGACTGGTACCCGAAGGCCTCGATTTTACGCCCGCTGAACTCGCCACCCTCACCCAAGTCATAAAGAAAGGCATCAACACGGTGCAGACTTCCAGCGCCGGGCGACTTTTCGACGCAGCGGCAGCACTGCTGGGCTTGTGTCAAAAGTCCGCCTATGAAGGTCATGCCGCCATGCTGTTGCAAGCAGCGGCGGAGCAGTCGGACGAGTCGGACGGGGCTGACGACGCATGCGCGAAAGCCACCCGGCCCGTCCTCGACTGGGCTCCGCTCATGCATGACCTGCTCGCGAGCAAAAAGCGCGGCGACCCAGCGCCTCGCATCGCCGCCCGTTTTCACTATGGCCTGGCGCAGCTCATCGGAGCGGGCGCATCGCTAGAGCCGGAACTGCCGGTCGTGCTTTGCGGGGGATGTTTCCAGAACTCACGACTTCTCGCAGGCGCGGTGCAAAAACTTCAATCGACGGGCCGCGAGGTTTACTGGCCCCACATTCTGCCGCCCAACGATGGCGCAATTTCCGCCGGCCAAGTCATGGCCATAGTTTAGAGTCAGTATCACAATGTCGCCCAATCAAATTGTCGAAGAAATAACGCGCCGGCTTCCCGGAGTGGCTCCCAAATCAAGTTGGGGCGAGACATCGCTGTTTTACAATCCAGGGAAACTCCTGCCTAATGGCGTCTATTTCTGCACGATCAAGGATCACGACGGAGAAAACGACCGGGCTTCAAGCTTGAATCGCGAAGGCGTATTCAGACTCGCCATCGGTTTGTCCCCGGCCACGTACCGGAAATATTTTGGAGACAAACCCCCAAGGCCCGCCAAGGGCGCCATCGTAAATACCGGCCACAAATTCAACGCGCTGAACGAGCTCATGCCCCATCCAATTTACGCATGGATGAACTGGGCGCAAATTCTCTCCCCAAGCGAGGAAATGTTTTCCCGCATTTTCGAGCTAATCGAAGAAGCACACCAAGCAGCAGTTATTAAATTCAATAAAAAGGCCGCGCACTATTTACGCGAACAGAAGCGTTAAAGCAGGCTGGTTAAACCAAACATTCATCTTCCACCCGCCAACCGGCGCCGATTCCTACAACGCCAGCCGCGGCTTCCGCGGACGACTGGTGATTTGATTGACCGCTTCGTAAATACCTGGGCCCGCCAACTTGACATCACCGACCCACCGGAAACCGCCCCGCCATTTTGGCAGAAAATCACCGATCGCTTCACTTGGAAGAACAAGCATGTAAACCAAATCATATTCTGATACGCAGACTGATGATGGCTCGACAACAGAAAGTATTTCTTGTGTGATAGAATCATGCAGACTCCATTTATGCTGCACTACAGCATTCCGGAGTCCGCATCAAAGAATAGTCATAACAGAATGGAGGACTTTATGAATGCAATACGTTGCAGATTGTTCCTGCTGAAATCGTCTTCCGACCAGCAGGTCTATGATGATCCAGACCTTAACTCATTTCTTGAATTGGTTCGGGTAAAAAACATTTTCGCAACGCCGTGTCGTGATCAGGATGGCTGGCAGGTGCTGGTTTTCTACCGGGCGCTCAATCGAATTGAGTCATCTAGTCGGGGCGATTTGGAAGATGACGACGAAACTCCCGTGGAAATACCTACGCCACTCTCACCCGATGAGCAACGCGTGTATGACAAGCTTCGCAAGTGGAGAGGGCGACAAGCTGGAAGCGAGGGGTTGGCCGCCTACATGATTGCGCACAACAGCACGCTAAAGCAAATTGTGCAGCTTCCCGCCCAGTCGATCGAGGATTTACGTCAGGTAAAGGGGTTGGGGAACAAAAAAATCGAAAAGTACGGAGCTGATATAATCCGAATCATGAAGGAAGAAGAAGGCCTCGAAGCATCACCCTCAACTCATTCATCACCCGCCGCGGGTTCTGAATCTGTTGCGGAATAAAGTTCTGCGATAAGAGGAAATCTAAATGTCCATACCTGACTATCAGTCCTGCATGCTTCCGTTACTGAAATTCTACAGTGATGGCCAAGAGCACTCGAATCGCGAATCCATTGAGGCGCTGGCTGATCACTTCAAGCTAGGCGACCAAGAGCGCCGGGCAATGCTTCCCAGTGGAGCACAAGGCCTCTTTGACAATCGCGTCAACTGGGCCAGAACTTACATGAAGAAGGCTGCCCTCATTGAACCTACCAAGCGGGGCGTTCACAAGATTACCAAACGCGGGCTCGATGTCCTCAAGCAGAAACCGGAGAGCATCGACGTCAACTATCTTGCCCAATTTGATGAATTTAAGGACTTCAGGGCTCTTCGCCACACAAAGCAGGAGGAGGAAGAAGGCGATCTAGACCTCAACGGGAAAACACCGGAAGAGTCGCTCGAGGGGGCGCATCAAAAGATTCGTTCTGATCTGGCCATTGAACTCCTGCAACGACTCAAGTCCAGTTCACCAGCGTTCTTTGAGCGGCTGGTGGTCGAGGTGATCGTTAAGATGGGTTATGGGGGATCAAGAAAAGATGCCGGCAAAGCCATTGGAAAATCGGGCGATGGCGGCATAGACGGTATCATCAAAGAAGACAAGCTGGGACTGGATGCCATCTACATTCAGGCAAAGCGTTGGGAAAACACCGTCGGTCGCCCGGAAATCCAGAAATTTGTGGGCGCGCTAACCGGATTACGAGCCCGCAAAGGGTTATTTATCACCACGGCGAACTTTACCTCGGATGCCCAAGATTATGTTTCACGTATTGATGCGAAAGTCGTCTTGATCGACGGCGAGACTCTGGCTCAGTTGATGATCGATCACGGTGTCGGTGTTTCGACGGTCGGACTGTACGAAATCAAGAAGATTGATTCCGACTATTTTTCAGAGGAATAAAAGCTCAAAACAACCTCGCTTCGCTTTCCCGAAACCCTTATCGAAGAGCTCAAGATGCTGGCTGACAAGAAAGATGTACCCTCTCAATCCCTGCCCAAGGTCTGCTTGGCCGAAAAAGTCGGAGAAGAATTGAAGACAGCCTGACAGAACAACCACTTGCGGTCTTCCCGACACATGAAAGCTATTACCATCTGCTCCGTTAGCAGTTGCGATGCCGCAACGCGGGTCGGTTTGTCACAGACACTGCTCCAATATAATGGAAAGACCATGTACACTCACCAGCGCCTTGAGGACACAACAGCGAATCGCTGCATTATTGAAGGTCTGATCGTCGGCGTTAAGCAGTTAAAGGACCCCTGCTTGGTTAAACTGATCACGTCGACAAAGATCGGATTCGAGATATCGATGCCGTTTTCAGTGCTATTCATCGCACGCCACAACACTACCCGCGTTTGCACAAGACTTCGCGTCTTGCGCTGTCGCGCCATTTCCCCACGAGATCATCTTTGTCGAAGACAACGAGCGTGTCGTCATCCTTTCGGTTTTCCATGCCAAACGGAACCCGAAGCGTTGGCTGGAAAGAACCTGAGGAACTTCGACCAAAACACCTGCAGCATACCCCGGATGGCGCGCGCACGGGCCATCCGGGTTTTCTGAGGCGCGACGTTAGCGGAAAAGACGATTGACCGGCCGGTTATGGCGTGTATCTTCATAGTATAAACAGGAGATACCTCAATGATTGCCACAGTCCAAAAATGGGGAAACAGCCTTGGTGTTCGAATCCCCAAGCCGCTCGCAGAGGATGCATCCCTCAAAGAAGGTGTATCAGTGCAGATGCTCGTTCAAAATGGTCGGCTTGTCATAGAGGCGAAGAAAGCTCCGCAATACCAGTTGTCTGAACTTCTTAAAAGCATTAACCGCAAGAATCTGCACAAGGAAGTCGATACCGGCATTTCGGTCGGAAATGAGGCTTGGTAGGCGATGTCATACACCCCAGATCGTGGCGATATTGTCTGGATCCAGATGAATCCGCAAGCTGGTCGAGAGCAGTCAGGTCACAGACCGGCATTCATTGTTTCCCCCAAAGCCTATAACGGGAAAGTCGGTTTGGCGCTGATGTGCCCCATAACGAGCAAACGAAAAGGTTACCCCTTTGAGGTTCAAGTGGATGGTCATGTCACCAAAGGTGTTGTTCTGTCCGATCAGATTAAGAGTCTGGACTGGCGCGCACGCGGCGCGAGATTCGAAGAGCGGGCCAATGATGAGATTATTGCTGAAGTGTCATCAAAAATTGAAACGCTGATCAAGGTGTGATCCGCTCACGTGTGCCGCCAGTAGCGCACCCGAAGCGGGAGGTTACCGGACAAACCCCAAACCGCAGCGTCCCGTAGAGCCCAGTTAGTGCTCACTTGCAGCTTGTATCGGTTTACCAGATAGAGCTTAGTCAGGGGATATGAGCTGGTCCATGGGATGCGGGAAGGGTGGTCCTTTCCTATTTCCAAGCAAGGCCACCAAACAGGAGAACAAGCAGATGAGTACAAAGTGGTTCGCGTTTGCAGTCGCAGCGATGCTGGCGGGTTCGGCAGTCGCCCAAGAAAATGAATCCAGCGGTGTTACCCCGAATCTGGACAAGGGAACCAAGACCCTGGAAGGCGCGGGTTCGATCGATGTCATGGCCGATGATGTACAAATTCAGCTCGCCTACGGTCATTTCGTCGCCGACGGTTTGGAAGTTGGCCTGATCGCTGGTTTAAGCGACAACGATGCTTATATGAGCACCGAGTTGGGCCTCCGTGCCGAGTATAACTTCGTCCTTGATTCGGCCTTGGTGCCGTTCGCGGGCGCGGGCGTGGTCTGGGCGAATGCCGAAGCCGATGATAGCGACATTGACACAGACGCCGCCGTGTTTTCGCTTGGTGGTGGCGCGAAATACTTCATCCGCGACGACGTCGCGCTTGCCTTTAACGGCAGCTACCTGATTGCTTCGGATGATATCTTCGTCGATAGCGAAGACGGCGAAGTCAATGATGACGAATTCCGTATTCTGTTCAGCGTTCGTTTTTACTTCGACTAATCGATCGTAACCGTGGCGCGCCGCATCAGGCGCGCAATCTTCGCCGTTCAGCGGCGCCCTGCTTAACGCCCCGCGACGTGCGGGTCTCCACGCGGTATTGGATGCGGACGAGCAGGTCGCCGCGGCTGCCACGCGGTTTGGGCAGGCCGTGGCCTTTCAGGCGAATCACTTCGCCGCGGGCGACGCGGGCGGGGATGGTTACGCTGATCATGTTTCCCTCCGGTCCGCGCAACATCTCCATCCCGCCGGTTTCCGCCCTTCGGCTCTGAATGGATAAATCGCAACGCAAATCGGATCCGCGGGGACGAAAACGGTAGTCCGGACGCAACTTGATCCTGACCTGCACCGTGCCCCGCTCAAAGGGTGGATCGCGCTTGATGGTGAACTTCGCCCCCGGCGCGGTTTCCGGCGGCACGAACAGTTCGTAGACCTCCGCTCCAGCTGGATTGGCCGGATCGCGGACGGTGATTTGCAAGTTGGCGCCGCGAAACAACTCCTGCATCGACACCAGCGAATCCTCCTTGATCACCGGCGGCCGCGCGCTGCTCGCGACGCGCTCCCGTCCGACGCCAAGCTCATCATCATAAGCCCGGCGGCGATCCGGATCCTTCAATACGGCATAGGCCTCGTTGATCTCCCGCATGCGCTCCGCATCATCGCTGACATCGGGATGAAACTGTTTCGCCAGCGCGCGATACGCTTGCCGGATATCCTCGCGTGAACAATCGCGATCGAGTCCGAGAACGTTGTAGTGATCCGTCGAGCCATCCATACCACCGTAATGTAACGTTGTGATTAAAGTTATCAATATTTACGGCTCATGACAGACGTGGCAAACTCAAGCCGTGAACGCGATCCGCCCACTCTACCTGCCGCCCGCCTACCAGGATGCGCCGGATCATGGGCGTTTGATTTTGCGGGACGGATCGACGGCAAGCATCCGGTTGTCGCGTCCGGAGGATGCTGATCAGCTCCGTAAATTTCACGCCCGTCTCTCACCCCAGTCACGCCGCATGCGCTTTTTCAGCGAGGCGAAACCCGGCGAGGATGTGTTGTCCGGCCTATGCCATTCGTCCGACCCGCAAAAAGGCATGACCCTGCTGGTGTGGCGCGCCGCTGACGACGGTGAACCGCGCATCATCGCCACCGGTTCCTATCTTGCCATCAACTCGACCGACGCTGAATTTGCCGTGGCCGTGGATGATTTCTTCCAAGGCAAGGGCCTCGGCGGTTTGTTGCTCGAGCGACTTTCCGTGTTGGCCGCCTCGCATGGCTTCACGCGTTTCAACGCCTTCACCGATGCCCGCAACCAGGGCATGCTGGAGACTTTTCGCCATTCGGGATTTGAACTCCGCGAGGAATTTCAGGATGGCATGGTGGAAGTGCACTTGTCGGTGAAGCCTGGAAAGGCCAGTTTTATCCACGCATCGCAGCGCGACCGCCTCTTCACCAAATCATCCCTGCGTCCCTTTTTTGCTCCAAAGTCCATCGCGGTCATCGGCGCTTCCCGCGATCCCGCCAAACCGGGCCACCGGATTTTCATGACTATTCTGCGGCAACAATTCCAAGGCGTTGTTTATCCGGTGAACCCACTCGCCCGGCAAATTTCCGGCGTGAAGGCCTACCCAACCGCCGCCGATCTTCCTGATCCAGTCGATCTCGCTATTCTGGCCGTGCCCCGTGACCAGGTGCTCGCCACCGTGGATCAATGCGCGCAACGGGGCATCCGCGCATTGATCGTCTTAACTGCCGGCTTTGCTGAACGCGATGATCAGGGACGTGTGCTTCAAGAGGCGCTTCTCGCCCGCGTGCGAGATCATGGCATGCGCATGCTCGGTCCGAACTGCCTCGGCCTCGTCAATACCGATCCCGGGATTCAACTGAATGCCTCCCTCACCACCCTGGTGCCGGGTCGAGGTCATTTGGCTATCTCCTCGCAAAGCGGCGCGTTGGGTATGGCGCTACTTCGCCTGGTCCAAAACCAGCATCTCGGCATCTCCTCGTTTGTCAGCACGGGAAACAAGGCCGACGTCACCGGCAACGACCTGCTGTACTTCTGGGAGGACGATCCGGACACACATGTGATTCTGCTGTATGTGGAGTCCTTCGGTAATCCGCGCCGCTTCGGTCGCATCGCCCGTGAGGTGAGCCGCCGCAAACCAATCGTATGCGTCAAGCCCAACCGGCGGGACCAACCGCATGACCATATCGCCGTTCAGGCATTGTTTAAGCAATCGGGCATCATCCGCAGTCAAACACTCGACGAGATGCTCGATGTGGCCGCGCTCTTGAGCACCCAACCCTTACCCGCCGGCCCGCGATTCACTATCATCACCAACTCGCATGGCGCGGCCATGCTGTGTCGCGACACCGCCGAAGCCGAGGGACTTTGCCACGTCGGACTGGAGGATCTATCGGCCAGCGCAACACCGCAAGACTACATCCTGGAAATGCAAAAAGTCGTTCAATCCGGCACGACCGACGCATTGATCATGATCTACCTTCCCGTCGGGGACAACGATGTGTCTTCATTCATCGAAATGTTATCGGCGTCAGCCCCCGCCAACCTTCCCGTTCTGCTGGTTCTTATGACCCCGGCAGGCACCCGGATGACTTGGAATCTGCCTTCAGGATCATATCCCGGTTATGTATTTCCCGAATCGGCGGCTCATGCCCTTGCCGCCGCCGCGCATTACCGGGCATGGCGCGATGCACCACCCGGTATGATTCCAGATTTTGACGACGCCGACATCGAGCGCGCCCGTCAACTCATCCGGGAACAGCCGGCGGGCAACTTACCTCAGGCCGTTGCAGCGGAACTTCTGGCCAGCATCGGCCTCCACTCCACGCCTCATCCGGACGCGTGCGCGGATGTCAATATCGAGGTGAATCAGGATCCGGTATTCGGCCCCGTAATGGCTTTCAGTCTTTCCGGCTATCATCACGACATGCTGAACGATTCGTCCTTCCGGATAATTCCACTGACCGACCTCGACGCGGCAAACATGGTCGAATCCATCCGCGCCTTCCCGCTGCTGGCTCACAGCGGCGCCCATCGGGAGACGCTGCACGAAATCATCTTGCGCATTTCCTTGCTCGCGGAGGAACTGCCGGAAATCGTTCACCTGCGGTTAGCGCCCGTGCGATTATCCGCTACGCCCGGGACGTTTTTCATCGGGCAAACCCTTATAGACCTTTCGGATCGCGCCTAATCGCATTTCACTTTGGTAACGTGCCGGCATTTGTCATAGTTTGGCCATGTGCTTGGCGATTCCAGGACAAATCCAATCCATCACCGGCGATGATCCGGTCACCCGCTCTGGCAAGGTCAACTTCGGCGGCGTGATGCGCGAGGTAAATCTCGCCTATGTACCCGAAGCGGTCCTTGGTGATTACGTGCTTGTCCATGTCGGCTTTGCCCTCAGCATTGTCGACGCCGAAGAGGCCGCCCAGGTATTTGCTTATCTCAAGGAGATGGATGACTTGAGCGAATTAAATCAAGGAGACGCCCCGGCATGACGACCCCTGAATCAATCACCCGCAACTTCGGCGACCAACAGATCATTATTGATCCCGCGCGGGATGTATTTCGCTACGGTCATGATCCGCTGAATTATGTATTTGCGCCCAAGACGGTAGCCGTGATTGGCGCAACCGAAAATCCCGGCAGCGTTGGCCGGACCGTTTTGTGGAATCTGATCAGTAATCCCTTTGGCGGCGTGGTATTCCCGGTAAACCCCAAGCGTCCAAGCATTCTCGGCATTAAAGCCTATCCTTCCATTTCCGCTGTGCCGGAGAAGGTGGATCTAGCCGTCGTCGTGACCCAGGCCTCATTCGTACCGGATATTATCGGCGAATGCGTCGAGGCCGGGGTGAAAAGCGCCATCGTGATTTCCGCCGGCTTCAAAGAGTTGGGCGCGCCGGGCGAGGAATTAGAGCGCAAAATTCTCGCCCACGCCCGCCGCGGCCACATGCCGCTGATCGGACCAAACTGTCTCGGTGTGATGAACCCGATCACCGGCCTCAATGCCACTTTCGCCGGCGTTATGGCGCGCCCCGGAAACGTCGCTTTTATCAGTCAAAGCGGCGCGCTGTGCACTGCCGTGCTCGACTGGAGCATCCGCGAACAAGTCGGTTTCAGCGCGTTCGTTTCCATCGGTTCCATGCTCGATATCGATTTTGGCGATTTGATCAACTACGTCGGCAACGATCCGCGCACGCAAAGTATCGTCATTTACATGGAATCGATCGGCAATGCCCGCAACTTTCTTTCCGCCGCCCGCGAAGTGGCTTTGAGCAAGCCCATCATCGTGATCAAAGCCGGCCGCACCGAAGCCGCCGCCAAGGCCGCGGCTTCGCATACCGGCTCACTCACGGGAAGCTTCGAGGTACTTGATGCCGCATTCGCTCGAGCCGGAGTGCTCCGGGTCAACAGCATTTCCGAACTCTTCAACATGGCCGAAGTGCTGGGCAAACAACCGCGACCCGCCGGGCCGCGCCTCACCATTCTCACCAACGCCGGCGGACCGGGCGTGCTGGCCACCGATGCCCTGATCGTCAGCGGCGGCATATTGACCGCGCTGTCGCCGCAAACACACAGCGAGTTGAACGCCTTCCTTCCGCCCCACTGGAGCCGCAACAATCCAATCGATATTCTTGGTGATGCCGGACCTGACCGCTATGCCAAGGCGCTCGAGATCGCCGCCAAAGATCCAAACAGCGATGGCTTGATGGTCATCCTCACGCCGCAGGACATGACGGACCCCACCATCACTGCGGAGAAACTCAAACCGTATGCAAAGATTGAAGGCAAGCCCGTCCTCGCCAGTTGGATGGGCGGCCCGGCCGTATCCGGCGGCAACGACATCCTCAACCGCGCCGGCATTCCCACCTTCAATTATCCGGATACCGCCGCGCGCACCTTCACGTACATGTGGAAGTATAGCGACAACCTCAACCATCTTTATGAGATACCGGATCACTCCGGTGTGGAACCGACGGATATCGGATCAGGCCGCGAAGTCGCGGCCAATCTTATCCATTCGGTTCGCGCCACCGGCCGGACCACGTTGACCGAATTCGAGTCGAAGAAATTGCTCGCGGCGTATGGAATTCCCACGGTGCCAACGGAAATCGCCACCTCGCGCGACCAGGCCATCCAGCTCGCCGATCGCATGGGCTATCCGGTTGTGCTCAAGCTTCACTCCGAAACCATCACCCACAAGACCGATGTCGGCGGGGTTCAACTCAACCTGGCCAACCGGGATGCCGTCACAAAGGCGTTCGACGACATCAAACAAGCGGTGACCGTCAAGGCCGGCGCCGGGCATTTTCAAGGCGTCGCGGTGCAAAAAATGATCAAGCTGGAGGGATACGAAATCATCATCGGTGCCTCCATCGATCCGCAATTCGGCCCCGTGCTCCTCTTCGGCAGCGGCGGACAACTTGTCGAAGTCTTCAAAGACCGCGCCCTCGCCTTGCCCCCGCTCACCCGTACCCTCGCCCGTCGCATGATGGAGCGCACAAAAATACATGAAGCGCTGAAGGGCGTTCGCGGACGCGGCTCGGTAGACATGGCCGCGCTGGAAAATATCATCGTGAGCTTCAGCCAACTGGTGGTTGAAAATCCCTGGATCGCCGAGTGCGACATCAATCCGCTGCTGGCCTCGGAAAAGCAACTAATGGCCGTGGATGCACGCTTCATCCTGCATCCCCGCGAGTTGCCTGATCATCAATTACCACAACCGGCGATTCGTCCATATCCCGCCCAGTATATGGGCAATGCAACAACCCGCGATGGCACGCCGATCCGCTTGCGACCCATCCGTCCCGAGGATGAACCGCGTATGGTTGCGTTTCACAAAACGCTTTCCGAGCGTTCCGTCCTTCAACGCTATACCCAGCCTATCACGCTCGACCAGCGCATCACCCACCAGCGGTTGAATCGCATCTGCTTCATCGACTATGACCGGGAAATGGCGCTGGTCGCCACGACGATGGAACCGCAATCCGCGATCATCGCCGTCGGGCGTCTCGGCCGAATACGCGATACCGGACTGGCCCGCTTTTCCCTTCTCGTGAGCGACGACTGGCAGAAAAAGGGCATCGGAAAATTGCTGCTGAATCGGCTTCTGGATATTGCCCGCAAGGAACGCGACATACACCGGGTGTGCGGCGATATGCTGCCGGACAACACCGGTATGATCCAGTTGTGCAAGCAGGCCGGGTTCATGCTGACCCGGACGGATGATGGCGGAATGATCCATGCCGAGATCGAAGTACCCGTGGCATGAAATATCTGGATGAATACCGTGATGCCGGTGGCGTGCATAAAATTGCCGCCGCCATCGCGCGCATCACGACAAAACCGTGGAACATCATGGAGGTTTGCGGCGGACAAACGCACGCGATTGTCAAATTCGGAATCGATACGCTGCTGCCATCCTCCATCAACTTGTTGCACGGCCCGGGCTGTCCGGTTTGCGTCACCCCGACCGGCATCATCGACCAGGCACTGGAGATCGCGTCGCGCCCCGGGGTGATTTTCTGCTCCTTTGGCGACATGATCCGCGTGCCCGGTTCACGCGGCGATTTATTTTCCGTCAAGGCCGCCGGAGGCGATGTGCGGATGGTCTACTCGCCCCTCGATGCGCTGAAACTCGCGCGCCAACATCCGGACCGGGAGATCGTTTTTTTCGCCGTTGGCTTTGAAACCACGGCACCCGCCAATGCCATGGCAGTTTTTCAAGCCGCCCGCGAGGGCATACATAATTTTTCGCTGCTCGTTTCCCATGTCCTGGTGCCGCCGGCCATCGAGGCGCTCCTTTCCGGCAAGGACTGCCGGGTCCAGGGATTTCTCGCCGCCGGCCATGTCTGCGCCATTGCCGGGACCGCGCCGTATCAACCTCTCGCGGAGAAATACCGGGTGCCCATCGTCGTCACCGGATTCGAGCCGATCGACGTCTTGCGCGGTGTGCATCTCTGTGTGAAACAACTGGAGGAGGGCCGCGCCACCTGCGAAAATGCCTACACCCGGGCCGTGCGACCGGAGGGCAACCCCTCCGCCATGGCCATGGTTGAGGACGTGTTCACCCTGGTGGACCGTACCTGGCGCGGCATGGGCGAAATTCCGCAGAGCGGGTTAGGCCTTGCACCGAAGTACGAAAAGTATGACGCCGGGAAAAAGTTCGGGCTCGCCGCCAATAACGTGGTAGAGTCGACCGAATGCATCAGCGGATTGATTCTGCAGGGACTCAAAAAACCCAATGAATGTCCTGCCTTCGGAACCCGTTGCACGCCCGAAAAACCCCTCGGCGCCACCATGGTTTCCAATGAGGGAGCCTGTGCGGCCTATTACCGGTACAGAGGATAGTATGGAATTTAGGATTTTGGATCTCAGATTTTGGATTGTAGGGCGGGAATGGTCTTCAGACCTTCCCGCCGGGTTCCCATCGGCGAGATCATTACTATTTTGGAAGTTGGATTGCGGATTTTGGATTGAAGATCGGAAATCAATTGTAGGGCGGGAACGGTCTTCAGACCTTCCCGCCGGGTTCCCATCGGCAGAGCATGATCATGGGTCGATTCCGGCGGGAAGGTCTGAAGACCATTCCCGCCCAACAACCCTCACCCCCCCAACCCACAATCGCAAATCGCAAATCTAAAATGCCCGCAAACTGCCCCATACCCATCGCCGACTATCCCGTAGTCACGCTCGCTCATGGCGGGGGCGGAGCGATCATGCGGCGACTGATTCGCGACATGTTCGCGGCCGCATTCGGCGCCGATGAACTACAATCATCGTCCGACAGCGCCCTACTCAACCTTTCCCATGACCGCATCGCTTTCACCACGGATTCGTTCGTGGTCAAGCCGCTCTTCTTTCCCGGCGGCGATATCGGCTCGCTCGCCATCAACGGCACCGTCAACGACCTCGCCATGTCGGGCGCAACGCCCGCATACATTTCCCTCGGCATGATTATCGAGGAGGGATTGCCGATGGAAACGCTCTGGCGGATCGTGCAGTCAATCAAGCGTTCTGCGGATGATGCCGGGGTAAAAATCGTCACAGGCGACACCAAGGTCGTCGACAAGGGCAAAGGCGATGGCATCTTCATCAACACCTCGGGAATTGGCATACTCGATTCGCAGCGCACCATCGGCGCTCACCGCATCCAACCCGGCGACGTCATTCTCGTCAACGGCGACATGGCCCGCCACGGCATGGCCATTCTCGCCGCCCGTGAAGAGCTTGCCCTCGAATCGCCGATCGATAGCGATTGCGCCCCGCTAAACCATGCGGTGAAAGCCTTGCTCGATGCCGGCATCGACATTCACGCCATGCGCGACGCCACGCGAGGCGGGATCGCTACGGCGCTCATCGAACTCGCGGAGGATGCCGGCTGCGACATTTCCATTCGCGAGCGTGATATTCCGGTGCGTGAGGATGTCCGCGGCGCATGTGAATTGCTCGGCATTGATCCGCTTTACGTGGCCAACGAGGGACGCTTCGTATGTTTCGTCCCGGAAGCGGAAGCGGCATCCGCGCTCCAGATACTGGACAACCATTTTCCCGGTTGCGGATCCGCTGTGGTCGGCACCGTGGAGTCCACCACCGCCGGCCGTCTTGCCCTGCAAAGCATCATCGGCGCGAAACGACGACTGGATCTGTTAAGCGGCGAGCAACTTCCGCGAATTTGTTGATATGCAACGAATCGTTGAACCCGAGCTAATGGCCGAAGACGATCAGGCCGTGGCTTATGCCAATGCCAACTTCGAGGCTCCGCACCGCCGGTTCATCGAACTTTTTCGCCGCACCTTTCCCGCCTGGTCAGGCCACGGGCGCGTACTCGACCTCGGCTGCGGCCCCGGCGACATTGCGATGCGCTTTGTCCGCGCCTATCCCAACTGCATCGTCGACGGCATCGACGGCGCCGCCGCCATGCTCAACGTCGGCCGCGAAATCCTGAAAAATGACCCATCGCTTCAAGCCTGCGTAAACCTGCTCGAAGTCATGCTTCCACACCAGCGACCGCCCCACGACCACTACGACGCCATCATCAGCAATAGCCTCCTCCACCATCTCCACGACCCCTCTGTTCTTTGGAACGCCGTCCGCGAATTCGCCAAGCCGGACGCGCCGGTCTTCATTATCGACCTCATGCGCCCCGACACGCCCGCCGAAGCCCAACGCCTAACCGACCTCTACACCGTCGGCGAACCCTCCGTGCTACGCCATGACTTTCTCGCCTCGCTCTTCGCCTCGTTCATGCCCGATGAAGTTGCATCGCAAATCGCCGCCGCCGGCCTTCCCCACCTGCAAGTTTGCGCTATCAGCGATCGTCATTTGATGGTATGGGGAGCACTCGCATGCCCTATAAAGCCGCCATCTTTGACTTAGACGGAACACTCATCGATTCGGTCCGTGACATCGCCGAATCAATGAACCGCTCTCTCGCCGCGATGGGCTACCCCACCCATCCGGTCGAGCAATATAATTACTTTATCGGCGAGGGTGTCCAAGTGCTCGTGGAACGAGCCCTGCCAGCCGGCGCTCGCGACCAGGCTTCCGTGAAAACCTTCATGGACGGCTACCGTATCGATTACCTAAAGAATTGGAATGTCCACACCACCATCTATCCCGGCATCCCGGAATTTCTTCGCCGCATGGTCGCCGCGCACATCCCGATGGGCGTGCTCTCGAACAAACCTGATCTCGCCACCCGGAAATGCGTCGAACATTTCTTTCCCGGTATTCCCTTTATGTTTGTCGCCGGACAGCGCGATGGTATTCCCCGCAAGCCCGATCCCGCACCGGCCCTCGAAATCGCCGCGGCGATGAATCTCCCGCCCGCGCAATGCGTCTTTGTCGGCGATACCGCGGTTGATATGCAAACCGCCGTGGCGGCCGGCATGTTTCCGGCCGGAGTTTCCTGGGGCTTTCGATCCCAAGAGGAGTTGATCGCCCATGGCGCACGCCTCATCGCCCACACCCCGGCCATACTTCTCGGACTTTTTTGAGCTATGCTTCCCGGGGTGCAACAAATCAAATCACGGGTCATCCAAATCCGGCAGCTATCGCAAACCGGCTACGAGCTCTTGCTGGAACGGGCGGATTTGAACTTTTCCGCCGGTCAATTAATCAACTTGCATGGCCGGAATCATCTGGAAGACCGCAGTTATACGATCTGCTCGGGTGAGCGCGACGAACACCTCACCGTTTTGTTCCGCTTTATTCCCACGGGCATCCTCACGCCGCAACTGATTGATCTGCGGCCCGGTGATGACATCTTCATTTCCGGTCCGTATGGCGAATTCATCATTCGCGACCGGACCCGTCCGATGTTCTTTTTCGCCACCGGCACCGGAATCGCACCTTGCCGCGCCTATCTGCGCACCGATCCGCATCTCCACCTCAGCCTGTTTCACGGCGTGCGCTACCCGGAAGATTTGTTCTACCGCGATGAATTTTCAACGATCACCTACCGGCCCTGCGTATCGCGCGCCACTGACGCCGCCAGCTACACGCCCGGACGGGTAACCGATCTTGCCCGCGCGATGAATTTCCCGGACGGATGTCACTTTTATCTTTGCGGTGCCAACGAGATGATCTACGAGATGCAGGAATTGCTCGCTACGCGCGGTATTCCGCCGTCGGATATTTTCACCGAAGCTTATTACTACCGTTTTGATGATACGTAATCCCTACACCGTCCTTCTTTCTGTTCTTGTTGCCTGCGGTTGTGCGCTGGAAAAGCAAACCAGCCAGTCTGTGCAAATGCACGATGTGCGGGGTGACGTGCAGGTAAGTCGGTCGCAACACCGGCAACTGGCCCGGGTAGCCGCGCAATGCGAGCAAATCGCCACGCCCATACTTGTCGCGCTCGATCCTGCGGGAGAAGACAGCGAAATTTCGAAGATCAACCGGCTGGGCGGCGAAGGTCGACTTCCCCTTTCCCGCTCGACCCACCGGCTGCTTGATCTCGCCCGGCATTACAGCATCGCCACCGGTTACGCCTACGACTTCACCACCGCCGGCCTCGCCGACTTCTGGCGCGACGGAACGCCGGAAACATCCGTTCTGGCCGATTATCTCGATCATGCCGGCATGCGTTTCGTCGAAACTGGTGACGCCGGATACATCGCCTTCACTTCGCCGCGCATTCAGATCCGTCCGGGCGATCTCCCTGTCGCATATGCGCTCGACGTCACCGCGGTGGAGCTGCGGCGCCGCACCGGAGTCGCGTTTGCCTTGCAGGCGCGCGGCATGATGAGACGGGATGGCGCGTTCCCAGACGATGAGAACGTGGGCATGGATATCGCGCTTAACATCGCGTCCAAGCAAACTTCTCTCGGCCGTTTTGCCGTGCGTGAACATGATGCCGTCGTGGTCCGCGCGCTTGACGGCAGACGGGATGTGTTGATTGATCCGCGCAGCGGACGCCCGGCGGAAGGTACCAGGCTGGTGGCGGTGGCTGGTCCCCTTGCCGTAAAGGCATTCGTGCTTGCCGAGGCGCTGCTGGTGATTGGTCACGTCCGCGGAGAGCAACTACTCGAACAATTTCCCGGCTACGATGTAATGTTAATTCCGGATGACCAGACCATGACGTGCTGGATGACACCGGACTTTCGCGATCACTTCGCGCCCGCCGCGACCCTCGCCGACGTCATCCGCGTATGGCAAACCAAAGCCCGGGTAACGTCCGCCGAGTAGTATTTCGAGCCGCATGTCCAGTCATTGGAACGTGGGCGGCATGATTTTTCCAATCACTGGAACAATCACGAAACATCAGGCCTGCTGCATATCGACCAGCTTGCAACGTCCCTCGTAGAGGGCCTTGCCGACGATGGCGCCGATGAGATTCGCATGGCCGAGCGCTTTTAATGACGTCACATCTGATGGCGTGGTCACACCTCCCGAGGCAATCACGCCGGCGCGCACGGCCCGGCAAACATCATCCAACGCCTGAACATTCGGTCCCTGCAGCATGCCATCGGTGGCCGTATCGGTTACAATCAGTGTTTGCACGCCGAGCATATCGGCTTTCCGGGCCAATGCAATGGTGGTGAGCGTGGTTGTCTCCGTCCATCCCTTGATCTGGACCTTGCCATCACGGCTGTCGATACCCACGGCGAGCTTGTCGCCAAAACGCGCGGCCAGTTTGCCAAGCACGTCCGGATCGGCCCATGCGCGCGTGCCAAGAATCACACGCGACGCACCGTAGTCGACAAGACGTTGAATATCCGCATCGGTGCGGATACCGCCGCCGATTTGCACGGGAATATCAAGCGCGGCAATGATTTGACCGACCAGCGCATGCTGAACCGGGGAGCCCTGGAAGGCGCCGTCGAGATCGACAACATGCAGAAAGGTTGCGCCCTCGTCGACCCAGCGCTTGGCCATATCGACCGGATCAGCGCCATACACCGTTTCGGCGTCGGCGCGTCCCTGCAATAGACGCACACAACGGCCACCCTTCAAATCAATCGCCGGGAAAATGGTAAACATACTCACTTCGCCATCGCTCCAAAGTTTTTTAGCATCGTCAATCCTGCCTGCTGACTCTTCTCGGGATGAAATTGCACCGCCGCAACATGACCGCGGGCCACGGCCGATACGTAATCAATGCCGTAACCCGTGGTGCCGGCCACCAATCCGGCACCGGCGCAATCCACGTAATAGGAATGAACAAAATAAAAGTGCGTGCCATCCGCGATGTGGTTGAAGAGCGGGTGCTCCGGCTGACGCAGAGCCACCCGGTTCCATCCGATCTGCGGAACCTTGAGGCCATCCGTGGCGGTAAATTTTCTGACCACACCGGGAAACACGCCCAAACCTTCCACACCCGGCGACTCCTCGCTCGCGGCAAACAGCATCTGCAAGCCAAGGCAGATGCCGAGGAAGGGTCGCCCGTCGCGCACCCATTGCCGGATAGGATCAAAAAGACCGTGCCCCCGCAAATGCTGCACCGCATCACCGAATGCACCGACCCCCGGCAAAATCAATGCCCGGCAATCCGCAAGCTCCTCCGGTGAAGTGACGATACGGGCGGGCAAGTGAAGGAATGCGCAGGCATTGATCACACTACCCAGATTACCCATGCCATAGTCAATCACCCCAAGGGTCATACCAACCCTTTGCTGGAGGGCACGCCCGACACGCGCGGATCGCGGGCGCACGCCATGTAAAGCGCGCGGGCCACGCCCTTGAACATCGCCTCGTAGGCGTGATGCACATCTTCGCCGTAGGGCTGATCGATGTGAAGATTCATCCGGGCCTTTTGCGCCAGCGACTCGAAGAAATGCTTGAATAAATACACGTCAAAATCGCGGATCTTCTTTTTCTTGTTGGCCACGCGATAGACAAAATACGGACGCCCGCCCAGATCGATCGCGACCTGACAAAGCGCCTCGTCCATCGGAAGCAGACTGAAGCCGTAACGGGCAATCCCTTTCCGGTCGCCCAAGGCGGCATCGAATGCCTCGCCGAGCACCAGTCCGACATCCTCCACCGTGTGATGATAGTCCACCGCGAGATCGCCCGCGGCATGGATGGTCAGGTCAAACAGGCCATGCTTGGCCAGCAATTCAAGCATGTGATTAAAAAAGGGAATGCCGGTCTCAATCGAGGACGTCCCCGCGCCGTCGATGTTCAGGGTCAGTTTGATGCGGGTTTCGCGGGTTTGACGATCTCGTTTGGCCGTGCGTTTTTTCATGCCGCCCAATCTAGCCGGACTGGGATTTGCGTCAATGGCGAAAGCGCGATCGTGGTCGCCTTGCCGGCCGCAATGCGGTATATATGAATCGTCAAGGCATTCGTTTATGCAACCGGCACCATCGAGTCAAATCATCAAACGGGCATTGATTCTGGACGACGACGAAGGCGTACGGACAATCACCGGACGCGCACTTACCCGCGCCGGATGGATTGTCCAGACCGTAGTAAACGGTCGCCAGGGATTGAAGGCGCTCCTCACCCGGACATTTGATGTGGCCGTGGTGGACATCCGGATGCAGGAGATGGATGGATTCACGTTCATTCGCGAGGCCCGGAAAATCTGGCCCTGGCAAGGGTTCGTGATGATCAGCGGATTTTTCGACGATGAATCCATCGCCTCCGCCAAGACCGAAGGCATACGCCATATGCTACGGAAACCCTTGCACATGGAGGACCTCGTCAACGCCGTGGAAGACGAACTGGCCCGGCGCAATGTCATCCAGACTTCACCGCCCCACCGGTCCGTCTCCCGCGATTTGATCAGCTACCAGCTCAACCTCATGCAGCACATCACCCGCGATGCCCTCAACGCGCGGGAGCTCCGCACGGCGCTGACCAACCTCGGCGCCACGATCGCGGAATTTCTCACCTGCGATGTGATGGGCATTCTCGGCATGGAGGATCAGGAGGATCCGGTCCTCTTGCTCCAGTGCATGGAATCCCGGCCGGATGAGATGGCTTCGTCGTTTCGCGAACACGTGATGGCCCGCTACCATGCGCTATCCGGCCGGTCGATCGATCCGGCAAAACTGCGCGTAGAAAAAGTCGGCCCCTGGACGGAGGGAGGCGAGTCCCCCGCACTACCGAGCGTAGTTTGCGTTCCGGTAATTGCCGGCGAAGAAGTCCGCGGGATGCTCGCGCTCGGTGCCGCCAAGGAACATGCATTCGACGACATGATGATCGCCATTCTCTATCACACCGCCGGTGTGCTATCGACCATGCTCACCGCGCTGGGTGAATTGCGCACCCTCGCGATCCGGGATGCCCTGACCGGCCTGTACAACCGCCGCCACCTCGACGAGGAACTCCAGCGCAGCTGGCAACTTTCCAACCGCTACAAGAATCCGATGGCCTTGATGATGTTGGATATCGATCAATTCAAAGAGGTTAATGACCGCTACGGGCATCGCGCCGGCGACGACTTGCTGAAGGAATTTGTCATCGCCATGCAGTCCCATGTGCGCGGCTCGGATATCCTGGCCCGCTACGGTGGCGATGAATTCGTGATTTTGCTGCCGCAAGCCGGGCCCCGCGAGGCCCATGGGCTGGCTCAACGCATCCTCGAAACCATTCGCGCTACACGGTTCCTCAGCGGCATGGGTGGCCTCAGCCTGACCGCCTCGATTGGCGTGGCAAGTTATGATCCCAACCGCAGCCTGCCCGGCCATCAGGAACTTCTCCATCAGGCGGATCAGGCGCTGTATCAGGCGAAAAAAGACGGACGCAACCGGGTGCAATTCCGCGACGAGCATACCGCCACCAACGCCGCGATGGCGCCCGAGCCGGCATCCGGAGAGACTGCCAAGCGCGGCACGGTGATGGTGGTGGATGACGAACCGTCCGTGCTTACCGTGGTGAAGATGATTCTGCATCGCGCCGGCTTTGCCGTTGATACCGCCGGCACCATTCAACAAGGCATGGATGCCATGACCTCACGGCGAAATTATTACGATATTCTGCTCTGCGATCTCACCCTTCCCGATGGACATGGTCTCGATCTCATCCGGTGGGCCCGCGAACTGCAACCGGAAATGACCAGCATGATCATCACCGGTAACGCCACCGCCGAAAATGCAATCAAGGCCTTGCAGGAAGGCGCATACGATTTCATCACCAAACCGATCATGCGCGACGTGATGCTCGCCGCCATTGATCGCGCCCTCGAATACCGGGGCTTGTTGACGGAGAACAAGCGTTACCGCGAACACCTCGAGGAAATGGTCCGTATCAAACACGCTGAACTCGCGGCGGCGCTGGAAAGCATCAAGCGATCGTACCAATTCTCCCTCGAAACCATGGTGGCCATGCTGGATTCGCGCGAGTTTGAAACCGGTCAACACAGCTTGCGGGTGCGCGAATTAACCATGGCCCTCGCCCGCCACATGGGCTACGAAGGCGAGGTGTTGGAGGAACTGGGACGAGGAGCCCTGCTTCACGACATCGGCAAAATCGGCATCCCCGACGCGGTGCTGCTGAAGCCGGGGGGGTTGTCGGAGGAGGAATGGGCAACCATGCGCAAGCATCCGGAAATCGGGCATAAATTCGTCAAAAACAGCGAGTTTCTCAAAACCGCGGCCGGCATCGTGTTGTCGCATCACGAGGCGTGGGACGGATCAGGTTATCCGCAAGGATTGAAAGGCGAAGCCATCGACCCCGGTGCCCGCATCTTCTCGGTGGTTGATTCATATGATGCGATGCGATCGCCCCGCGTATACAAGAAATCGATGCCACCCGCTCAAGCACTCGCCGAAATCAAGCGAAAGGCGGGAACACAATTCGACCCGCAGGTCGTGAAAATATTCGAGGAGTTCCTGCCCGAAATCGAGCGCATCGGCGGTTGGCCAGCGTAGCGTTGGTTACTCCGTCACCAGCGCCGCCAGCTTGAAGCCGGCATCCGTGATCATTTGCATATCCTTGTCGTATCCCTGTCCACCCGTGGTCAGATAACCTTCGGAGAACATCGAATTCGCCGGATACAACGCCAAGGCCTGCATATCGCGCAAATTCACCTCGCGTCCGCCAGCCACGCGGATATCGCGCGAAGGATTCACAAAACGAAACATGCACAACGACGTCAAACACTCCATCGGCGTCAACCGCGGCACATCGGCCAGTGGCGTGCCCGGACGCGGATCGAGGAAATTAACCGGGATCGACTCCACGTCAAGTTCGCGCAACTCATACGCCAGATCCAGGCGATCCTCGATCGTCTCTCCCATGCCCATGATGCCGCCGCAACACGCTTCCATCCCCGCGCGCTTGGCCGCCCGCACGGTAGCCACGCGGTCATCGAAATGATGTGTCTGGCAGACCTGCGGAAAATGATTACGGCTGGTTTCCAGATTGTGATTGAAACGCGTTACACCGGCTTCGCGCAATCGCACCGCCTGCTCATCGGTGAGCAACCCAAGCGAAGTGCAGATGTTGATGTTCATCTCCGCCTTGATGCGGCGGACAGCCTCGCAAATGGTGTCCATTTCCTTGTCGGATGGACCGCGGGTGGCCGTCACCATGCAATATTTCACCGCCTTCATCGCATAGGCCTTACGGGCGCCCTCGACGAGCTCCTCGACCGACTGCATGTGATAACGGTCCACGCCACTGCGGGCGCCGATGGCCTGGCTGCAAAACGAGCAATTTTCGCGGCACAACCCGCTCTTGGCATTCTGCAATACGTGCAGGCGAACGTCCCAGCCATGAAAACGATGGCGCACACGAAATGCGGCATGCAAGAGGGCTAGCAACTGCTCCGGAGGCGCCAGCAAAACCGATCGTGCCTCGTCGCGCGTCGGCGCCTCGCCCCGCAACGACTTTTCTGCGAGGGCATTCCAATCCGTCAAGACCTCTACCTTGCTTCCATACGTATTCATGCGTAGTCTTATGCCATAAACCTTATCCCGCGCCAAGAAAACATGGAGCACGAACACTGGATTGACGAGAAACTCGACGGCCTCGCCGCGCAACATGTGCGCCGGTCGCTGGAGGTGAACACCGGCGGGGCAGGATTGAACTTTGCCACCAATGATTATCTTCACTTTGCCGGGCGCACCGAGCTGAAACAGGCCGCCATCGAAATATCGGATATGTATGGCACCGGCAGCGGGGCTTCGCGACTGATCAGCGGCAACCTGCCGGTTCACGAGGAGGTCGAATCCGTGGTCGCCCAGGCCAAGGGGTATCCAGCCGCTCTCTTGTTCGGATCCGGCTATCTCGCCAGCATCGGTTGCATTCCACCCCTGGCCGGACGCGGCGACATCATCTTCGCCGATCGCCTCATCCATGCCTGCTTGCTCGACGGCATCCAGCTCAGCGGAGCAAAACTGGTGCGGTTCCGGCACCAGGACGTGGAGGATCTCGCCGCATGCCTCGCCCGGGCAGGTTCGGCCGGGCGCAAACTCATCATCACAGAGTCGGTGTTCAGCATGGATGGCGATATCGCACCGCTTGCCGCGATTGCGGAACTTGCCGGACATCACGGAGCCATGCTGATGGTGGATGAGGCTCATGCCACCGGCGTCTTCGGTCCGCATGGACACGGCCTCGTCGCCGCCCATGGGCTGCAGCACAAGGTCAATATAACCATGTGCACCTTCAGTAAAGCGCTGGGTGGATACGGTGGCGCAGTGGCTGTATCAGAACGCGTGCGTTCGTGGCTGATCAACAAGGCACGCTCATTTATTTACACCACCGCGCCGCCTCCGTCGGCCTGCGGCGCGGCCATCGCGGCATTCAAGTTACTCGAGCGGGAGCCGGAACTCGGCCGCACCTTGCTGGCCAGAGCCGCTTTTTTCCGGGAATTGCTGCAAGCGCGAGGATTCGACACCGGCGCATCGCAAAGCCAGATTGTCCCCGTGATAACCGGTGACAATGCGACCACGATGGCGTTGGCCGCCGCACTCAAAAAAGCAGGCATCCGCACGGGTGCCATCCGCCCCCCCACCGTGCCGGCCGGCACGGCCCGCCTCCGCTTCTCCATTACGCTGGCTCATAGTGAAAGCGATCTTCAATACACGGCGGACGAACTGGTTCGAGCCGCCCAAGCATGCGGATGGAAAAAGTAGAACTTCATCTGATTGGCGGATGGGCTTACCCCGTTGACGCACTCCAGCCGCTCGCGGACGCACTAGCTCCCGTGTGTGATGTACGGCTGCATCCATTCAACGCCAATCTCGCGCAAACCATCGCGCCCCGATCGCCATGGTGGCTGGCCGGATGGTCGCTCGGCGGCATGCAGGCGATGAACGCCATCCTCGACAAATCACTGCGGCCCGATGGATTGATTTTAATCAGCTCAACCGCACGCTTTAGCGCGACACATGGCTATCCGCACGGACTTCCACGCGCACATCTTCGCTCGATGATGCGCGGACTACCCGTTCATCGCGAGCAAGTGCTTGAGCAATTTTATGCGCTGGCCGGCGAAGCTGCCGCTTGTCCGTTTTCAACGGAGCAACTTCTCACCGGATTAAGGCAACTCGATGAATTGGATGTACGCGATCGCCTGAAGGAAATCGACATGCCCACGCGGATCCTTCACGGAAGCGATGATCAAATAATTCCTGCCAGCGCCGCGCATTACCTTGCCGCAAACATCCCATCATCCCGCCTCGTCATCCTTACAGAAGCCAACCATGCCCTTCCCTTGCAGAAAATCGATTGGCTGGCAGAGGAAATCCAATGACCGTCCGCCACCACGGGGTCACGGAGTTTGGTGGGAGGAATACAACCGACTAAAAGAATTGGGATCCAGAGAGTCCGGAATTCTCGCTTTTAGTTTTTTGCCCCGACAATGATTAGCAACCGCACGATCCGCCGCCGCAACCGCAACCGCTCGACATATCCGATGCCTCAGGCACGCGGCCCAGTTCGAACGTCCGACGCACATACTTGGCTACGGTCTTCTCGATTTTTTGCATCTGCTTCTGGGCATTGATAAAAGCCGTGGCCACCGGCATGGCGAGCAGTCGCTCTTCCATCTCGCGAAATTCCGCATCTTCTTCCGGCGATATCGTCTCGCCACGACTGTGCTTCTGATGCAATTGATCCTGCACATCGCAAATATTTTCGTACAGCACCCGCGCCTCGTCGTGGTGCATAAAATCCATGATGCTCTGCTTCATCTGTTGATAGCCGGGCTGATTCAGGATGGTAGCGCAGAGCTCCTTGGTTTTGGTAATGAGCGGAGTCTCTTGTTCTTCGATGGTCGTAAGTGGTCTCATATATTCCTTAATTCATTATCATATCACGAAATGGCGGGATTTCCAGTACCGTCCCTACATCATATCCACTGCATCCACATCCACCGAGCAATACACTTTCGACGGCCACTTTACTGCCTTGATGGCCTGCCGCAATGGCCGGGTTATCGCCACTGCGGTTTTTGCCCGAAAAATCATCTGAAAACGGTACTGGCCCTTTAACTTGGCCAGGGGTGAAGGGACCGGGCCGGCAATCGCGATCGAGGGCGGGCACAATTTGCGGACCTCTTCACCCACACGTGTAATCGACTGCTCGACCTTGGCGACATCCTCGCCGCGACAAGTCAGACAAACCATGTGCGAGTAAGGGGGATACTCCAACTCCTCGCGAAACGCGAGCTCCTGATCGGCAAACGTGTCAAAGTCCATCCGCCGGGCTGCTTGAATCGCCCAGTGATGCGGTGAGAACGTCTGCACGATCACCTCCCCGCTGATGTCGCCCCTTCCCGCGCGGCCGGCCACTTGCGTCAGCAACTGGAACGTCCGCTCCGCCGAGCGGAAATCCGGAACCTGCAAGCTCATATCGGCCAGGATCACTCCAACCAGAGTGACATTCGGAAAATCCAGTCCCTTGGCGATCATTTGCGTGCCGATGAGAATATCAATTTTACCGGAACGGAAATCCCCCAACACCATGCGATACGAATCACGCCGGGTCATCGTATCGGAATCCATCCGCACCACCCGCGCCTTCGGAAATATTTTTGTGACCACCTCCTCGATTCGCTGGGTGCCGATGCCGGCATGGCGGAAATTCGGATCGCGGCACTGTGGATTTGGACAACGTGACGGAAGAGGATAGTCCGTGCCGCAGAAATGACACATCAACTTCTGCGCGGCCTTGTGAAACGTAAGCGTCACACTGCAATGTTCACACTTTGGCGCCTCGCCGCATTTCGGACAAAGCAGTTGCGAGGCGAAGCCGCGACGATTCAGGAAGAGTATGGTCTGTTCAGATTTGTTCAGGCGCATGCGAATTGCCTCGAGCAACTCCTCCGACAGCACGTGGGGCTTTCCGCCCTCGCTGTTGCCTGTGCACAAATCGACGATCCGCATTTTCGGCATGGTCCGGTGATCGATGCGGTGCGGCATCCGCACCTCGCGGTATTTGCCCTTGCGCACATTCAGCACCGACTCAAGCGAGGGCGTGGCCGAACCCAGCACCACGGCACAACCGGAAATCCGCCCGCGCACCACCGCCATATCGCGGGCATTGTAACGCGGAGCTTCGTCCTGCTTGTAGGAATGTTCATGCTCCTCATCCACCACCACCAATCCGAGACCGGGCACCGGGGCAAAAAGCGCGGATCGGGCGCCGACCACGATCTTGGCCACACCGGTGCGGATGCGATGCCACTCGTCGTGACGCTCGCCGTCGGAAAGGTCACTATGCAATACCGCGACCACGTCGCCGAAACGGGCCCGAAACCGGTCGACGGTCTGCGGCGTCAACGCAATCTCCGGCACCAGCACGATCGCTCCTTTTCCGAGCGTGAGCGCGTGGGCAATCGCCTGTAGATACACCTCCGTCTTGCCACTACCGGTAACACCATGCAACACCACGACCGGTGATGATCCCTGTCCGGCGATCGCCTCCCTGCACACCTGCAGCGCATCCTGCTGTTGCGGCATCAGCGGCAAGGGATCCGTCCGCATGACATCGTGATCGCGGAACGGATTGCGAATCACATTTTCCTTACCCGCCGCCACCGCGCCTTTATCGCTCAACGCTTTGATCACCGCTACCGTCACCGCGCATTGCTGCACCACATCACGTTGCGCGGCCGGACCATGTTCCTTCAACCACGCCAACACCGCCGTCTGCTTCGGCTGCTTTTTTGCGGCGGCATCCGCGAGCATCGCTAGCCCTGCGTCAGTGATGGCGATGGTTTTCTGCTTGCGAAACGCCGCGTTGTTTTTGCGCACGGGCGCCGGAAGCACCGTGCGCACGGTGGACTCAAACGGGCAGGCATAATAATCGCTGATCCAGCGGGCCATTTTCAACACGTCGTCGGCGAGGTACGACCCCTCACCCACTGCGCCATTGATCGTCTTAAGATCCGGATACGCGGATTGTCCGGCCAGCGCGATGACAAATCCGTTTTGCCAGCCACGACCAAAGGGCACTTGCACCCGCGAACCGACAACCAGTTTTCCCGCCAAGTCCGGGGGAATCCGGTAGTCGAATTCCTTATCGAGAGCGAGATCGACGATGACCCGCGCGATGGAGGGCGTATCACTCACCGATGATTTTCACCAGCACGCGCTTGCGTCGCTTACCGTCAAATTCGCCGTAGAAAATCTGCTCCCACGGACCGAAATCGAGCGCACCGTTGGTCACGGCGACCACGACCTCGCGCCCCATGATTGTGCGTTTGAGATGCGCATCGGCATTATCCTCGGCTCCGTTGTGGGCATACTGATTGTGCGGCTTTTCGGGTGCGAGCTTTTCGAGCCAGCGTTCGAAGTCGGCGTGAAGGCCACGCTCATCGTCGTTGATGAATACACTGGCCGAGATGTGCATCGCATTGACGAGAACCAGACCTTCACGAATACCGCTCGCGCGCAGACAATCCTCGACTTGCGGGGTGATGTTGATGAACGCACGGCGGGTCGGCGTGTTGAACCAAAGCTCCTTGCGATAACTTATCATGGCATGCTCCCGGTAACTGGCATCACCGGAGCATGGTACACCAAACCACCGGGTCGCCGAACGAAAAACGATGCCGGATCCGGTCGAACGCCGCCGATTATTCGACAACTTCCCCGGCCACGGGAGCGGCGAGCAAGCTTTCGCGCGAGGGCAGTACTTGACTCAACGTGCCGGAGGCAAGCTTGTAGCGCCATGCCGCATGACGATCGTCGATGGCCTTCACCTCGTCGGCATTCGCCCCACCCTCGCTGAGGTCGCTGATCTTCAGCCGGACGGACTTTCCCCCTTCCGCGTCGGTGCGACTGATCACCAGCTCATACGCGATGTCGTTCGTGGTGTGGAAGACCACGGTATCCACCTCGCCCAGACCGGCCTCGTCGTCGGAAAGTGCCGGGTCGATCACAGAATCGATTCGTGACCATTGCAATCCCTGAAATACGCGGGTGACCGCGGATGCATCGAGCGTCTCGTCGCCGGAAAGACCTTCGAGCGTGAAGTCCTCGCCCTCGCCACGGGCGATGTCCAGTGTGCCCTCCGACGTAATGATCTTCACGCGTTTTACATCCGCACCATTAATCGCGACAAATTCGCGATCGATCCAGTCCTCGGAGCGGGAGCCAAGATCGACAAACGCCTCATCCACCGCGGCGACCGGGCCATCACCCACACGCACAAAGCGGCCTTGCGGCATGCCGCCGAATCCCATGCCACCCTGGTCGCGTCCCCGCTTCATCGCACCGAGCACGATACGCACCGGTAACTGTCCCGTCTGCCCCAGCGTGACAGCGAGAAGATCGGGCGCGACCACGGATTCATCAAGACTGAGTTCCGCCAGCGAGGCCTCGCCTTCGCGAAGCACTTGGGCATACGTGATGTCCGGAAGTTTACGCAGAAATTGCGCGATCGACGAAAACTGCGCCGGATAGCCATGCAAGCTGTCCACCGTCCAACCACTCTCGGCGCGGCGAAGGGAAACCGTGGCCGAGATGGAGGATAGCTGGATGGAATCGACCGCATTGATGTCCAGCGAGGGCAAGGCCTTGTCCCCCGCGACAATGCCACCCACCTGCACGCGCGAGGCCGGTTTTTGGTTCACGTAATAGGCCGCACCGGCAAACAGTGCGAGAATGATCAGTAAACGTATAAGTGTCCTGGTCGTCATGTTTTGTCTCCTGCTCAACCGCGCCGGCGACGAACGCCACGCGCCACACCATAAACAGCAATCAGCAAGGGCACGGCCGCCATGTTGAAGGCCTTGACCTTAAATCCGAGGCGCTCGATATCTTCCCGCAAATTGCGACGCACATTTTTCAATTCACGCTGCGTTTCAAAACGCTGCTTGCGGAAGGATTCAATTTCCGCGGCCTGCTCCGGTGTCAATACGACCTGTTGTTTGTCGTCCCGGGCGGCCTGGAGTTCGTTAAGTCGTTGTTGGGCCTCCTGCAACCGGTCCATCAACTTCAATTCTTCGGCTTGCCAGCGCTGTTGCGCCTGTTGCTCAAGCTCCCGCACGCGCGTGAAGCTCCGGTCTTTGATGCCGCGGCCCCGCAGCCCCACGAGCGACTCGCTGCCGGTGCCCTGCTCGACCAGACTCAACATGAAGCTGAAATTGTCATTCAGATATTCAATCAGCGTCTGACCGAACAGATTCATCATGCGAAAGGCATTTGCATCATGCATGAAGTCGACATCAGCAACGAGTATGACCACCCCATCTCCAGCCGCTTGCGCGATGTGACCAGCGGAAGCAACGACATTGGTGGCATCGGCCGGTGCCCCCTCCGGAAAGGCTGATGTGAACTTGCCGTGCAAGCGCACGGCCAGGGGTATCGCTCCGACGGGGCGTGCGCTCCGCATTTTTTCCGGCCCCGGCGAGGTGGCCATGAATGAATTCATGGCCACGGCGTTCGATGTAACGAAAACGAGCGGTGTCGCGGTG
>CAYYAR010000019.1:0-63973 GCA_964470065.1 uncultured Verrucomicrobiota bacterium | reverse complement strand
CCGGATGCCACTCGCGCTCACGCATCTATCCGCCGCCGACGGCGGATAGATAAAGGAAGCATCAACAACCGGATTCTCCGCGAGCTGTTTCCCATAGGGATGTACGTCGGGGTGTCCCATTGTTGAAGTCAGGAGCGGATCTAGCTCGGCTAAACGTAAACCGGTATGGCTTTGTACGGCGGCGGATCATGTGGCGGTCTGGTTGGGTTGAAAAAGTTTCGTGGCGCTTGCCAGTTGTTTGGGCAGGTAGTATTTTGCCGCCATGATCTGCCGGATTATCGACTGGGTAACACGACCGCGGCGGCCAATCCGTTTATCGCGACCGATAGGGATGACGCTGGTCACCGGCGCGCGGCGGGAATTGATTGACGCGGTTTTTGACCAATCAAACCGGATGGTTCACTTGATCGTTCACACGCGTCAGCGTTCGCTGATGTAAGGCGAAACCCGGAGTTCGGGCCCGTCAGTATTCAAACTCCGCCATGCACGATGTACACTAGCCCGCGTCTTTGAACTGCCCAACCAATGCGGTCACGCTCGCCTTGGCATCGCCAAACAGCATGCGGGTGTTTTCCTTAAAGAAAAGCGGGTTTTCGATGCCGGCGAAACCGGAAGCCATGCTGCGCTTGAGCACAAAACAGGTCTTGGCCTCGTCCACATTGATGATCGGCATGCCGTAAATCGGACTAGTCTGATCTTCGCGGGCGGCGGGATTCACCACGTCGTTGGCGCCGATGACGATGGCCACATCGATGGTAGACATGATTGGATTGACGTCGGGCGGTTCGACGAGTTGCTCGTAAGGCACGTTTGCTTCGGCGAGCAATACGTTCATGTGACCGGGCATGCGGCCGGCTACGGGATGGATGGCGTATTTGACATCACAACCATTCTTGGCCAGCGCCTCGCCCAATTCGCGCACGACATGCTGGGCCTGAGCCACGGCCATGCCATAACCCGGCACCACAATCACGGAACGCGCGGCCTCGAGAATATAGTAGGCGTCCTCGGCGGACACCGGTTTGGCTTCGCCTTGCACGGCGGCCCCGGATGCGGCCTTGGCGCCAGCGCCAAATCCGCTGAAGAGCACATTGGACAGCGAGCGATTCATCGCCTTGCACATGATCTGGGTGAGAATGATGCCGCTGGCGCCGACGAGACATCCGGCCACCACCAGCACATTATTCAGAATAACAAATCCGGCGGCGCATGCCGCGAGGCCGGAGTAACTGTTCAGCAGGGAGATTACCACCGGCATGTCCGCGCCGCCGATGGGAATCACGGCGAGTACGCCGAGAATCATCGAAATCACAATCGCGGCCACAAAGAGGGGATAGCTTGATTCCGGCGCCATACTGCCAATCACCAGCACCGCGATGCTCGCCAGCAGGAGGAGGGCATTTACCGGTTTCTGGGCTTTGAACATGATCGGCTTGCCGGTCATCTTCTCGGCGAGCTTCGCGTAGGCGATCAAACTACCGGTAAACGTGATGCCACCGATAATCACGGCTAGATAGGTGGCCACCATGGTGAAGGTGGTCATCTTTTCGGGGTCGAGACGGAAGTTGTGATGATATTCCGCCCAACCGACCAGCAAGCTGGCGATACCGCCAAAACCATTGAATAATGCGACCATTTCCGGCATCGCCGTCATCTTCACCCGCTGCGCGGCAAGTGCGCCCACGATGGTGCCGATGACGAAACCGGCGGCGATCACCTGGTAGGATACGACATGATGATCCATCAGGGCCGCGACGACGGCGACGAGCATGCCGATGGCTGACACCAGGTTGCCCCTCGGTGCCGTAGTCGCCTTGCCCAGCATTTTCAGGCCGAAAATGAAAAGCACGGCGGCGAGGATGTACGCCACATCAATGATCATCGCTGCGTTCACTTGGCGCCTCCGTCCTTCTTTTTGAACATGGACAACATGCGGTTGGTCACCAGATAGCCGCCCACCACATTGATGGTGGCCAGGGTCACGGCGAGAAAACCGAGCACGGTGGTCATCCACAAATTATCCACTTTGCCAGCGGCGATAATTGCCGCGACGATGGTGATGCCGGAAATCGCGTTCGAACCCGACATCAGCGGGGTATGCAATTGCGATGGCACCTTCGAGATGAGTTCGAACCCGAGAAAAATCGCGAGCACGAACACAAAGAAAAGAAGCATGAGTGATTCCATGATGCAGTAATCCTTATTAACCGATGAGCGACTTGATGGTTGGGTTGACGATGTTCCCGCCGTGGGTGATCAGGCTGCCCTTGATGATGTCATCTTCCATCTTTAGGTTGAATTTCTTCTCCTTTTTGTCCCAGAAGTGATCCACAAAGTTGTACAGGTTGCTTGAGTACATCTGGCTGGCGTGCATGGCCACCCGTCCGGGCAGATTGGCGAGTCCGATGATGTTCACGCCGTTTACCTCGACTTCCTGGTTGGCCACCGAGCCCTCGACGTTGCCGCCGGTTTCGACCGCCATATCCACAACTATGCTGCCGGTGCTCATACCCGCCACCATGTCCCTGGTGAGAATCACCGGGGCCTTTCGGCCGAACACTTGCGCCGTCGTGATCACGATGTCCGCGGCGGCGCAATGCTTGGCCATGGCCTTGCGCTGGATTTCCAGTTGCTCGGGCGTCAGTGCTTTGGCATAGCCATCCTTGGTCTGGCCGGTTTCGCCGAGATCGATCTTCACGAATTTTGCGCCGAGTGACTTCACCTGATCCTCGACCACCGGTCGCGTATCGAAGGCTTCGACAATCGCGCCGAGTCGCTTGGCGGTGGCGATGGCCTGCAAACCGGCCACACCCACGCCGATGACAAACACCTTGGCCGGGGCGATGGTACCGGCCGGCGTCGTCATCATCGGCAGAATCTTGGCCAGCCGGCTGGCCGCCAGTATAACCGCCACATAACCGCCGAGATTCGCCTGCGAACTGATCACGTCCATTTTCTGGGCAATGGTGGAGCGGGGGATCATCTCGAGGCTGATGCCGCTGATCCCTTTGGCCGCCATCGACTTGATCAGGGCGTGCTCGTTGAAGGGATCGAGATAGCTCACGTGCAGGGTGCCGGACTTCATGCCCTCCATCGACTCGATCGATGGTTTGCGCAAGCGGAGAACCATGTCCGCGCCGGCTTGTCCGGCGGCCAGGCTTTGAATAGTGGCGCCGGCCTTGGTGTAGGTTTCGTCAGAAATGCCGAGGGCGAGGCCCAATCCGGCCTCGACGGAAACCGAGGCGCCCAGCTTCACCAGCTTTTCCACCGTGGACGGTATGACCGGCACCCGGGTTTCCCCGGCCAGCGTCTCTTTCGCGACGAATATGTTCATAGGGCGATATCTCCCGAAGTCAAAACGGCCAATATAAGCAGGTAACGGCTCACCGACGCAAGTGCAGAAAAGTAACCTCAACTGCCCGATTGACAAATCCGGGCGGTTTTTCCTTTAATTAAAGGCCATTTTACGCAGGAGACCCTTATGACGGCACAAGTTCATCCCTTCAAAACCGAAGTCCGCCAGTTGCTGGACCTCGTCATTCATTCACTCTACTCGAAAAAGGAGATTTTCCTTCGAGAATTGATTTCCAACGCATCCGACGCGATCGACCGGGCCCGGTTCGAGGCGCTGACCCACCCGTCCCTGCAACGCGGGGAGGAGGAGTGGAAAATCTCCGTGGTCGCCGACAAAAAGGCGCGCACCCTGACCATCTCCGACAACGGGATCGGCATGTCGGTGCACGAATTGGAGCAGAATATCGGCACCATCGCGAGCTCGGGTACGCGGCGTTTCCTCGAGTCGTTGAAGGCGGACCCGAAAGGCGCGGCCAATCCGGAAATGATCGGACGGTTTGGCGTGGGCTTTTATTCCGCCTACATGGTGGCGAGCGAGGTCAGCGTGGTCACCAGACGGGGGGCGCAGGAAGAGCCCGCGCTGAAGTGGACCTCCACCGGCGATGATGCCTACACCCTTGAGGAGTCCGGACGGGCGGATTTTGGCACCGATGTGATTCTCACCATGCGCGAAGGCATGGATGAGTACCTCGAGCCATGGCGGTTGAAGTCCATCATCAAACATTATTCCGATTACATCAGTTTCCCGGTTGTCCTGACGGTGATAGATGCCGAGGGCAAGGAGGAGCCCAAGGACGAAATGGCCAATTCACGCAAAGCCATCTGGAAAAAATCGCCAGCGGAAATTAGCGAAGAGGAATACAAAGCCTTCTACCGGCACATCAGCCACGCCTCGGATGATCCGGCCAAGACCATTCACTACAGCGCCGAGGGCGTGACGGAATTTCGCGCCCTGCTTTTCGTGCCCGGCTCCGTGCCTTATGACCTCTTCATGCGCGATGCCTTGAAGGGCATTCATTTGTATGTGCGCAACGTCTTCATCACCGACGATTGCAAGGAATTGCTGCCGGCATGGCTGCGCTTTTTGCGGGGCGTGGTGGACTCCAGTGACCTGCCGCTCAACGTCTCGCGGGAAATGCTGCAGGACGATGCGATCATCCGCCGTATTCGCAAGAGCCTGACCAGCAAGGTGCTGAGCACGCTGGCCGAATTGAAGCAGAAGCAGGACAAAGAGTATCGCGCCTTGTACACCAATTTCGGTCGCGTGCTGAAAGAAGGGGTGCACATGGATTTCGAGAACAAGCAGAAGATCGCCGAACTGCTGCTGTTCGACACCACCCGCACCGAGACGGGCCTGCCGATCGATCTCGCGAGCTATATTGAGCGGATGCCCTCGGAGCAGAAAGACATCTACTATATCGCCGGTGATTCGCTGGCCAATCTCAAGTCGTCGCCCTTGCTTGAAGCGTTTGAACGACGCAGTTATGAAGTCGTGCTGATGGCGGATCCGATCGATGAGTGGGTGACCATGGGACTGACGGAGTTCAACGGAAGGAAGCTCGTGGCCATCGATCGCGGCGACATCGATCTCGGGACCGAGGAAGAGAAGAAAGTCGCGCAGGAGAAGAAGAAGGAGCAGGAAGGCAAGATCAAGGATCTGCTGGTCGCCTTGCAAAAACAGCTTGATGCCGAGGTCAAAGAGGTGCGGTTATCCTCCCGGCTTACCGATTCGGCCTGCTGCCTGGTGACGGACGAGGCGGGGATGTCCGCGCACATGGAGCGCATATTGAAGGCGATGGATCAGGAGGTGCCTCCCAGTAAACGCATTCTCGAAGTCAATGCCGATCACCCGCTGTTGGCCAGGCTGGATGCGGTATTCAAGTCGAATGCCGACGATCCGCGGATCGGAGATTGCGCGGAATTGCTGCTCGGTCAGGCTCTTATCGCCGAGGGCAGTCCGGTGAAAAATCCGACGCGGTTTACGAAACTGGTAAGCCACTTGATGGTAAGCGGTTTGTAATTGGAATCCCGGCCTTGCGGGAACGCTCGTTCCGGCGTCGGGCACATGCGACGGGCGCAAGGCGCAAACACGGCGCGCGGCGATTGTTGCTGCGGATAGACCCGTTGCTATTCGTCTCATGCCGGGAGCAGCCTCGCGCGCTGCGCCTGTTCCAGGAGTAAAGCAAAGGTCTGATTTGCGCGATTTTCCACGTGACTTCGGGGCTCGCTTCTCTACTATCTCACGTTGGTCTTTGCAAAATCATACTAGTCAGGCGGGTGTCGGCGGGACGTGGAATTTACCCAAAAACTGTTGAAAGAATGGGCCGGGGATGCCGTTTTCCGGGATGCGCGGTTGCTCTATGAGCGAGGCGCAGTTCTCGATGTCGATTTCAACAACACCATCCTCGAAGGTAATCTTTCCTTCGGCAACCGCTCGCTCAAGAGCCGGGCCAGAATCGCCCGCGATGGCACCTGCGAAAATTTGTGCCCCTGCCGCGACAGCGTCGAGCGCGGCATCATCTGTGCGCATATCATCGCCCTCGGCATGGTGATGGCCAAGCGTCACGAAACGGAAATCGCCCGCCGCGAGCAAAGCGTGCGGGCAGAGTCGGTAAAGGCGGCGCGGGTGGCGGTGGTCGATGAAGATGCCTACCTCAAACGCTCAGTGGTCACCGCGGCCACGCCCGGCCGCTCCGATCTGGTGATCATGCTGGAAAAAGACTGGAACGGCGCCAGGTTGATCCGCTCGGTCAATATACGCACCCTCGTGCGCAAGGACAATGCGAGTGTACCGGTGCATCAGGTGCCGCGCCAGATGACGGTGGCGCTGGGCAAGGAGGATGATGCATTGATGTATGTGCTCGAGGATATCGCGGAGGGTCCGGTGCCGGAACGTATGACCCTGAGCGCGCAGGATTTTGCGAATGTGCTGAAGGTTCGCGAAGGCAAAATGATCCACCTGTCCGATGGCCGCCACGCGGTGGTCGGTGGGTCGCCTCTGAAATCCGTGTTGCATGTCGATATGCATCGCGCCACGGGCGAGTTGTTGTTGCAGTTGAAGACGGAGTTGCCGTTCTCGAAAGAGGGCGAATCGCCATTGTATGTCGTGCAGGGCCGGCGGGGATGGGTGTTCGGGGGTGGTCATTTCTGGCCGCTCGAACATGTATTGCCGGGCCCGTTGCAGGAAATATACGCCGGTCCGGTGCGCATCGCCCGCGATGCCGTGCTTCATTTTTTCGATGTCGAATTGCCGATGATCGAAAAAGAAATCGCCGTGGCGACGGACTTGCATCGCGACCTTTTCGTCATCGAACCGGAGACGCCGCGCTTCAAGGTGGAGGTGCGCGGCAGTCAGGCTTCGCTAGCCGCTACCCTGTATGCCGATTACCAGGGCACGATGCTGGTGCCGGGTCGCCAGCATGGCTCAGCCGCGTTCGCGCATCCCGACCCGGCGGATATTCTTCGATTTACCGGTCGCAACCTCGAGGCGGAAAAGCAGGGCATGGCCCGGCTGGCGCGAGCGGGTTTCCGCGGCGTCGCGGGCGACGATCTTTCGTCGATTGTCGGCACCCGCGAGGTGATGAATTTTCTCGGCCGTGAGTGGCCGGCGTTGCGCCGCGAGGGTTGGAAAATCGAACTGCAAGGGAAGGTGGCGGAATTCATGGAGGCGGCGGACTTCATCGCGCCGGTGGTGAAAATCAGCGCGGTGGACGACAGCGCGTTTGACGTGGGGTTTCAATTCGAGGACGGGAGTGGAACAAATTGGTCGGCCGCGGACATTCAACGGGCGTTGCGGATGGGCGAGGCCTTCATCGAGCGCGATGCCCGGACGTGCCTGCTGGATGCCGGCGCGATCGAGGCGATGCAGGACGTGTTTGATGACTGCGCTTCCGGCGAGGGCGCCGAACCGGGCACGTTCCGCATGTCGTCGATCTACGCGTCGCATGTAAAGTCTTCGCTCGATGCGTTGGACGGGATCGATGTTGAAACGGTGCCGGAGTGGCTTGCGTCGGCGCGGCGGCAAAACCGTGAAGTCACGCTGGACCGAGTTGAATCTCATCCGCTGCTTCAGGCGCAACTTCGGCCTTATCAGCAGGAGGGGTTGAACTGGTTGCGATTCCTCGAGCGCGGCGGTTATGCCGGCGTCCTGGCCGACGAGATGGGACTGGGCAAAACCCTGCAGACGCTCGCCTGGCTTCAGTTGGAGCGCATCGAGGAGCGGGGGCGTGAGCTGCCGGCATTGATCGTGTGTCCGACGAGCCTGGTCGAAAACTGGGCGCATGAGGCGGCGCGTTTTACACCGAATCTGCGAGTGTTGACGGTGACGGGCAGCGACCGCCACCAGAAATGGGCGGGCCTGCATGAGCACGATATCATTGTGACTTCTTATGCGCTGTTGCGGCGCGACATCGAGCAATACGCGGCGCAGGAATTTTCCGTGGTGATCCTGGACGAAGCCCAGCATATCAAAAACAAGGCCACGCAGAACGCGCTGGCGGCCAAGCGATTGCAGGCGCGGCAGCGCCTGGTATTGACCGGCACGCCGATAGAAAACGGTGTCGCGGACTTCTGGTCGATCATGGATTTTCTGATGCCGGGATACCTCGGGCCGCATGAAAAATTCCGCCGGAATTACGAGTTGCCGATTTCGCGCAACGACGACGATGCGCCGGCGGCCCAGGCCAAGCTCAGGCGGAAGCTGGGACCTTTTGTGTTGCGCCGGCTGAAGCGCGATGTCGCGACCGATTTGCCGCCGAAGATCGAGCGCGTGGCGTTTTGCGGCATGACGCTCGATCAGCAGGCGGTGTACAAGGCGTTACTCGAAGCGTCGCGCCGGCGACTGACTCAACTCGTGCAGGATCAGGGTTTCAACAAATCGCGCATGGAAGTGCTCAAGACGCTGTTGCGCTTGCGGCAGGTGTGCTGTCACCTCGGGCTGCTCAAGGACGAGCAACTGCAGCCGGAAAATCCGTCGGCGAAGCTCGACTTGTTTATGGAACTTCTCAACGAGGCGCTGGACGGAGGACACCGCGTGCTGGTGTTCAGTCAGTTTGTGTCGATGCTGACGATTTTGCGGGCGGAGCTGGACAAGCGTGGCACCACGTATTGCTATCTCGATGGCAGCACCCAGGAGCGAATGCAGGTGGTGCATCAGTTCAACACCGACCGCAGTATTCCGCTCTTTTTGATCAGTCTGAAGGCGGGCGGCACCGGGCTCAATCTGACCGGGGCGGATATAGTAATTCATTACGATCCATGGTGGAACCCGGCGGTGGAGGCCCAGGCCACCGATCGCGCGTATCGCATCGGCCAGATCCGCACGGTGTACAGTGTGAAGCTGATCACCAAGGGGACGATCGAGGAGAAGGTGCTGGCGATGCAGGATCGCAAGCGAGCCATCATCGACGCCACCCTGGAGAACGACGAGCAGGTGATGGACAAGCTTTCGTGGGACGATGTCCAGGAATTGCTGGAGCTGTAGGATGCCGACCTATCAATACGAGACCACGGATGACGGCCCGCGCGAGGTGTTGGAAATTTACCAGAGCATGATGGAAAAGGCGCTTGCGGCGGATCCGGCGAGCGGGCGGCCGATTCGCCGCATCATCTCCGGCGGCCTCGAAATGCCGCGCGCCAAAAGCGACCCGCCAAAAATTCCCCGTCCCCGCCATTCCGACTCCTGCGCGTGTTGCAATCCGCGCACATGAAAACAAAAAAGCGCGGGATCGTGCCCGCGCTTTTTGCGTTGAACCGGTTGATCGCTTACTTTTTGTACCGCTTGTTGAACTTGTCGATACGGCCGGCGGTGTCGAGCATCATCTTCTGGCCGGTGTAAGCCGGGTGGGAGGCGCCACTGGTCGAGCAGTGAACCACGTGATACTCCACGCCGTTGATATCCTCTTTCTCCTTGGAAGTGAGGGTGGAGCGGGTGAGCAGACGAGCCCCGGTCGGCGCGTCAATAAAACACACATTGTTCAATTTGGGATGAATTTCTGCCTTCATGGTCTTGTTCTCCAGTCCACGTTTTGCGGCGTGGATGTCTATGTCAAAGTGGCGGAAAGTAGCAGGAAAGAGTGGATTGTAAAGTAAATTCCGATTATCAATATTCGCGCATGAAGCCCTACCTTGATTTGATGCGTCACGTGCTGGAGCACGGGGTCGAAAAGACCGACCGGACCGGCACCGGCACCCGGAGCATTTTCGGGCACCAGATGCGTTTTGACCTTCAAGCGGGCTTCCCGGCGGTGACCACCAAGAAGCTCCATTTCAAGTCGATCATTCATGAGTTGCTGTGGTTTCTGAAGGGCGACTCGAACATCCGCTATCTGAAAGAAAATGGAGTGACCATCTGGGACGAGTGGGCTGATGCCAACGGGAATCTCGGCCCGGTGTACGGGGTTCAGTGGCGATCATGGCCGGCGCCGGATGGTTGTCACATCGACCAGATCACCGGTGTGATCGATCAACTCCGCCATCAACCCGATTCGCGCCGGCTGATTGTGACGGCGTGGAACGTGGCCGATATCGACAAAATGGCGCTCGCGCCTTGTCACTGCCTTTTCCAGTTTTATGTGGCGCAAGGGCGACTGTCTTGCCAACTCTATCAACGCAGCGCGGATGTTTTTCTCGGTGTTCCATTCAATATCGCATCTTATGCCCTGTTGACGCTGATGGTGGCACAGGTCTCCGGGCTGAAGCCGGGGGAGTTTATTCACACGCTTGGGGATGCCCACCTGTATGCCAATCATATCGAACAGGCCAAAATGCAGATCGAAAGGGCGCCTTTTCCGTTGCCGGTGATGAGGTTGAATCCGGCGGTGACTTCGATGTTCGATTTTCGTTATGAGGACTTTGTCCTGGAAAATTACCAGTGCCACCCCGCCATCAAGGCTCCGATTGCCGTATGATCATCGCCTTGGTCGTTGCGCTTGACCAGAAGGGACTCATAGGACGGGGTGGTGGTCTGCCCTGGCGATTGCCGGCCGACTTGAAGTATTTCAAGTCGGTTACCATGGGTAAACCGGTCGTCATGGGTCGCAAAACCTACGACTCGATCGGTCGGCCGCTCCCCGGCCGGCGCAACATCGTAATCTCCCGGCAATCCGGCCTAAACATCGATGGATGCGAAGTTTATGCTTCCGCTCAAGGCGTGATGGATGCCCTGCGAAGTACGGATATTGACGAGGTCATGGTTATAGGCGGAGCCGAGATCTATCGGGCGTTTTTGCCGCAGGTGCGAAGGATGTATGTCACGGTGGTGCGAGGTTTCTTTGAGGGCGATACCTGGTTTCCCGGCTGGCCGCTGGATCAAGGATGGGTGGAGACCAGGCGCCGGCATTTTCCCGCCGATGACCAGAACAGTCATGCCATGGATTTTTGTGTATTTGATAAAGTGGAAAAAATTTGAGCGGCGGGGTAGATTAAGGCGTCAATAACCGAAACACGAGCGGTCCTGATGGACCATATATACAGGAGTTCGAGTATGAAGAAAGTTCTATGGATGGCGGCCTTGGCGGGCGTCATGATGGTGGCGGGTAGCGCTTACGCCGGTAGTGGTTGTGCCTCGGCCTGCGGAGCCAAGAAGTCGGCTTCGAAAAGCTGGGACGGATGTAGCAAGGGTCTGACGGGCATCGAACTCACCGCTGATCAACAGGCGCAAGTGGATGCGATCAAGGCGGAGTGCGAGTCCGCTGGTATGACCAAGGAAGCCTGCTCGGCCTCGATGAGCAAAATTCGCGATGTGCTCACGGACGAACAGAAGTTGCAGTTTGATTCTTCCGGCAGCGCGGCCAAATCCTCCGGCGGTTGCGGCGGATAAACGAATCACCTCTGTGTGCTGATGAACGACGCCTTCGGGCGTCGTTTTTTTTACTCAACGCTGGAGTCGGGTGGTTGCGCCTGTTCGATCGCTGAGCGGGGTCGCGTCGTCGTCGAACTTGAACACGGTCTCGCCGGGCTTGGCCAGCCCGAGAACTTCGCGGGCGATTTTTTCGACGAAACGCGGATCGTTAAGCAGTTGCTGCTGCTTTTTTCGAAGATGCTGCAATACTTCGTTATCGCGCTGTATTTCCTCTTCGATGGCTTGCTGGCGCAAGGTCAGATCACGCGTCTGCTTGAATTGAGGATAGAAAAGGCTCCAGGCCCATACGAGGGCTACCGCCACAATCAGGCTTGCCGATATTCGTTGTATGACAACCCAGATGTTCATGTCGGTAACGTCATGAGGCCGGGCTGGGGCCCGGCCTCATGATCAGTTCTGCTGCAATCCGTATACGGCGGAAGCGCCGAGGCGTTCCTCGATGCGAAGCAGTTGGTTATATTTCGCCACGCGATCCGAGCGGCTCAGCGAGCCGGTCTTGATCTGGCCGGCGTTGGTGGCCACGGCAATATCAGCGATGGTGGCGTCCTCGGTTTCGCCGGAACGATGACTGATCACCGACGTGTAGCTGGCGCGTTTGGCCATCTCCACCGCCTCGAGGGTCTCGGTGAGCGAACCGATTTGATTCACTTTGACAAGAATCGAATTCGCGGTGCCGGTGTCGATGCCGCGCTTAAGGAACTTGGTGTTGGTGACGAAAAGATCGTCGCCGACGAGTTGGCAGCGGTCGCCGATGCGGTCGGTGAGTTTCTTCCATCCATCCCAGTCGCCTTCGGCACAGCCGTCCTCGATGCTGATGATGGGGTATTTCTTGATCCAGCCTTCGTAGAAGTTGACCATTTCCTCCGCGGTGCGCTCCGACTTGTCGCTCTTCTTGAACACATACTTGTTTTTGGCCTTGTCGAAGAATTCGCTGGAGGCCACATCGAGGGCGATGAAGACCTGCTCGCCGGCCTTGTAGCCCGCTTTCTCGATCGCTTGCATGATCACTTCCAGCGCGTGTTCGTTGCTGTTCAACGCGGGGGCAAAGCCGCCCTCGTCGCCCACCGCTGTGCTCAGGCCGGCTTTCTTCAGCACGCCCTTCAGCGCGTGGAAAACTTCGGTGCCCATGCGCAGGCCTTCGCGGAAATTGCTGGCGCCCTTGGGGATGATCATGAATTCCTGGAAGTCGATCGGCGCGTCCGAGTGGGCGCCGCCGTTGAGGATGTTCATCATCGGCACGGGCAGCACTTTGGCGTTCGGGCCGCCGAGGTACTGGAACAGGGGAAGCCCGAGTTCATTCGCGGCGGCGTGGGCGGTGGCCATCGAGACGCCGAGGATGGCGTTGGCGCCGAGTTTCGACTTGGTTTCGGTGCCATCGAGTTCGAGCATCGCCCGGTCAATCGCGCACTGGTCGGTGGCATCCATCCCAACGAGGGCATCCTGAATGCCTTCGTTGATATTCGCCACGGCCTTCAACACACCTTTGCCGAGGTAGCGGGCTTTGTCGCCGTCGCGCAATTCGATGGCTTCGTTTTCGCCCGTGGAGGCTCCGGAGGGAACGGCAGCTCGGCCAATCACGCCGGAGTCGAGGTGCACTTCCGCTTCGACCGTCGGATTTCCCCGCGAGTCCAGTATTTCGCGGCCTTTAATTGCAATAATTTCTGACATGTTTTTCTCCTGAAAGGTTGAATTGAAGGCGAGAGCGTAAGGAAAAGGGTCGAGGGATGCAAGGCGAGAGACATCGCCTGCCCGGGGACCGGCGGCGAGGAAAATTTCCGTCCGGATCAGGCCGCTTTGAGTTGCCGGCGGGCACGATGCCGAAAAGTTCCAACCATTGGAATTTTTCCCGCCCTGACGTTCCAACCATTGGAATTTATTTCGTGCGTCCGCATCCGGTCTTGCCGTGTCCGTCCTCGCGCCTGGACGGGTCGCCACCGAAGTTTCGACTTTCCCGGTGCCGTCGTGCTAGCATATGGGTCATGCAGAAGCAGAAAATCGGTTTGTTGGGCGGCACCTTCAATCCCGTGCACATCGGCCATCTGGTGATGGCGCAGGATGCCGGAGTGGCGTTCGGGCTCGACCGCATTTTCTTCATCCCGGCGATGATTCCGCCCCACAAGCTTTCCCACGAACTGGTGACGCCGGCGCAACGCATTGATATGTTGCGATTGGCTCTTGGCGATCGCGCAGCCTGGGAGGTTTCGGATGTGGAAATCCAGCGCGGCGGTGTTTCCTACACCATTGACACGGTTCGCCATTTCGCCGCGCTTTATCCGGAGGCCGAGATTTTCTTCATCATTGGCGGCGACACCTTGCCGGAGCTTCACACCTGGAAGAAAATCGATGAACTACTGACGCGATGCGCCTTCATTACCATGGTGCGCCCCGGATTTGACCCGGATTCCCTGCGTGCGATGAAGCTCGGGTTGGGGGAAGCGCATGAACGCGCCCTGCTTGAGCGCATCACCACCGGCCATACCATGGGGGTGTCATCCACCGAGATCCGGATGCGCATTGCCAAGCATCAGCCCATTCATTATCTTGTTACCGCGGGCGTTGCCCACTACATTAACGAGCACGGTTTATACCGTTAAGGAAGGATAATCATCATCGAAACCTCGAAGCTGATCAAGCTGGCTTGCCAGAGCCTCGAAGACAAAAAAGGCGAGCACGTCGTGGTGCTCGATGTGCGCAAGTTGTCCTCGGTCACGGATTACTACGTGATATGCACCGGCCAGAACACCCGCCATTACCGCGCCCTGATTGATGCCTGTGAAAAATCAATGCTCGATGCCGGTCGCAAACCCCACCGGATATCGGGCACCGCCGACAGCGCATGGATGATTCTCGATTACATCGATTTTGTGGTGCATGTCTTCGGGGAAAAGGCCCGCGATCATTATGCCCTGGAAACCCTCTGGCGGGATGCTCCGCGTGTTTCGTAAAGGCTGGTGATGAGTAGTTCACTCGCCCAAATTATCACCGGACTCCGTGAGGGCGATGTGGCGCCTTATGTGTTCATGCCCGGCGATCCGGCCCGCGTGCCGAAAATTTCCGCGACGTGGGATTCGTTTACGGAAGTTGTCCGTGTTCGCGAGTATGTCGTGCATGTGGGGGAAAAAAACGGGGTGCGGCTGACTGCCGCCTCCACGGGTATCGGCGCGCCCTCCACGGCGATATTGTTCGAGGAGCTCGCCAATATCGGCGCGCATACGTTCATCCGCATCGGCAACAGCGGGGCGATTGCCGATCAGGTGGCTCTGGGCGATTATGTGATCTCCACCGGGGCTGTGCGAGACGAAGGCACGTCCAAAACCTACGTGGCGCCGGAGTATCCGGCGGTGGCCCACTACGACGTGGTCGGCGCCTTGTTGTCCGCGGCGAGAGCGCGGGGTGCGAACCACCATGCCGGAATCACCGTGTCGATTGATGGATTTTACTCCCGCAACAAGGTTTATGGACCGGATCGCTCGCTGCAAACCATGGCCCATGGCGGTTACGAGCAGACCTGGATGAACCAGTATGCCCGGGATTGGAAGCGGGCGCGCGTGCTGAATGTCGAGATGGAGTCGGGGGTCATTTTCACGCTGGCGAACTTGTATGGTTTGCGCGCCGGCACCATCTGCACCGTGTCCGACCGCACGCCGTGGTCGGCTCCCGGGCAGGACGCGCTTTCGTTGGACACGAACATTCGCGGAGCGATCGATATTGCGGTGGATGCGATGGTGGCTTTGGCCCGTGAGGATGCGCCGAAGAAGTGACGACTGGATGGCATTCCACCTGATGGTGCACGTATCAGATGTACTTTAATGGAACAGGTTACCGTTATCCGGCGAGCATATTTCTTCGCCTGCTCGGCTTCATATATATCCTGGCGTTCTATTCGCTCTGGACGCAAATCCATGGCTTGATCGGCGCGGATGGCATCCTGCCCGTCGCGGCCTATTTCGAGGCGGCGTCGCGCCAGTTGGGCGCCGGCGGTGTGTGGACCTTGCCCTCGCTGATGTGGATGTTCCACAGTGATCTCGCGCTCAGTTTGTATTGCGTGGTTGGGTTGGCCGCCGGATTGATGCTGACCCTCGGATTTCTTCCTTTGCCCGCCGCTTTGCTGGCCTGGTTGCTGTATCTTTCGCTGACGGTGGGTGGTCAGATCTTCCTTGGCTATCAGTGGGACAATCTGCTTCTCGAGTGCGGCTTGCTCGCTATTTTGCTCGCGCCGCCGGTGTGGCGGTCGAAGCCCTCGCTGAATCCCGAACCGCCGATCACGGTGGTGTTTCTCCTGCACTGGTTGTTGTTCCGGCTGATGTTCTCGGCCGGGTATGTGAAAGTCGCGGGTGGCGATACATCGTGGGTGGATCTGACCGCCCTGGATTTCCATTTTTGGACGCAACCGTTGCCGGCCTGGACGTCGTGGTATTTCCAGCAGATGCCCGGGCGTTTTTTGCAGGTGGCCACGGCCGTGGTGCTGTTCATCGAGCTGGCGGTTCCGTTTCTGATCTTCACCACCCGCCGTTTGCGTGTCGTCGCGTTTGGCTTTTTTGTGTTCCTCCAGCTGATCATCTGGGCCACCGGGAACTACGGATTTTTCAATCTGCTCGCCATGGTGCTTTGCATCATGCTGCTCGATGACAGCTGGTTCGAAACCGACGAGACCTTCGAGCCGGCTTCGCTTCCCGGCGTGTTCCGGACGATCCAGGTGTGGGTTGGCGTTCCGATCGTGGCGGTCGTGCTGCTGACGTCCATCACCTTGATGGGGCGGACCCTCGTTCGCGAGTTTCCCTGGCCGGCGCCGGTGGATGCCGTGGCGCGCGCGGTGATGCCTTTTCGAAGCGTGAACAATTATGGCTTGTTCGCCTACATGACCAAGTACCGGCCCGAGATTATCCTTGAAGGCAGCCGGGACGGTGTCGAGTGGCGCGCATATGAGTTTTTCTACAAGCCGGGGAATGTGTTCCGCGCCCCCGGCATGGTGGCGCCCCACATGCCTCGACTGGACTGGCAAATGTGGTTCGCCTCGCTCGGTCATTACACGGCAAATCCCTGGGTTACCCAATTGATGCAACGGTTGCTCGCCGGCTCGCCGGATGTGCTGGATCTCATGGAGGTGAATCCGTTCGGCAGCGAGCCGCCACGTTACATCCGCGCAGTTCTGTACCATTACACGTTTGCCACCGCGGAGGCCAAGCGCGAGCGAGGCGTTTGGTGGCAACGGGAACTAAAGGGGCTTTACACGCCGGTGATGTCCCGGCCGCCATGACGATATGGATGACCGATGCCCCCGGCGCCACCCGCGCTTTTTTGCCCGCGGGTATTGATTGGACGCCCGCTCCACCGGAATACCCGGCGAGTCACATTTTTCTCAAGCTCGCCGGCGGCAAGACCGGCTGGCTCGCCCGCGCTACCGGGCCGGACCGGACCTGCATCTTGATCGACGATGCCGGTAACTCTCAGTTCGACGATATACAACAAGCGTTGCATGAGGGCATTTCGCTGCCCGACGGATTGGCTTGTCTCGCCTTGACGGGTTCACGTTTTCGCGGACAGCGACAGCGTGCATGGTCCGCCACGCGGGGAAACTTGCATTTGACCTCGCACTATGCCGTTTCGCTGGAGTCGTCGGGATCGCATGCGATCCTGACTATGATTCCGGCGGTGGCTGCCGCCGAGTCGATTGTCGCCGTGTCGGAGGGCCGTCTCGCCCCGTCCATTAAATGGATCAACGACATCTGGCTTGAAGGCGCCAAAGTGTCCGGCGTATTGACCGCGACCAGTGTGCGCGGCATGCGCATCGAGCATGTGATCTTCGGGATCGGAATGAATGTGGCCGTTGCACCCGCGATTGAACCTACGCCGTTTGTTCCGCGCGCCGGATGCCTGGCCGGTGCCGATGCCGCGATGAAGGAGGTCTTGCCGGAATTATTTTCCGCCATCACGGCGCGGCTGGATGAATTGGTCGAGTTGGTGCGCCGGGGTGGTGGCGCGAGCGTGTTCGATCGTTATCGCGCCCTGGCCGGATTCCTGGGCGCCGAGGTAACCATATGGCCCGAGGGCACGTCCGATTGGGAGCATACGGCGCCGGTTTGTCGCGGGCGCGTGCTGGAGCTTCATGCCGATCTTTCGCTGACGGTGAGCGGACAGGCCGGTCGCGTGGCCGGTGGCCGGATGGCCTTTGCCGCCGGTTAGCCGCCGGGACTGGCGAAGTGACGGTCACGTGGTAGATTTAGGCATGAAGAGAGCTCTATGTGCGGCCATCATGCTGTCAGCCTCGCATGCTTTCGGAGAGGAGTTGCCCATGCAAGATGAACCCCGTCGGGAATACGCCACCTTGGGTGGTGGCTGTTTCTGGTGCGTTGAGGCCGTGTTTGAACAGGTGCCGGGTGTCACCGATGTTGTTTCCGGTTACATGGGTGGACAGGTGGAACATCCGACCTATCAGCAAATTTGCCGGGGTGACACCGGACATGCCGAAGTTACGCGGATTGAATTCGACCCGGCTGTGGTGAGCTATGAAAAACTGCTCGAGATTTTTTGGGATGCGCATGATCCGACACAGCTGAATCGTCAGGGCGCCGATGTGGGTACGCAATACCGCTCGGTCATTTTTCATCATGACGAAGGACAGCGGGAGAAGGCGATCGCATCGCGCGATGCCTTGCAAGCCTCCGGCCAACTGAAGCAGCCGGTAGTGACGGAAATTTCGCCGGCCTCCGTGTTTTATCCGGCCGAAATCTATCACCAGGATTATTACCGTCAGAACAAGGATCAGCCTTACTCCAGCTATGTGATTCGTCCCAAGCTCAAAAAACTCGGGATGAAGCCCTGAGCTGATTCTTCGGCGGGCCCGCGTACGCCGTTGACCTTTCGATTGACGCGTGTCATGGTTTTCAGCTCGCAACCATGGCCAAAGAAAAAAAAGCGGCATTCGAGAGCGTGGTCGAGTTGAAGTATATGGCGGACAACCTGCCATTTCCCTCGATTGAGTTGAGCCAATTCAAGAGCGCCGTCTTTGTTCCCGAGCAGGTACGTCAGCCGCGCCGTTATATCGGGTTTGACTCCAGTATGCAGGCGATTGGCCGCTTCCTGGCCGAGCGCGGCGTGGTGGAGTTGTTGTCGTCCGAGCAAGTCGGTCACCTTTTCACCGAAATTCACTGGAATGCCTGGCATATCCGCCGCATGGCCAACCGGCGATTTGCCTCCGAGAAGGACGCCAAGACCGCGCTGATCGATGCCCGCCGGAAGTTCTCCCATATCGAGGCGGCCGAGGAGGAACTGTTCATCGCCAACCGCCGGCTGGTGGTGAATTGCGTGAAGCCTTTCTTCTGGATCGGGCAGGTCTGGATATCCGATTTTCTGCAGGAGGGGTCCAAGGCGCTTGCCAATGCCGTGCGCAAATTCGACTTTACCCGCGGAACACCGTTTTTTTCCTATGCACAAAAGTCGATACAAAATCGATTGCGCAACTTTTTCCGCGACCATGTCCGGGCGGGAAGTTTCGGCATCAAACCCAGCCGGGAAATGCAATTGGTCAAAGGTATCGTCGATTCGTGGGTGCGCGATTATGGCGAGGAACCGAACGATGAAACGGTGGCGAAGATCTCGGATATTCCGCTCGAGCGTATTCCGAAAATACGCAATTATGTCCGGCAGTGGGAGAAGATGCCGGCGCAGCCGTTGTCGCTCGATATGTTGATCAACGAGGACGGATCCAGCCTGCATGAGGTCATCGAGGATCCATCCGCGAAGGCTTCGTCCAGCGGGGCCGAGCATGCGGAGATCTGGGCGGCGGTGGAACAGTTGCCGGAGCGTGCGCGTTACATCATGAAGTTGCGGTATATTGAGGGACGCACATTAGAGGAGACCGGCGAGTTGCTGAATTTAACCCGCGCCCGCATCAAACAAATTCAAGACGCCTCGCTCAAGAAAATCCGCCTTGCCTTGAAGGCCAAGCTGGACGAATAGCGACTTCGCGGAATCAGCGAATCGCCAGCAGTAGTTCTCTCCAGGCATCGCGTGCGGCTTCGAGGGCGCGAGCCCGGTGCGAGATCCGGTTTTTCCTGTCGACTGGCATCTCGGCGAAGGTGAGGGTTTCGCCTTCGGGAATGAACAATGGATCGTATCCGAATCCCTGATTTCCACGGGGAGAGGTGTGAATATGTCCCGGGCACCGGCCTTCCACGGTCCAGTTTCGCCCGTCCGGGCTTACGAGCGCGAGCACGGTCCGGAAGCAGGCTTTGCGATTGGCCACCCCCTCCAGCAGGCTCAGTAGCTTTTTGTTGTTGGCGGCGTAGTCGACCGGTTCGCCGGCAAAACGGGCGGAATAGATGCCGGGCGCGCCGTGGAGTGCATCCACTTCCAGCCCGGAATCGTCAGCCATGGTCCAGGCGCCCGTGGCGTGAGCAAGGGCATGGGCTTTGAGGAGAGCGTTTCCTGCGAAGGTATTGCTGGATTCCTCAACATCGGGAATGTCGGGATAATCAAGTGCGCTGGTGATCGTCGCCGGGGCGAAATCGAGGATTGCCCGGATTTCTTCGAGTTTGTGTCGATTACGGGTGGCGATGACAAGCGGCATGGTGGTGGGGGTACATTGGTGCTCGGGACAGGAGTTGAACCTGCACGACCTCGCGGTCACTAGCCCCTCAAGCTAGCGTGTCTGCCATTTCACCACCCGAGCGAAAATGTAGGCAAAAAGTACCGCATGAAGCGGGTTGTGCGCAAGTGTGGAGTTGGATGGAGGACGCATAAACCGGGAAGTCGATTATCGCAACGGCGAAATCCTCGCATCCGCCCGAAGAATTTGTGCTCTCCATAATCGCGATTGTGTTCACGACCCCGCGGACCGGCTTGCCGGGCCGGGACTGGCGTGGCATGCACGGGATAATGATTGGCTGATGTCCAGGATGATAGCGGCGCCTGCTTTGGATGAAAAAAGCGGCGGCGACCCGGGGCATTGCGCCCGCGGACCGCCGCCTGTGTGGGGTGAGATTGTTTTTCGTTTACGAGCAGCCCATGGAGTTGCCGCAGTTGAAGCAGCGATAGCAGGCGCCATTACGAACGGTGATGGTGCCGCAGTTGTCGCAAACCGGCGCATCTTCCATGAAGTGCTGGAACTGGTCGTCGATCCGCACTTTGTGGTCAGCCGCCGGCTTGCCCGGCGACGGAGGGGTCTCGTGGACGGCCGCCGCCGGGGCCGGCGAAGCTGGGGCTGCGCTGGCCTTGGCCGGGGCTTCCGCGGTCAGACTCTTGAGCGCGAGCGGATCCTTGTAGCCATCCATGAACGTTTGACCAAACCAGCGGAAAATATAATCCGGCAGGGATTTAGCGATCGGGATGTCCGGATTCTTGGTGAATCCGCTTGGCTCAAAACGCGTGTGCGCGAATTTTTCGACCAACGACTTCACCGGCACGCCATACTGCAAGCACATCGAAATGGCGGTCCCGAAGGCGTCCATCAGTCCACCCACGGTGCTGCCTTCCTTGGCCATGGTGATGAAGAGTTCGCCAGGCGTGCCGTCGTCGTACAGTCCGACTGTGAGGTACCCCTCGTGGCCGGCGATGTCGAACTTGTGGGTCACGGACTGCCGGGTGTTCGGCATGCGACGACGGAGCGGGCGGGCCTTGGAGCCGTTGCCCGAGCCATGATGTTCCTCCTCGGTTTTTACCGCCTCGGTCTTCTTGGCTTCGGATTTGCCCGTGTTCACCGGCTGGCTGCGCTTGCAACCATCGCGGTAGATGGCGAGCGCCTTCAGTCCGAGACGCCATCCCTCAAGGTAAGTTTGGGAGATCTCTTCCGGTGTGGCCTCGTTGGGCATGTTGACCGTTTTGCTGATGGCGCCGGAGAGGAACGGCTGCACCGCGGCCATCATGCGGACATGGGCGGTGTAGGGGATGTAACGATAGCCGTTGCGCGGTTTGAATGCGCAATCAAATACCTCGAGGTGTTGCTCCTTCAGTTCGGGCGCTCCCTCGATCGTGTCGTGCTCGTCGATGTACGCGATGATCTTGGTGATCTGATCGCGATTGTATCCGAGCCGCTCCAGGGCGGGGCGCACGGTGCGGTTGACAATTTTCAGCATGCCGCCGCCGGCTAGCAGTTTGTACTTCACAAGCGCGATATCGGGCTCCACACCCGTGGTGTCGCAATCCATCATGAAGCCGATCGTACCGGTGGGGGCCAGCACGGTGACCTGGGCGTTGCGATAGCCATGGGCCTTGCCGCTCTCCATGGCCTGGTCGGCGCATTGTTTGGCCGCGTCGCGGAGGTAGGATGGGCAATGCGGGCTGATCTTGTGGGCGGCCTCGCGATGCATGCCGATCACTTCCAGCATGGCGTCGCGGTTGCGATCGTAATCGGCGAAGGTGCCCATGTGGCTGGCAATCGATGACGATTGATCATAGGCGTGGCAGTGCATGATGGCGGTGATGGCCGCGGCAATCGCGCGTCCGTCATCGCTGTCGTAAGGCAAGCCGAGCGACATGAGCAGGCCGCCGAGGTTGGCGTAGCCGAGGCCGAGCGTGCGGTAGATGTGGCTGTTGCGGGCGATGCGATCGGTCGGATAGCTCGCATTGTCGACGATGATTTCCTGCGCGGTGATAAAGACGCGCACGGCCGCCTTGAATCGCTCGACATCGAACTGACCGTCGGCCTTCATGAACTTCATCAGGTTCAAGGAGGCGAGGTTGCAGGCGGTGTCGTCGAGGAACATGTACTCGCTGCAAGGATTGCTCGAATTGATCGGAGCGGTTGTCTTGCAGGTGTGCCAGCGCTGGATCGTGTCTTCGTATTGCAAGCCGGGATCACCGCACAGCCAGGTGCCGTCGGCGATCCACTTCATGATCTCGCGGGCCTTGTAGATCGGGCCCGGTTTGGCCGGGTTGGTGACCCAGCGGGTCTGCCAATCCTTGTCGTCGACTACGGCCTGCAGAAACTTATCGGTCACGCGCACGCTAAGGTTTTCATTCTGGAAACAAACCGATCCGTAGGCTTCGCCGTTGAAGTTGCCGTCATAGCCCTGCTCGATCAGCGCCCAGGCTTTCTTCTCCTCGGTGGGTTTGGCTTCGATGAATTCCTTGATGTCCGGGTGCCAGTCTTTCAGCGTGTTCATTTTGGCGGCGCGGCGGGTTTTGCCGCCCGATTTCACGACGCTGGCGATCGAGTCATAGACGCGGAGGAAGGAGAGGGGGCCGCTGGGGCGTCCGCCGCCGCTCATGACTTCGCGGCAGCTGCGGAGGGTGGAGAGATCGGTTCCGGTTCCGCTGCCGAATTTGAACAGCATGGCTTCGCTGCGCGCGAGTTCCATGATGCTTTCCATCGTGTCATCGACGGATTGAATGAAGCAAGCCGAGCACTGGGGGTACTCGTATTGGGTCGCGGCGACTTTGACGGTGTCGGTGAGCGCGTCCCAGTAGAAGTTGCCCTCGCCGCTTTCCTTGCCCACGCCGTATTCCTGATACAGGCCGCAATTGAACCAGACCGGCGAGTTGAATGCGCCGTATTGCTGGACGCACAGCCAGGTCAGTTCATGGTAGAACGTCTCGGCATCGGCCTTGCTGGCGAAGTAACCATCCTTGATACCCCAGTTGGTTATGGTGCGCGAGACGCGATGAACCAGCTGGCGAATGGAGTACTCGCGCTCGCCCTTCTTGTTCGGATCGCCGTAAAAATATTTGGAGGCCACCACGTTGGTTGCGAGCATCGACCAGGATTTCGGAATCTCCACGTTCTCCTGTTCGAAAATGACTTTGCCTTTATCATCGGTGATCGAAGCCTTGCGCTTGTCCCATTCGACTTGATCAAAAGGATTGGTTCCCGGGGTGCTGAAAATGTGACGGAAGGAGAGCCCGCTTTTCGACGTGTTTTTTGCGTTGGTTTTTCTACCAGCCATCCGGGTTTTCGCGATCTCATCCGCCCCACCACTTGATTTACCTGCGCTTTTTGTCCTGACCCGGGTTTCCAACATGGCAAATTCCTCCGTTTTTAATGATATTTTAACAATTTTACGCCTTTACCGTCACAAAAAACCCCCTCCAACATATGGGCAATTTGTAACAGGGATTAAACAAATACCCCCATATCTAGTGGTACAACAAGTAAAATATGTAAAATTTTTTACTTTTCTGTAAGTGACTAAACGGCAGCAGTTTTCGACTACCGGGAGGGGCGCTTGGATCGGGATTTCGAGGCTCGCGCGGGGCGAAATCGGCGGTTTTTTTCATCGGCTTCGGCATCGCCGTGGCTCGATTTGAACGCGAGCACCAGCGGAGCGCCTTCGAGGCCGTAAGCGGCCCGAATTTGATTGTGCAAATAAAGGCGGTACGCCGGGGGCAGAATGCGCGGTTCGTTGGCAAAAATATTGATGCGCACCGGGCGGGTGCCGATCTGGGTCGCGTAGTACATTTTGAACCGCTTGTTGCCCACGGTGGGTGCGGCGGTTTTCATGGTGGCCTTTTGCAACACCCGGTTGAGCATGCCGGTGGTAATGGTCATGTCGATGTTGGCCGCGACTTGATCTATCAAGCGCAAACATTTTTTGACGTTGAGTCCGGATGCCGCGGAGATGAACATCACCGGCGCAAAATTCATGAACGACATGGTGCGGCGCATCGCCTCGCGATAATCGTCCTGCTTGACCTTGCCTTCGGCGAGATCCCATTTGTTGACGACAATCACGCAGCCTTTCTGGTTTTCGTTCACCAGCGCGGCGATCTTCTTGTCCTGCTCGGTCGGTCCGGCCTCGGCATCAATCATCAACACGACGACATCCGCGGCCTCGATCGATTCCTTCGCGCGCATGGTGCTGAACAACTCCACCGCATTGTGCTCGCGACGGATATGACGCAAGCCGGCCGTATCGATCAAGGTGTAGTGACGGGATGAGGCGCCTTCGCCCAGCGTGAAAGGCACTTCGATGCTGTCGCGTGTGGTGCCGGGCACATCCGACACGATCACGCGCCGCGCCTGCACCAGACGGTTAATGAAGGATGATTTGCCGGCGTTGGGTTTTCCAACCACGGCGATCTTGAGGGCATCCTTGCGATCGAGCGGTTCCTCCTCGGGCAATTGCTTCAGGGTGGCTTCGAGCAAGGTATCAAAACCCCGGTTGTGAAGCGCGGCCACCGGAAACACGGGAAAACCAAACGCGAGAAATTCATCGACGAGTCGATCCGAGGCGTCGCGATCGGCCTTGTTGGCGGCGAGCAACACCGGCCGGCCCGAAGCGTGCAACTGTTGCGCCACTTCCCGGTCCAGCGGCGTGACGCCGGCGGTGATGTCGACGGCAAACAGAATGACTGCGGCATCCTCGATCGCGGCCAGCGCCTGCTCGCGGAGATTGTGCTCGATCTCATCGAAGGTGCCCTCGCGGTCGATGAATCCCAATCCGCCGGTGTCGATGAGTTCGAAGCGATGCCCGTTCCAGTTGGCCTCGCAGGATACGCGATCGCGCGTGACGCCGGCCTGTTCATGGACGATGGAAACGCGGCGGCCCACGATGCGGTTGAACATCGCCGACTTTCCGACGTTGGGCCGGCCGACGATCGCCACGATGCGCTTGCTGAAGGATGAAGTCATAGGAACGACAATCTACTTTATCCCGGCGCCGGCATCCACCTAGAACTTGTAACAGATGCCTCATCCGGTGTATCAACGGGGAAATGCGACGCGCGAGGTCAGTATGAAGGGTATTATTTTGGCTGGTGGATCCGGCACCCGGCTCTATCCAATCACACGGGTGGTCAGCAAGCAGTTGCTGCCGGTCTATGACAAACCCATGATCTACTATCCCTTGTCGGTGCTCATGCTCGCCGGCATCCGCGAGATTCTGGTCATTTCCACTCCGGAGGATTTGCCCCGGTTCGAGCAATTGCTCGGAGACGGCAAGCAATTCGGATTAAAGCTCTCGTACGAAGTGCAACCAAAACCGGAGGGGCTGGCCCAGGCCTTCATCATCGGCGCCCCCTTCATCGGAAACGATTCGGCGGCATTGATTCTCGGCGACAACATCTTCTTTGGGCACGACCTATCCAAAATTCTGCGCGAGGCCGGTCAGCTCAAAAAGGGCGGGTTGATTTTCGGTTACCTGGTCAAGGATCCCGAACGATACGGCGTAGTTTCGTTTGATGCCACCGGCAAGGTGCTCGACATCGAGGAGAAACCGGCCAAGCCCAAGTCGCGTTATGCCGTGCCGGGCCTGTATTTCTACGACAACGAGGTGGTGAAAATCGCGGCCGATCTCAAACCTTCTCCCCGGGGCGAGCTGGAAATCACCGATCTGAACCGTGTTTACTTGCAGCGCGGCGAATTGCAGGTGCAATTGCTTGGTCGCGGTTTTGCCTGGCTCGATACCGGTACCCATGAGTCGCTGTTGCAGGCATCCAATTACGTGCAGACGATGGAGGAGCGGCAGGGCTTGAAGATTTCCTGCATCGAGGAAATCGCCTTCCGCAAGGGCTGGATCACCGCGGATCAGTTGCGCGAATTAGCCCGTCCATTGCTGAAAAATGACTACGGCAAGTATCTCCAGCAGATTGCCGATCATCCGGAGTGGTAGCATGTCGATCGAAACGTTGGCCGGTAAACTTCCCGGCGTGATTTTATTCAAGCCCCGCGAATTTCCCGACAAACGCGGCTTCTTCACCGAAAGTTATCATGCCGCCAAATATGCCGGCGCCGGTCTGACCAAGCCGTTCGTGCAGGACAATTATTCCTTTTCGCATCGCCATGTCTTGCGGGGTTTGCACAGTCAGGTCAAGCAGCCGCAAGGCAAGCTGGTGTATGTGGTGCAAGGTGAAGTGTTTGATGTGGCGGTCGATATCCGGCGCGGGTCGCCCACCTTCGGTCAGTGGGAAGGGCACTACCTCTCGGCCCAAAATCATCATCAACTTTTTGTTCCCGAGGGGTTTGCCCACGGCTTTCTTGTGGTCAGCGAATCCGCGCTGGTTTTGTACAAGTGCACCGCGCTGTATGCGCCTGGCGATGAACAGGGCATCGCGTGGAATGATCCCGATATCGGGATCGCCTGGCCGGTCAATCAACCCGTGCTGGGCGACAAGGATGTGGCCCTGCCGCGCCTCCACGAACTGGGCGATGACCGGTTGCCGGTTTTTCGCGGCTAGTCCAGCAGGTCGTTTTCCTTGAGGAAGCGCTCGAGATCGTAGGCGCTGTCGAATACCGGCCCGGCTCGCTCGCCGTTTTCATCGTAAACCAGAATCGCCGGAATCCGGCCCGGCGCGAGTTGGCGGTAAATTTCCGAGCTTTCGCTCACGGCATCGACGAAGAATAATTCCAGGTCCGGATAGGAGCCGGCCATGACCTCGACGTCCTGGCGGAGGTTGATTGAGGTTTGATCCCACGCGGTATACAGCAGCACCACGGCCGTTTCGTCATCCGGCAGGACGTCTTCCAGCTCCAAGTAAGCCCCGTTCTCCTCCAGGATCGTAATTTCCGCTATGGCATGCCAACCGACGAAAAAGAGCGCCGCGATGATTAACCAAACACCTCTTCGCATAATTTATTCCTCCGCGTTTGTCCCCACGTTATGATGCGGATTTGGCGGCGTCGAGATTGTTCTCGACGAAATGGCTGGCGCATCCTATGAGCAGGGGCTCATGGAAGAGGAGATGTTTTGTGTCATTTGAAAGTGGATCAATCAGTTACCGGATGTTTTACGTTAACAAGGCAATGCCGAAGGATGCAGTGGAGCGCTTTGCCGAACACGCGGCCCCGCCCTTGAGCACGTTGGGGGATGGCGAAATTCACGGATGGGTATCGGGTCGGCATTTACTCGACCGGGTGATCAAGCAGGAAAACGCTTATTATGCCGGATTCCTCCGCCTCACATTGATGAGGGCCGAGCGCAAAATTCCCGAGGCATTGTTGCGCGCCGAGTGCCGCATGGAGGAGCTGGCGCGGCAGGAGGCTCAGGGGAAGGCGTTTTTGAGCCGGACCGAGCGCAAGGAAATCAAAGACGAAATCACCTCGCGACTGTTGCCCCAGATGCCGCCGCAATTGAAGGGCATACCGTTTGTGTATGACGATCGCGAAAAGATGGTCTATGCCGCCGCGCTGAACGACAAACAGGTGGATGCGTTCATTATCGCCTTCGCTCAGGCCCTTGGCTTTGGTCTCGTTCCGGTTATTCCGGAGACGGCGGCGCTCAAGCGGTTGGGGGTGCACGTCAAGGAGTGGTCGCCATCCAGCTTTTCTCCCGACGTGGAGGACCAGGAAGCCGGACAGGATCCCGGCGAGGACTTTCTCACCTGGTTATGGTTCGTCTCCGAGGCGCGAGGCGGAGTTGTGCAACTGCCCGGGTTGGGCGAGTTTGCCGTCATGGTGGACGGCCCGCTGCATTTTGTCATGGAGGGGACCGGCGCGCACGAGGCCGTTTTGCGGCGGGGCGAGCCGCGCCTGAGCGCTGAAGCCAAAGCCTCGCTGCTCGCCGGCAAAAAATTGAAGCAGGCCAAGCTCACCCTCGCCGAAGGAGAGGCGCAATACAGCTGCACCTTCGGCGGCGCAGGTTTTGTGGTACGCGGCTTGAAGTTGCCCCCGCTGGAGAAGATGGATGCAGTGTCCGCTTTCCAGGAACGCATGAATCAGGCCGGACGATTTTCCTCGGCACTGCTGGCGCTGTATGACCGGTTTGTCGAGGAGCGTCAATCCGTCAAAAACTGGCCCCAGACCATGAAGGAAATCCATGCATGGGTTCAGGGAAGAAAGGGCCGGGCATAATGACCGGAGTGGTCGATCGCCCGATTTTTATCGTCGGGATGCCACGAAGTGGCACGACCGCGCTTCGTGACTTGTTGGTGCTGCATCCCGACCTCGCCACTACTACCGATGTCACACGCAAATTTCCCGTCCATTATCCGTTGATCCGGTTGATCGGGGCCGTGGTGCGCAAGCACCGGCCGCTGGAGGCGGGCAGCCTGTGGGACCGTTTCGTCGGACCGGACTCGCACGTCATGCACGCGGATGATGTCACCCCGCGGGCAGAAAAGTTTTACCGGCAACTGGCCGGGAATGTCCTGCGCCTCTATGACAAACCTCGCTTCCTGTCCAAGTGCCCGCGCAATGGATTGCGCATCGAATTTCTGCGCGCCATTTTTCCCGATGCGCAATTTATTCATCTGGTCCGCGATGGTCGCGCGGTATGCCGCTCGGTGCTCGAAAAACGAAAGAAGTGTGGAAATGTGAATCAGTGGTGGGATGCCAAACCCGCTCGATGGAGCGAGTATGCCCGGTTGGATCCAGTTTCCGCGGTGGCGCATCAATGGTTGGACGTGGTGAATGCCGTGGCTGAAAGCGGGCGGCGGCTGCCCGCCGGTCAATTCATCGAGGTGCGATACGAGGATTTCGTCCAGGATCCGCTCCGGTTTTTGGAAAAACTGTGCCGCTTTTGCGGTCTGGCCTGGCCCGGCGGTGACGATATGGTGGCCAAGGTCGCCGGGATCGACAACCGCAACGACAAGTGGGCATCCACCTTCGATGCCGAGCAAGTCGAGACCCTGAACGAGGTGATGAGGCCGGCATTGATTCGTTACGGCTACCTGCCATGATCAACTGCAGGCCGGAGTTGGCACTATGAAAATCATTCGCTCAAGCCGGGAAATGCAGGATTGGTCGCGATCGCAGCGACGGGCCGGTTGCCTGATCGGGTTCGTGCCCACGATGGGCTACTTGCACGAGGGCCATCTTTCGTTGGTCGACCTTGCCCGGGCGCGGTCCGGCGCGACGGTGCTCAGTATTTTTGTCAACCCGAAGCAATTCGGTCCCAGAGAGGACCTCGACCGGTATCCGCGTGATTTCGAACGCGATGAAAAGTTGTGTCGCGATGCCGGCGTGGATGTGGTGTTCTATCCGTCCGTAAGCGAGATGTATCCTCCGGATTACTCGACGTATGTGGTCGAGGAGGCACTGGGCGAGGGTCTTCTCTGCGGCGCCTCGCGACCCGGTCACTTCCGCGGCGTCACCACGGTGGTGGCGAAGTTGTTCAATATCGTGCTGCCGGATCTATGCGTGTTGGGCGAAAAGGATGCGCAACAATTGCGGGTCTTGCGGCGGATGACCCGCGACTTGAATTTTCCACTCGAGATTGTCCCCGGACCCACGGTGCGCGAAGCGGATGGGCTGGCTATGAGCTCGCGCAACAAATTCCTCACCCCGGCGGAGCGAAGCGAAGCGGTGGCTCTTTCGCGCTCTCTGGTGGCCGCGCGCGCGGCCTTTGCCGCGGGGGAGCGCGATGCCCGCCGCCTGCGGGAAGTGATCTTGATGGAGCTCGGTCAGGCTCCGTCCGGCACCGTTGATTACGTGGCGATTGTCGATGACGACACCATGCAGCCGCTGGAAAAAATCAACGGCAAGGCGCTGATCGCGCTTGCCGTCAAATTTCCGCACGCGCGGTTGATCGATAATGTGACGCTGACGCCGGGCTAGGGCGCCGGCTCGAGGGTCACCATGTCCACTTGAAGCGCGCCCTGATAACCGGCGCCGGCGACATTGACCACCACGCGGCCCCATGCCGAACCCTCCGGGGCGGTCATCTCGATTTCCTTCAAGCGCCAGATTTCGCCCACATCGGACAGGCTTACGATGCGTTCATCGAGGAGCAAGGTCCGCTCGGCGTTCCAGAATTCCAGTTTGAATTCCTGCGTGGATGCGCCCCAGGCTCCATCGGCCCAGAACCACGCCGAGGCCTTGTAGGTGGTGCCGCTTTCGACGGATGCTTCCTGCCACACGCCACCAAAATCGCCGAGGCCCGTCCACGCGCCGCGCACGGCGCAGATAAAACGGCCGTCGCGGGCCCGCCAATCGGTTCGCTGGGCGGTGCCCCACATATCGCCGTGATCGTCGGGATTGTTCATCGTCCAGTGAACAGCTTTATCGGCATGATCGCCCTCCGCCTCGAAGCTGGCGTTGTTGAGGAGGTTGGCCTGGGCGGTGTCGGCCAACAAGCCGGCAACACCCGCAACTATGATTTGATTGAACTTCATCTTCATCATCCTTGGTTGATTTTTATTCAATGGGGGGGAGGTATCCCTCGGCCACCAGTTGGGCGTCTTGTTCCGGCGTAAGCGGAATCGGCAGCGGCGGCAAGCCCTGACGGATCACTTCCATTTGGTATTCGTGCAAATGCGTTTCGAGCTCGGCGCCGGTGTATTTCGGTTCGGGTGGTGGCTGCGCAGCTTCCCGTTGCATTTGCTCGGCGCGCGCGCGACGGCGTTCGGCGTAGGTGGGCCGGCCGGGATTTGCAACGGATTGAGGCGGTCCCGACGGCGATGGATTCTGGCCGGGATTGATTTCCTGAAAACTTGAGTTGTTGATGTCGAGCAGCGCCATTTCCTCGCCTTTGCGCAGCACCGCCTCGCCATTATCAAAATTCACGGAAACCAATTCCGTGTCCTGCTCCGGTTCGCCCACCCGCAGGAGGTAGTTGCTGTTGTCGCGGGTGTCGACGATGCCGACCTGAATTTCGCCGTCATCGGCCTCGATGATCATGGTCAGGCGCAGACTCTTGGCAAAGGAATCAGCGCGGGGCGGGGGCGGCTTGGCCGGTTCGGGCGGGGGCGGGGGAGGTTCGCCAAATGGTTTACGCGACAGGATGATCTGGTAGCGATCAAAGAATGGCGCTTCCGCGCGGGCCCACACCATGCCGGCCAGCGCCATCAGTCCAATCGTGATACTATTTCGCACCAATCGCATATGAAAGAAGACCCTAGCGTATTTGGTTCTGTTCAACAAGCACGGGCTGCAGAGGCATCTTTGCGGTTGTAATCGGGGTGGTTTCCGCCCATATCATGGAGCCGCTATGACCGAACCGTTACTCATCACCAGCCTGCAAAATCCGGGCATTAAAGAAGTGGTCAAACTGCGCAAGCGCAGTCACCGCGATACACACAGCCAGATCATTATTGAGGGCTATCGCGAGGTGCAACGGGCCTTGCAAGCCGGGTGGCCGGTATCGAGCCTCTATTTTTGCCGGGCGCACTTTCTCGGATCCAACGAAGACGCCTTGCTGGCGCTTTGCCAAACCAAGGGCGTGGAATTAATCGAGTGCACGCCGCCCGTGTTCGAGAAAATCGCCTACCGCGACCGGCCGGAGGGCTTGCTGGCTCTCGGCGCGCCGGTAACCGGCGGTCTGGAATCGCTGACCCTGCCTGAACGACCCTTTGTCTTGATTGCCGAGTCGATCGAGAAGCCCGGCAATCTTGGTTCGCTGCTTCGCTCGGCCGATGCGGCCGGGGTGGACGCAGTGATCGTGTGTGATCCCGGAACTGACATCAACAATCCGAATGTCGTGCGTTCGAGCGTGGGCACGTTGTTTACGGTGCCCGTGGTGCCGGCCGATGCCGCGGCCACGCTGGCGTGGTGTCATGCCCGCAAGCTGGATGTACTGGCCGCCACGCCTGATGCGAGCAGGGAATATACGGAGGCCGACATGACCCGCGGGGTGGCGATTGTGGTCGGCACAGAAAAATACGGACTGACTCCATTGTGGATGAAAAGCGCCGATGTGCAGGTGCGAATTCCCATGCTCGGTAAAATTGACTCACTGAATGTGGCTTGCGCGGCGACGATTCTGCTCTACGAGGTGGTGCGTCAACGGCGGGGCCGGCAAAAAGAGATCAGCGCAGCGCATGCTCCGGCAGCAAAAATTCCTGCTGTTGATCCAACCGCCCGAGCCACTCGCCAAGGTCGGCAGACGCCTTGAGTGTGTAGCGCTGACCCGGCTGCAGCGCGCCGGCCTCGCATTTCAGGGGGTACGTCCCATCCGCCGTGTGGTCGAGCTCCTGCTCCAGCAAGGTGTTTCCGCGTCCGTCACGCAAGGTGATCGTCAGCTTGTTGTTCATGCCGCGGCCGGACCGCAGCGTAAAGGGTCCCATGCGTATCCGTCCGAGCACGATGACGCGGTCTTGTTCGACCCGTGGCGCAAAATCGAATTGAGGCGGGGCTATCAGTGCTTGCGCAAACATCGCGGTCTCCGGCGAGGAAAGCGTGGACGGTTTGCCGGTCAAGGTGAATGATCGAACGAGATCTCCGCGCGCAATTTCGACATCGGCACGCAACGCGCGTTCTTCGCCGGTTAGCCATTCGATTTTTACTTTGCTGATCACATCACCGGTCGTTTGGGTGAACACATCGGCGGCATAACCCGTCGCGTCCGGGCTGGCGGGTGGATCCTTGAACGAGATGCGGGACGCGCCTTTAGTGAAATGAGCCAGTTTTCCATCGCCTTCCCGGGGCAACCCGTAGAAGGCGATGTCGTCGGCGCCGAATCCGAATTGAAAACTGCACCATACAAAGCTGTTCACCGGCTGGTTGCTGCCCAGGCCGAGCTTGGCGATGACGACAGGTTCTGCGGGGGCCATGGCATACAAATCAAAACTGGTCGACGGCGGCGCGGCTTCGGGATCGGGCTCCGCCGCAGTATCCGTGCCGGCCGGCCGGGGGACGTATTGGGGGTCGGGCGGATTCGTGAGAGTGGACTTTTCCGCGCCGGAGAGAAACCCTGGCAGGTTCATGCGGTAGGTCTGGTCGTAACGAAAGCGGGTGCCCGGAGCCATGGCAGACCAGGGATACAGGCGCGATTTGTCTCCCGCGCCAAATTCAAGGGCCTCGGCGGAGATCGATGCCACGCGACCGGTCAGGGTGATGCCATTCAAGAGAGTGATGGTATCGGCTCGCGCGTCCGGCACGGCAAGCGCAAGCGCGCCAAGCAGCGCCACCCCATGGAGAGTTTGCTTCATGCAACCGCAAGCGTAGCAAGCCTTCGTGGCATAATCAAATCCCGGAACCAACTATTGCCATGCGAGGTTGTGATGGAGTATATACGAACTTGCGTCACGCGCCGGGCGGAGGGGTGGCTGAGTGGTTTAAGGCACGCGACTCGAAATCGTGAGTACGCTAATACCGTACCGTGGGTTCAAATCCCACCCCCTCCGCCATTCTCACGCCCCGCCCCATTGACATCCACCGGCAACTCGTCGAGACTCTCGCGCCAGGATGAGTGATGCATTTGATGTAGTGATTATTGGTGGCGGTATTGTCGGCCTGGCCTCGGCGTATACGCTCACCCGTGATTTCGATGCGCGGGTGGTGGTTTTGGAGGCGGAAGACGATGTCGCCCGCCATCAGACCGGCCACAACAGCGGCGTGATTCATTCCGGCATTTACTACAAGCCCGGTTCGCTCAAAGCCACGAATTGCCTTCGCGGCTACCACTTGCTGCTCGATTTTTGCCGCGCCCATGACATCAAGCACGAGATCTGCAGCAAGGTCATTGTCGCCACGCGCGAGGAGGAGCTCAAACCACTGCAAACGCTCGAGGAGCGAGCCACCGCCAACGGCTTGTCCGGCGTGAAGCGTTTATCCGCGCCGGAAATTCGCGAACGCGAGCCGCATGTGGCTGGCATCGCCGGGCTGTGGGTGCCCCAAACCGGCATCATCGACTACAAGGATGTGTCGCGCACGTTGGCCGAACTGATCCGCCGCGCCGGCGGCGAATTGCGCACCGGTCATCGCGTGACCTCCATCGAAACGCCGGCGGAAGGCCTTCGCATCACCACCGCCCATGGCGCCACGTTGTCGGCGAAGAATTTGATCAATTGCGCCGGGCTGCAGTCGGATCGCATGGCCCGCCTCGCCGGCGTGGACCCCCGGGTGCACATCATTCCCTTCCGGGGCGAATACTACGAGCTGATTCCGGAACGTCACGGACTCGTCCGCGATCTGATTTATCCGGTGCCGGATCCCCGCTTTCCATTTCTCGGCGTTCATTTCACCCGCATGGTTCACGGCGGCGTGGAGGCCGGACCGAATGCTGTCCTCGCCTTTCGCCGCGAAGGGTATGCGCGCTCGGCGTTCTCCATCCGCGACTCGTTGGAAATGGCCAGCTACGGCGGCTTCTGGCGCATGGCCGGCAAATACTGGAAAACCGGCGCGGGCGAGTTTCATCGCTCCTTCAGCAAGGCCGCTTTCGTGCAGGCCCTGCAGCGGCTGATGCCGGACATCCGGGAGGCGGATCTGGTACCCGGTGGCGCCGGTGTCAGGGCCCAGGCGGTGGCCGCGGACGGGTCGTTGGTGGACGATTTCCGCATCGAGCGCGCAAACCGCATGATTCATGTCCTCAACGCGCCATCGCCGGCGGCCACCTCCTCGCTCAGCATCGGAGCCACCATCGCCGGACTCGCCCGCGAACAGTTTTCGCTCCGGGAGAAGACGTGATGGACGCGCTGGCCCGCGAATTCAAAAAACGTTTTTTCCCGCGCGCCACGGCCAAGGATTGGCGCGACTGGCGCTGGCAGACCCGCCACCGTCTGCGCGATCGCGAAACCATCGAACACGTGTTTACACTCACGACGGATGAGCAACTGGCATTGGATCGACTCGGCGATCGCCTTCCCGTGGGCATCACGCCTTATTATGCCAGCCGTTTGTTTTCCGGAACGGATCATCACCCGCTCCGGCGTACGGTCATCCCTTCGCTGGCCGAATTCGACCACGCGCCCGGTGAGTATACCGATCCGCTGGGCGAGGATGCCCACAATCCGGTGCCGGGCTTGGTGCACACCTATCCGGACAAGGTGCTGTTTCTGGTGACGGACTTCTGTTCGACCTACTGCCGCTATTGCATGCGCTCCCGCATGGTGGGGCAGGGTACGTTCCTGCCGGATCATGGCATGTGGGAAAAGGCATTTGATTATATTCGCGCCCATCCCGGCATCCGCGATGTGCTCCTGTCGGGTGGCGATCCGTTGGTGCTGGCGGATGAACGCATCGAGTACTTGCTCAAGCGGTTGAAAGAAATTCCGCACATCGAGTTCATCCGCATCGGCAGCAAGGTGCCGATGGTGCTGCCGCAACGCATTACGGCGTCGTTGTGTCGCATGCTCAAAAAATATCATCCGCTCTTCATGAGCATTCATGTCATCCATCCCGATGAATTTTCCAGTGAAGCAGTGGCGGCGTGCGGGCGGCTTGCCGATGCCGGAGTGCCGCTGGGCGGACAAATGGTTCTGTTGAAGGGGGTCAACGACGAGCCGGAGATCATGCGCCGCCTCGTGCATGCGCAATTGCGGGCGCGGGTGAAGCCCTACTATCTGCATCAGTGCGATGCCATCACCGGCTCCATGCATTTCCGCACGCCGGTGCAAACCGGGCTGGATCTGATCCGTTCCCTGCATGGTCACACCACGGGCTACGCCGTGCCGATGTACATGATCGATGCTCCCGGCGGCGGCGGCAAAGTGCCCTTGAGTCCGGATTACCGCGTTGGTCGTATCGATGATGATCTGGTGCTGGAAAATTATGCGGGCCGCCGCTATCGCTACCGCGATCCCGGCCTTGCCGGTGCGGCGGCCACGGTCAGTCCCCGTGTCGCGAGCGCGAAGAACCCGGCCTAGCGATACAACCCGGTCAGCAGATTGCTCCGCATCGCCTGCATGTCCTTGATTTTCTTGCAGGCCTCAAAGACATCCTCCAGCGCGAGCAGTTCCTCGAGAACGATAAAACGCACCACGTGATCGCTTGCCTCGGTCATGAGCAGCTCAATCCGGCCACGCTCCTGAATAAAGGAAAAAGCCAGGTTGTCTTTGCGGATCTGATACGCGCGGTTGCCGCCATGCATGGTATGCACAAAAAATTCCTCGCGACGAAAGGCATGAATCAACCGGTTCATGACAAATTCGGCGACGTCCTCGGACGGGAAGTCCAGCGCGACGACGATTTCCCGCTCTTCGTGATTCGCCATGTCCCTCCGCACGCCCCGGCCGTGGCGGAATGCCGCAATCAGCAGTGGCGGTGAGACCAGCGTGGTGATGACCGTCATCATGATGGCGACCCCGAAAAGGGAAGGTGAAATCACCCCCAGCGACAATCCCATCCCGGCCATGATCAGCGCCACCTCGCCCCGGGGCAGCATGCCCAACCCGATGCGGGTGGCTCCGCGCAGGTTGAAGCCGGCGAACAAGGACGGCACGCCGCAGCCGATAATCTTGGAGAGGGTGGCCACCGCGGAATAGACCAGGCCGAGCATCAGCACCTCGCCCATGACAGAAAAGTCGACCAGCATGCCCATGACGCAAAAAAATACCGGCACCACCAGGTCATACACGCCCTTCAGCTGTTCCTGGAGGAATTGAGCGAGATCGGTGGTGGATAGCGAAAGCCCCATGATGTAGGCGCCGATGATCAAGGCCAGTCCGGATTTTTCCGATAGCGCGGCCAGCAGCAAGGCCAGCCCGAAGGCCAGCGAGGTCATCGCCGCCGGCGACTTCACTTGTTTCAGTGCGCCGGAGATCCGGCGGGCAATCAAAATGCCCACGGCGGTGCAGATGATCCAGAACCCGAACGCCTTGGCGGCGACGAGCCCGATATTCCGCCACGGAATCATTTCGGGCGCGTGGCTGAGTTGGGTCATGCCCACCACGATGGCCAGCAGGACAATGCCCACCACATCATCCAGTACCGCCGCGGCCATGATGGTCACGCCCTCCGGCGAATCCGTCTTGCGCCGCTCGGCGAGAATGCGCGCGGTGATGCCGACCGACGTCGCGGTGGCAATGACCCCGAGAAACATCGCCGGAGGATCAAACATATGGGCCGATACGCCGAACCACACCGCGCACCAGGCTCCGAGAGCATAAGCGACAACCACCCCGCCCAGGCCGGCCAGCACACCGGCGATGGAGTAGCGCAAAAACAATCTAATGTTCGTTTCCAGTCCGGCCGTGAACAGCAACAGCACCGAGGCCATGGTCGCGAGTCCATACAGCGGTTCAGAGATGCTGATGATTTCCGTGGAGCGGGGGAAGAGGGGGCCGAGACCGCCGACGTCAAGGCCACCCAATGCGTAAGGCCCGATCAGCATGCCAGCGGAAAGCTCTCCCAGCACATCCGGCAGTTTCAGCCAGCGCCGGAAGAAAAGCCCGCCGAGGCGCGCGGACATGATGACCACCGCGAGCTGCAGGACAAATTGCTGCATCGCATCATTCATCGAGCCGGCTCCGGACACCGCCGTGATCATCCATGCATCCAGCTGCAACATATACTGGAAGTATGCGCTCTTTTTGGTTAAATACCAACCGCGAATCCATGAACACCCCGATTGAAATTTTCTATGCGGACATCTGCGGCTTGTGCCACCAGGCCATGGATTATTTCCGCAGCCGCGGATTGCCGTGTTACGCCCGCGAAGTCCACTGGGACGGTGAGAAGTTTGTCGACTCGGAGAACAGCCGCGACATGATCCGGCGCTGCGGTCCGGTTGATTTTGTGCCGCAGATCTTCGTCAACGGACACCATATTGCCGGATGGCGCAAGCTCGAGCCGATGATCCGGTCCGGTGAATTCGACCGGCTTCTCGCCACGCCGCCGGCGCCGTAAAATTTCCAATCACTGGAAAATTGACCACGAAAAAGTTCCAATGATTGGAACGCGCACCTCACAGGCGATGTATAATTCGCTAAATGGGATTGACGAAATTATATTCGTACATATAGTTCCGGCCACATGAAACGAAAGAGCTTGTCATCCCGGACCCGCCGCCCGCCCGCGGTGACTCCGGCGCCCGCCGGTTCGCCGTGGACGTTCCTGACCAATCATTCGCATGTGCTGTTGACCCTGTTTGCCTCGCCGGAACTGGTGATGCGCGAGGTGGCGGCGCGGGTGGGGGTGACGGAGCGCACGGTGCAAAAAATCGTGGAGGATCTGGAGGACGCCGGCGTGCTGGTGAGCGAACGCGTCGGCCGCCGCAAGCGGTATCGCATCGATGCCAAGGCCCCGTTGCGTCATCCAGTGGAAGCGCACCGGACGGTGGCGGATATTCTGGAGTTGGTGCACGAGGCGGGCGGAAAAAAGAAGGCGCGGCGCCAGCCGTGATGATTGCATGAATTCCTTTTCGCAACTTTTCAGTCGCCATGGATGGAAGGGTGATCTGGCCGGTGGCCTGACCACCGCGATTGTGTCCTTGCCGATGGCGCTGGCTTTCGGGGTGGCGTCGGGGGCGGGGGCGCAGGCCGGTTTGTATGGCGCGGTGATGGTTGGTTTCTGGGCGGCGTTGTTTGGCGGCTCGCGGACGTTGATCTCCGAACCGACGGGACCGATGACGCTGATGATGGCGACCGTGATGACGAACCTCGTCGCCCGTTATCCCGGGGATCCGCTGGCCGCCGGCTTCGCCGTGATCGTGCTGGCCGGGTTGTTTCAGATCCTGTTTGGCGTGATCAAACTCGGCCGTTACATCACGCTGATGCCGTACAGCGTGATTTCCGGTTTCATGTCGGGCATTGGTCTGCTGTTGATTGTGCTCCAGTTACCGCCGTTGCTTGGTCATGCCGCGCCTCCGGGAGGCGCCCCGGGGGTGTTGGTGGCATTGCCCGGTTTGCTGGCCTCGGCCCGCCCGGTGGAAGTGTTGTTGGGCTTGCTGGCGCTGATCATGTTGTTTGCTTTTCCCGCGTCGTGGCGGCGCTATCTGCCGCCTCAACTGGCGGTGCTGGTGCTGGGCAGTCTTTACGCCGGCGTCTTTTTCGAATCGGCCGGGTTGCGGGTGATCGGCGAGATTCCGATGGGTCTTCCTCATTTCCGCTGGCCGCACTTTGCGCCGGAATTGGCCGGGGAATTGATCGTGGATGCCCTGCTGCTGGCCATGTTAGGATGTATCGATACGGTGCTTACCGCCATGATATCGGATTCGTTGACGCGCACGCGGCATGACACCAACCGCGAGCTCATCGGGCAGGGAATCGCCAATACCATGTCCGGCTTGTTTGGCGGCTTGCCGGGCGCCGGGGCCACCATGGGCACGGTGGTGAACATCCAGGCCGGCGCGACGAGTCCGCGCGCGGGGGCCATCCGGGCGATCATCCTGCTCGTAGTCATGGTGGCGGCCGCGCCCTTGTTGACCGGTGTGCCGATGGTGATTCTGGCTGCGATTACCCTCAAGGTGGGTTTGGACATTCTCGATTGGAGTTTTCTGCGGCGCGCGCATCGGGCATCGCTGACTTCGGCCGTGATCATGTATGGCGTCATGACCGTGACCGTGCTCGTAGACATCATGGTGGCGGTGGGTATCGGCGTTTTCATCTCGAACCTGATTACGATTGACCGGCTCAGCCGGCTGCAGGCCGGACAAGTGCGCACGCTTCTCTCCGCGGGCGACGATCCAGTGGAGTGGAGTCCCGAGGAAAAACGGCTGCTCGATCAGGCCGGCGGCCAGGTGGTGGTGTTGCATTTGAGCGGGCCAATGATTTTCGGTGTCGCCCGGGCAATTTCCCTCGAGCAGGAGGCGATGCAACAAGCCCGGGTGCTCATCGTCGACTTGGGTGATGTGCCAATGCTGTCGATCACCGTGGCGTTGTCGCTGGGGAATGTCGTGCGCGATGTGCAGGCCCATGGATGCACCGTGCTGGTTGCCGGTGCGTCGTCATCCATCCGGGAACGGCTGGCCGGTCTGGGCATGGTCGGCCCGGATACGCAAACCATCGAGGTGGCAAATCGCTCGGAAGCCTTGCGTCAGTCCCACGCGCTGGTTGCGCGGCCAGCGGATGATATGGACGACGATGCCGGTTGAGCGCGGTTGCCGCGCATCAATCTTCCACCAACCACCAGAGCGCATACGGTTCAAGTGTCGCGATGTCGCGGGTGGCGACCAGCCGGTTCGTGAATACATCTCGGAAAAAGCGGGCGAGTCCTTCGCGGCCAAGGGGAGCGAGGGGGATGGTTTGCGGTTGCTCGGAGAAGTTGGCGATGACGATGGTGGTGTTGGCTTCCCGCCATCGCAGGTAGGCGAGCACGTGTGGATTGTCGATGGAAATCAGGCGCATCTCGTTACCGCCCAGCGCGCGGTTCTCGCGCCGCCGCCGCAGCAGTTCAACCACATCGCGGTGAATGCGTTGTCCCGCTTCGCTTTCGCGGTAGACCTGCATGAAACCGGGCGCTTTCATGTCGGGGCGGTGCACCCAGCGGCTGTCCTCGGCCTTGGCAGGGTCGCGTTGGTAGGTGTAGTCGTTTAGCACACCCCACTCTTCGCCAAGAAACAAAAGCGGGATGCCGCCGATGCTGGTCAAAATGCCGTAGAGCATGCGGATGCGGCGGATCGCCATATCGATGAGGAGCGGATCGCGCTGATCAAGCGCCTGCTCGAGTCCGGCCAGTGAAGCCATGGTGCCGGAGATGCGCATGTCGCCGGTGTCCTCGTTGTGCTGAAAGGGCAGGCCGGACGCGAAGCTGCCGGGGAATCGTCCGGTGTAAAATCGATTCAGAAAGTCGCGATGATTTCGCGGATCGATGCCGGCGGCGAGGGCGTCGCCATCGTCAAACGCCCACCCGATGTCGTCATGGCTGCGGAGATAGTTGACCCAGGATGTGCCGGAAGGGATCGTCTGGCGATGTGACAGCGACTGGATGAGCAGGCGTGTTTCCCGGGTGGCGATACTCTCCCACAACAGGGCCATGAGCGTGGGGTTGTAGGAAAGTTGACACTCGTCACGCCGGATGTACTTGATCACCTCGCCGGGGTGGACAATCGCCTCTGATTTGAAGACGAGGCCGGGGGCGGCGATGCGGCAGAGGGTATTAAACGCTTGGATCAACCGGTGCGCGCGCGGCAGGTTTTCGCAGGAGGTTCCCTGTTGCTTCCAGATGAAGGCCACGGCGTCGAGCCGCAGGATTTCCACGCCGGTGTTGGCGAGAAAGAGCATTTCCGCGGCCATGGCGCGAAAGACTTCGGGATTGGCATACTTCAAGTCCCACTGGAAATCGTGGAAGGTGGTCCACACCCATTTTTTCATGCCGGGATGCCAGGTGAAATTGCCGCGGCGGATGGCGGGAAATATTTCGCGCAGATGACGCTCGTACGCATCGGGCACGCGCCGGTCCGGATAAATATGATAGTAGTCCAGATATTCGCGTTCACCTTCCTGGGCGCGCAGGGCCCACTCGTGGTCGTCGGAGGTGTGATTGAACACGTAATCAAGCACCAGGGAGATGCCGGCGCGCCGGAGTTCGTCGGCCAGTGCGCGGAGATCCTCCATGCGACCCAGTCGCGGATGAACGGTGCGGTAATCACTGACGGCATAACCGCCATCGCTATTGCCGGGCCGGGCGGCAAAAAGCGGCATGAGGTGAAGGTAGGTGATGCCGGTCTCCCGGAAATAGGGAATGCGCTGGCGGAGTGTTTGCAGGTCGCCGCTGAAGAGGTCCACATACAGCGCGGCGCCGGCCATGCGTTCGGAAAGATACCAGTCGGGATTGTTTTCGCGCCGCAGATCGAGTGCATAGAGTCCGGCAGGTCGCTCAAGCCAGCAGGCCACCGCGGTCAGGAGAATATTCTCCAGGTAGTAGTAAAAATCATAGTAAGCGCCATACAGATCGTGGAGCAGGGCGAAGAGCCGGGGCCAATGATCGCGCAGGCGTTGATCGATGGTTGCTATTAATTCGCCGGTGTCGTGATCGGGTCGCTGTGAAACGGCAATCCGGGCGAGCATTCTCGGCCGGATCCGCTTGAGGCTTCGCTCCGCCTCGTAGGCGATATCGATATCAGGCATCGTTGGCGTTGGAACGGTCGTTGGGGATCGTGATGACATCGAGGAAATGATAATACTGAATGCCTTCGATGATGCCGGCGGCATGACGACCCTGCGCGAAGTATACGCGGGGGTAGCCGCGGATGCGTTCCAGTTCCGGGCTGAAATTGCCCACCACCACGCCGAGCGTGTTGCCGGTGAGCATGGCCTCGTCGTTGCCCGAGTCGCCGGCGATCATGATGTGCTCGAGCGGAAATCCCCATTTCCACGCGATATGCCGCACGGCAAGGCCGCTGCCGGCGCGCACGGGAATGACATCGAGGAAGATGTTGTGGGACACCATCATGTTGGCGCGGATCTTGTGTTCGCGCAGGATCCGTTTGATGCCGGCGAGGTCGGGGGCGACGTTGAAGTCGACCTTGTAACTGATCTTCCAGGGCGTCTGTTCGTGTTCATCCTGCAGCGCGAAGCCATCGCGACCATCGAGGAGCGAACGGATTTTTTCCGGCTCCCAGCGAAAGCGAATGTGCCGCTGCCAGCTTTTATCCATGATGAAATGGCGCCCGTAATAGATCTCGGTACCGACCGATGTGATCAACACCTCAGGGCGGGGAATGTCGTGCGAACCGATGAACTCCATCACATCCTCGTAACGCCTCCCGGTGGCGATGCCGAATCCGGTTTTTTCGCCGGCCTCGGCAATCAGCGCAAAAAAGGCCCGCATCGCCTCGTCATCGCCGGTCAGGGTGTTGTCCATATCGGCGAGGATGATGCGATCGACTTGCGGCATGCGGCGGGTGCGGCGACCCTGAATGATGGTGGGTGTAATGTCGAAATTGCGGTGAATTTCGACGAGGTTGCGCAGGTATCTGCGCGTGTGCTGATCCCACGAGTAATGGGTGTGGACTTGTTCGAGGCCGGATCGCGACCAGGCATCCCACTGTGCGGGTTCGGTCAGCGCCCGCAGGAGGGCTTTCTCCGCGGCCGCCGGATCGAGCGGATCGATGAGCAGGCCGTTGTTGCAGTTGGCGATGATGTCCCGCGGTCCGCCGTCGTTGGTGGCGATGACCGGGGTGCCGCTGGCCGCAGCCTCGAGCAGGGTGAGGCCGAACGGCTCGGTCAGGGCGTTGTTGATGAATACACCGCGCAAGCGCGTCACCAAGCGGTAAATCGACGGCACTTCGGCCGGCGCGTGATGCTTGGGATAGGCGACCTTGCCGTACAGGTCATAGACATCGATGAGGGTCAGGATGTTGCTGATGACCGAGCGTTGGAGGGGTGGCATCTCGCGCAGGTCGTCGCGGGATCCCATGATGAGCAGGAGATTGGCCAGTTTCTGCAGGCGGGGTGACTCGCCGAACAGTTGCACCAGCACTTCGAGATTTTTGCGCTCATCGGGCCGCGCCATGGCCAGAATTACCGGTTTCTCCGGATCGTGAAGAAATCCGCGCAGGACGCCGGCGATGGCCGGTTCCTCGTCATCCGGTCGCGGCGGATGAAACGCGGCGAGGTCCACGCCGGGGGGAATGACTTCCATGCGCTCCGGAATATAATTTTCGTAGCGCTCGTATTGCTCCTTTACTTCCTGATGTGTGCTGGTGCAGATCAGCGAACAAGTTTCGAGGGCAAACTCCTCGGCCTCGATGCGTTCGCGGATCGCATAACGTTCCTGCAATTTCTCTTCGCTCACGCCGGCGGCCACCAGTCGCTCCCGTTTCACCCGGCCGAGGGAATGACCGGTAAAAATAAAGGGCACGCCAAGCAAGCGCGCCAGTTGGGCGCCGCCATAACCGGCATCGGCGTAGTGGCCGTGTATGATGTCGGGGATGCGCCGCGTGCGTTGGAAGTAGTTCAGGCACTGATCGACAAACATGTCCAGATACGGCCACAGGCGCGTTTTGCGCAGATAGCGTTTTGGGCCGAAGGGAATGCGCACGATCGTCGCGCGGTCGGCGATGGGTTCCTCGAGGCGGGCGTAATCGGTGGAAACCCGCTCGTCGATAATTTGCCGGGTGATAAGTTCGACCGCACGCACCTCGGGGCGGCGGGCGAGAGCGCGGGCAAGTTCAAGCACGTAACGCACCTGTCCGCCGGTGTCTTCGTCGCGGCCAAGTTCCGGATTTTCACCGCGAACAAGACCGTGCAGGCTCACAAGGACGATCCGGAGTTCCGCGCCCGGTTCGGTAGGCATTGTATTCATGACGTCGCGTCCCTTTCTTTTGTCGTACAAAGGTTGACCGGACGGCTGCCAGCCGTAATTCTATAAGCGATGTATACCAAAAAGCGGATGCTTTCACAAACCGTATCGACCCCTTCCGGGCTGGTGACAGATCTGGACGGCACACTTATCCCGCTTCCGGATCACCCGGAAAATCAAGCGTCTCTGGCGGTCTTGCGCGCATGGAAAACCCGGGCGAATGCCGTGCTGGTATTTGCCACCGGACGGCATCTCGCATCGGTTGAGCAAGCGATGAGCGAATATGCGTTACCCTTGCCGGATTGGATGATTTGCGATGTCGGCACCTCGATATACGAGCGAAGAGCCGGCGGGTGGTCGCTGCTTGATGAATACCAGCATCATCTGGCCGGCATCGTCGAGGGCCACGATCGCGCCGCGGTCGAGCAGGCAATTCAATCGATGACCGATGTGACTTTGCAGCCGCCAGCGCATCAGCAGCGGTTCAAAATCAGTTATGAGGTTCCGGTTCCGGTCGCGGGATGGTCATCGTTGATCGGGCAGATCGAGTCGCGGCTTGCGCGGGCCCGTTTGCCGTACGAGGTTACGGCCAGCGTGGATCCAACCGGACGGCATGGGCTCCTGGATCTGCTGCCGCGGGGTGTGTCGAAGGCGTTTGCCACGATCTGGCTTTGTCATCGCGAGGGCCAGTCGCCGCGGGATTGGCTTTATGCCGGCGATTCCGGCAATGATCTTGCGCCGCTCACATCCGGTTTCCGCTCCATCATTCCGGGAAATGCCACCCCGGGTCTGGAGGCGGAAGTGCGCAAAAAACGAATTGCGTCGGGACAATCGCCCGGGGATGTGTACGCGGCTACCGGTGTGGCGACCAGCGGGGTGCTGGAGGGTTGCCGGCATTTTGGACTTGTCGATGCGGGCGATTAACCACCGGAGCGGTCGAGTTCGGCGAGGGAGTCAGTGGCATCGGGTCGGCCGTTGCGGCCGCGTTTGAGTCCGCGCTTCAGCCAGTTGATCCAACCATCGCTCATGGCGATGTTGCGCCGGCTTGGATCAAAGGCGGGCGTGGCCCTCAGGTGGGCGTGCATGATGTCCTCCATCGTCTCGCCGGCAAACGGTGGATATCCGAATACCACTTCATACAAGGTGCAACACAAGGCATAGATATCGCTTCGTCCGTCCGGGGCTCGCCCCATGATCTGTTCCGGGCTGGCATAGAGCGGGCTTCCGGCGAAGGATGATGTCTCGCCGGTTTTGTCCCCCAGAAAACAGCCGGCGCCCAGATCGATGAGCATGGCCCGACGGCTTGCGTCGATCAGGATATTCGATGGTTTGATGTCGCAGTGGGCCATGCCGTGCTGATGCAACATTTCCAGGGCTTCCAGCAATTCGCGAGTCCAAGCCGTTACATCGTCCGCGGTGAACACCTCGCGTTCATCGATGCGGCGGCGGAGGGATTTTCCCTCGATCCAGGGCATGGCGATAAAACAGGTGTCATAGCCGGTAAACGCGTCGAGCACGCGTATGATGCCGGGATGATCGAGGCGGCCGAGCATTTCCGCCTCGCGGAAAAAAGCCGTCGCTGCCCCGGGCATGAGGGCCAGTGCATGCGAAAGCATCTTGAGGGCGATGCGCTCGCCGCGCACTTCGTCGCGGGCGAAGAACACGCAACCCGAGCCTCCCTTGCCGGCGAGTCCTTCCACCGTGTAGGGGCCGATGCTCTTGATGGAGCCGGGCGCGCATATGCGGTCCGCGATCAGCGCGGTCAAGGCCATGCCCGCGGTGACGGATTTCCGGATCGCATCGAGAAAGTCGTTCCGTTCGAGCCGCAAGGCATCTACCGGTCCGCAAGCCCGTACCGTGGCGGTACGGGGCCGGCCGGCATAGGCGGCGATTTCGCCGCACATCAGCGGCGCGGCCAGGCGCAGCGGCGCGGCATCCACGCGCGAGGGCCATTGTATCTCGACCTGGCCGTGCAGGAGAAGGAGGATGAAGTCCGTGGTGTCGCCTTCGCGGATGAGCTCCTCGCCATCCGCGAAGTTCCGGGGAATCGCTTTGGTGCACAACGCCATGCGTTGTGTCTCATCGAGTTCGCGAAGGACATCGATAGATCCGGCGGCGGTGGCCATCGCGCGCAGCTCGGACGGATCAGTGGTCATCGCGGATCGAAATCGTAATCGCGCTTGAGCAGGCGCGTCTGGCCGGCGGGTGCGATGACCAGCCCGAGGTCGAGCCGATTGAGCATATCCCGTATGCGGTCGACATGCAGGGATCCATGCCGCTCGAGGCGCAAGGCGGGGCGGCCGTTTTCACGCACGGGCAGATGAAATGAAAGCACCGAGGTCGACATTTCATCATAGGCCGGATACGTCGCGTGGGCAAAATCCTCGGAGGCGTGGCGAATCAATTTGAGATCCACCACATGCCGGAAGTCGAAGATCAGCGGCGCCGGTTTCCAGTGAGCCGGTTCTTCCTTGCCGCTGAGGGCGGAAGAGAGATTGGCCGAAGTGACATACAAATAGCGTTCAGGTAGTTGCTCGATGGCCCGGGAAATCAGCTTGTTGCTGGGGCATTGGTAACCGGGAATGATGGTTTGGGCGACGGTGATACCCTCGTCGATGCTGGTCATGTGGGCGGGGAGATCGCTCGCCGCCGGACCGCGAAATCCGATCGGGCCCTGGTTGCTGAATGCTTCCATCACATCCAGTATGCGTTTTTCACTCAGCGTCGACGGCAGCCGCGAAAACTCGAACAAGGAAGGCACCCTCAGCGGTGTGGTGGAGAGCGAGCCGACCTGGGCGGCGGGGCGTCCTTTCCAGCGATTCATTTGTTCCACGGCCGGTTGGTCCGCTTTGGTGAAAATCGCATAGAAGTTGGCAAAACCGGAGGCCAGCGGATATCCCTCCAGGAGCGCCTCCACGGCCAGTTCGATATCCTCTTCGTGGGCCAGACACAACAGGCGGGTCACGTCCAGTTCATAGCCGCTGGCCGTGCGGGCGAGCAGGGTGGATAGTTGAATCCAAGCGTTATGACGGGGATGGTCGTTCATCAAACTTACCTGTAAAACCATACCGGACGCGGAAAATGCCGCAAGTCATCTTTGCCGCCATGATCGGCCATGATTTACTTGATTTGCATTCCAGCCGCTTGCATGTATGGTGATCCCAAACGAAAGGACGGTGTTATCTATGAGTAAGTTCACATGGTGTGTGTTGGCGGCGTTGGTCTATGTGTTGAGTTCGGGCGTCGTCATGGCTCATTGCGGTTCGTGTGGTTCAGATCATGAACATGAGCACCCGGCCGCGACCGAAACCAAGGCGGAGTATACTGCAGGTTCGTGCTGCTCGGAAGATCACTTCAAGAGCAAACAAGCGGCCGCCGCCAAGGAAAAAGCCAAAGCGGAATACACGGAAGGCAGCTGCTGCTCGGCCGATCATTATGCTGAAAAGAAGATGAAGGCTGAAGCGGGAGAGTAAGTATTTCCTCCATTTGATCCGGAACCTCCTGTTCCGTGTCACTTGAATCGAGCGGTCGCGCCAGGCGCGGCCGCTTTTTTTTGCCCACGTCAAATTGCTCTTTTACCTGGAAATAAGGCTTTGTCGTTGCGGGTCGCGCACGTAAGATGAAGACGCCATCCGGCATACGAAGGGAACATATGAAAAACGGCGACCACGGCGAAGTGACTTTGTACGGCTACTACCGTTCCTCCTCATCGCATCGCGTTCAAATCGGTCTTCGGCTCAAGGAGATTCCATTCCGCTATGTCTCGATCAGCCTGGACAAGCGTGAGCAGGAGACGCCGGCTTTCCGGGCGGTGAATCCCGGCGGGCAGATTCCGGTGCTGGTGGTGGGGGATCAGGTGTTCACCCACGCCTTCGCGATGCTGGAGTTGCTTGACGAATTATTTCCCGGCTCCGGCGTGAAGTTGTTGCCGGCTGATCCGCTGGCGCGAGCGCGCGCCCGCGAAATTACGCAGGCGGTGGCCTGCCTGATGCAGCCGTTTCAACTGCCCTGGTCCATTCGCAAGCGGATGGTCGAGGCATTCCAACTCGACAAGCATCCGTTGGGTGTCGAAGGCGCCTGCCGGGCATTTACCACCAGTCAACTTACCGCGATGATGGGCGAACTGAACCGTCTGGTTGCCCGCAGCGCCGGTCAATTCAGTGTCGGCGATACGCCCAGCATCGCGGATTGCGCGGTGATTCCGCAGTTAGTGGCTTCGGCGCCTTTCGGTATTGATTTGAATGCCTACGCCGCGCTTTCGAAGGTATATGAAACATGCTCGCGTCATCCGGTATTCAAGGCGGCGCACCCGACCGCCATGCCTGATGCGCCCGCAGCCTCCGGACACGCAACATCACCCGTGCCGGCGGCATTGCCCGTCAGTTCACATGCTGCGGCGCCCACGGTGATCGAGACGGCCATGGCCTACAAGGAGTCGGATGCGGTGACGAGTCGTTACCTCGCTGAGGAGGCCAACCAGCCGGTGCCCGGTATGGATTTTGTGCGCGAGGAGGCGTTCCGGCTCTTTGGTCCCGTGGCCACCAAGATGTCGGCGCGCGATGTGTGCTTTTTCATCCGCTGGCTGGCGGCGGAAATGAAGGCGCGGACGGTGATCGAGGTCGGCGTATTCACCGGTTCGTCGTCGTTGGCGCTATTGCAAGGGATGCCCGCAGATGGCCGGCTCATCGCGTTTGATGTATCCGCGGAATATACCGCGATTGCTCGCGAGGCGTGGCGGCGACAAAAGTGGGATCACCGCGTGGAGCTGCACGTTGCCGATGCGGCCGAAAAACTACCCGGACTGGCCGGCGATCCCCGTGTGGCGGGAAAAGTCGACCTCGCTTACATTGACGGTCCCAACACCGAGTACATGAAACATTATGAGTTGATTCTGCCGCTGATGCGGCCGGGCGGCGTTATTGTTTTTGACAATGTGCTGTGGAAGGGAAAAGTCGCCCGTCCGGATCCGGGTGATGATGCCCAGACCGTGCATCTGCGGGCATTGAATGCGTTTTTGAAATCCGACCCCCGGGTTGATGCTTGCGTGGTGGATCTGGGTGACGGGATTGCACTGGCCACGCGGCGGGGTGACTAATTCGCTTGGCCCGTTCGCCTATACCGCGGCATCCAGATAGCGACGCATCGTTTGTGACGCCGGGCCGTTGCCCCAATAACGGTGGGTGGCCTGATTGATTTTGCTGATGGCGGCGGGGGTGAGTTTCTGCTTCCAGTCGTCCGTCGTGCCGGAGCGGAAATACAGTTTCGGGTTCAGGTGGAAGCTCCGCGGGTTGGCCGTGATATCCTCCTTCATGGCGTTGAACTCGGAAGCCGCGGCAATCGCGGCAATTTTGTCCTCGCTGATGGTTCGGCCGGGATACAAGAACGACTGCATCTTCCGGATGGTTTCGGGTTTCTTCTCGACCATGTCCTCGTAGAAAAGCAGGCAGACCTGATGGTCGCTGATCTGGTTGTCGACCCGGTGCGTCCACCCGGCGGCATGTTGATGATAGCCGCCGAAATAGAGCGAACCGCCGGCAAACAAATCGGCAAAGTCGTCGATTTCAAGCCGCGGATCGACACCGAGCAACGGATGACGCAACCAGAAATAATACTGCGAGACGGCGGCGGCCTTGGGCTCGCGCACCACGACGATGAATTTGGATTTCGGATGAATGCGCCGGCAGGGCAGATCCTCGTATGCGCAGTGGGTGTACCAGAGGCGCGGCACCAATTGCGTGCGTGACATGAATTCCATCCACGCCGACTCGCCCTCCTGCGACATGGTGACTTCCGGCCAGGGCACGGCGCCGTGGCCGATGTCGCCGTTGCGGTAGGGCAGGGCATCCAGATCCCCGGTGTTAGCGATCACCAATTCAACGAGCAATTTTTTCGCCAAGTGGGTCCCGACTTTCTGGTGCGTGCAGATGAGGATGTCGTTGGCGTCGAGATCCCATGTGGCTTTCAGATGGCGCGCGCTGTCGGGATTGATGAAGGGGGGATATTGCTTGTCGTGATAACGGGTATGAAGGAATCCGTGGGCGCCGAGTTTTCCCAGGGGCTCGAACGTGCGGAACATGTGACCGGGCCGGAGGGCTTTTTCGCGATCCCGCAGAATGGCGATTTCGCGGTCCATCAATTCCGCTTCGCGCAGGATTTGCTGGCTGTCGTACAATTGCAGGATGGAGGGTTCGATGTTGAAGGCGATTTCCTTCAACAGTTCCTCATCCGCATCGCTGAATCCGGCTGCGCCGATTTTGTTCAGCACCTGGAGCGCGCCCACGGATCTTCCGGTTTTGCCGTCGATGACCGGCACGGTCAGGGCGGATTGCACTTCGTAGTTGAGCTGGTCGCCGACCTGCACATGAGCGCCGGATTTGGTGTCGAGCCCTTCGGCCCGCACCGGTTTGGCATGAAGTATAGCCCGTCCGACCATGGAGGTTTGCGGGGCGACGCAGATCTGGCGTTGGACCACCCCGGTGCCGGTTTCGAGCCAGATTTCGGAGCGGTTCGGATCAAGAATGAATACGGAACAACGCTCGGCGCCCAACAACCGGGGCAGGCTCAACATCAGCAGGTTGAACAAGTCGCGGTTTTTCAGCGAATCCCAACGCTGCTTGAGTTGGGCGCGGTCGGTCTCCACATCGGTGAGTTGTTCGTGCAGTACCTTGATGTCGGAAGCACTTTGGGCATCATTTTTGTCCGTCATGTTTTTTTCCCCTCAACCTGCTGATGTATAGGCTTATACAAGAGGTCGCGGAAGGGAAGGACAAATGTCGCGGGGAGCAAGGTTTTGCCGTTCCGGATTGGAAACCGGTTGGATAGGATCCTAACCTCAAACTAAAGCTCTTTTTATTGCGCATCCCGGCCGAATTTTGCAGGGTGAAAAATAAATGAGGATGGCTATGACTATGCTTGAACGTTACTCGCCGGAAGAACGTGTGCTGATCGAATACATCAACCTCAAGCTGGCCGCGATGGGTTGCCCGATTTTCGGTGACGATGCCAGTTTCCCGCTGGTAGCCCTGAGCAAGTCGCTGCTGGTCAATTACCAGGAGCAATCGCGCCTGCTTTCGGATTACCTTTGTCCGGCCGACCGCCGCATTCAGGAGTTTCTCACCTCGTATGTGGGCGACACCTGCCCGGACGCCCCGTTTCGTCTGCCGGCGCGTACCTTCGTGCTGGACCGGCCGGGCCTAGCCCGGTTGCTGTCGATTCCGCCCGACAGCGACTACTACGAATCCGGCATCATTCGCAGTTATCGTCTGGCGAATGGCGTATTGCACAATCCTGTCAACGATCGCCGCACCACGCAGGGAGTTTTTCATGTCGCCGAGGGTGGATTGCCCATCCCCGACGACAAGAAGGCGGTTCCCAAGGCGGTATTCGGGCGTTTGCTCCACCGCGCGCTTCAGCCTCCCGCCGATCTGAATCAACTGCCGTTCACCGAGTCGCAGCCGATGAGGGCGGAAACCATGGTGACGTTGCTCCTGCGGCCGATCATCTGCCCGGAAGTCCCCGGCTTCATTCCGGAGAAGCGGATGGAAATCCGGTTTTTCGTGCCCGGCAGCATGATTGCCAACCTGGATTTCGTGGAGTCGATCTTCGGCAACGGCGGTGACCCGTTCCTGCCCGGGGACAATGCCGGCCTCGATGCCGAGCATTGGAGCGGCCACACGGGATGCGTTATTCTTGCCCCGCACCTCACCAAACTCACCAAGAAGGAGCTTGGTTTGCCCGCTCGCAAGGACGCCACCCCTCGCCAAGTGCGCGACGGAATGTGCTGGGACAAACCGGATGAACGCTACAACGGCGGCTCGGCCTTCAAAATCACCGCCCGCGACCAACGCGGCGTTATTGTCACCCTCATCGCCGACAACTACTTCGGCTACTGCAAGAAAGAGGTAAAAACACAGATCAGTTACGCGGCCAATCTTTTCGGTCTGGCCGAGGAAGAGCATGCCGGAGGCGCCTTTGTATTTCCGCGTTACGACTTGGGCGAAGACTTCATCATGAACAGCCTGATTCCGGAGAAGGGACAAACCTTTGCGGAAATCAGCCGCCTCTTCTCCGACATCATGGATATTCGACCGGAGGGGTATGGCGTCGACCGGAAATATAACGACATTATTTATGTTCCCGAGGATGCGCACATCGAGCTGGACCGGCAAACGGTTTCGTGGAAGCAAAACGGCAAAAGTCGATCCATTAAAATGCTGCCGGACCAGACGTTTGTGCTGCCGTCCGGATACAAGATCAGCATGCTCAAACCGGCGCGTGGCAGTCGCTGGCGGCTGGTTGGAGAAATCGCCGAGGGCACCTTGTGTCACAAGCCCTGTACGGTTTCGGGCGGCGGCAAATCGGAAATCTCCAAGCCCATTTCCGATGCGATGATCGACGGCCCGGTCTTCGTCGCCGACATGAAGAAGGATTTTGATTTCGTCGAACAAATCATCAACCGCGATTACTCCGACCGCTTCAAGATCAAGCCGGACAATACCCGCGGTCGCTCGCTGTTGAGCCCGGACCGCACGCTGGGTTCCGTCATCAAGCTGCTCACGCCTTCCAGTTTCTTCAACGATGCCTACAACGCCTGGCTCAACAGCATTCCGCAGCATATCAAGGACCTTGTGTTTGTCGTGAAGCGCTACTACAAGCCCGACTGGGGGGTGGATTGGCGAAGTCGCTTCAGTGTCGATACGATCAACGGCAAGCCCGGCTACGAGCTGCGCTACCGTGACCGCAAGATCAGCACGCGTTATGTTCGCGTCGGTTATTCCAACGATGGATCGTGGCGCATATACGGGGTGCGCAAGGATTTTATTCCGGCGGAAAAAATCTCCACCGAGGACGACATCTCCGCTTCCGTCACCGCGCCGCGGTCGGTGCTGGAGAAAGTTGATCCGGAATTCACGCAGCCATCGGCCAAGATGCTGATCAACTGCGAGAACAAATTTTTCCAGCGGCCCGATGATGCCATCCACCGCGGGTACGATCTGAAGACGGAGGCCGACATGGCGCGCCCCGGCAATTTCTTTTGCAATTACGAACCGCTGACCCGCGATGTAGCGACCGGCATCGTCGAGGATGCCATCCGGTTTGGTCAGTATTCCGGGCCGATCCAGGCGATGTTTCATCAGCATCTCGCGAAGGATTTTCCCGGTTACATCTGCGCGCCTTCGCATCCGCGCATGGTCGATGGCAAGCCGACCAAGAATCCGCGCTACTTGCAGACGCGACCGGATCTGGAAAATCCGCGGCAGCGTTATCTCGCCGAGGTCGGCGCGCGCTTTTACCGCCGGCTCACCACCGACAAGCCCATGATCACGCCGGTGCATGCCGTGCTCCCGGGCCGCCGCAACAATCCGCCCGAGCCCGGGGTTCGTGCCCTCAGCGTGTTCAATCCGGTGCACCACATGGAATTGCCGGAATTGTTCATGGAGTTCATCGCCAGCATCACCGGAAAATCGCCGTCGACCACCGGCGCCGGTTCCGAGGGCGCGTTGACGAAGGCACCGTTCAACGCGTTGCCGCCGGTCTATGATTTGAACAACGCGTTCGTATCGATGGCGGTTTGCGGCTACGATGCCTTCATTACCGCGGCCGGTTATGTCGGGCCGCACTACCGCGTCGATCACGACGTGAGTTTGCTGGTGCCGGAAATATGGAGCCGGATGAGGCCGCAAGAACGCACCGCCGCGGATCTGATTGCCAAGGGGTGTCTTGAAAAGTGCGAGGATTTTGTCTTCGAGGGCAAGCTGGTGCTGGCGAGTCGTCTCGGCTACCGCATCACCGCGCGCTTCATGAAAATATACGGCGGCCGGATCTTTACCACGCCGGATGTGGTGTTTCCGGTCGAAATGCTTCAGCCGGAAAAACAGGACCCGGCGATTTTTGCCGATGCGATGGATAACATCGTCTCGGCACATGAATGGGTGGCCGCGCAGTATTTTAATGACGGATCGGTTGATTATGCCGTTCCGCCGATCAAGGCGTTGCTCCATATCATGGCGAAGGGCAACTACGAGGGTCGCACACTCAACGATCCGGAAACACGCTCGATGTTCACGCGCGACGCGGTGATCAAGAGCGATTGGTATGCCCGGCGTTTGGCGGCCCGGCAGGCGCGCGATGCGGATTTGCAGGACAAGTTGGCCAAGGAGCTGGAAGGTTTTCTCGCCCGGCCGGAATATGCGAAGGAGGCCGAGCGGCTGGGCATCGGAGACCGGTTGCGCGCCGTCAAGGCCCGCAAGATATTTCTCGCTTCCGCGGAGTCATTGAACCTGCTGCAAGGAACCATCGGTGCGGATTTGCTTGGACGCTAGTGTGGACTCGTTGTCGATGCGCAGCCGGAATGCGGATTGCCGTAGGTTCATGCGCGGTATAGAGTGCACTATATGACGTTCAAAAAAGCCATACTGACCGGTTTGAATGGCACCGTCGCTCCGGTGATGGCCCGGCGATTGCGCATGGAAGGGATCGAGGTGGTGGGTTGGGACCGGCAAGCAGTGCCGGTGGAGGATGCGGCCCGGGGTGAGGCGTTTATCGATCGCGAATCACCCGGTCTGATTGTTCATCTCGCCACCGGCGCTCCGTCGTGGGCGGGAAGCCTGGCCTCGGCCGCAGCGAAGCGGGGGATTGAATTCGTTTTTATCAGTTCGGTATCCGTTTTTGATGGTTCGCGATCGGGACCCTTCGCCCCGGAAAAAATTCCGGATGCGCAGGATGACTACGGGCGTTACAAGTACGAATGCGAGCAGCAGGTGCGCCAATCGGATCCCGAGGCATTTATTGCCCGCATCGGCTGGCAAATCGGGGACCGCCCGGGCAGCAATAACATGGTCGATTTTCTGCACCGGCAACATGAAGAGCATGGTCGCATCGCGGCGAGTGCGCGTTGGATTCCCTCCTGTGCATTCCTCGAGGATACCGTCGATGGTTTGTGGCGCATGATCAGCGGGCATCCGCCTTCGACCTATCATCTGGAAGGCAATGACGGCTGTACGTTTTTTGAGATCGTCACCGGGTTGAACATGTCGCTACGTCGCCAATGGAACGTCGAGGAAACGCGCGATCCTTCCATGGATATCCGCATGCTTGATCACCGCATCCAGCTTGCCCCGGTCAGCCGTCGCCTGTAGGGAATGGCGAATTACTCCACCGGGCGGACGCGCGTGCGGAGGTACATGTTCTGGTACGCATTGGTGATCGAAACCTGCAAGGACTCCCCGTTGCCGTACATGACCTGTCCGATGGTTGTCCACTCCGGATCCATGAGGTTGGTTTTTCCAACGATTTCGTAGATGTAGCCGATTTCGGTGACCGGAAACCCGAGATTCACTTGGGATTTATCCGGGGAGGTGGAGTAATTGAAGGTCGGGCCGTATTTGCGGGTGACGGTGCGCTGGGCGGTTAGCACTTCGGGTTCGAGCGGCACGCCCGTGACTTGCAGGTCCGTGAAATACACGTTGTAATTAACCCCCGGACCGGCGCCGGCATTCCATGCGCGAAATTCGCGAATCATGACTTCCCGCGCCGCGACCAGTTCGCCGGTGATAACCATGGAATTGGCTTCAAGTCGATAGGTGGTCGGCGACGTCAACTCATAGGTGATGCTCAAACCGGATTGCGTCCAGGCGATGCCGGTATTGCGCGCGTTGCCCAGTCCATCGTTTACCACATAATTGGTTCCGCCACCGGTGAACATGAACTCGAAGAGGTTCTCGTTGAAGAAATTTCGCAGGCCGAAGCCGACGGTTGATCCGTTATCGATCCAGTTGTTTTCAAACTTGAAGGTCAGGATATCCCCGGCATGAAGCCGGTCGGCAAAGTTGCGGCGGGCTTCGGCCGTGCCAGCTTGATTGGTGTTGGCCCACAAGGCCCACGCGCGCGTGCTGATGCCGAGATTGGCTTCGGCGGATGTGGCGATGAAGTGTCCGGCGCTGCCCGAGGCGCTGATTTCCCACGGTCCACCCCAGCGAACGCCACCATCCATGCCGTTGGTCCACACGGTGGCATACACGGAATTTGTTGCACTGTCATGGGCGCCATGGTTGGGGTTTTCCGTGTTGCTCCACCCGGTGACGCGGAACAAGTTGGGCCCGACCTCCAGCGCGGCGGAGGAAAGCTGCCAGCTTTCGCCGGCCGGCACGGAGCCGGCTTCGCCGGTACCGACGTTTTCCCACACAAGATCGCCGGCGATGCGCTCGGCGGCGCCGCGAACGGTGACGATACCGTTCGTGTAGGGGACCGTGATGTCGGATGGGGGATCGGTGATGGCCAGCGATACCGGTTCGGCGAGGAAACATCCGGTTACGTAGACATTCCAGTTGTTTCCGCCGTTGCTATCCCATGTGTTTGCGCCGTTGTTGAGTGCGATCTCCATCATGAGTGTGCCTTCGGGAATGGTGAAGGTGGATGTCCACGAGTTCGCGTTCACGCGGGTCATCGCGATGGTTTGCGAGAAGGTCCAGTTGTTGAAACCGATGACCATGTTCACCTGCGACGCACCGGCGAGAAGGCCGTTGTTGTCGTCATACGTTAATGTGAGCGGCACGCAGCCTTGCGGAAATTCCGGTTCAATGGTCAACAAACCACTACGGACGATGCTATAACTGACTCGGACCATGCCCGCCGCACCGGCACCGGACGTTCTATTCCCGTTGCCATTTCCACCGCCACCGCCGCCGGGCGCTGTACCGTTTAGTCCGGGTGTGTTGGGTGCGCCGCCATTGCCGCCACTGCCCGTTCCCGCACCGCCCGCGCCTCCTGAAGTTGATGTACCGGCGGAACCAACCGTGCCATTGGCGGTTGTGAAGGCCGACCCGCCACCGCCACCGCCTCCGCCACCAGTTGGACCACGTGCTCCACCTGCGCCACCGGGAAAGCGGATACCATCCGTGCTGATACTGGTGTTTGCCGAGCCGCCCGGACCAACCGTGGACGTACCCGATGCACCACCGCCACCCTTGGCGAGAAGATTGGTGCCCGCGCTGTTGCCGAATGAGGAATCGCCGCCCGCCGCAGCCGGATTACCGGCAGCGCCACCTTGGCCCACGACCACATTAAACACCGCACCCGGCACCACGTTGAGCGTCGAACGGGCATACGCGCCACCGCCGCCGCCCGGGCGCCGCGTCGTACCGTTTCTTAATGCGCCGCCACCACCGCCCCATGCCTCGACCGTAAGTTGCGAAACGCCGGCCGGCACCGTGAATTGTGTGTTCGTGGAGAATTGCTGCACGATAAACGAGCTAATCGTCAATGTCTGGGTCACCGAGCCAAGCGAGCCGCTGTCGGACGCGACGATGATGTGTGCGCCTTCGGAGGATGAGTTGTAGCGGAAATCCGCACGTGACTGGCCATTGCTGATCACGATGGCGGAGATGATGTTGGTCCCGGTGGCGCCACGGAAGGTGCCGAGTTTGTCGGTCGCGAGATTGATCATGCGATTGTTGGTGCTTGCCACGTAATTGCCTTGCGCATCGGCGAGGGCAATGGTGAGCAAGTCTGAGGTTTCTCCCGCCGCCATCGTGCGCGGTGCATTCGTGAAAACAAGCCGGGTTGCGGGTGGCGACGGATTCACGGTCAACGCGACGGAAATGCGGCGCGGATCGTTAGAAGCAAACGCCGAGCTTACGGTGACGGTGGCACTGTACGATCCGGCGGATAATCCAGCCGTCGAGAAATTCACTGTGTGCGACTGGCCGGCACCCGCGGTGACACTTCCACTGGCGGGCGCAATGCTCAGCCACGCCTGATTCACGGATGCGGTATAGGCCATCACGCCGGAACCGGTGTTCGTTACCGCGAATGAGACCGGTGCGGGTGAATTTCCGGCCGTGGTGGTAGCCGTGATGGAAGTAACCGAGAGCGCAATCACCGGAACCACACCGGTGCCGCTGATAGTGAAGTTGTACGGTGATTTTGCGCTGGTGGAATTGGTGAAGCTCAGGGTGGCGCTACGCAGTCCCGACGCGGATGGAGTGAACTGAATGGTCAGGTTGGTGGCTTGTCCGGCGGCCAACGAGGCAGGGAGCGGGTTGACCGCCGTGAAATCACTCGAGGCGGCCCCGCTGATTTGCAAACCGCCAAGGCCCAATGTGGCGGCACCCGTATTCGTGACCGTGAACACGCAGCTGAAATTCGTGCCGGCAAATACTTCGCCAAAATACGTGTTGTTGGAGGCGGCCGGCGTGGTGCTGCCATCGGCAATAACGGCCCCGTTGCCGAGCACCAGCAAATCAAACGGATCGGGCGGTGGCGTCACGGTAAGTGGTTGCGTGGCGATTGGCAGTGCGGCATTGGAGACGGTCAGTTGATGCGTGCCGGGCGTCGCGGACGTATAGCGGAAGCTGGCGGAGGACTGCCCATTGCTGATGACAACCGAGGTGATGGTGGCCGTATCGCCGGCGTTGCGGAACGTTCCGGCAAGGCTGCTGCGCAACGCGATGGTTGAGTTGTTGGTGCTCAGGGCTGTCTGGTTGTTTTCGTCAACGAGTTGAATCGAGATGACTCCCGAGAGCGTATCGGCGATGACAGTTTGCTCGGCGGTGGTGAAAACGATGTCGACGGGATTGGTGTTTTGTATGGCGTTGCAGGCGACGACGGGAAGCGCCCAGTTTTGGCCGTTGTTGTTGTCCCAGATGTTGCTGATGCCGTTGTTGAAGGCCATGTTCAGTTCGAGCGTTCCGGCGGTGAGGGTGTGAACGTGCTGCCAGTTGTTGGAACCGAGCGAGGTCATCGGCAAGTTGGTTGTGCTCAGCCATCCGTTTCGACCAAAATAGATGTTCACTTGCGTCGCATCTTTCAGCGGACCCGTGCCGGTATTGTAGGTAATAGCTACTTGCACGCAACCCGTGGGCGAGGGCGGATTGAACGCCACCGACGGTGCGACCGGCACGAAATTGGCGGGTGTCTTCGAGAACAATTGCAGGCTGTACATGCCCATATTGACGGCGGCGCGGGGCGGATTGCCTGAGGCCACGACCGTGTCGGCGCCGATATGACCAAAATCGGATGCGTAATTTGTCGAGTCGCTGTTGAAATAACGGTACCACGTGCCGGTGGAGGGGAAGTCAACGAGGTAGTTGGTGTTGGTCCACATGGTGGCGGAGAAGTTGATCACGCCCATCACATCATCAACCTGACCGCCGGTATTCCAACGAATAAATGTGACCACTTTGTTCTGTTCGTCGGTTTTGTTCACGTTGATGCCGGTGCCTTTGAGGCCATTCATGCCGCCATAGATATTGCGGCGCAGATGGATCAAGTCGCGGTAGGCGCGCACGATGCCGTCGAAGGTGTTGGTGCGGGTCCAACGCAGTGGCACGCTGTCATGCCATTGCAACGTCTCGTGCATTTCCTGGCCCTGGAAAATCATCGGAATACCGGGGGCGGTCATCACGATGGCGCCGCCAAGCAATGCGCGCTTGCGGGCCCAGATGCTTTCCGGCGCCGCGCTGTCGATTTCCGAAGGCAGGCGGGTGCGGCCATTGAGTTGGCCCACATAATCATGCGCTTCGGTGAATAGCACGCGGTTGAGCGTTTGCCAGCCGTCGTAAAGATTCTTCACGGTGGCCATCGAGCGGTTCGCATCCGCGCCTTGCGTCAGTTGTCCATGGATATTCCATCGCCAGCCGACATCCCACACATATTCGAAATTCATCGGTTGATCGAACGCATGGTCTTCCGAACCGCGGATGACCTCCGGATAGGTTTGCGACAGCTCCCAGTTGATGTCGCGCAACAACGTGAAACCATCGTTATTGAAGTTGGCGGTGCTGTTTCCATAATACAAAATATTAAAGACGGAGTCCCACCGGAAGCCACCCATGCGGTATTCCTCCACATACATCATGATCTGATCCCGGATGAAGGAACGGACCTCGGCGCGGCCAAAGTCGGGACGGGTGTTGCCCCAATCCGTATTTGCGCGGGTGGCATCGTTATAGAAGTAGATGCCGCCAAGGTTGTTCATTGACCAGCCGTCGTACTGCCACATGTCGAGATCGGTGGGGCCGTAGTGGTTGTGCACCACATCCATGAATACGGCGATGCCGCGCTCGTGACAGGCTTTCACGAATCGTTTGAGACCGTCGGCGCTGCCATAGCTCGATTCCATGGAAAACTGATCCGTCGGGTTGTATCCCCAGCTTAATCCACCGGGAAATTCATTCACCGGCATCAACTTGATCACACTTGCGCCGAGATTTTTCACGTGGTCGAGTCGGGTGATGGCCTGGTCGAACGTGCGTGGCGGAGTTCCGCCCTCGAATGTGCCGATATGCATCTGGTAGATGACGGCGTCATTTCGCGCGGGCGCGGGCTTGGGCGCAGTGCCCCAGTTGAAATTGGTGGTGTTGTATACGATCGAGTTGCCGGCGGAGCTAATAACGCGACGAGAACGGGGATCGCGTTTGTCCACGCCATTGATCCGGTACTTGTACTCCTGTCCCGGTTGCACGTTCCGGATATCCACCGACCAATTGCCGTTGGTGCCTTCCCGGATCATGGCGGTATTACCCCAGCCATTGAATGTGCCGCGGACCACTACGCTCGTGGCATTCGGCGCCCACGTCCGGAATGTATATCCGGTGCCACCGGCATCCGCGTAAGGAACGGCACCCAACCCGGGACGCGTCGACTGCGCGTAGCTACCGTGAGCCAAGGCAAGCCATAAAAATACCCATAAAGGAGTAGGCTTTTTTACGAAGGAACAAACACACATGATAAAACGCTAAACATACACTCAATGGATTGCAAAATGGAAAAAATCTTTCTCGGAGGGGCGAGAGAACTTCGTTAGCTACGTAAATATATGATGATCAACAAGATACGTAATATATAATTTTTGATCCGGGTTGGATTATGGGCCGCTTTCCCGACGTGCCAGCCTTTGCTATACTTGTGAAGGTGGGTGGTTTTTTTTCTCGACAAGAAGCCGTTCAGTCATGCCCGGAAAAGCGTCATCGGAGCGTCGTCATCCTGAAGATCCGCGCTTGGTCGTCGGAAATGATCAGGGTCAACCGTTCCCTGCATTCATCGAACAGATCCCTTTCGCCATCGCTATTCTCGACCGGGAAATGAAGTACATCGTGGCCAACAAAGGTTGGCGCGAGCTTTATGGTTTGGACGAGCGCGATTACGCCGGTCAATTCCATCATGCCGCGCTTGCCGAGCCGGGTGCGACATGGCGGGATGCGATCCGGCGCGTGAGGCAGGGCGAGCGGGTGCGGTTGGAGGAAGACCGGTTTGTGCGCAGTGATGGACTGCTCGAGTGGCAAGAGGTGGAGTTGAATCCTTGGCGGGATAACGATGGATCGATCGGGGGTTATATCCTCACCACCCGTGTCCTCTCCACCATGAATCCCGACGCATTCGAGGAATCCGTCGGCAAGCTTAAATCCATCGATATCAATCACACATACCTCCGTGCCGCAGAACTGATCGAAGCACAGCGACTGTCACATGTCGGAAGCTGGATCTGGGATTCGGAGCACGACATCGCCTGGTGGTCTCCGGAATATTTCCGGATCCTTGGTCTCGAACCCGCCGAAGAGGCTCCGCCGCTGCGAGAGCAGGAGAAGTTCTACACGCCGGAAACCATGAAAAATCTGATCGGTGTCGTGACCCGGCTTTTACAAACCGGCCAACCTTACGAGATCCCCCTCGACATCGTGCGGCCGGACGGAACAATCAGGAATTGCATCGCCCGGGGTGAGCGGGCGGAACACCGTATTAACATCTTGCGCGGCACGCTTGCCGATGTGACGGAATTGCGTCGCCTCGAGTTGGAAAAGGCCGCGCTTGAGCGCGAAAGGCAACGCCTGGAAAAATTCGAAAGCCTCGGCCGGTTGGCCGGCGCAGTGGCTCACCACTTCAACAATCACCTGATGACCGTAATGGGAAATCTCGAGATGGCACTGTCCGCTCTTCCGGATCAAGGCGCGTGTGTCGCGCCAGTCACGGAATATCTGGCCGCGGCCATGCAGGCGGCCGGGCGGGGAACCGAGGTCAGCCGGGTGATGCTTACCTACCTCGGTCAACGTCCGGTTTCCCTGCACCGGGTGGATCTTGCCGATTTGTGCGCGGCCGGCATCGATTTGATTCGCGCGGGCATTCCCGCTGGCTCCATGGTGCTGCCGCCTTTGCCGGGTAGCGGCCCTGTGGTGGAAGCGGATCCGGCGATGATGCAGGAGGCACTGTCCAACCTGTTGATCAATGCCTGGGAGGCCGCAAGCGGGGAACGAAATATCATTCGCGTGCGCACGAGCGCCGTCGATGCCGATGCCATTCCGTCACCGGGCCGCAACCCGGTGACGTTTCATCCCGAGGCGCGCAAATACGCTTGTCTCGAAGTATCCGACAGCGGGGTGGGTATTGCGCCCGATGCCATCCGGATGCTGTTTGATCCATTCTACTCGACCAAATTTACCGGCCGGGGCCTTGGTTTGCCCACCGTGCTTGGTATCGTGCAGATGCACAAGGGTGTGGTCACTGTAGAGAGCCGGCCGGGAAGGGGCAGCATATTCCGTCTGTTCATACCCGCTGCCGACTGATTATGCACATGCGTAAATTCGTTGATTTTTAAAATGGAAAACGGATGATGTCGCTTCAGGAGCACCGATCGCTGCCGTTTACTCGCGGGGGATACTTCGCGGCGGTTTGCCTCGTTGCTCAAATAAACAAGGAGTTCGTGTGAAAAGACTGTTCTGGCTGGTGGCCGCCATGGCCTTGGTGTGGACGACGAGTTCTGCTTATGCGGCAAATCTGGACTTCACCATCGTAAACAATACCGGAGTCGATATCTACGAGGTCTATGTCAGCCCGAGCGATACCGAGGAGTGGGGCGATGATATCATGGAAGAAGATATTCTTGAGGCCGGCGCCAGCGTGGATGTGACGTTCGAACCCGGTGAGGAATCGGAATATTGGGACATCATGGTCACCGACGGCGATGGCAATGCGATTTACTGGACGGGCTTTAATCTGACGCAGATCAGCACCGTGACGTTAAGCCTTGATACCAGCTCAAGCCGCGATAGCGAATAACGCAACGCATACGAATTGATGAATAATCGGCGCGGATATATTCCGCGCCTTTTTTGTGTTCCAATGCCTCGCCGCTATTTCAAATCGAATAGCAGGGCCTCGACATCGCCACGGGCGTAAAAAGTATGGCGGCCGGTGGTTCCGGTGCTGGCGCCATCGCCCTCCGCAAGTGTGATCCCGCCCCAAGCGGCTCCACCGGTCATGATCTGCAACCAAAGGCCGCGCCCCTCCAACACGTCATGATCCACATGTTGTCCATCCCGCATGCGCACACGATAGACGAACGCATCCTGCCGGATAGTCGCCGAGCCCTCGCGGCCGTCCGGAGAAATCACCAGGACCTTGGTCGCCGCGCTATCGCCCGGTCCGGGCCTCCACTCGGAGTAAGCCGGTGGCAAACCTTTTTGTCCGGGCTGAATCCAGATTTGTAAAAAGCGCGTGCCCTCGTGCGCATCGGGGTTGTATTCGCTATGGGTGACGCCGGTGCCGGCGCTCATCAGTTGCACGTCGCCCGGCGCGAGCGTGCGCCGGTTGCCCATGCTGTCCTGGTGTTCCAGATGACCCGACAGCACGTAGCTGAAAATTTCCATGTCGCGATGCGGGTGGGGCGAGAAGCCCCCGCCTCCGGCCACGCGGTCATCGTTGATTACGCGAAGAGACCGGAAACCCATGTGGTCGGGATCATAATACTCTCCGAAAGAAAAGCTGTGGCGACTATCCAGCCACCCCATATCAGCCCGCCCGCGTTCAGCCGCCTTGCGTAGTAGGATACTCATGCATGATCTCCAGACTTAACATACAACAAATGACGGGTTTAGCCATCGCCGTCCCGGCGCCGTTGGCCCACCTTTCATTCCTGTAAGATTACCGTGATTGTGATGCCGCTCGAAAAGTCCCAAAATACCCTCATGCAAGAGATGGACAAAAAGTGCATGTATTCGGTGCAGGACATTCCCCATTTTTGGGGTGTGATTTGTTGTAAGTGATTGATGTATCGA